>CP075902.1:0-625006 GCA_020386575.1 Phormidium sp. PBR-2020 | reverse complement strand
CCGGCCAAGCCAAACTCCCCTCCCAGACCTCAGACGGCAGGGAGGGGGTCGTTGGATCATCAATCAGGTCAAACTCCACCATGAGACACTAAAACGGAATATCATCCGATAGCGGCTCATCAGGAGAAGCGCCAGGGGTAGCTGGATTGATGGGAGCATCCATGGGAGCGTTCACCGAGGTATTAATCGGCGTAACCGGGGCCGGAGAAGCCATCGAAGCTCCCGGTGCAGGAGTCATCGGGGCCGCTCCCCCAGTCCCATGAGAGATCAGATGAATCCGCTGAGCCGTTACCTCAGCTCGTTTCTCACGGAACCCCTCCGGGCGATCGAAGAGAATCATACCCAAACGGCCTTCAATCACCACGCGATCGCCGCGATGAAAATTTTGGGGGACAACCTCAGCCAACTTCCGCCAGGCCACCACCTTGAGCGTTTCCGGTGCATCCCCATCCCGGAGTGGGTCAATCTGCACCAATAACTCAGCAATCGCCGTCTGAGTATCACTCGTGTATCGCAGTTGCGGATCTTGAACAATCTCCGCCATAAAAATACAGCTATTCATTGGACTAAATTCTTCACAGTTCAGGGCATCCTGAGAGCGACTCAAGGCAGCGAGGCGAGGAACCGCAGACCAAAACTCTCAGCCGTGGTCTCCTCAGCCTCTCAGCTTACCTTAATCTGTCTCCGGGATGCCAGTCTAAATCTCATCCAGGGGTAAATTCTGGCCCCCCTGTTGTTGTTCGACAAACTTCTGAATCCGGCCCCGATAATCCAGAAGCATCTCATCAACCCAATCGCGATCGTCACCATTAGCGAAAATATGCACCACCGGTTCCCCGGCATCCGGTAAAATCAGAACCCAGTTATCCGACTGAGGCTCACAGACTTTCACCCCATCCGTTAACTCAATACGGTCTGCCGAGTGGGTTTCCACCATATGACGCATCAAGGCCCCTTTCGCCGTCCAGGGACAACGAATGGTCTGACAGCGGTGATAGACGCGGGGGAGTTCCGCGCGAATCTGTCCGAGCGATCGCCCTTGCAGAGTTTCCATCTCAATCAACTTAGCGATGGAGAACATCGCATCAAAGCCGGGGTGTAACTGCGGGAAAATAAAGCCCATTTCCCCACTTCCCCCCAAGACCACATTCGGATTGGTATGACAAGCCTCCATCAAGGCCGTGGGATTGGCTTTGGTGCGAATCACCTGGCCGTCATGACGGCGAGCAATCTGTTCAATAGCACTCGATGTATGCACCGGAACCACCACCGTGCCCCGAGGGTGAGCCGTCAGAATCATATTCACCATAAAAGCGGTCAGTTGTTCACCGCGAATCGGTAAGCCGGACTCGTCCACCAGAATAAACTGCTCACCATTGGCAGATACCTGGGCCCCAAAATTAGCCCGTAAGGCTTCCACCACCTGGCCCAACTGAGTTAACAGACCTTCCCGTTCTTCATTCGCCAACGCCAACTGATTGAGGCTGGCATTCAAGACCACCGCATCACTGCCAAACTTCGCCAACAACATCGGTAGAATTGCCCCCGAGACGGCATAGGCATAGTCGATGACAATTTTACTGTTGCTGTGACGAATCGCCTCAACATTGAGTAATTTCTCAAAGCCGGTGTTGTACATCTCCAACACCTGGCTGGGATAGGTCATATCCCCGATTTCGGCAATTTGGGCCCGTCTGATGTCTTCCTTGAAATACCCCCCTTCGATTTTTTTCTCCTTAGATTTGGTAATGTTAATGCCATTGGCATCAAAAAACTCAATCAAAATCGAGTCAGAGCGATCAGGATGAATCCGCACATGAATCCCCCCTGCGATCGTCGGACGGGAGGTCATACCATTGCGGGAAGCCCGAGCAAAGGAACGGGACAGGGGAATCGCTGTCGCTTCCAAGTTTTGCACATTCACCCCCACCGACATAATGCCCGCAATAATTGATCGCGAGACCATGCGCGAAATACTCCGCTGATCTCGGGACACCACCACCTGTTCTCCCTGTTTCAAGCTAGAGCCATAGGCGGCTCCCAACTTGACAGCAAACTCGGGGGTAATATCAATGTTGGCTAAACCACTGACCCCTCGCTGGCCAAACAAATTACGCCGCGCCGTTTGTCCCCAAATCAGATTAATGTTCAAAATCGCCCCAGACTCAACTTTTTTACTTGGCCAAATACGCACACCAGGGCTAATTTGCGCTTCTTCTCCCACGCTAGAGAGGGGGCCAACGACAGCACCTTCCAAGATATGGGCCCGGCGATCGACGCGAGTGCCGCGACAGATGGTGCAAGCGCGTAAATGCACCTCATCGCCGATAATGGCACCGTTCCAAATAATGGGACGCTTCAGGTCCGCATCGGCACCGATGGTGACGTTATCCCCAATGACGGTTCCGGGTTCGATGTTCGTGCGCGGACCAATGCGGCAATTTTCCCCAATTAGAACTGGGGGCTTGATTTTGACGCTGTCATCGATAAACGAGTTTTGGCCCACCCAAACCCCAGGTTCTCGTTCTTCATAGGGATAGGTGATCGCAACCTTACGGTTCAAGGCGTCATACTGAGACTCACGATAGGCTTCAAGGTGGCCCACATCACACCAGTAACCTTCGGCAATGTAACCATAGAGAGGTTCCCCTTTATCCAGCAGGGTGGGAAATAAATCCTTCGAGAAGTCACATTCTTGGTTAGAGGGCAGATACTGGAGAACTTCGGGTTCTAAGATGTAGGTCCCCGTGTTCACCGTATCGGAGAAAATTTCAGACGCGGAGGGTTTCTCCAAGAAGCGGACAATTCGCTGTTGTTCATCGGTAATCACCACCCCAAACTCAATTGGGTTAGGGACATGCTTGAGGACGAGAGTGGCTTTAGAGCCTTTTTCTCGGTGAAAGGCGATCGCCTCTTGCAGATCGAAGTCGGTGATGGCATCACCACTAATGACAACAAAGGTATCATCGAGCAAGTCCTCAACGTTCTTGACGCAGCCAGCGGTTCCCAGAGGTTGTTCCTCTTCCACCGCATAGGTCATCTGAACGCCAAAGTCCTTACCATCCTGAAAATAATCCCGCATCACATCGGGAAGATAATGAACGGTTGCAATAACTTCTGTAATATTGTGACGCTTGAGGAGATTGAGGATATGCTCGGCGATGGGGCGATTTAGGATCGGCACCATCGGCTTGGGAAGGTCACAGGTCAGGGGACGTAGACGTGTTCCTGATCCTCCAGCCATTAACACTGCTCGCATAAGCACTCCTTATTAAGTTACGTTTTTTTCCAAATCATACAGTTTCCGGGCAGCTCCGAAGCCTTTGAGCGACAATGGCTCTGCGGTCTGGGTTAGAAGACCTCGGTGCCCAAATCTACCAACTGGGGGTCAACGTGAGTTATCAAACTGGGATCTCACGTTGGGGACTATCAAATCGGGGACTATCAAATTGGGGTCTCAAACAGCTTGAATGGGAGATAGATTGGGTTAGAGTCTTGGTTATCGCTGAATTTTATATCCATGTCTGCCTCCTAGACTACCACGAGCCTCAAGTCTCCGGGCAAACCCCACGCTGAGCGGCGATCGCCCGCTCATAAAGTTGTCCGGCTCGTTGCCAAGTAAACTGCTCTTCGACATAGGCCCGTCCCTGCTGGGAGAGGTCCTGACGCAAACTCTCATTCTCAAACAGATGGCTGATGGCCTGAACATACTCGGGAACCTGATTGGCCCGCAAGGCCCGCTGAGGAACGCTCTTCCCATCCACCTCTAACCCTTCTAACGCGGCATCACTTCCCACAATGGGGGTTCCGGCGGCCATGGCTTCGAGGGTTTTGTTTTTAATCCCATAGCCGATACGCATCGAGACGACGCAAACGGTGGCCTGATGCAGGGAGTCAGACATGGAGGGAACGCGTCCCGTCACGGTGACTCCCGGAACCTCGGCCAGTTTTTGGACCTCGGGGACGGGATTCGACCCGACCAGGGTTAGGGTGGTGTCAGGATAGCGCGATCGCACCTGGGGATAAATCTCCCGAACCAGAAACGTTACCGCATCGATGTTCGCGATATTATCCATCGCACCGACAAAGGTGAGACGATGGCCACCCGGGTCCTGCGATCGCATGGGGAACAACTCGACATCTACCCCATTAGGAATCACCATAATGCAACTGTCGGGATTAAACTGTTTCATCTGGGCCCCATCTTCGGGGGTGGTGACGACGATATTACTAAATTTCTGACAATAGCGATTCTCGTAGCGAAACAGCAGAGGGAGATTGAGGCGATCGCGCAGGGGATGTTCGGCGGTTTCGGTGTCCAATTGTTGCTGACAGGTTCCAAAAATGGAACTATGGACATTGACGATGGTTTTTAGGCGATCGCCCCATTGAGGCCGGACAAAGGTTTCATTAACACTATGTTCACAGGTAATGGCATCATAGTCGCCGGAGTTGACGGCTTCATCGACCCAAGCTTGCATTTCTGGGGAGTAATAAGACAAGACACTCGGCGGTGTTCCCCCCAGAAAAAAGCCAGCAAAGCGTTTGGCTTTGTTTAACGCTCCTCCGGTTAAGGCTGGGGGACGCTCAAATAGCACCAGTTGACTCACATACCCCCGCAGGGCCTCAATCTCTTCGTCGGTCACCCCCGCCTGTCGCTGGGTGACTAAGGTGACAGGATGATATTGATTTAAATATTTTAATAAGTTAAAGGTCCGCACTTGGGTTCCCCCCCGACTCGGCGGATAGGGAAATGTCGCCGATAGGCTTAAGACATTCATAAGGGTTTCGGGCTTCGAGGTTTTTTCTATGGTATCAGGGGGGGAGGGGCAAGAGAAAAGACGTAGGGGCGTACCCTTGTGGTCGCCCTAGGCAAGCTAGCAATAGGGGAACCACGGAGTCACAGAGGACACGGAGGAAGAGAGGGGGAGGAGAAGGGAATAGGGAACAGGGGGGGCTTAATGCTTGATGAGTTCTCCCATTTGGACGGTCCATAAACTGGCGTAAATGCCGGATTGGTTTAGGAGGTGTTCGTGGGAGCCTTGTTCGACAATTTCACCGCGATCCATGACGTAAATACAATCGGCATTGCGAATGGTACTGAGACGATGGGCGATGGCAATTGTGGTGCGATTTTGGGTGATATGCTCTAGAGACCGTTGAATGGCGGCTTCTGTTTCATTGTCTACGGCTGAGGTGGCTTCATCTAAAATTAAAATCGGTGGGTTTTTCAAGACCGCTCGGGCGATCGCTAACCGTTGTCGTTGCCCTCCTGAGAGCTTTTGACCTCGCTCGCCAATGATGGTTTCATATCCTTGGGGTAACTCTTGGATAAAACTATGGGCTTCGGCGATGGTGGCGGCGGCAACGACATCCTCATCTCGGGCCTCAAAACTGCCATAACGGATGTTCTCGGCGACGGTTCCATGGAAGAGGAAGACATCTTGACTGACTAAACCAATGGCTCGACGTAAGTCGGATAACATAATATCCTGAATGTCTAAGCCATCTAGGGTAATATGACCTGATTTAATCTCATAAAGTCGTAACAGTAACTTGACAATGGTGCTTTTTCCTGAACCGGTTGCCCCCACAATAGCAATGGTTTGTCCGGCGAGAACGGAGAGGGAAAAGTCTTGAATGACCGGTTGGCGATCGTGATAGGCAAAGGTGACAGAATCGAGGATAATTTCCCCTTTAACCTGCTCAACGGGTAAGGATTTTGAGCCGGGATGTCGAGCAATGGGGGTGTCAAGAAGTTTGAACAACCGTCGGGTTGAGGCTTGCGATCGCTGATATAAATCTAGGGTTTCTCCTAAACGAGTTAGGGGCCACAATAGACGCTGGGTCAGGAAAACCATGGTGCTATACGTGCCCACTGCTAGAGTTCCAGCGGCGGCGTCTAATCCTCCTAATAGGAGAATAGCGGTAAAGCCCACCAAGATGACAATACGAATTAAGGGGACAAACGCCGCACTGAGGGAAATTGCTCGTCGATTAGTTTGGGAATACGCATTACTTAATTGCCGAATCCGCTCGGTTTCATAGGCTTCTGAGGTAAAACTCTTAATTGTGGTGATACCGGTCAAGTTATTGGATAACTGAGAATTGAGGGTACTGACCGTTTCTCGAACGGCATCATAGCGGGGGGCTAACCGTTTTTGAAAGCTAATCGACCCCCAAAGAATAAAGGGAATGGGGAGTAAGGCTAAGGCAGCAATATTCGGAGTCAGAACCACAAATGCTCCGCCAATGACAATCACAGTTGTCAACACTTGTAGGACTTCATTAGCTCCTCGATCTAAAAAGCGCTCCAACTGATTGATATCATCGTTGAGTACCGCCATCAACGCGCCGGTACTGCGTTCTTCAAAAAAGGACAATTCCATCCGTTGCAAATGCTGATAGCCATCGAGCCGTAAATCATGTTGAATCGATTGGGCTAAGTTCCGCCACAGTCGCTGATAGGCATATTCAAATAGGGATTCTAATGCCCAAATCAGAAAACTCAGGACAGATAACACAAGCAACTGAGCTAAGATAGACTCAATGCCCCAACTGGCCAAAAAGGAGTTTTCTTGTTCAACCACAATATCGACTGCCAAACCAATTAGAGCTGGGGGGGCGAGGTCAAAAATCTTGTTGAGAACGGAGCAGAGACAGGCTTTCCAAATCTCCGCATTATAGCCCTGGGCATAATGTAATAACCGTCGAAATGGATGCTGTTTAGAGGATTGCATAGGAGCCAAAAATAGTCATAAAGAACAAAATTATAACGTCAGAGAAGCACTTCCCATCCCTTGGAACATGACCCAGGAGAGAAAGAAGTTGGTAATAAAGATTGCCATCAATGCTGTCACCACCGCTGTCGTGGTTGATTCCCCAACTCCTTTGGCCCCTCCAGAGGTGGTTAGTCCCCAACTGCAACCGATGATGGCCACCAAGCCACCAAACACCCCTCCTTTGATGGCGGCGTTGAGGAGGTCACTGATGCCCATGAAGTTGCGGGCTGATTCTAAAAAGACTGACTGAGCGATACTATACTGCGTGGTGGCAATCAATAACCCCCCGCTCATGCCGATAATGAGGGAAAAGAGGGTCAAAACCGGAACCATGATGCAGCAGGCGAGAAGTCGGGGAATCACTAAATAGTCGATGGGGTCTGTTCGCAGGATATAGAGGGCATCAATCTGTTCCGTGACCTGCATTGTGCCAATTTCGGCAGCGAAAGCGGACCCCACCCGGCCCGCAACAATCACGGCCGTGAGGACTGGGGAGAGTTCTCGGGCCAACGCCACCGCCAGAACCCCCCCGACGGCGGAACCGGCACCAAAATTCAAAAACTCGCGAGCCACCTGAATGGTAAAGACCATCCCTACAAAGCCGGCAGTGATGGTATTGATGAGCAACGACTGCGGCCCGACGAAGGCCATCTGTTCTATGGTGTTGCGACGGTGGATTTTGCCACTCAAGAGGTGAATGACCACCTGTCCACCTAAAAGAATGGCGGCGAGTAGACGCTGGCCCCACTTGGCTAGGCTGCTGGGAATGAGTCTCTTATACAAGGGTTCTGCGCCAAAACGATAACAACAACAAACACACTGCAAGGGAACGTTACACGAAATACCAAGTTTCTTTAGGTTTATTTAAGATTTATACAATTTTCGGATCTTCGGGGCGATCGCCCTTAAGGTAGGAGCATTCGAGATTACAGCTCTTGGCAATTTTACAAGTTTCGCCGTTATCCCTCATGCTATCTAACCAACTTCTGACAACCCACCTCTGCCGCTTGCGCTCGCTCTGTCTAACCACGGTGTTCAGTTTCCTGTTACCCGGGTTAGTCTTCGCCGCTGGCGCCTTAGCCCTCCTGGTCATCAGTTATATCCCTCTTTGCACCCAACTGGGTCATGCTGGCTTAGACTTGCTATTGGAGTTTCTAGCCATTTTCGGTACGGGCCACCCCTTCCAGGGACTGCTCTGGCTCGGGTTCTCCTTTAGCTTCGTAGCCGTGCTGTTTGATATGTTCGCCAGCTTTCACACACCTCAAGAGCAACATGAACGCTAACTCACCCCTCCCTCCCCTGTCAAGACAGAGGAGTTGAGTGGTGAGCGGGGCCTGCTCCCATTCGGCTTGAGGTTAGTAGTGGTTGGGCACGAAGCTCTGTTTGCTTTTGGGGGGCCGCAGATAGCCGATATCTTCCTGGCGTTCAGGAAGCTCAATCGGATCTGGTGTTAAGTCATCATAAGGAATCATCGTCAAGATGTGGTGGATACAATTCAGACGCGCTCGCTTCTTATCGTCGGCATCCACAACATACCAAGGCGATCGCTTAATATCGGTATGGGCAAACATTTCATCCTTAGCAATGGAATACTCAACCCATTTCTCCCGCGCTTTCAAATCCATCGGGCTAAGTTTCCAGCGTTTAGTCGGGTCATCAATTCGGGCTTGAAACCGCTGTTCTTGTTCCTCGTCACTAACCGAGAACCAGTATTTAATCAGGATAATTCCCGATCGCACCAACATACATTCAAATTCCGGGCAGGAGCGCAAGAACTCCCAGTATTCTTCCTCAGAACAAAATCCCATCACCCGTTCAACCCCAGCCCGGTTATACCAACTGCGATCGAACAAGACCATCTCCCCAGCCGCCGGTAAATGGGGCACATAGCGTTGGAAGTACCATTGACTTTTTTCCCGCTCTGTCGGGGTTCCCAGCGCCACGACGCGACAAATCCGGGGGTTAAGGCATTCCGTGATCCGCTTAATGGTTCCCCCCTTGCCCGCTGCATCACGACCTTCAAAGATAATGGCAACCTTTAAGCCTTTTTCTTTAATCCAGGTCTGTAGTTTGACCAACTCAATTTGAAGTCGCTTAAGTTCACTTTTGTAAACTTTTTTAGGGACTTTTCTAGTGGGTTTAGGCTGCCCTGACGCGATCAGGTTGGGGTCATAGGCGTTGCCAACTGTCTCAGGAGCAAGTCCTAAATCAGTCTGACTTTTCTTGTCTTTCTTTTTTTTACCCATTTGAAATAAAAATAAACAAAATCAATGAACTGTTAGCGTTCGCATCGGCCTCATTATAAGACACTCTCCCAGACTTGACGATCGCCCCTCTCTCTCCCCCTCTCTCTCCCCCTCTCTCTCCCCCTTCTCTATCTCTGTGTCCTCTGTGACTCCGTGGTTCCCCCTCTCCCCTCTCAATCCCTAGCGACGCACCCGACACACCGCATCATGAGGACAATACTGACAAGCATACTGTTGCTTATCCGGTTCAACGGGATAGTCTCCCCGAGTCAAATGGCCTTTGAGGCGATCGCTAAACTGTTGTAGGGCCGCGCGATCGAGCTTATCTCGATGTCCTAGGGGTTTCCCTTTCGTCAGAGAGTAATAGTAAGAGCGCACCGAAGCCGCCTCAGCCTCAGCTTCCTGTAACTGTTGGCCCAGCACATCCCCATAGAGAGGAAGTTGAATATCTAAATCCGCCTGACCCTGTTCATTCTTCGCCCGGCTAGGACGACTAGAACGGCTCTTATACTCGATGATGACATAGCCCTCGGGAGTTCGGTCAACCCGATCCACCACCCCCCGCACCCGGAACCCATACCACTCTCCTTCAAACGGCTGTTCCGTGCTTAAGATTTGGCTGTTCTCCGCCAAGAAGGATTCCTGAGCGAGAGTTCGTCGCAAGCGTTGCAAATGTTCTCTCCGTCTGGCTCCCCAAGCGGCTAACTCCGGTAACCGTTCTAATTCCTCAGCCTCTAGGAACGCCGCATCTAAATGGTCAAGCAGGGCCTGACGTAACTCGGTCGAACCGGTGTCTAAGGCTTTTTGAGTGGCCAATTCTAAGGTTTTGTGGTACAGCCGACCTCGTAATCGCCCAGATAACTCGGTCTCCGCCTCGCGCAACTCTTGAATTTTGAGCAAATCTCCGGCAAACCATTTAAAGGCACATTGACCCAAATGAGTCAGTTGGGAGGCGCTAAACTGGCGCGAGGGAATATCGAGGGGAATCTCAGTCTGGCCCTGAAAGCGATTGCGGTTCCCACACGCTTCGCGATCGCCCCCTAAACCCTGTTGACGGCGCAGTTCAATGGACCAACTACGGGCCGCATGAGTCAACACCGCATCCTCTAGGGGGAGCGACTGACGTAACCCTCGCTGACGCAACTCTTGCCAACTGGCGATCGCCCCATCCTCCTGAGCGTCCCCCACCTGAATTCCCAAGCGAGCTAAGTAGGGACTGGCCAGCATGGGAGTTTTCTGAATTTGGCGGGGATAGGATAGATGTAGCGCTTGTGCCGTACGGGACAACTGGGCAAACAGCAGCAGTTGTCGTTGACTTAACGCCACAGCGGTTTCAATGGCAAAGCCTTGTTTGTCAAGCTGTTTCCGGTGGTACCAATCTAACAACGGCTCCTGGGACAGAGGAGAGGGGGTAATTCCATCGGCCACCCCCAAAACCCAGAGATGACGATATCTCGCCCCCACCACCGCAGCCGGGGATTGGAGGGCGATCGCCCCCTGGGGAGAGGGAGGAGCCACCTGAACCAAGGAGAGGGTATCGAGCAGTTCCTGCGCGAATTGGTCTAAGTTAAGGCGCACCTGGGGGAGTCCCGCTAGATGCTCTAAGGCCTCCTCTAAGGCTAACCCCACCGAGCCAGAATTCGACGTTGGCTGCACCGGGGTCAGAACCGGCCAATGCTGCAAAAGCTGTCGCAGTCGTTGTAACCAGGTGTGGCGATCGCCCCGAGTCCAGCCTTCTAGGGGAGTCAGATTGGCCCCACAGTCGCGCCAACGTTCCAGAGTTTGGGGATGGACGAGTCGGACTTTGTTCCAGTCAATGGAACCCCGGTTCGTCTCCTGCGAGGGGGTGAGGGGATGACGTAGAAACGCCGCCGTTGTCTCGAACTCAAACCGCGATCGCACGGTGTCCAGAGCCTGTTTAAGCCAAGAACCGAACCCCGTCGCCAACAGCCGTTGAGATCCCCCGCGATAGATGGGTAACTCATATTCCCAGGCGATATCCAACACGATGGGAGCATAGCCGGCTTCATCCCAGGTCACCAGGGCCAGCTCCTCCGGGGGGACTCCCTCACCCAAGCGACGTTTGAGGTCACGCAACACCCCGCGCACTTCCTCTTCCTGATTTAAGTAGCGAGTCCCCTGAGCCTGATGGAAGGAAACGGGAGACGCCACCTCCTGAGTGGAGTTGTTTACCCCCTCCTCTGGAGTATCCAGCGTCCAACCGAGAGCCTGGAATTGTGCGATCGCCCGCTCCTGTTCCTGCAACCCCAACGCTCTCCCACTGGCCAGATAGACCACACTTCCCGAATCGGCGATCGCATTCAAAAACCCTAAGCGAGGTTGCCGCTCAATCCATTCGGGATAGCCCAACAGGGACACGGCTCGTGGAGTTGGCTGAAGCTGAGTCGCCCGCTGATATAACTGAGCCGGGTCGAGGTGTTGTCGGCGTTCTAGATACGTCTCATAGGCAAGAGCTACCCGCACCAATAAGCCAAAACTAGAGGGAGCCGGGGAGCGTTCGGCGAGGTCACTCAGCGGCGAAGGAGAGCGTAACAGAGCCGTTATCCCCGGTCGCAATTGCCGTTCTAGGGTTCTAAGATCCAGGCTGCTTTGGCCTTGGAGATGGGGCCAATTCCCCGATCGCAGAACCTGCTCTAACACCGTCAATCGCCCTTGATAGGCCATCAGCGGCGATAACACCTGCCAGCCTTCTTGCTGACAGTGCTGACGGGCCAACAGGTCTAGGGAACAGTAGGGAACCCCGAGAGTCTGAGCTTGGGAGGGGTGAGCGCAAATAACCTGGGTTCGAGGAATGATGGTTTCAGACCCATCTCGCCCCTTAGAATCCCCCTGACCCTCGATTTTAAGACTCCGCATTAACCCCATCTCCTATCTGTCTCGACGACCTAGCCGTTGGCTTGGGGGTCTCTGGTTAGGTGGGATATCATCGAACCTAAGAGGTATCTCCTAATCCTCACCATGGCCTTTAACTGTTGCCTCCATGTTAATCCTGGTAGGCCCCCGTTGTAGTTTTTTAAATTACGTTTGATGGGAGCATCACCCCAACCATGCGTCACAATCAGTCTATCACTCAAATTTTTTCGTTGCTCTGTTTCCTAGGTGCGGCAACGCTGGTTGTTTTGGATGTTTTAGTTCCTGACGAAGATCGTTCTCGGGGCAATGTCCAGGAGGCGGAGCCGGTGAGTTCATCTCCCTCCCTCTTATCCCGGCTAGATCTCCCGGTGACAAACGGTTTTAATGCCTTGGAGGCGTTCCGTTCTTCAGCACATACAAGGGAGTTCTCAAACGAAAGCTCCCCAGAAGCGGTGCGACTGGTGGTGTCCTTAAGTCAACGGCGGGTTGCCCTCTATCGAGGAGACAGCCGTGAAGCGGAGTATCCAGTGAGTATTGGTCAAAGCGGTTGGGAAACCCCGACTGGGGCGTTTGAGGTCATGGAAACCCAAAAATACCCCGCCTGGGAACATCCCCTCACCGGGGAGAGGATTCCTCCAAGTCCAAGTAATCCCTTAGGCGATCGCTGGATTGGCTTTTGGACCGATGGTCAGGTCTATATCGGGTTTCACGGCACAGCAGATGAAGCCTCGATTGGGGCCGCAGCCTCTCATGGCTGTTTGCGTCTGTCAAACGCCCATATCCGGGAGTTGTTTGAGCAGGTACAGCCCGGAACTCCCGTGATCGTCCACCCCTAGGCGATCGCCCTCGGGAAAGTCCCTAGGATTCTTTGGCTTGTTGTTCTTCTGCCTCAAAGTTCTCAGCATAGGCTTCTAGGAGCATACTGACCTGAGACAACACTTCCTTAGGGTTGGTTTTGCCCAGAAGCTGACGCTCGGGGAAGAACTCCGGATGAGCCAAACTCTGATCAATGGCATCGGTGACCTGTTTGGTAATCAGATCCGAGAGTTGTTCGCGGGCCCGCGATCGCTGGAAATTCGCCCCTTCTTCGGTTGTAGCGTAGAGAGGGGGAAGTCGGTTGAGGGCATAGGCCGCAATATCCCCAACATCTAGGGTGCGATCGATGGTGGCTTCAATTTCGGCAACTTTCGTAATCGCCTCCGATAACACCAACTCTTCCATAACATTGATAAACTGCTTGCGCGGCAAGACGACAACGTCACCGGTAAGCAATGCCCCCATCAGGCGATCGAGGGACATATATTCTTCAATAGACAGTTCGGAGGCGGTATTACAAATGCGCCCCACTTCGGCTTCCATGACGGGGGTTAGATACCCGTCAGACAAGGCCTGTTCAACAATTTTGACAATGCTCATAGCGGCTATCGGTTAGTCTTGCTACATCGATGCAATGGATCACCACACCGTCCGTCAGAGATCTGAAATACAACAATTTACCTGAAACTCTGAGATTATACTGTTTTTTCTCGGGTCAAGTTGGGCATTCCGGTGATTTTCCATAATTCGAGGTGGGCCTGGAATTGCGGTGAACCTATTTCAACCCCAATCCAAGCCAGGGTGCAGGGTCAACACATTCTCCATTCACATAGAGTCCCCAATGGAGATGAGGGCCCGTGGAGATACCCGTGGAGCCAACCCGGCCAATGAGGTCTCCGGCTTCAACCATCTGTCCCTCTTGTACCTCAATTTGACTCAAATGAATGTAAATCGTAGTCACTCCTTGTCCGTGGTCAACGCCTACACTATTCCCATGAAGCTCAAAGCCTTGAGATACGGTTCCCACTAGGGCCACTCGGCCTCGGGCCGCTGCGACGACAGGGGCCCCGGTTGGGGCAGCGTAATCGAGGCCACGATGATAATAGTTTTCTGCCCAGACTCCGTTGTAGTAGCGACGAACACCGTAGGGGGTGGTGATGGGGCCATCACTAGGATGGATAAACGAACCGGTCCAGAGTCGTTCTGGGGTGACGGTGGCTTTGAAGTCATCCATGCGGTCAAATTCGTAATCTGTCCCGGTGATGGCGTTGACGGAGGGAGATAGCCAAATTTCTTGAATGGTGAAATTGCGATCGCCGAGGGGAACATTGACCTGTTGTCGTTGGCCGGTTGCGTGAGCCTCGATAGCAAAAGGACCGGGATTATCGAGAGGCGTGGTGGGAATGAAGGCTCGATAGCGATTTTGCCCCACGGCAAAGGTCTCATAGCTGCGGCCCCGAGCCGTGACAGTGGGGGCTTGGTCAGCTTCTGTTTCCACCAACACCGAGAGGGTTTCTCCTAAGCGGGGTTGTTCGGGTGAGACTCGCACCTCTAGGGCGATCGCCGGTGCCGTCATCACAACCCAGGCTCCGATGACAGCGGACAGGGGTTGATTGAGGGAAGAAGGAAAAGGATTTAGCATAACAGCAAGGGGGGCTGGTGTCGCAAGTAATACTTTAAATTTATCTGGCTCTCGATGCTACTTACAGAGCCTCTAGCGGTGTTCCGGCGAGTTTTAGAGGTTAGCCATCTCCGGGCGCATCCACTGGCTTGACATAAACCACCAGTTGACGGTTCACCAGATATTGATGTCCCCCATCATCCCGGATACAGAAATAAATGGGATCTTGCCACGCGAGTCGTCCCACTAGGCGATCGCCGGTGGTGGTTTGTAGTTCAATGGGGGTATGTTCTTTGACGTACTGTTGTAGGAAACGAATGCTCGGTAAACTCGTATCCATTTCAATCGCCATAAGTCCGTCTCCTGACCGATAATAGAAAGACCTGTCATGGGCATCGCTGCGATCGCCCTTGTACTTGCTACCATACCACCTCTCGTGAAATGGCGTTCACGCCACCCCAGCACAGACCCCAGCACAGACCCCAGCACAGATAAAGGATTGACTCGCTATGACAACGTTGGAGTTTCAGAAATATCACGGTTTAGGCAATGATTTCATTCTGCTCGATAATCGCCACAGCCGTGAGCCGCTCCTGACCCCCCAGCAAGCGCAACAGATTTGCGATCGCAACTTCGGCGTTGGGGCCGATGGCGTGATTTTCTTACTCCCTGGCCATGATGGCAGCGATTACACCATGCGGATTTTTAACTCCGATGGCTCGGAACCGGAGATGTGCGGCAATGGCATCCGCTGTCTGGCTCAGTTTGCGGCACAACTCGAAGGCGAACGCCAAGTTACCTATCGCATTCACACCCTGGCAGGGGTCATCACCCCTGAACGACTAGCGGACGGACGGGTTAAAGTGAATATGGGAGAACCCCGTTTATTGGCGGGGCAAATTCCCACAACTCTGAAGGCTGAGTCCGAGAAGGTTGTGGATATGCCCTTAACCGTGGGCGATCGTGTCTGGCAGGTCACCACGGTCAGTATGGGCAATCCTCACTGCATCATCTTCGTCGATGATGTGGCCGCCATTCCCCTAGAGCAACTTGGCCCCCAATTTGAACATCATCCCCAGTTCCCCCAACGCATCAATACGGAGTTCATTGAGGTCACTCAGGGAAATTACGTAAAAATGCGGGTGTGGGAACGGGGCGCAGGTGCTACGCTAGCCTGTGGCACGGGAGCCTGTGCCTCGGTGGTTGCGGGTGTTCTTACCGGGCGCTGCGATCGCTCCACCACCGTTGAACTGCCAGGTGGTAACTTGGAAATTGACTGGTCGACTCAAGGATCAGTGTATATGACGGGGCCAGCGACCTTTGTCTTTTCGGGCACACTCAACTTGTAATCGGGCAAAGTCATCCAGATAGAATGGGAAGACGAAGGAGTAAGGTGAACGATCGCCAAAGTCCAGGTCACGTCAAACTAACTAAGGTATAGAGGATAACCCATGGGTGGAGGCATTTATCTAATCCAGGACGACGAGCAATTAGTCGAAATGAGCGAGCAAGCTTACGAGTCCGAAGAACAACTCCAAGAGCTACTCGAAACCTATCCGAATCTCCTAGCGGGAGATCAGATTGATACGGCATTGCCGCGCTACTGGCTCTTAGTTCGCCGCGAAACCCCCATCCCCACTGAAGAAGATGGGGCCGCTCGTTGGTCGGTCGATCGCCTCTTCATTGACCAAAATGCGATTCCGACCCTCGTAGAAGTCAAACGCATTGATAACAGTCGCATCCGCCAAGAAGTGATTGGTCAGATGTTGGACTATGCTGCCAATGCTAGTATCTACTGGCCCATTGACACCATCGTCTCCCAGTTTGAAACCAACTGTCGCGAACAGGGACGAGATCCCGAAGAAGTCTTTGAGGAGTTTTTAGGGGAAGATGCCAATGAGGAGCGATTCTGGCAGAAGGTCAAAACGCACCTACAAGCCGGAAAGATTCGCCTTGTCTTCGTCGCCGATCGCATCGCCCCAGAACTGCGGCGGGTGGTAGAGTTTCTCAACGAACAAGTCGATCCCGCTGAGGTGTTGGCCCTAGAAGTTAAACAATATGCCGATCATTTCCCCGAAGCCTTGCGTTTACTGGTTCCTCGGGTATTAGGCCAGACGGCTGAGGCTCGTCTGAAAAAGTCCAGCGCCACCCGTGAACGCCGTCGTTGGGATGAAACGTCATTTTTCCCAGAATTCGCCAGTCGCCGGGGCGAGGAAGAGGCAGCAGTGGCACGAAAAATCTATGCCTGGGCCCAAGAAAAAATGCCCCATGTGGAAGTGCAATGGGGCAAGGGAGACAACTATGGAGGCTTTGGGGTATATTTCAAAGACAGTCGCGGCAAAATTGGCGCCGAGTTATTTAACATCGGCATTTGGGGCGGCTTAGAGTTATCCTCGCAAAACTACGGTTCCCAACCTCCCTTCAATCAGAGTGACCCCTGGAATGAACTCCGGTCTAAGTTTAGTTCGGTGGGCATCGCCTTACCGACGAATCCCACGGAAATCCGTTTCCCCTATCTGAGACTCTCGGCGTTGCAGGATGATTTGATGTTGGAACAGATTTTGCAAACCTTCACTTGGGCGGTGGAACAGGCGAAGGGGGTTTAGGAAGGCAAGAGGTAAGAGGAGAACCACAGAGTCACAGAGGACACGGAGGAACAAGATGGCTCCCTGTTCTGTGCCCTTCTTCTCGCCTTTTGCCTTTTGCCTCTTGCCTCTTAATGGTTGCTATCTAGGGATTGGAGGGAGGCGCTGAGTCCGTTGCGTTGGAGTTCGGCGAGGACGGCTTCGGCCTGATTGCGGTGGCGGAAGGCGGCGGATTGGGTGATGCTACCATCGCGGCGGCGTAGGGTGAGGGCGTCGGGCATTAAGACCTGTACCAGTTGCAAGTCACTGTTGTTGCGGGGGATAACGGTGATGCGGAATTGGAGACGGGTTGGGGGGACGTTGGCGCTGGCATAACTGGGGGGCGCTGGGGGGGCGCCGGGTTGGTTGGAGAGGGCCGTGGTGGCAGGTAGGGGGAGATGACCGCGATCGCCGACGGGAGGGTTGCCGTCGGGAACGGGAAGTGGTGGCAATTGCCCGGCGGAGGGAATTGGGCGCGAGGGGGTGGGCGGCTGATAGCTGGGATTGGGACGATGGGCCAGTTGGGGAACCTGGGGTTTGGTCTGATCCGAGGAGCGCGATCGCTGTCGCATTTGGAAGGCGCTGGCATTGCCCCAAGATAAGACTTCAACGCTGTCGCGGCCTGGGTCTTGTGAGGCCCTGGGGGCAGTCCTCTCGGCCCGATGACTCGGGGTTTGCGGAGAACGCAACCGACCGATATTGCCGCCTCGGTTGTTGACAAACCGATTGTTTTGTGATAAGGCCTCGGCTTGAGGAGCCATGGCCACCCCTTGGTTGCCGTTATCCCTCAACGTACTATTGACAACCCAGAGACGGCCGGACTCCAGCCAAATTCCATGACCTTGAGGATCACTCACCGTCACCCCATTGACGCCAGAGCCATCGACACCAATTAAAGCCGCTTGTTGACTGCCATAGTCGGTCTCAAAGCGATCGCCCCCGTGAATGATGACCCCCTGGCCTTGCTGCTGGGGATTCCCATAAAGCGTGACCCCAGAGCGAAGCCGCAGGGGAAACTGCTCCCCACTGGCGCGGCTATAGGTTCCGGGACTGAGCATAATCACCGTATTGGCCCGGGCCCGACTGAGGGCATAGGTAATGGTTTGTAACGGGTTGGCTTCTGTGCCACCATTGGGCTGATCCTGTCCCTGACTGGGGTTGACGAACAACAAGGTCGCCTGAGACGATCGCGGCTGTGATGACGAGGATTCTCCCCGAGTTCCCGGAACTGCTAGCCCAGATTGGGCGATCGCCGGCTCAATAGTGATACTATTCGCCAGTGTAAGAGTGACAGCCCCCGCTGCCAACGCGCCAACTTGGCCAAATGATAACCCCATACAAGTGAATCCTAGGTGCGAGACAATGTAACATCTAGCGACGGGTCGATGTCCTCCACTCCAGTCTATGTCAACCCAAAAACACTGCCGATGAACCCTCGGGAAACCAACGAACCTACTGTTATTGAGGGGACGATGTCACTTGAAGGACAAGCCCATCACAACGCCCACCTCACCCCGACCTCCGTCTGCCGGATTCTGGACGCGAACCTTGATCGCGCTCGGGAAGGGATACGCATCGTTGAGGAATGGTGTCGTTTCGGATTAAACAACGCGGAGTTGACCGATACCTGCAAACAAATGCGTCAGGAACTCGGCCGTTGGCATAGTGCCCAACTTCGCTCAGCTCGGAATACCCCTGATGACCCCGGTGTTGACCTCACTCACCCTCGCGAAGAACGACGAGAGAGTGTAGAACAGGTCTTACAGGCAAACCTCTGTCGCGTCGAGGAAGCTCTACGAGTCCTAGAAGAATATGGGAAGCTTTACGACCCCAATATGGGTCGTGCCTGTAAACAGATGCGCTATCAAGTTTATACCCTAGAAAGTTACTTTCTGGCGGATCAACGGCAGCAAAAGTTAAAACAAGCCTCCCTATATCTAGTCACCTCCCCGAGCGATCGCCTTTTTGAGGTGGTTGAAGCAGCTCTCCAGGGGGGACTCACCCTCGTGCAATATCGAGACAAGGACACCGATGATGTCACCCGGCTCAACACGGCCCAGAAGCTCAAACATCTCTGTCATGAGTATGGGGCCCTGTTTATCCTCAACGATCGCGTGGATCTGGCCCTAGCCATTGAAGCCGACGGGGTGCATTTAGGCCAGCAAGATGTGCCCATTTCCTTTGCCCGCCAACTGTTGGGTGCGCAACGAATTATCGGTCGTTCCACCACTAGCCCCGAGGAAATGCGCCGGGCCTTAGCCGAAGGGGCCGATTATGTCGGGGTAGGGCCCGTCTATGCTACCCCCACCAAACAGGACAAAACCCCGGCTGGTTTAGACTATGTTCGCTATGCTGCCGAGCGTTGCCCGATTCCCTGGTTTGCCATTGGTGGCATTGATATGAATACCCTGCCGGAAGTCTTTGAAGGGGGCGCGACGCGGGTGGCGATCGTGCGGGCCCTGATGCAAGCGGAACAACCGACTCTCGTCACCCAGTATTTCCTCTCCCAGTTGGCCTGGGTGAACCGGATGCGTCGTCGCGATGAACAAGGGTAGGGGTGGGGCAGTTACTGGACTATCGGACTCTATTTGCCGAGTCAGAACCGGCTGTCTTGGCCACCGTTGAGGCTCAACTAGCGCAAAAACTCCAGGACTTAGATCGGCAGTCTCCCCCCGTGGTGGTTCTGTTGGCGGAACCCGAGCCAATCTCGTTTTTGGCTGGGGTTTTGGCGGCGCAAATGCGAGGGGTGGCGGTGATTTTGGCGAATCCTCGTTGGCGACGAGGTGAATGGCAACAGGTGCAGGAACAGGTTGACTATACGCTGGCCTGGGGAGCGGTTCCGATTCCCCCCCGGCCTGGGTTAGAGGCGGCCGCCTATCCCCCCGCCGGGAGTCTGTTGATTGCCACTGGGGGAACCTCGGGGCGGATTCGTTTTGCGGTGCAGACGTGGGAGCGGCTCTCCGCCTCGGCGTTCGGCTTTCAGGCGCATATTCAGGCCCAGGCGATTCATTGTTGCTGTACCTTGCCCTTGTTTCATGTCAGTGGCTTAATGCAGGTTGTGCGATCGCTCGTGACGGGAGGGCGGTTGGTTCTGAGTGATTATAAACGGCTAGAAATTGGGGAGTTGCCGCCGCTGAACCCGGAACAGTTCTGGATCTCCTTAGTGCCAACCCAGTTACAGCGGTTGTTGAGCAATCCCGAGATGATTCCCTGGTTACGGCGGTTTGCGGGGATTTTGCTAGGAGGTGCGCCCCCCTGGCCGGCTCTCTTGCACCAGGGGCGATCGCACTGTCTCCCCCTCGCCCTAACCTATGGCATGACCGAGACGGCCTCCCAGGTTGCCACCTTACTGCCCCAGGAGTTTTTAGGGGGCAACAGCAGCAGTGGTCGCCCTCTCCCCCATAGTCAAATTCGGGTCATTGACCCCACGGGCAGACCCGTTAAGACGGGGGAAATCGGTCAAGTGACGATTCAAGCCAAATCCCTTATGTGGGGCTATTATGGCGATTTTAGGGAGAATCTCTCTCCCTTGAGGGAATTGGTTAGCGACGATTATGGCTATCTGGATGAGGCGGGTTATTTACACATTTTGGGCCGGGGTAGCCAGATGATTATCAGCGGTGGGGAAAAGGTGTTTCCCCCTGAAGTCGAAGCCGTATTACGAGACTGTCCGGGAATTGAAGATGTTTGTGTGCTGGGGGTAGCCGATGAGGACTGGGGACAGGTGGTGGTGGCGGTGTATGTACCGGCCGGGACTGAGTCTTCTGAGGAGATTATCATGGAGGGGCGATCGCGCTTATCGCAACAATTAGCCCCCTATAAACACCCTAAACGCTGGCTGGCCACAGAGCGCATTCCCCGCAACAGTCGGGGTAAGGTTGAGTCACAAGCCGTCCACCAGCTCATCTCAACGTTTGGAACCGGCAAATAAGGCCCCAAATACGGCAATGATGAGTAAAATTAGGTAGCCGAAGACGGCAAGCCAATCCAGAACAAACGCGGTATCAACAGTTGCAAGCATACGCTAAATTCTAATAAATTTTCTGAAACGAGGATTGGACGATGTTGCCTGGCACAGCTAAGTTTAAAAAAACGAAAGGGTCGGCGCAAGGGGGCGGATCATGATGAGAACGTCCGTAAAGATAACTAGCTGCTTGACGTGATTACGTATCAACTCATGGCTTAACGAGGTACTAAATTTATGGCCAACCCCAACCGTCAACCCGCCAATCAACCCGGCAGCAAACCACTTGTCCGTGGACTCCTGAGTGCTGTTATCTCCGGGTTACTTTGGGACGCTCCCCCTGCCTTCGCCCAACTGATTCCCGATCAGAGTTTGCCAGAAAACTCTCGCCTTTTGCAAGATGGGAGTTTGATTCAAGTTGAAGGGGGAACCCAAGCCGGGGGAAATCTCTTTCACAGTTTTCAGGAATTTTCCATTCCCCAAGCGCTTCGAGTTCACTTCAACAACGCTGACAGTATTGAACGCATTATCACCCGCGTTACGGGGGGCGAACTATCACGACTTGATGGCCATCTCAGTGCCAATGGCAGGGCGGGCTTTATTCTAGTGAATCCCCAGGGAATTGAATTTGGCGCAAGCGCCCGACTCTCCCTGGGAGGGATGTTTATGGCTACCACCGCTGAGGGGCTGCAATTTGCTGATGGTAGCGTTTTGGGGTCATCTCCGGCTGAGACTCCAACTCTCTTGACGGTATCCGCACCGGTGGGGGTGCAGTTTGGCGATCGCCCAGGGGCCATTGTCAATCGTTCTCTGGCCCTAGATGAGGGGGGAACCCCCATGGGATTAGGGGCGTTGCAACTCTCCTTGTTGGGGGGAGAGGTGCGTTTTGAGGGAGGCCAGGCGCGATCGCCCCTCTCGGTAGAAGTGGGAAGTTTTGCCCCTGGGAGTTTTGCCGAACTCGATGGCCAAGGGCGCATTCGTGACGTCAATCCCGAGGGGTTGGGGAGGATTCAACTGAGTCAGCAGGGAGGCATTGGCGGTGGGGCAATTCGGCTGCTGGGCGATCGCCTAGACATGACTGAGGGGGCGCAAGTTGTCTCCCTACAGCCAGGGGCGATCGCCATCGACATGACAGACTCGGTTCATCTCGACGGTGGGGCCCAGATAATTTCTCTCAATGGCCCGGATGTAGAGATTCAAACCGGAACCTTTCGCCTGGAGAATGGTGCCCGCCTCGTCGCCAGTCAAGTCAGCGAGGGAGGCCAGGGTGGCGCGATTCGCATCAATGCCCGAGAGGCGATCGCCCTCAGTGGCGTGGGCTTTGAACCCTTTAACCTCTTCCTAGCCGGGGCGGCCACAGGGCAGTTAGATCCCGATGGAGACACCATTGGCGGCATCTTTTCCTTCACTACTGCCGGCCAAGGGGGCGAGGTTGAGGTGACAACGGCCGGCGACTTCACCGCTGACAATGGGGTGATTCTATTTATGCCGACCTTTGCCGGGGGACAGGGGGGAAATCTCACCCTTGAGGTTGGCGGTACATTGTCGCTCAATGAAGCGGCGATCGTTAATGCCACAACCCTCAACAGTCAGAGTATGACTGGGGAAACCCTTGTCCGTAGTGACTCCTTAGTCATCGCCAATGGTTCCGCCTTAGCCAATCTCACCCTCGGAGATGGCCCCGCCGGCGACATCAGCATTCAAACGCAGCAGCGAGTTGAGGTTCTCGATAGCCGGCCCGATGCCTTTTTCCCCACTGGTATTTTCAACAATTCCCTCTTTGGCACAGGGCCCGCTGGGGATATCACCATTGAAACCCGCGATTTTATCAATCGCGGTGGGGGCTTAGTTACCTCCAATACTGGGGGAACCCTGGGGGGCGGATTAGTCACCGAGGGCGGCCCCGGCGGCAATGTCAGCATCACTGCCGAGAATTTAATGCAGATTGTGGGGGTATCTGCCGATGGACAATTGACCAGTGGCCCGGGAACCACCACCTTCGGGGTCTTTCCCGCTGGAAATCTCACCCTCAACACTCGCCGCTTGGAAATTGGCGATGGGGCCATTGTCTCCACGGCGACGGTGGGGGCGGGAGATGCAGGAACTCTGACGGTTAATGCCACGGAGGTGGAGGTATTTGGCCGATCGCCCATCACCGGATTACCGAGTATTCTCGTCTCCTCCTCAGGCCGGGGGGATTTGCCCTTAGATGCCACCGGGGAGGGAGGGGATTTGCGGTTGGTGAGCGATCGCCTCACAGTCCGGGATGGGGCAGTTTTAGATGTGCGCAGTTTTGGCAGTGGTAGTGCCGGACTCTTGGATATTCAGGCCCGGGATATTCTGCTGGATGGGGGAGGAAGTTTGAGCGCGGCCACAGTGGCTGGACTGGGGGGAAATATTCAGGTGCGATCGCAGAATCTGCAACTGCGGCGGGGTAGTGGCATCAGTACCAACGCCGGAAGTAGCGACGGGGGCAATATCCGCCTCGATACGGCCACTCTGGTGGCCCTAGACAATAGTGATATTACCGCCAACGCCCTCGAAGGACGAGGAGGGCGAGTCAGCATCACGGCTGAAGGAATTTTTGGCACGGAGTTTCGCGAGTTTCAGACCGATCAAAGTGATATCACTGCTACCTCGGCCCTGGGGGCGGAGTTTAGCGGCATTGTGGAAATTAACACCCCAGATGCCGATAGTACAGCCGGTTTAGTGGAACTGGAGACGGACACCACAGACCCCACTGAGCAAATTGTGCAAGATTGTCTGGGACAAGACAACCGCTTTAGCATCACCGGACGCGGGGGCCGTCCTGAAGATCCGCAACTGGGGTTAGCCACCCATGTCGGTTGGCGAGATAGTCGGGATTGGCGATCGCTCAATGACGAGGCTAACCACAATGCAATCCCAAACTCTAGGGAGGAGAACCCCTCGTTTGAGACGGGGTCTTTGATGGAAGCAACCACTTGGATCATGACAGCTAATGGCCAGGTGTCTCTCGTTGCACCAGCCCCTAACTCTCCTCTATTTTCAGTAGATCAATGTCGTTAAGTCACCTGTTGAGGTGGAATAACTTTTGCAGTCTCAAGACTATCTTGATGGTCAATAAAATTTCGTTATGGGCTGTCAATTCGCTTATAAATCAGACGACCAAGAATTTGAGCGGTTTTTTCATAGTGATTGGCAAGCTGTTGATCTAAAAAATCCTGTGCATCCTGCATCTCTTCTGATGAGAAATAGTTGACAACCATCTTCTTAACAACAAACGTCGGTTCAGCCGAAAAGATTTTAGCCAGTTCCGACTCTGGCGAACTTCCAGGACCATTCACAAGTTCTAAAAGATAGCCTCGTGCGAGATTAGATGGATGGGTTATCATGGGCGTTAATGGTTGGGAATCAATCCACCAATAGACGAGATGATCTATCATCATATAAATGGGTTCATTTTCAGCCTGATTCTCCCGAAAATAGGCTGCAATTTCATAGGATCGTCCCACCTGGAGGGGACCACCATCCCTAAGACGGACTTCCACAGATCGATATTCATTTATAATAGGCGTTAGGGAACTGAAGAGTACGAACAAGACGAAAACAGAAACAAACTGTTTTAAGAGGTGAGGCTTTGATAGTTTGTGCCACACTATTGCAGTTCCCAGTCCTAAAAAGGGGATAATCTGAATTAGATAATGTTGAAACGTTGCCCCACTTCGCAAAATTGATAAACCAACACTTACCGTAATTAAAGTTAGGGAAGTAGCCTGGAAAAAATTTGGTGAATTATGACGGTTTCTTGGCAGAAATGCAGCGATGATACCTAAAAATCCTCCGATCCATATCAAGAGATAAACTCCCAACGTGAGTCGTTGTCTACTTCTATTAAATAAACGCATCATTAAACGCCTTGATGATTCAAGAAGAGTTGAATCGTCCATCGAGTATTGCAAAGGTGCAACAATTACTGATGTCCACCATAGTTGGCCGTTTTCTGTAATCAAATAGGGGAAATAGGTCAGAAAAATGACGAGCAAACATCCTAGAGTATAGACTAAAGCATGATTCAAGAATTGGCGCCATTGGGGACTCTGTCGCACAACCAGATAGCAACCAAAAATCAGGACGGTATAGCCCAAATTTAAGCGAACAAAGGCAGCAGTTGTTAGTAGGATAGAAACTAGAAATGTGAGTTTTAAATCAGGGATTTTGTTGTAACAAAAAATAAGGGCTAAAGCAGCAGTCAAGGGAACAAGTGCAACATGTTCTGTCATTGTTGCTTGACCACTTCCCAGCAAACTAATCCCCATAGAGGTGGCGATCGCCGCCAAAAAAGCACTGGAACGATTTGCAACTTTTTTCCCGGATACGTAAACAAAAAAGGCGGTTAAAATAACACAAACTGTTCCTGCTATCCGGATAGAAATAATACTTTTTCCGAGAAACAAAATAAAGCCAGCATAGGCAAAAAAAGCAAGGGGGGGTTTTATATCCCAAAGCTGAGTATAGGGAAGATGTCCATCTAGAATAGATTGCCCCATGAGAATAAAAGTACTTTCATCCCAGTCAATGACATCCCTAAAGAAAAATGGTAGACGAAGTAGCAGGGAAATGATGGCGATCGCCGTCATCAGTAAAACATCTTTATTTTGGTGTATACCAGTAAAATAAATTCGTTGATTCATGGCATCTTACGAAGCGAAAGTATAAAAACACGATTTGAGAAATAGAGTGACTTTTCCCTGAATTTCTGATGCGCAAAAAGAAGTCACTCTCAACCTGTTACAGCCAAAGAACTCCCCAATTATACTGTAAGAATCGAAAACTGGAGAGGGAGTGGGTTGCCAAAATATGGTAAAACAGCAACAGTTGTGGTGTTCAAGAATCGAGGCGATCGCATGAGACGAGTATTTGTATCCGCTGGCCATGGAGGCTATGAGGATGGGCAGACGGACCCAGGCGCTATTGCGGGTGGCACAACCGAAGCCCAGGAGATGATTCTACTGCGCGATCGCCTCCTGAGCGCCCTACAGGCTCGCAAAGTCACGGCCCTGTCCATCCCCGATGACCTCAACCAAGAACAAACCATCACCTGGATTAACAATCGCGCTCAACCCAACGATGTGGCGATTCAACTGCACACCAACGCCGCCCTCAATCCCGAGGCCCGAGGCACAACCGTCTATTACATCACCAACAACAACGAACGCCGCTTAGAAGCCGAACGACTCCTGAGAAGTTTACTCCAGCAGGTTCCCCAATTTTCCAACCGGGGGGCCCGTCCTGACTCTAGCACCGCCACCGGCAGTCTCATGTTTTGCCGAGCCGTCGCGGTTCCCTCCCTCTATATTGAGATTGGCTTTCTCACCAATCCCACCGATCGCAGTCTCATCCAAAACCGACGGCCGGCGATCGCCGCTGGCTTAGCCGATGGCTTACTGGCTTGGGTGAATCGTGCCCCAGAACTGCCGCCCCCCGATGTCACCTACCCCACCATCAACATTCGTATTAACGGTCAACGCTACGGGGAACCAGGAATTATTATCAATGGTAATTCCTACATTCCCATCGACCTAGCCGATGCCTTAGGCGTCGATTTAAGTAACAACGAATTTGTGCGGCGGGTTTATTATCGAAACGTAGTGTATGTAAAAGCCATTGATTTACGAGAGTTCAATATTTCTGTGGGTTGGAACAATGATGATCGGGCCGTCGTATTACGGTCAGCCATCCCCATTTGTCCAGGACATGTTGACCGCATTATGGGCATTGGTAACACAACCGAGACCCAAATGCAAGTGTTTCTAAAAAACGATAATTCCGAGGCTCTAAACCAGTTTCCTGACCTAGCCAAACTCTATCGAGAAGAAGCCAGCATTGAGGGAGTGAATAGTGATATTGCTTTCGCGCAAATGTGTTTAGAAACAGATTTTCTCCGCTTCGGTCGTGGCATTAGCGCCAGTCAAAACAACTTTGCCGGCTTAGGCGATGCCGCCGGAAGTGCAGGGGGAGCCAGTTTTTCCTCAGCCCGAGTGGGGGTACGCGCTCACGTGCAGCATTTAAAAGCCTATGGGAGTGTCGATCCACTGGTGTTAGAGGTTGTCGACCCCCGATTTCGCTTCATCTCCCGAGGCATCGCCCCCCTAGTGCAACAACTCTCGGGCCGCTGGACCTCAGACCAAAACTACGGCGATCGCATCCTGGCCATTCTCCGCCAACTCTACGAATCCGCCGGCATCCTATAGCACAGAGGGCCCCCTCTTGCCTCGGGCGACCACAAGGGGACGCCCCTACGTCTTTTCTCTTGCCTCTTGCCTTTTGCCTCTTGCCTCTTGCCTCTTGCCTCTTGCCTCTTGCCTCTTGCCTCTTGCCTCTTGCCTCTTGCCTCTTGCCTCTTGCCTCTTGCCTCTTGCCTCTTGCCTATCACCTAGCCACAATCCCCGTGGGGCAAAATTCCGTTATCCACACCCCCAAATCCTCATCGGGGATCTCCCGTTTAACATAATCACAGAGTGCCTGAGCCTGTTCAGGGGTTTCCGTGAGCGCAAACACTGTCGGTCCGGAACCGGACATCATGGCCCCGAGGACATCTCCCTGGGACATCACTTGACGGAGCTTAGCCACTGAGGGAAACTCCGGTAAGACGACTTTTTCCAAGTCATTGTAGAGAAGTCGACCAATCTCACGCTTATCATGATTTAACAAAGCCGACATCATTGGCCCCGCATGGAGAGAATGGCGGCGTTGTGCTTGTTCGTCGTCCCCAGTGGCATAGGTATGGGAGAATCGCTCTCGGAAGGTTTTGTAGGCCCAGGGGGTAGAAATGGCGAGACTGTGATACTTCGCTAAGACCACCGAGACTCCCTCCATACTTGGAAGCGGCGTAATCTCGTCACCGCGACCACTGGCCAGCGCCGTTCCCCCACTGATACAGAAAGGGATGTCTGAACCTAACTGAGCGGCCAAATCCCAGAGTTCCGGCTGAGTGAGTCCTTGCTTCCAGAGGAGATCTAACCCCACCAGGACGGCGGCCGCATCCGTGGACCCCCCCGCCAGTCCAGCGGCAATGGGAATGACTTTATCGAGGTGAATATCTACCCCACCCCAATTATGATAGGTATCGGGATAAGTCTGAGCCATTAACTCAGTAGCCCGCAGTGCCAAGTTACTGCGATCGCCCGGAACTCCTGGCGTATTACAGTGGAGTCGGAACTGTTCGAGTCCATTGGCCCGTAATTGAAGGCGATCGCACAGAGCCACACTCTGCATGATCATGGCTAGCTCGTGATAGCCATCGGGGCGATCGCCAATAATCTCTAGATATAGGTTAATCTTGGCAGGGGCGGAGAGGGTGCAACGTTCCATGAGTTTGGCTCAACAGTGGATAGAACCACAATTACCATTGATCAAGCTATCCTAGAAGGAGGATTTTGGGGAGATGGCCATGCGTCAATATCAATTTACAGCTTTGGGCTTAGCCCTGGCCCTGGTGCTAGGAGCCTGCGGTCCCGACGAACAAGACTTCAGCGCCCCCGAACCCGATGACACTCCGGTGGCGGAACAAGCTCCCACAGATGCGCCGGCCAATGGAGAGGAGGATATCCCTGAAGCGGAACCCTTTGAATCGCCGCTGGTGGAAGAAAATGATGTGATGACGGCGGCCCCGAGTGGCTTAATCTCCTCGACGAATCCCCAGGAACGCAGCCGCCAGGTTCAACGGAATTTAGATGCGATTCGCGAGGAGAATGGCGACCCCTTTGGGATCTTGCCAGTGGAAGTCTCTCGCAGTCAACGCCAGGCGGAAGCCGTTGCTGAACAAGTCACCGAAGACCCCGAACCCGACGCACCCGGCGCACCCGACGCACCTGGCGCACCCGGCGCACCGGCCAGAGAGAATGGGGAGATAGTTACGGATGGCATTACCGCAGGTCCGCCGTTACCGCCGCTGACCGCACAAACAATGGATTCCCTACCCGATCTCAATCCGGCTGAGTTTATTCTCCCTCCCCTAACTCGGCCAGGAACGGTTGATGCTGATGATATTGAGGACATGGAGGTCGATGAGCCTTCTATCGCCGACGCACCCCCAGACGAGCAAGCGCCAGCCGCCCCAGAACCACCCCCCCCGCCTTCTACGGATTTAGCCCGAGGAACTGAAATTACCGGAGTTATGCAGGTCGGAGGCGATATCCAAATTATCTTACAAACACCCGGGTCAGCCTTTAGTCGCTATGTCCGGCTAGGAGATACCATTGCCAATGGGGAAGTCCGAGTGGTGCGGGTTGAAAGCCTTGCGGCTGATCCTGTGGTGATTCTTGAGCAAAATGGCGTTGAGGTCGCCCGAGGGGTTGGGGAACCGGGGGTGACTCCAGACGAGCAAGACATGACCAACTGGGTGGGTCGTCGCTAAAGGAGATTTCACGATGAAAAAACTTTATGTCGTTTTAACAACTGCGTTGGGTTTAAGTTTTGGACTAAATGGGCTCCTGTTTCGGGTTCAGGCTCAAGATGATGTTCGTGAGCCTCAGTGTGATCCGGTCTCGATCTTACAGACAGGTTCTGGTTTTGGTCGCTGTAATTATGGGGAAGGGCAGAGTTATATTGGCTCCTTTAGCGACTTTTTACCCAATGGACGCGGCGTACTCACCTTAAGTGACGGTACCCGTTATGAGGGGGAGTTTAGAGAGGGATTTCCCAACGGCAGGGGGCGTTTAATTCGTCCCGATGACTCCCGCTATGAGGGGGTATTTGAAAATGGAGCGATTCGTCAAGGAACGGCGTTTTATACGGATGGAACTCGCTATGAAGGGTCTTTTTCCGGGGTTCGACGGACGGAAAATGTCACCTCATTGGTTCCCGTTGGGCGGACGCTTCAAGGTGAACCTATCTTAGAAAGACGAGAAATTGAGCGAATCTTTTCCAGTAGTCAGCCTGATGGCGATGGCCGCTATTTTTTCGCCAATGGCAATCGCTTTGAAGGAGAGTTTTTTGCTGGACAACCCTTTGGACGGGGAACCTTCCGTCACTCAACTGGAACCACTTGTACGGGCTTTTTCTTCACGAATAACTTTGATGCCAAGAATGCGACCTGTACCTATGGAGATGGTCGTCGCTATGTGGGAGAACTACGACAAGCACGACCCCATGGTACGGGGACAATGACGTTTCCCGATGGACGACAGGTTGTGGGAGCGTTCCGAGCGGGCCAACCGGTCAGTTTCAGCGGCTTCCGCTAAAACCTCAAGGTGGGAGTAATTGGAAAGACCTCGTTGGCGGCCATCCCCCTCTGCTGTATTAACTTGAGAAGAGGGGGAGCCGCCTAGATGGGTTTTAGTGGAATTGAGGACTGTGGCGAATTAAGCCCATGAACTCTTGACGAGTCCGTGCATCATCGACAAACACACCTCGCATGGCACTGGTGGTTGTCCAGGAACCGGGTTTTTGCACTCCACGCATGACCATGCACATATGAGTGGCTTCGATGACGACGGCTACCCCCTGGGGTTTGAGGACTTCTTGTAACGCATCGGCAATTTGTCCCGTCAGACGCTCTTGAACCTGGAGACGACGGGCAAACATTTCACAAATGCGGGCAATCTTAGACAGGCCAATCACCTTCCCGTTGGGGATGTAGGCGACATGAGCATGGCCGATGATGGGCAACATATGATGTTCACAGGTGCTAAATAGGGTGATGTCGCGCACCAAGACCATCTCATGGGAGTTCTCATTGAAGATGGCACCGTTGAGCAGTTCCTCCAGGGATTGGTCGTAGCCGGAGGTGAGGAATTGCCAGGCTTTACTGACTCGTTTGGGGGTATCTCGTAAGCCTTCGCGGTCTGGGTCTTCTCCGAGTTCTGTTAGCAGGGTGCGGATTGAGTTACGCATTTCCTGGTCAGAAACGGTTTTATGGCCGTTGGTTTCGAGTTGTTTTTCAAGTCGATCTGTACCGATGAGTTCAGAGGAATTGGATAGTGTCATTAGGCTGTTGGAAATCAGTAGCTATTTAGAAGGTGGGAAATTAGATTCATTCTCAGCAAGGCGGCAAAAAAAAGCATTGCTCAGGACGGCAGGACATTAACTGCTATTGAATCTAGGAAACATAGATGTTTCTCCAAAAACGCGAGTGGATTCGCAACGAAAATCAACCATGAATGGTCAGGCGGAAGGCTCGCAATCCTGAGATTGCAGGGAGCAGAACTATTTTTGTTAACTGAGTTTTTTGAAAAAAAGCCACTGGCTCTGAATACCGCATCGGATAGGCGATCGCTTGAGACTCGATAAAATTGGCTAGATAGAGCGAGTCCGATCGCAGACAAAGGAAACGGTTTTAAAAGCATGGGCAAAGGCAAGAGCTGTCCCGATTTTGCTAGAGTTCCCGAGGGTTTAGGTTAGATTGGCTGAAGTTGCCGTGGCGCATCAAAACCCGATTTTGAAAACCCATGACAACCGCACAGAATCGTAAATCACCTTCACGATTCTAACATCTTTTTCAGGCGATCGCCGAGATTTCGCCGAATATCTTTAAATTTTCGTCAATGACAAGTCAATGAGAAGTCAATGAGAAACTGACAGACAACTGACGAACCAAGACTTAGGTGGCTTCGATACTTTTAATATCGACAGCTCCAAAATCACCCTCACCCGCTGCCAAAAGTAAGGCCTTTTGTTTCATGGTTTTGAAAATGTTGTAAAAGCCATTGGCACGAGAGGGGGTCAAACTGGCCTGTAAGCCAGTCTCCTGAATAAAATCCGGGGCCAGTTTAACAATTTCCTCGGGGCTTAAGCCTTCAGTCCCCCGAATCAGGAACGCCAGAAGTCCCTTCGTCAACTGAGCGTCAGAATCCCCATGAAAGCAAACCTTTCCGGCATCATCGAGCTGTGCGGTGACGTAAACCTGAGAGACACAACCCTGAACCTTATTTTCAGGGGTTTTCTCGGCTTCAGGCATCTCTGGCAGCTTTTTCGCCAACCAGAGCAGTTGCTCATAACGCCGTTTGGGGTCAGAGGCTCGCTGGAAGCGTCGAACCATCTTGTCGAGTTCTGGGGGAAGTTGAGGAGTCGTCATCGTCAAGTCGTTGAGGATGCTGTTGGCGGTCAAGTCTTAAAAACAGAGGTCAAGAGCGAGTCGGGGAAACGCAACACTCAGGTTGAAACCGGGAACAAGATTCTAGAATCACTGATTCAGGAGGCCAGACCTCACACGAGAAGCAGCTTGGTTTTCTCCTGTGTCGGAGTATCCCGGCGATCGCCCCCCATGGTTCCATAGAGTTCACAGGAGTTGTTAGGACTCTCATACAGGCGTAACTTCTCCAAGCTCAATCCCAGCTCCTGCAAAGGGTTCAGCAGTAAATCTCGGATATAAATGGCGATATTTTCAGCCGTGGGAACCCGAGTCTCAAAATGGGGAATATCTTTATTGAGGAACCGATGATCCAGAGGTTCAATCACCACCTCCTGAATCAGATGACGTAACGCCCCCAACTCCACAACCATACCGGTTCGAGGATTCACCTCTCCACAAACCGTCACATCCAGATGGTAGTTATGACCATGACCATGGGGACGGGCACATTTGCCATAGACCCCGCAATTAGTTGTATAGTCTAGGTCCGGGCGAGCCAGGCGATGGGCCGCGCTGAAATAGGTATTGACGGTCAGACGGGCTTGCATGGTATAAATTCTAAGCTTGTCGGACAAGATACAAAACTTTACTCAACATTATCTCACGGGGCCGGGAATTCGGGGAAGAGAAATTCTCGGGTTCGGGGTTTTTCCTGGGCGATCGCCCACCATCCCAAGACTGAGCCATCGCCCCAGAGTCTATCCCTGGGAGCTTTCGCCCTGTCACCTCCCCGTCTAAGGCTAGACGGATTGGTCGGGATGATCCCCCACAATCAGCTTAACGCGATAGACCCTGTGAGCGCAGCAAGTGATCGCAGGGGAACAGGCGGCGTTATGATTTGGGTGGGCGATCGCCCCAATCTGCCAACCCTCTGCCTAAGGTCGTCCTCAGATTTGCTCGATCTCGCCGCTCCCCTGTTTCCGAGTCATACCCCCCATCATGTCCGATCTCGACCTTAACCAGCTTTTTCCCTTTCCTCTCGACGACTTTCAACAAGAGGCGATCGCCGCCCTCAACGCCGGCAAATCAACCATTGTCTGCGCCCCCACCGGTTCGGGCAAAACCCTCATCGGCGAATACGCCATCTACCAAGCCCTAGCCAACGAGCAACGAGTCTTCTACACCACCCCCCTCAAAGCCCTCTCTAACCAAAAACTACGAGACTTCCAAGAGCAATTCGGGCCCAACAACGTCGGACTCCTCACGGGGGATCTCTCCTTCAATCGCGATGCCCCCATCATCGTCATGACCACCGAGATCTTCCGTAATATGCTCTACGGAACCCGCATCGGCGAAGTGGGAACCTCCATTCAGGGGGTGCAAACCGTCGTTCTCGACGAATGTCACTACATGAACGATCGCCAACGGGGAACCGTCTGGGAAGAATCCATCATCTACTGTCCCCCGGAAATCCAACTGGTGGGCCTATCCGCCACCGTCGCCAACAGCGACCAACTCACCGATTGGATTAGCCAAGTCCACGGCCCCACCGAACGCATCTATTCCGAACATCGCCCCGTTCCCCTACAATTCCTCTTCTGTAACCGTAAAGGCGTTTTCCCCCTTCTCAACTCAGACAACAAACTCAACAACCGCCTCAAACCCCGCCGAGGCAGCAAAAACAACCGCCGCAGCCGTCGCGACGGACTGGCCATTAGCTACGTCGTCTCCCAACTGCGTAAACGGGATATGTTGCCGGCCATTTACTTTATCTTCAGTCGTCGGGGCTGCGATCGCTCCGTCAACGATATCGGCACCCTCAGCCTCGTCAACGACGACGAAGCCGCCCAACTCAAAACCACCATTGACGAATTTCTGCGACAAAACCCCGACGCCGGCCGCGAAGGACAAGTTGAACCCCTCTATCGAGGCATCGCCGCCCACCACGCCGGCATCCTACCCGCCTGGAAAGGCCTCGTCGAACAACTCTTCCAACGAGGACTCATCAAAGTCGTCTTCGCCACCGAAACCCTGGCCGCCGGCATTAATATGCCCGCCCGAACCACCGTCATCTCCAGCCTCTCCAAACGCACCGATCGCGGTCATCGTCTCCTGACGGCCTCCGAGTTCCTGCAAATGGCCGGGCGGGCCGGACGGCGGGGAATGGACGAACAGGGCTATGTGGTGACCCTCGATACGCCCTTTGAAGGGGCCGTCGAAGCTGCCAACCTGGCCACCTCAAAGGCAGACCCCCTGGTGAGCCAATTTACCCCCAACTATGGGATGGTCTTAAACCTGCTGCAAACCCACAGCCTCGATGAAGCCAAAGAACTCATCGAACGCAGCTTTGGGCAATATCTCGCCGGCCTAAGCCTACGTCCTCAACAACAGGCCCTGCGAGACCTCGACGCCGAAATCACCGCCGCCCAAAGTAAATTTGAGCAAGTTGACCCAGAGCATCTCAGCAGTTACGAAAAACTGCAAGAACGGCTCAAAGAAGAACGCCGCATCCTCAAAACCCTGCAACAACAGGCCGGAGACGTTCAGAGCAAATCCCTCACCCTGGCCCTACAATTTGCCGTCGCCGGGAGCATCCTACAACTCAAAGGTCCCAACGTCCCCGTCTCCGAGCCGCTCAACGCCGTGTTAGTCAATAAACTGCCCGGCCCCGGCAAAGCTCCTTATCTCGTCTGTTTAGGGGCAAACAACCGTTGGTATATCATCACCACCAAAGATGTGGTCAGTTTGCGAGGCGAAATTCCCCGTCTGGAGGGAGTTGATTCCCTCAGCCCCCCTCCAGAGATGCCCCCAAAACCGGGACAAACCCGCAACGGCAGCCCAGAGACTCAGTCCGTCGCCCAACAGATTCCCCCCCTAGCTACCCCAGACATCCCCCCAGAAGTCCAAGAATGGCAGGAACGGGTGGCAGACATTACCGCCGAACTCGAACGGCATCCCCTGAACCAATTTGGCAATCCCGGCACGTTGATTAAACGGGCTAAGCGGTTGGCCCGTCTGCAACGGCAACGACAGGAACGAGAAGACAGTATCCGCGTTAATCTGGCCCGTCACTGGGAGGCGTTCCTCGATCTAATTGATATTCTGATTGAGTTTGAGTGTTTAGATGGCCTCTCCATGAAACCTACAGGCTTAGGAGAGTCCATTGCCGCTGTGCGCGGGGACAACGAATTATGGTTAGGCTTAGCCATCACCAGTGGAGAGTTTGATTCCCTGACCCCAGAACAGTTCGCGGCGGCTTGTGCTGCCCTGGTGATGGAGGTGCGAGCGGATACGTGGACTCGTTATAGCATTACCCCGGAAGTCGAAGAAGCCCTCGGAACCTTACGGGGATTACGCCGCAAAGTCATTCAGATTCAATGGCGCTATCAGGTGGCGTTTCCGGTTTGGCTGGAATGGGATGCCCTGGGTTTGGTGGAATATTGGGCCTATGGGGTGGACTGGACGGAACTTTGTGAGAATACCAGTCTGGATGAGGGGGATATTGTCCGTATCTTACGACGAACCCTCGATTTTCTCTCGCAAATTCCCCATATTCCCCATGCCAGCCCGGAGATTCGCCGCTTGGCTTGGGATGCGAGTGAGTTAATTAATCGCTTCCCGGTTCGGGATGAGGTTTAGGGGGAAAGGAAGAGGCAAGAGGCAAGAGGCAAGAGGCAAGAGGGGGAGGGGAACCACGTAGGGGCGTATCTTTCTTTCTGGTCGGTGAGCGATCGCCGAACCGTGGTCGCCCTCTCTCTTGAGGCAATAGGCAAGAGATGCTGCTTCGCCCTGCTTCTTAAAATTGGTTAAAATTCGAGGAGTTTTTCGCTTCCAACTTTCCTCACACGTTCAAGGAACACCATTATGGTCAATGCCCTAGTTCGGCTGCTGTCTCAGCTATCGCTCCCGGTTGCTTTGTTTGCCATTCCACTCCTGCTTCCGGTTCCGGTCCAAAGTCAGGAGACTGCGGTTCAGAGTCGGGTTGAGGAAGCGGAGGTGGCCGACCCCGCTTCAGAAACGGCTCCCCCTGGCTTAGTGGTGGAAGCTGGGGATGCTCCCATTGATGCCACGATCGCCCTGCGGATGCAACAAGAATTGATGCAACTGTTGGGACGGGTTGAAAGTGCTTTGGTGGCCGCCCAGAGTCTGGGGCATTTGGGGGATGTTGCCCTTCAGAGTTTAGATGCGGGGTTCGAGGGGGTGGCGATGGGCTATGTTGACGGCGGGGCCCAGGTGGAGGCCACTAAAACCCTTTTGCGGGAGTTTCCGGGATTAGTGCGACAAGGGCATTATGGGGAGGCGCGATCGCGGTGGTTGGAGGCGCGATCGCAACTCTGGGCCAGTTACCCCAATGATCGTCCCCGTAATAATGCCCCGGAAGTGCGATCAATTTGGCTCGATCGCGGCACCATTGTTCGGGCGGGGTCAAAAGCTGGACTTGAACCCCTATTTGACCGGCTGGCCCGGGCGGGCATTAATACGGTCTTTTTTGAAACGCTCAATGCGGGCTATCCCATCTATCCTAGCCAAATCACCGGCAATCAAAACCCCCTCACGGAAGGCTGGGACCCCTTACAAGCGGCGATCGAACTGGCCCGGGAACGGGGAATGGAACTCCATGCCTGGGTGTGGGCGTTCGCGGTGGGAAATGAACCCCATAACCGGCTTCTGGGTCAATCTCCCAGCTTCCTGGGGCCAATTCTCAATGACAACCCCCAATGGGCCAATCTTGACCATCGCGGTGAGATTCGTCATCGGGGATCTCGCAAAACCTTTCTCGATCCGGCTAACCTCGAAGCCCGTTGGTATCTCATCCGTATCATCGATGAGATTATCCTCAATTATGACGTGGACGGGGTGCAGTTAGACTATATCCGCTATCCCTTCCAAGACCCCAGTGCCGAACGCAGTTATGGCTATGGGGAGGCGGGGCGATCGCGCTTTCAGGACATGACGGGAGTTGACCCCACCACCATTTCCCCCCGTCAGGTGGAGTTGTGGCAACGCTGGACTGATTTCCGAGTCAATCAGGTGACGGAGTTTGTGGGGGAAGTGCATCAACTCCTGCAACGTCGCAACCCGGAGTTAATTCTCTCAGCGGCGGTGTTTCCCCAATCTCGCCACGATCGCATCCATAAAATCCAGCAAGACTGGGAAAGCTGGATCGAACAGGGGATTGTCGATGTCATTGTCCCGATGACCTACGCAGCGGACACCAACCGTCTCGGACGGATTATGACCCCGATGCTGGCGAATCTGCCTCAAGGGGCCCTGATGGTTCCCTCGGTCAAACTCCATGACTTGGAGGATATCGTCGCCGTTGACCAAATGCAGATGATTCGGGATTTACCCACGAGTGGTTACGCTCTCTTTGCGGCGGAACGGCTGTTTGATAACCTCAAGGAGATTTTGCAGCAGACTCAAATCGAGAGTGTTCAGCAACCGATTCCCTTCCGTCAACCCTTCAAAGCCGCTCTAGACAGTCATCGTGGACTGAGGGCAGAATGGCAATGGGTGTTAGGGAATGAGCAGTTATGGATTGATGATGATAAATTGGCGCTCTGGAAAGAGGGAGATCAGGCCCTTGGAGACGCCTTAACTCAACTGGCCAACTCTCCCAATCGTGAGCAGCTTCTCATTGCCCGCGATCGCCTCAACAGCTTGCAAGTGGGCATTCCCCAATGGCTAAGGCTTCATCGCTCTAGTAACGGCTATCAGGTCAATACTTGGGAGAATCGCTTACGGGCGATCGATGAACTTCTGGCCTACGGAGAACGACGGATGGGCAACTAATAAAACTCTAAAACAACTTGGGGGCGAACGGGTGTTCACCCCCCAAACAAGAATCATGACAAAACATCAGGGATTGTCCAACGATGAATCAATGGCAGCGATTTCTAAAAAACCTGGGAGATTGGCGAGGTTCATTCACCCAGTTTTCTGCGCAAGGTGTGGTTTTAAATGATACTCCCACTCGCGTCACCTTAGACGGCGTTGATAACAATACCCTCGTGCAACAACGAGTTTTTAAATATCCCCCTGGGGAACCTCACCCTAACCCCCTTGAATTAAACTATCGCACCCTAGGACGCAACATCCTCTTTTTTGAAGATGGGGCCTTTTCCTTTGGTTCCGTGCAATTTTCCCCCGTCTCCGACTTTGGCGCGGAACAGGGGTTTATCCATCACCAACGGCGATTGCGACTGGTACAACTGTTTAAAAACGGTGAATTTAGCGGTGGAACCCTAATTCGCGAAGTCCTCGATGGGGTCGAAATCCCAGAATCGCCCCCCTTAACCGTCGAGGAACTAATTGGACAATGGCGGGGAACCGTCACCACCGAATACCCCGATTTTCGCACCCCTGAATCCTACGAAAGTCATCTCGTCATCAGCCGTCAGGGAAACCAACTTCAGCAGTCATTAACCACATCAGACTGGCAATTGTCCTCGACTGGAGAGATTGAGGGCGATAATCGCATCCTGTTTAACCGCGCCAGCGAACCCCGACAACTCCTACTCCTCCCCAACGGCGCATCCTGTCTCTGTCCCCTCACCATTCCCCGCCAAAAACCCTTTTTCCTAGAAATTGGCTGGCGACTTGGGGAGGGAGTTCGCGCACGCCTATTACGCAATTATGATGCCACCGGACAATGGCTGAGTTCTACGCAAATTATTGAAGAAAAAATAACAGATTAAAATCTTTTTTTAACCATCAATGTTGAGCTTGAGTCATTGCAATTACACCATTGGCGGTGAGTTTAAGCCCGAAATCACAATCAGGCAAAACATCATCTCCTGAACAAATAATGGGCAAACTATCGCCCTGCCAAACCCAAACTTGCTCATGATTAAAATCAATCAACCAAGCCAATTTTGTGCCATTACTAAGACAGTGAATAATCTTAGTTTGCAAGTCTAACGTCCCTTGGTCGGAGGAACGAATCTCAATCAACCAATCAGGAGCGCCCTGGAAGGGTCCATCCTCATCAGACAGGCGTTCTCTAGCAATAACGACAATATCCGGAACCGGTGAATACGGCGGAATAATACAGCGTAACTCTTGTATCGCCTCGAACTCATCCAGGCGCTCATTAATGGAGTTAACGAGATTGCGTTGCAGCCGTGAATGAAACAGGGTGGGCATCGGTTTTTGAACAACTCGCCCCTCAATCAATTCCCATGCCGGAGACGACTCAAGATTGGCTTGAGTCAAAAACTCCGTTAGAGACATGGAGGTGAGTAACTGCGACATAATTAATGGGCAAAACCTAGGGTCTTCAAGATTTGCGGTGGTTAGCAAAGTTTATCAAAAAGTGAAACCCTGACTGTAGGGGCAATCCCTTGCGGTCAGCGAGCGATAGTCGAGCTGTGGTTGCCCTGTCCAGATTTTATATCCACGACAACAAATTGCACCAGATTTCTTGAATAGCCAATTTAATACACTTCATCATGAGTCCCAATAGATTCTAAAAGAATCGCCTCTGTGTTCTCATAGTCAACAAATTTGAAAATAATTCGTAGATCATATTCAACGCGACAAGCCCATGACTCTTTAAGCTCTCCTTTCAATTTATGAGTTCGTAATTGGGGATGAAATGGATCTTCGCACAATAGTTCTAACGTTTGTCCAATTTTTTCTGCCACTTGAGGATACTTTTTTACATTTTTTCGAGCCTCGCGAATAAAAGCACTAGAACGCAACAAAGTAAATGTCATGAAAGAATTTCCTCCATCAGTTGTTGAGGAGTTGCTGGGTGACATTTGCCTTCTAAAAATTCATTTTCTGCGTCTCGAACATCCCGAACGCGATCGGCTCTGTTGCGATCGCGAAGCCGATTTTGTAAAATACGAATTAAGTCTTCTTGCTCTTCCACCGACAAGCGATCAGCAGAGTCCAAAATATCTGCAAAGTTTTGAGGTACCATCATCGTTCTCTATGATTAAAGCAGCAAGTCCACGCCTATTCCATTCTATGTTAGTCTAGCCCCCCAGGTCTTGTTGCAATCACTTGTTGCAATCACTTGTTGCAATCAATAGAAGGCCCACTGAAAGCCCGCGCTGTACCGTTAGCGAAGCTGTGGCGAAAGCACCTGTATCAGCGTCGGGGAGTTGACACGCTACAATAGTCAATTGACCCATCAGCTCAACCCAACCCCCATGACCCTCGAAACAGCCGTAGAATTCCAAGACGAATTTGACGTGGTAGTGGTGGGTGCAGGACACGCCGGATGTGATGCTGCCCTCGCCACAGCCCGTCTCGGTTGCCGTACCCTGCTGTTAACCCTGAATTTAGACAAAATCGCCTGGCAACCCTGTAACCCTGCCGTTGGTGCCCCCGCAAAGTCGCAACTGGTGCATGAAGTAGATGCCCTCGGGGGCGAAATTGGCAAAATGGCCGATCGCACCTATCTACAAAAGCGCGTCCTCAACTCCTCCCGAGGACCTGCCGTCTGGGCGTTACGGGCCCAAACCGATAAACGGGAATATGCCGCTGTCATGCGTCAGATTGTGGAGAATCAGGAAAATCTGGCCGTCCGCGAAGGCATGGTGACGGATATTGTCTTGGGTAAAAACGACGAAATTATCGGCGTACAAACCTATTTTGGCGTCGCCTTCCGCTGTAAAACCGTCATTCTCACCACCGGCACGTTTCTCGGGGGCGTCATTTGGGTCGGCAACAAATCCATGCCCGCAGGACGGGCTGGGGAGTTCGCGGCGGTGGGTTTAACGGAAACTTTGCAAAAATTGGGGTTTGAGACCGATCGCCTGAAAACGGGGACGCCAGCCCGCGTCGACAAGCGGTCTGTGGATTACAGCCAAATGGAACCGCAACCCCCCGATGAGGAGGTGCGCTGGTTTAGTTTTGACCCCGAGGCCTGGGTGGAACGGGAACAGGTCAACTGCTATCTGACGCGAACCACCGCCGAAACCCATAAAATCATTCAGGAGAACCTACATCTGTCCCCCGTCTATGGCGGCTGGGTGGATGCCAAAGGGCCTCGCTACTGTCCTAGTATTGAGGACAAGATTGTTCGCTTCGCCGACAAACCCAGTCATCAGATTTTCATTGAACCCGAGGGGCGAGATTTCCCGGAATTGTATATTCAAGGGTTCTCCACAGGACTCCCGGAACGGTTGCAAGTGCAGATGTTGCGGACCTTACCGGGGATGGAGAACTGTGTGATGTTGCGCCCGGCCTATGCCGTCGAATATGACTATCTCCCCGCGACGCAATGTTTCCCCACGTTGATGACGAAACGAGTTGAGGGGCTATTTTGCGCCGGACAAATCAATGGAACCACCGGCTATGAAGAGGCGGCGGCCCAGGGAATTGTGGCGGGAATTAATGCAGCCCGCTTTGTCCGGGGTCAAGAAATGATTGTCTTCCCTCGGGAGGAGAGTTATCTGGGAACTCTGATTGATGACCTTTGTACGAAAGAGTTGCGGGAACCCTATCGTATGTTAACCTCGCGATCGGAATATCGCTTAGTGCTGCGATCGGATAATGCCGATCGCCGTCTAACTCCCTTAGGCCGCGAAATTGGCCTAATTGACGATCGCCGCTGGGACCTCTTCCAACGCAAGCAAGGCAATATCGCCGCCGAGAAGGAACGTCTGCAAGCCAATCGCGTCAAGGCCCATGATGAGATTGGCCAGCAAATCATCGCCGAAACGGGTCAAGGAATCAAAGGGTCAGTGACCCTCTCAGATTTATTGCGTCGTCCCAAGTTCCATTATCTGGATTTAGACCGCTGGGGACTCGGGAATCCTGAGTTAACGACAGCGGAACGGGAAGGGGCGGAAATTGACATCAAATACTCCGGCTATCTCCAGCGACAACAACGGCAAATTGACCAAGTCAGTCGCGAAGCCAATCGACCGCTACCGGTGGATTTAGATTACGATGCCATTGAAACCCTCTCCAAGGAATCTCGGGAGAAACTCATGAAAATTCGCCCAGTGACGGTGGGCCAAGCCTCCCGAATTGGTGGAGTCAATCCAGCAGATATCAATGCCCTGTTGATTTTCCTGGAAACTCGCAATCGCAAGCAAGCCGTTGGGGCAGGAACGGGGAATCGGTAACGCTGGGGATTAGGGGAATAGAGAGTGCGATCGCCCCTTGACTCTACTATCCCCCCCACACCCGAGACAGATCCAAGACAAAACCCGGTAAAACATCCTCACCGGATAACTCAGTCGGATTCGACAACACCTCGACCTCTAACCCCACTCGATAAACGCTCACCGTTCGGGTTTTCGGGTCAATTAACCAACCCAGTCGAGCACCATTGTCCAGATACTCTTGCATTTTGGCTTGCAGCGACGTCACTGTGTCCGACCCCGAGCGAAGTTCCACCACAAAATCCGGGCAGATATTGGCAAACGTTCCCTTCTCCTCGTCCGTGAGGGCATCCCAACGTTCTTGACGAATCCAACCCGCATCGGGAGAGCGAATGGCACCATTGGCTAACGTGAATCCCGTCGAACACTCAAAAGCTTTCCCAGTACACCCCTGCCCCTCATACCAACGATATAACTGTCCGATGATGCTAAAATTACGTTCTCCAGTTTCCCAACCGGTTGGTGGATTCACGATGAGTTCTCCTTGGGCAGTGCGTTCGAGTTGTAGCTCTCGGTTACTCGCAGCGAGGGCAGCAAACTGCTCTGGGGTGACGTGCAACTGAATTGTTTTGGGTAACTCAAGGGATAGAGTTTCACCATCGAGTTGTGTGGGGGGTCGTACCATAGGGACTTCTCCAATTGTAGAAACGGGCTAATTCAGCGTTGAACCACTAGCTTTTCCCCGGTCTAGTTTACTCTGAAGACAGGTCAGGCTGCACTTTCTGATAGGCTAAAACCGCCTCACTACCCGCCTCGACCACCTCATTGGGCAAGGTTGCTAGAGGGTTATTGTCAATATAGAGGTACTTGAGGTTTGGCATTTTGGACAACTCGTCCGGCAACTGATTTAACTGGGTGTTGCGAACATTGAGAATTTCCAACGCTTGCAGTTGCGTTATCTCTGGAGGTAAACTTCCGAGAGGATTATCCCAAAGGGCTAAATTTTTCAGGTGTTGGAGTTGGAGAAGTTCGGCGGGAAATTCCTCAACGTTGTTGCCCCCTAATGCTAGTTCTTCGAGTTGTTTGAGTTGTCCAATGACGGCCGGGAATTGACTAAATTGATTACTGCTTGCCGCGAGCGATCGCAGTTGGGAGAGTTGGGCTAAGCTCGCCGGTAAACTGCCGAGCTTATTACCACTAATAGATAGCGTTGTCAAGTTTTTGAGTGCGCCAATTTCCTCGGGCAAGGCTTGGATTTGGTTGTTGTAGAGGTACAACTCGGTTAAGGCACTGAGATTGCCAATTTCAGCCGGAAGGTCCTGAAGCTGGTTGTCATTAAGATAGAGTTGTTTGAGTTGTTTGAAATGATAGATTTCCGGGGGGAGTTGTTCAAGTTGATTGAAGCCTAAAGCCAGTTGACGGAGATATTGCAAGCGGGAGATATCCCCAGGAACCCTGCCGATGGGATTATGGCTGAGAGAGAGACTGTGCAAATTTTCCAAATTGCAAATCGCCAGGGGGAACTTAGACAGACGATTCTGTCGTAAGGAGAGGTTCCGCAGGCGCGTCAGGCGGTAGAAATTATCAGGAATATCAGTCAGTTGATTATCTCGCAAGGAGAGTTCCCGCAGACTAAACAAGTTGCTTAAATCCGCAGGAACCTCTCGAAGACGATTATTATTGATGTGAAGTTTTTCGAGATACTGAAGTTGATTTAATTCAGCGGGAATTTTGGTTAAGAGATTACCACTAATATAAAGTTCGCGCAACTGGCTAAGCTGTAGAATTTCCTGGGGAAACTCCTCAAACTCATTCCATTCTAAATCCAGTAATTTTAGGTTTTGCAGTTGCCCAATTTCAGGCGGGAGGCGGGATAAGGCATTACCGCTAAGACTCAGGGCAACCAGTTGACGAAGTTGACCAATGTCAGGCGGAAGTTCAGTCAAGCCGCGATCGCATAGATCTAAGGCTTTCGCTTGGGAGTCCAGGGCAGACTTAAGGATATCCAGGGTAGTCTCGGAAGTCATGAGTTCTCTCAGACAGAAGATAGGGGTAGAGGGATGATGAGCATACGCTCATGATACGGTTGCACCCTGGGGTAGCCAGTCATAGGGCGCGCCCCTTACGGTACGCCCCTACGCCCACCACCATAGGCGATGGTGGAATCAGCATGGCGAACCCTATGGCAAGGCATGGTTTCATTCTAGGATACTGCCGCAACCCGAGCCTACCCGCGATCGCCCCTAAACACGAACCCACTGACGATGACTCAAACCGATGGCTTAAACTCCATAACCCATCAGGAACCTCAACCCAACGCAGGGACAATGGCATCTAGGGTTGAGAGAATCTTCAGACAAACCAGGGGAATCCAGGCGTATCATAGAGAGCATACCCGTTGTACTTGACCCAGGTAGAGTCTCCTCCCAGAGGGTAAAAATACTCTAACAGTGCAACGGTATCCTTTCATTCTTCGAGAACCCAGACCCTATGGATATTAATGACATTGGCAACCTAGAGAACTCCGTCAGTAGCCTATTATCCTTGGCGAAAGCCGAGTTGGAAGAAAACCGACTTCAGCAACAGCGTGATGTACAGATCGAGGAAAAAACGAAAGAAATCGAAGCGAAGCTGAAACCGCTGTTAAACCAAGTGCAAGCGATGTTGAAGCAATATGATGTTGAGAACATCCATGAAAGCGCCGGTCGGCAGAAATTAGAACAAAAAGCCCAGGAAATCCGGGAGCAACTAGAGAATGCTCCCCTCTTAGCCGCCCAAACCGTTGATCGCCAACTCATCTTATACGAAGAACGTCTTCTCGACGAGCAGTTATCCGAACAAACCCACCAATGGAGACTCGCCCTCAAGCAAGACTTGCTCGAAACCATCTCAGAACAGCAAGATTTCTTTAGTGCCACCGACGTCTCCGTCGCCTTACGGGGCTATACAACCGACTTAAAAGCCATTGACGCCCTCGAAGAAGTCGTCGAAGCCCTAATCGATCGCATCAACCTCCTCAGTGAAGAGGGGCCCGTCGCCCGCCTGCGGGGAACCCATGAGCAAACCCTGAATTTTATCTATCATAAAGCGATGGAAAACCGCTCCCGAGTGGAACGCCCCTCGGAAGTGCAGCCCCGCACCCGCCATCGCACCTCAGAAAAACGCCCCAACCCCTACAGCCAACTTCAAGGAAAAGTCGTGGTCTTTGGGGGACACGATCGCCTCGCCACCGCCGTCAAGAACCGCCTCCGGGACTCCGGCGTGGAGTTAGTGTGGTGCACGGCCCAAGAAGGACTACAAATGGCCCAACAGGTCGAAAGCCACATCTACAGTGCCGATCTGCTGTTAATTATCACCGGCTATGCCAGCCATTCCCTAACCGAGAAAGCCATGCAGGTAGCTCAAAAAGCCGGAAAAACCCCAGAAATGGTCAACACCACCGGCATGACCCGAGTTTTAGAGGCGATCGAACTCGGACTAAAAACCCAACTTCTGGCCAATCAGTTTTCTAAAACAGCTTAAGGGGGAAGAAGGCAACAGAAACAACGTAGGGGCGTACCCTTGTGGTCGCCCTAGGCAGTAGGGAGGCTTTCCCTCTCCTCCTCTCTTCTTCTCTCTCCTCCTCTCTTCTTCTCTCTCCTCCTCTCTCCTCCTCTCTCCTCCTCTCTCCTCCTCTCTCCTCCTCTCTCCTCCTCTCTCCTCCTCTCTCCTTCTCGGTGTCCTCTGTGACTCCGTGGTTCCCCCCTCTCCCCCGAAAGAGATGATGGGATTTTGGTAAAACCCACTATAATTCGGTTAACATTTTGTTAACGTCCCATCCCGTCATCTTTTTTCACCGTGTTTACGACCGTACCCTTCTCCCAATCCAGCCAATCCCAACTTCCTGACGATCTCTTCGAGGCGATCGCCACCCTGAAGCAGGATCTCAACGCCGTCATCCTGGCCCATTATTACCAAGACCCCGACATCCAAGACGTCGCCGACTACATTGGCGACTCCCTCGGCTTATCTCGCCAAGCCGCCCAAACCGATGCCGAGGTGATTGTCTTCGCCGGAGTTCACTTCATGGCGGAAACCGCTAAAATCCTCAATCCCCATAAACAAGTCCTGCTACCCGACTTAGACGCCGGCTGTTCCCTCGCCGATAGCTGCCCTCCCGAGGCCTTCGCCGCCTTCAAAGCCGCACATCCTGACCATTTGGTGGTCTCCTACATCAACTGTACCGCCGCCATCAAGGCCATGAGCGATATCATCTGCACCAGTTCCAACGCCGTAGATATCGTCAACCAAATCCCCCCAGAACAGCCAATTATCTTCGCCCCCGATCGCAACCTCGGCCGTTACGTCATGGAACAAACCGGGCGCGAGTTACTCCTTTGGGATGGTAGCTGTATCGTGCATGAGAACTTCTCCGAGAAGAAACTGGTGCAATTACAGGTCCAACATCCCGAAGCGGAAATCATCGCCCACCCTGAATGTGAACCCCCCGTCTTACGCCACGCCAACTATATCGGTTCCACCACAGCCCTATTAAACTACGCCCAACAGAGTCCGCACAACTCCTTTGTCGTGGCCACGGAACCGGGGATTATCCACCAAATGCAGAAAGCGATGCCGGACAAAACCTTCATCGCGGCACCCCCGACGGGAACCTGTGCCTGTAACGAATGTCCCCATATGCGCCTAAACACCCTGGAAAAACTCTATCTGGCGATGAAACAGCGTCAGCCAGAAATCACCCTCCCTGAAGATGTCCGCCTGGCGGCCCTCAAACCCATTGAACGGATGTTAGCGATGAGTCGCTAGGGAAACCATAGACTCATCTCCTCTTGGGGCGATCGCCATCGCCCCAAGGTTGCTTGCCGGCAGACTACGCGCCTACCGCTTCTTTCGCCGCATAAAGAACTTCAGCGGTAATTGAGTCTATCCCCCGTTCTCGGGCGAACTTCTCGGTATTGCGTTTCACCTTCCCGCGCACAAAGCCGGGGATTTTGTTCAACTCCGCCAAGCCATCCTTACTCCAACCGAGATCCGAATCAGCCGACACCCCTTTGGTGATGGCTTCCTTGGTATCATGGCCGCCGAAGATTTCCAACAGATGATCTTCCATCCCCAGGGTGAAGGAATTGTAAATCAGATCCACCGTCTGATTCGCTCCCTCATAGCCCAGATAAGGCGTGTACCCTACCGGGAAGTTCTGAATGTGAATCGGGGCAGAAATAACACCGCAGGGAATATCGAGGCGTTTACCCACGTGACGTTCCATCTGGGTGCCGAAAATGGCAGAGGGTTCTAAGCGGGCGATCGCATCCCCAATCTCTCCATTATCCTCACTAATCAGCACCTCATCACAATACTCACTCACCTGTTCCCGGAACCAATCCGCATCGTACTTGCAGTAGGTTCCCGCCAGAACCACATGAATCCCCATTTCCCGGGCCAGAATCTTCGTCATGGCAGCGGCGTGGGTATTGTCGCCAAACACCACCGCTTTTTTCCCCGTCAAGTTCTGACAGTCAATGGAACGAGAGAACCAGGCCGCCTGAGAAACAAAACGAGTTTGATTGTCAATGTACTCCTCAAAATTGACATCTGCCCCCTGTTCCCTCAATAGCTTCTGCATCTGACGGATACAGCGGGCCGTTTCCACAATCCCCATGGGAGTAATATCCACAAAGGGCATCTCGAACTCCTCTTGTAAGTATTCCGCTGCCCCCACCCCCAGTTCTCGATAGGGAACCAGGTTAAACCAGGCCCGAGAGAGATTCTTGAGATCGTGAACCGAGGTTTTATGGGGAACCACCGCATTCACCTCAATGCCCAAATCCGCCATCAAGCGTTTGAGTTCCGTGCAATCATGCTGATTATGGAAGCCCAGGGTGGAGATGCCTAAGATGTTGACAGACGGTTTCTCGGTTTTATCCGTTGGCAGTTGGTTGTGTTTACGGGCCTTGTTGATGTAGTAGCGGATAATCTGGGTTAGGGTGCGATCGGCTGCCTGTAGTTCGTTGAAGCGATAATGATTCACATCGGCCAACAGCACATCCCCCTGAGAATCCATCTGGGCCCGGGAGACAAAGTTCTCTAAGTCCTCTTGTAAGATGCTGGAGGTGCAGGTGGGGGTGAGGACGATTAAATCTGGGTGTTCCTCGCGATCCTTGCGGGTGATGTTATCAACCACCTTTTCCTGAGATCCTCGCGCTAAGACATTGCGATCGACCACACTGGTGGTGACTGGGGTGAAATCCCGTTCTCTCTCCAACATCGATCGCATGACATTAAAATAGTCATCGCCCAGGGGCGCGTGCATAATGGCATGGACGTTTTTAAAGGAACTGGCAATGCGAAGGGTACCAATATGTGCCGGACCGGCATACATCCAATAAGCCAATTTCATAGGTTGCTCTCCGTAAATCTCAAAAACTAAAACTTTAATCGTTAATTCGCTGACGTTCTAGCTGCAACGGTTTGACCCGCCCTAACCAACGATTCAACTCCTCCTAGACTAAGGTCAACGCTTTGGCTTTGGGTTTTGTCTAACATGATTCTTAATGGATTGCTACGATTCTTAACGGGATTTCCAGAGGCTAATTGGTATTTTGTCAAGAGTTTGTAGAGGTTCTTTAGATTAAAAAATATTAAGAAAAGCCAAAATGTTTCCGTCACCGTCCTCGGCAAAGCGGGGAGGTCAGAGACCATTTCAAGATATGATCGGGGGCGAATTATCGTACTGAGCGCCCTGTGAGGGGCAATTTCATTGAAAAAGACCCCATGAGTAGTTTAAGCGATCGCTTCAAGCGCCTGACTGGAAAACAACGCTTTGTTGTGGCCCGGGTCATGGTTCAGCTAGCCGGAGAGCCAACCAATCCCCTCCTAGGAACCCTCAACCGCGTCGCCCAACAAACCCTAGATGCCGAAGCTGACGGCGACGAGGCACTAGAACAACTTGGCCGGGGACTGGTGGAAATCTGCCAATATCTCCTCGAATTGCAGCCCTACTGGCAAGCCGCCGCCAATGAAGGGGATATCGTCTGGGATGAGGGGGAGGCCTCGGATTACTTCAACGAACTCTTTACCGACTCCGCTCAACGCTATCTCAGCCAACCTCAAGTCTTGGAGTCCGACAGTGATGACGAGACCCTATTTCTCACTCCCAGTGACAATGTGGTGGTGATGCTCACCTTCGTCGCCACAGGGGAAATCCCGGAACTCGAAACGGATTTAGCAGAGGTGGAGGCCTTAGACGCTGGACTCAAGTCCATCATTAACCTCCAGTACCAAAACAAACTTGAGGCGATTCAGATCCATTTCTCACCAGCTCGCTTCGGGGAACAGCTCACCGCCGACCACGTTCTAGAAAATTTCCCGGAACTCATCCCTCTTTAACCGCTTCCCTGAATTTCCTCAGTGGTTTGGCGTATGCTAGAAAAAACACCCAATTAACTAACCCGTTTAAAAACAGTCATATGTGGCGTAGAGTTCTAGCTGGATTGTTGTGTATCAGCCTGATCTGGAGCCTGGGGGGTGAGATGACCCCTGGGCGATCGCTCCTGCAACCCTCCTTAGCCCAAGCGGCAACCCTCAGCAGCGGCAAGTATCCCGTCCAGCAAGCGCAATATAACGATGAGAACGGTGAGTATCAACTCGTCTTACTCAATACTCCCCCTGGACAGCCTCCTCTGTTCAGCAGTACCGATGTGCAAATGATGCCCCTTACCGAAGAGGAAGTCGCCGCCGGAGAACGCTCCTATTTAAGTTTCGAGAGCGGACAACCGGTGCTGCATTTGGCTCAAGACTTCCGCATCGACTACATTCACGCCGTCACGGAGACTCAGACTAATCCTCAAACTGGGGAGCCGCAAACCGTGGTGGTTCGTCAGCAGTCGAGCTTCTGGAGTCCCTTTGCGGGGGCGTTAGCCGGTCAGGCTATCGGGAGTATGCTGTTTTCCCCGAGCTATTATGTTCCGCCCATGTATCAACCGGGTACGACCCTAACCGGCTATGGTGGCTCCGGGAGTAGCTATAGCCAGGCGGTGCAGAGTTATCAGAAAAAACATAATGAACCCCCAGCAGCGGTTAAAAATCGCCAGACTCTGCGGAAAACGGGGAGTTTACGCAATGGCCCTAGCAAGAGTAATCGAGCCGGAAACAGCTCGGCGCGGCAGTCTGGGCGCTCGACTGGCTCAGGAATCGGGGCCAGCCGTCTGCGGGGTAATTCCCAGCGATCGGGTACGGTGAAGCAGCGTGGGGGGAGCTTTGGCAGTGGCCGCTCGCGATCGCCCGCCCGCAGTTTTGGCCGCCGCCGTCGTTAATGAAGGAGGACTATGGGGTTTCGTCACTATCTTTTGAGTGCCATTCTGATGTTGGGACTTCTCGGCTGTGGGGGCGATCGCCCCTCATCCCAGGGCCAGAACACGCCTCCCCCCTCAGAACCGCCTCAAGAGACGATTACAGCACCTCGTCCTTCCCCCACCATGCCTATCTCGGACTCCGCCCCGAAGATTGATGGCGATCGCCTGTTCCAAACCGTGGAAGCCCTGGCCTTTCCCCGTTTTGAGGAGGGCGATCGCCGTCGGGCCCGTGACTATCTGCGAGGGGAACTCGAAACCGCTGGCTGGACAGTGCAGAACCACGAGTTCGACGAAGGTGTGAATCTCGTCGCACAACGGGAGGGGACCCAGCCCAATGCCACGACAATTTTGCTGGGGGCCCATTATGATACGGTTCCCGACTCCCCCGGTGCTGACGATAATGCTAGTGCCGTAGCCACCGTCCTCGAAGCAGCCCGGCTTCTGACGACCCCCACCCCCCAAGCCTTGCGGCTCGTCTTATTTGACCGAGAAGAAATTGGCTTACAGGGCAGTTTCGCCTATGTTTCCCCAGAAACTGTGGATAATCTTTCAGGAGCGATTATCCTAGAGATGACAGGCTACGCTTGTCGAGAAAGGGGATGCCAAACCTATCCCCCCGGATTACCCGACTCGCTACCCGAGCAAGGGGATTTTCTCGGGGTGGTGGGAAATCTCCCCTACCGTCATCTCACTGATGCCTTCCAAAATCGATCCCACTCGAGTTTCCCGGACATTGTGACCCTCAATGTTCCCGTCGGTCCGATTCTAGATTTACTCCGTAGTGATCATGCCCCCTTTTGGTTAGTGGGGGCCCCGGCGGTAATGGTCACGGATACGGCTAACTTTCGTAACCCCCATTATCACCGTCCTAGTGATACCCCAGAGACACTCGATCGCCCCTTTTTAGAAGGATCCGCTCAAGCAGTGGTGGATGTTCTCCATCATCTTTTGCATCGCCCTGAAGCCGATGATGAGTCCGTCTAAGCCTACCCAGGCAGATCTGGATTGAGCGCCCAACCCGAGCTAAAACTCTCGGGATGGCTCAAAAGGGGAACGGCCCTCGCTAACTCATCCTAAATCTGCCCCAATCTCGTGACACTTGTTCCATCCAATACCTCTATTTGGGATTTATTTGAACATCTGTGTAAGTGTGTTTGCCGCTTTGATGCAGATGGACAGATTATCATTGCCAATGGTGGCTTCTATGAGGCATTTCCACTCCTAAATGGGGGTGACGAGCACTCTGGTGAGCCGGATACTCTTGAGATGCCGTCTGACACTTGGGCATCTCAAACAATTTTTGCACGCATTCTTGAAGGCGATCGCCAACGATTTTATCAGGCCTGTCGTTCCCTTTCTCCGAGCCAACCGGAGGTAAGTCTAACCCTATCCTCTTCGGCAACACAGCCAGAGGCTTGGCAATGGACAGTGCGGGCCCGTTTTAGGGACTCCGGAGAGGTTCTCGAATATCAAGCCCTGGCTCAGCCAGGGGGCGATCGCCCCTTAGTCACCCCCAGTCTATGTCGGCGTGAGGTTCCGGAGGTAAATATTCAGGAGGCTCACCGCTATCGTCTATTAACCCATCATGCTCCCGTTGGCATTTTCCAGTTCAATCCTCAAGGGGAGGTCACCTTTGTTAATCCCAGTTGGTGCAAAATTACCGGACTCTCCCTGGATGATGCCTTAGGTCAGGGTTGGACTCAAGCGCTGCATCCGGAAGACTACGATCGCGTTGTGGAAGTGGCCCGTCACATCCGCGAAGAAATTACAAGCTGTGAATTTCGCTTTGTCACCCCCCAAGGACAAGTCGTCTGGGTTCTCGGGAATAGCGTCCCCCTATGGGATGAGTTCGGCAATTTTCAAGGGTCTGTGGGCACAATTCTCGATATCACTGAACGCAAACAAGCCCAAAACCAAGAGGCTCAACTGAAACAGCTTTCGAGAGCGTTAGAGCAATGTGGCGATAATGTCATCATCACCAATCGTGAGGGCAAGATTGTCTATGTTAACTCAGGATTTGAACGACTAACCGGCTACACAGAAGCCGAGGCCTTAGGGGCTACTCCCTCGATTTTGCGATCGGGATTCCATAAGCGAGAGTTTTATCGCAATCTTTGGAACACTATCCATCAGGGGCAGGTATTTTATGGGGTATTTACTAATCGTAAAAAATCTGGTGAACTGTTTGCGGAACAGAAAACAATCACCCCCCTACGAGATGAACGTGGAGAAATCACCCATTACATTTCCACTGGCAAAGACGTCACCGAACGGCAGCGAGCCGAAGAACGCTTAGAACAGGTCAATCGTTGTTTCTTAAACTTTAGCAGTAACCCCCTGGAAAATATTGGCCGCTTAACCACTCTTTGCGGGACATTACTGGCAGCAAAGGGGGCAATTTATCAGCGCAGTTTGGGGGAGCACCTCCACTCCGTCTGTACCTGGGGTGATGTCTCCTTTGAGCAGCAGGGGAACAAGCAATCCTTAGTCGAGTGGCTGGAGGATTGCGGTTCAAGTTCAGCCTGTCCCCGCTTAGAAACCCCAGGAGATACCTGGTATGAACCCATATCCCGGGTTTGGCGGACCCTAGTCCGCACCGGCGATCGCGTTGTGGGACTGTTGAGCCTTGGCTACGCTCAGTCCCCGCAACAAAGTGCCGATGACCGCCGCCTATTCGGTATTATTGCCACGGCGATCGCCATTGAAGAGGAGCAGCATCGGGTCGCCGAAGCCTTACGCCGTCAAATGGAACGAGACCGGGCCCTAAGTAAGCTGAGTCATCATATTCACCGCTCCTTAGAACTTTCGGAAATTCTCCCCGCCACTGCGAAAGCTGTACGGGAGTTTTTAGGAAGCGACTCGGTTTTAATTTGCTCTCTTAATGAGAAAGCCAGCCAAGCAACAGTGGTGGCCAAGGCAACGATTCTAGAAGACCCCCCGCTAGAGCAAGTTGTACTAAAAGCGTTCTCCCTAAAAACGAACTGTTTAGAGGAATATAGGCAAACGCAACACATCACTCGATTACCAATTAAAATTTGTCATCGCTATTGTGAACTGGAAGGATTTAAGGAAAGCAAAACTCATATCATTGCCCCAATCTTGCAAGGCACTCATCTTTGGGGCTTAATCATTGCTCAAAATTGTCGTATTTATCGTCAGTGGACGGAGAGTGAACAAGAGTTTTTGCGCCAAGTTGCGACCCAACTTGGGATTGCAACGCAACAATCTAAACTCTATGAAGAGCTAAAGGTCGCCAATGGCAGCCTACAAAAATTAGCCACTATTGATGGATTAACTCAGGTGGCTAACCGGCGACAATTTGATGAATTTTTAGCCCAATCCTGGCAAACATCTCTCGAACAACAACAACCCCTGGGGATTATTCTCTGTGATATCGACTTCTTTAAACCCTACAACGATACCTACGGTCATCAAGCCGGAGATGACTGCCTCAAACAGGTGGCGGGCGCAATTTCTCAAACAGTTACGGCAGAGGATAGTCTTGTAGCTCGTTACGGCGGAGAAGAGTTTGTGGTTGTGGTTAATGGGGCAAAATATCAGAGAATTATTACATTAGTTCAAGAGATTCGCCGGGCCGTGGAGAGTTTACAGATTCCCCACCGTAGTTCCAATGCTCATCCCTGGGTGACTTTAAGTGTGGGGGCAGCTCGCCTCATTCCCCGACGAGAGTGGACATCCGAGGATTTGTTACGACGGGCCGATCAGGCTCTTTATAAAGCGAAAGCTGATGGCCGTAACTGTGGGCGTGTTGCTAAATGTTAAGTCTCCTTATAAGACGCAATATTTATTGATAAATCGTCATAATTACTTGAGGAAACATTGCTAGTGCTACCTTTTGTATAACTCGTCACGTATTATGGAAGCAACTTGGTGTTCAACAGCATAGAGCTATCGGCCAACAGTTAGCGGCTGCGAGATCGGTCTGAACTTAAAGACGTAGGCAACGTCACGTCTAATTTGCTCAGCTAAGTGCCCCAAGTTTTTGTCACCCTTCGGAACGACGATCTGCTCATGCCTACTACGGCACAATCATTTTCAATAGCTCCTTTGGTTCCATTTAATACCCAAGACCTAGCGAACTTAACGGCTTATGATTTAAGTCAACTCATTCGCTGTTTTTTGAGTTTTAACAGTAACCCCCTAGAAAATATCCACCGCCTCATCAATTTAGGCTGCGAATTAACGGGAGGAATTTGTGCCTGTTATCAAAGTCAGCCTCACGCCAATAGTCATGAGACTTCACCGGTCGAACCCTTAATTTGTGTGGTGGATGGCTCAGATCGCTCGGGTTGTCGTCGTGGTCAGCCGCTGCCAACGAGTAAGCAATATGCCTTGGATTCTTTGCCTTGTCCAAAATGCAACTGTCAAGAACAAAGAACCCCTTGGAGCTACATGAGCCGTTATCGAGTGATCACTACTGATATTCACGGCAAACTTTTGCTATGCCATGACTCAGAAATGCACCTGAGTTTGAGTCAGGAACAGGTGTTACGGTTAGTGGCCCAGGCGATCGCCATTGAAGAAGAGCGCCTACATGCCCAAGAACGCCAGCAACTTCAACAACAACGAGAAATTATAGTTGCGCGGATTGCCAGTCAAATCCGAGAATCTCTGGATCTACGTCAGATTCTCAGCAACACGGTAGCCAGTTTATTAGACTTTTTAGAAGCCGATCGAGTGATTATTTGCCGGATCCAAGAAGACGGTAAAGGGGAAGTGGTAGAAGAAGCCCGCAACCCTGATGTCGTCTCAATGGTCGGCTGGACCCTGAGTGACCCCTGGATTGTCGATCGCCAATCTCATCAAGACTATCTCTCGGGCCAAGTATTAGTCTTACAAGATACCGCCAACGCCAATCTAGAGCCTGGAGTTCAGCAACTCATGGACTTTTTTGAAGTGCGCTCCCGTCTCGTGATGCCGATTATTTTGACGAAAGGGTTGGAGAGAGACCCCTCAACCGACGACCCCTCAAATCAGCAACCCTGGGGGTTATTAATGGTACATCAATGCCATCATCCCCGCCAATGGCAAGCCGAGGAAATGAACGTCTTGCCGCAGTTAGCCACTCAGTTGGCGATCGCCATCCAACAAGCCCAGCTTTACCAACAAGTCCAAACTGCCAATCGAGAATTGAGCGAACTCGCCACCCAAGATGGTCTGACCCAAATTGCCAACCGCCGACGCTTTGATGAGTATCTCGATCACGAATGGCGACGGCTGCTGCGATCGCCGGCCCCCCTATCTCTCATTCTCTTCGACATTGATTTTTTCAAACAATATAATGACACCCATGGCCATCTAGCCGGTGATCACTGTTTAAAGCAGGTCGCCCAAACCCTCAAAACCCTAATGCAACGAGCCACAGACCTCGTGGCCCGTTACGGCGGTGAAGAATTTGCCATCATCCTACCCGAAACCACCGAGTCAGGGGCCCACTTCCTCGCCGAACAAGTGCGATCGCGCATCGCCCGTACCCCCATGATTGATGTCCAGGCCCGTAACCATAAGTCTGTCAACCACCAAATCACCGTCAGCGTCGGCGTCGCCACTCAAACCCCCTTTCCCGAAGCCAGTCCCCAATTACTCATCGCCGCTGCCGACACCGCCCTCTACCGGGCCAAAAACGAAGGTCGCAATCGCGTCTGTCTCGCTACAGCCGAAGATTTTACCCAAGGCGACTGACACCCCCTACGTCTTTTCTTTTGCCTCTTGCCTTCTTCCCCCCAAATCAAGACCTGCTATAATACGATGCGGTCTTCCCCGAGGCAATATGGCACCGTTCAACCTGTTCTCTCAGTCCGAGCATCAAACGTCCCCAACCTCCACTCCAGCGGTTTCGGACAGGTCAGGCTCTCGCAAAGCGCCCTGGACTGAAGCGGCTGAAACCATTTCAATTATTGCCTGTGGAGGAGGCGTCGCCACAGCCATCATCTTTCAGCAACTGGCTCTTGCCATCGTTCCCCCAGTCTTTGCCCTCTCCTTTAACATTATCAACCGTTCTCGGCGTCTGCAAGACATGCGAGTCCATGGCCTCTTATCTCAACGCCAAAGCCAGGAATTGCGGCAGGAACTCCAGAACATTCAGGGGTCTCTAGACAGCTTGCCCCTCGCAGATCGCATCATAGAAATTGAAGCCTGCGTGCGCCGTCTCAGCGAAGCAACCCTAGAATTGCAAGGGCAACAGACCGGAATCGTCGACGAAATGGAAGACGATCGCGAAAAAATAAAAGAGGCCTTCGCCATACTGCGTCAAGGGGTGTATAACCTCAGCCACCATACCAACACCTCCATTGATCGCCTCCGCACGGAAATGGACACCCTGCGCCGCGATGTAGAGCCAACCGCCAAGCGAGTCGCACAGCAGATCACCCATCAGGCGATCGCCCCTCTGCAACAGCAGCAGCAACATCTCCAGGGAGACCTGAATCAACTTCAGCAGCAGCAATCCCTCCTTTCGCCACAAGTGCAACAACTCACCGAGGCCGTCACCCATCTACGCACCCATACCGCCCAACATTGGCTCTCAGAAATTGATCGTCGTCTTGAATCGGTCTTACCGTACCGCTACCGAGTGGTGAGTGACGATGCCTCTGACTATCTCTTTGAAGCCTTAAACCAAGGCAAAGAGCATATCCTCATTGTCACCCCTTGGTTAGAACTCAACCCGGGACCGGCCCAAGCCTTCCTAAAAGCCGTTGACACCCTTTTATCCCAAAATGTCTTTGTCAGCTTTGGCTGGGGTCGTCGAGCGGATGTCGGACGCGCTCGGGATACCCATCGTCCCATCGCTCTCAAGGATGGGGGCTGGCGTTATCAACCGGAACGAGATCCCCATGGCTATTATCGTCTACTGCCCCAACTCTTAGACCTCAAGAAACGCCACAAACGCCTAACCCTAAAGTTATTGGGGACCGCAGAACGGATTATTGTCTGCGATCGCGACTGGGCCGTCATCGGTGGCCATCATCTCCTCTGTCATGCCGCTACCAATACCCCGGAAGTTGGACTGTATACCAATGACCCTCACGTCGTCCTCGATTTAAGCCAACGTTTCAATCTCGTTCCCCATCTCAAGCGGCGTTCCATGCCGACGCCTCAGCGGCTGATGGTGGGTTCTTGACAAGCATAATCTTCCTCCTGGGGATTCCTGTAACAGTTCCCCCTAGGAGCGCCGCATCTCGCCCCCAGAGGCGGGAGGGCGATCAAGCCGTTCTGTATCATCGCTCACAGCGAAATCTTTAGATTTATTTCATAATTTATTCAAGCGAGACCCTATCAGGAACTAATGATATGGATTATAAGCAAGAACTCATCACAACGATTCATGATTTTGGCTGTAATCTAGAATTTCTGGAAACACGCGCCACACAACTCAGTGAACAGTTCCCTACCGCCGTTTTAATTCCGGCTCTCTACGAAGAACTAGAACGGCCGGCCTTAGCCCATATTCGCAATCACTTACGGGAATGTCACTTCGTTAAAACCGTGATTCTTGCGGTCTATGCCGATAATTTAGAGCAATATGCAAACGCCGTTGAATTTTTCCGATCTATCCCCCAAAAGACTCTCATAATTTGGGAAAACGGTCCCCGAATCCGAGGGATTTTAGAACGTCTGGGCGATCGCGGCTTAGATATCACCCGTTTTAAAGGAAAAGGGAAAGCTGTTTGGTTAGGACTTGGAGTCGCCTCACTCGAAGCCAATGCGATCGCCCTGCATGACGCTGACATTATCACCTACGATCGCTCCTATCCCCTGAAGCTTCTCTTTCCTCTTTTAGAAAAAGAATGTGGAATTGCCTTCAACAAAGCCTACTACGCCCGTCTCAGTAGCGATCGCCGCAGTCTCAACGGACGAGTTGCGCGCCTCTTTGTCACCCCGCTCCTCACCGCCCTCATCGAAATTTTCGGCTATCAGAACTATCTACGTTATCTCAGTTCCTATCGTTATCCCCTCTCTGGAGAATTCGCCCTAACCGGCGACTTAGCCATGACCACACGCATTCCGGGAAACTGGGGCTTAGAGATTGGAATGCTCGCAGAAGTTTATCGCAACGTCGCGGAAAAACGCATTTCCCAAGTTGATTTAGGCATTTTCGATCATAAACATCAGTCCTTAGGTCAATCGAGTCAAGAAGGACTGCAAAAAATGTGTCGAGATATCCTGCAATCCGTCTTACGAACCCTAACCGAAACCGAGCGAGTGGTCATTTCCATGGATCACATTCGTGCCTTACGAGTCAAATTTCGGCGCGAAGCTCAAGACTACACCCGCCAATACTTCGTCGATGCCCTCTTTAACAATCTCCCCTACGATCGCCATGAAGAAGAAAACATCGTCGAAATCTTTGATAAGCTCATCCTAGAAGCCGGAGAAGAGTATTTCCTCAACCCAGCCGGAGCGCAAATTCCTGATTGGACGCGGGCGATCGCCGTGATGCCGGAACTGCGAGAAGAACTGCGGGCAGCCGCCATCGCCGACAGTCAAGATGCCATGGCCTATACCCACCCCTCCGAGACCACCTTAGAACCCATCCTCCCCGTCAACTCCCTCAACCCTCTCCATGAGTGGCCCGGCCGCCCAAGCTGATGACAACCTCTCAACAGCGTTCACCCCGCCGTGCTTCCCTCCGAGGCAGTCATGGGTTACGATTCACCTGATAGCTGCCTACAATTAAGCGGCTGTCCTCCAGATAAATATCATAGGATTCGTTAATGGCGTAAACATTCAGAATATAGACTCGGTTGCCATGCTGTTCAATATAGCCAATGGCATCGAGGTCTTGCCCTCCCGCATTCTTACCCCGCCAATCGAGGCGAACACTACCATCAGGTTGTAGTTCTGAGCGTTGCCAGGCGATCTCACGAAAGACCTCTTGAGCGCGTTGGCGGTACAACTCTTCTAACGCTTCTGTGGTTAAGGTGTCCTCCACCTCAAAATAGATGACCTCCCCCCCAAACTTGCCATTGGCCGACAAAAAGCTTAAACCATTCGGCTGAGGTTGCCAGGCATAATTGGGCGGAAACGAAATCTCAAACAGACCCTCAGGATGACGATAGACAGTCCCCTCCACCGGGAGAGCATCAGACTCAGCCTCCTCAACCTCAGGAGTCTCCGTCTCCTCAACCTCAGCGGATGGCTCTGAATTCGCCTCGGGGGGAGTGTCCTGGGGACTCTCCTGGCTCGACGTAGCGATGTCCTCGCCACTCAACTCTGTCACTTGACCGCAGGCCGTCAAGATAGGCAAACCAGCCAGAACCACCCAAACTTTCCAGCGAGATATCATGGGATTCAACTCTTCCTTAGGGTAGGGTTTTCAGAATAGGCTGATCATAGACCCAGGCCGGCTCAACCCTCAACCGGCTCATCGAGGGGTTCATAATGCCGACATCCAGCACAGGGGCCCTGGGGATTAATCGCACAACGCATCAGTTCTGAGCGGGCATTATAGCGACAAGAGAGATCGCCAATCAGCCAATGACCGTCAACACAGGTCATCTCATCAGGACGTTGAGCGGTTTGTACGTAGAGGGCAATTTGGTGTAATCGATAGCGACCCGACTTGAGATGATAGCGATGTCGTCGTTCTAAGACTTTATAGGTCTGTTGCTTCACATCCAGGTAATGCCCTGGTTGCGGCCTCCAGTCCAGATACACCCGGCCCAGGGATTGGGTAGACTCACTCAGAATTAACTCGGTCGGTAAAGAATCTGGCTCCATCGCTCCTGATATCATTTGACTTCCTAGTCTAGCCTAGTTCACTTGCTGGTTTAACGACTGCTCATGGGGGAGCGGATATGGGGAGGAGAGGCATCGTCGAGAGTCTCCTCCAGAGGCGGCTGAACTCGCCCTGAGAGGCGATCCGCTAACTCGATTCCTTGGCCAAAGTGACCAATCACCGTAATGGCTGAGACGAGGAAATAAAAACCGCGAATGCCCCACATACAGATAGAAAATAAGGTCGATAGGTCATCAGGGTCAATGCCAACACTGCCTTGAACCCGAGACATGGCTTCAGATTCGAGCGGATCGAGTTCCTCAAACTGGCGCACATACAGAGGCAAGCTCGGGTAGCGGGCCGTGTGGAGATAGAAGCCCCAAATCCCGGTTGTTTCAATCCTCTCGTAGAGATAGCGATCGGTTTTTAATCTGGACTCAGTAATGGAAATACTCTCGTTGGCTGCGAACTCATTGATCCAGTTGTCATAGCGAATCATCGTGCCAAAACTCAGTAAGGTTGGCAGTAACAGGATAATAACGAGGGCATTGAGACGAATGCCGAGATAACGGGGGATAAATGCCGTGGCTACCCCCAAGCCTAAGCCTAAAATGGCAAATACCAGAACATTGAAGACTTCGATAATCTCAATGCCCCGAAACAGGTCTCCCAGGAGATTAATACTATAGATAGAATTTTCAGCAAGTAGGGCTGTTAGAAGTTTAACCAGGGAGGCGACAGCGATGGAGACTCCCCCCACCAGCAGGAATAATAACACCCCACCTAGGGTTCTCAGGCGCGAGACCAATGTCGGCGGTTGGCGACGACGACGGGAGACCGGAGTCAGGGAGGTGGGAAGACGAGGACGGGAGGGGGGGGCTGACGGGGGGAGGGGTGCTGGTGTGAGCGGCGGGACGGGTTCTAGGGGCAGAAATTCCCTGGAGGCTTGGGAGTCCAGTTGGATGGTTTCCCGCCAGAGAGGGATGGTTCCTCCGTTGAGGTAGCCCACAATCGTAACTTTGCGGATTGAGTCGGCTTCGAGTTTTCGCAGTCCCCGGCAGATAAAGTTGACCATAAAGGCTTGATCGGGGGCTGTTTGCCCCGTGGTGATCGCCACCAGACTCTGACCCTGCACGCTCACATTCACTGTGATCTGTTTCGCTTGCAGGGAGTGATTCATCAGAGCAGCCAAAGCTTCAGGGTTCCCTTGTCTTGCTCGGGTGAAGATTTCAGATCGAACCATCGCGCGTCCTAACGTTCGTGGACTGAGGGAGAAACACTCATATTATGGAACATTCCGGCCCAAGACGGTTAGACCAAACGGCGGTGGGGGCCAGCACTCCTTGAGGGCGATCGCGTTGAGGGGGGAGCGATCGATGGTTTAATGGGGAAGTTTGCAGGATGTTTGATGATTTACCAGCATACCATTCATCTTGAGGATACCGATGCGGCGGGCGTGGTCTATTTTGCCCGTTTACTCTCGATTTGTCATTATGCCTATGAGGCGGCGATCGCCGAAGCGGGGGCGAGTTTAGCCCGTCTTTTGGCGGAGGGGACACTAGCACTTCCGATTGTAGAGGCACAGATTCGCTTTCTCCAGCCCCTCTATTGTGGGGAGCTGATTACCATTGAGGTGACCCCTCAGAGGCTGAGTGAGAGTGAGTTTGAGATTCTCTACTCTGTCAAACGTGCTGGGGGCGATAATCGCCCGGTGAGTCAGGCCTCAACCCGCCATGTCTGTATCCACCCGCAAACCCGCCAGCGCCAGTCTCTAGGGCCAGAGTTGGCCCGCTGGTTGGGATAGTGGTTAACTCTCACCAGACTCCCCGCCTGGGTTCGAGAACCCCCATCTCAGAAATTGAGCCAGCCAATCCCCAAAAAGACAGCCCATCCCGCCAGGGTAAACAGGGCAAACAGTCCCCACATGAAAGGCAAAATCCATTTTTTATCGGAATAGCCTAACAGGGGAGTAAAGGCAACCAAGACGAGGAAGAGGATAAAGAAAATTAGCAGAGGCAGCATCAGATTAAAGCTCAAGGGAGGATATCGGGACGGGTCGAGGCAACCAGGCGGGGGGCTGATTGTCTTACGATTTATGCTTAATTAGTATAGCGGTTTATAGGTCTACTCCGCTCTAGCACTGCTCTCTAAAAACTGTAATGTTTTGAGAAGTCGCACAGCGGACTCATAGGCCTCTTGAGTCAGTTCTTGGCGTTCTTCCGGGGAATCGACAATGTCGTCTACCAACAGATTAAGGAAACCAATCATGGGGTTGAGACGGGTGCGAACCTCATAGGAGGTATTAATCAGGGTTTCCCGTCGGGCCTGTTGAATGGCATCCTCATTATCCTGGGCGAACTGAGCTTGGTAGAGCGTGGAATAGTAGCCGTCTCGTTCCAAGAGTGAGCTGTGATCCCCGACTTCCATGATTTGTCCTCGTTCCATGACCACAATTTGGTCGGCATTGCGAATCGTTGAGAGGCGGTGAGCAATAACAATCGTGGTGCGATCATGGCAGAGTTCTTCAATCGCCTCTTGCACCAACCGTTCTGATAGAGTATCCAGGGCGCTTGTGGCTTCATCGAGGATCAAGATTTCGGGATCGCGAATAATGGCTCGGGCGATCGCCAGTCGTTGTCGTTGTCCCCCAGACAGCATCACCCCGCGATCGCCGATGTCCGTATCAAAGCCCTGGGGCAAATTCATAATAAATTCATAAGCATTAGCCCGTTTGGCGGCATCAATGGCCTCGGCTTCCCCGGCCCATTCACAGCCATAGGTGAGGTTATATAACACCGAGTTATTAAACAAGAAGGTATCCTGGCTGACAATTCCCATACGACGACGTATGGTTTTCAGGTCATAACTCCGCAAATCCTCATCATCAAACTTAATTCGTCCATCACAGGGGTCATAAAAGCGAGGAATCAAATCTGCCAAGGTCGATTTACCTGCCCCAGAACTTCCCACTAAGGCCACCGTTTTGCCTCGGGGAATCCATAAATCAATGTTTTGTAATGCTAACTCCTGATTACCACTGCCATAGCGAAAATCAACCGACTCAAACTTGATGCCCTTTGTTAACTTCTTAAAGGGAATTGAACCATTCTTCATAAACGGCTTGTTAGTCCGATCTAAATAATCAGAAACCACCAAAATACTGGCACTTTTATTTGATAAACCACTGCGGATATTGTTAACAGTTCCCACCACAGGCAGCAAGCGAAATAAGAGTAAAAGATAGGTCAAAATAACTGCTGACAGGGCTTCAATTTGTTCCACAAACAGATAGCGAGCTGCCAAGACAATCATAAGCAGAGCCATAATCCCTGCGGTTTCATTGATAGGAGAAATAATGGCTGAGTTAGCCTGAGATTTGAACTCACTACGCTCACGGGCGTAAATTAGTTCTTTGAGCCTGTTAGATTCTAAATCCTCTGTGGCAACGGTTTTAATTAAGTTAATTCCCGACAAGGTCTCAATCAGCTTATTCGTTAAAGCCCGCGTATCATTCGTCAATTTCTGACCAAATTTCTTGGCTCGCTTGATAAAAACTTGGTTAATTAACACAACCAAACTTAATACAATAATCGACGTAAGGGTTAGCTGCCAAGAAATTGAAGTCAGGATTATAACAAAAAATACAATGGTAATTCCCGCAACTACAAGTTGACTAAATGAGCGAATCGCTGCTGATGTACGGGACATTTCCGCATTTATCTTGTTCATGATGTCGCCAATCTTGTTGTTGGAATAAAAATCAATATCCACATTCAAGAAGACATCAACACCATCGTAGCGTAAAGTCCGAGAAATCGATTGTCCGAGAGCCGTGCCCACCAAATTACTGGCATAGCCTGAAAAGTTCTTGAGGGCGATCGCCAGGAAGACAACCGCTGTTAAGATAGCGACTCGATAATCTCCCGAGATATTATCCGCGAACCCCATCGCCTGCTGAATCACCGGCGGCATACTGCCCATCATGCTGGCTTCCTGTCCCAGGAGGGACAAAATCAGCGGCACAATCAAGGTCACACTGACACTATTAAACACCGCTCCCGAAAATCCAAACAGGACTGTCCCTATAAACAAATATGGCGATTGAAGTGCAACTTTTAGTAAGAGCTTATTGGGAGACATAAAACCGAAGGCAAGGTGGACATCACAGAAGACATAACCGGTTGACAGATACGGCTTACCGATGCAAGTTACAGATGTGGGGAGGATGAAAGTCCTTGAACCACCCCAGCCAGGATATGGGACATAGCCGCAAGACTATAGTGTTCCACACACCGTTGTCGGGCTAACGCTCCCCGTTGCTTGGCCTCTTCGGGATGCTCCAAAATCCAGCAAATCTGTTTAGCGATCGCCTCAGGAGCCTCAGGTTTTACTAAATACCCGGACTCTTGAAGAATTTCGGGAATATCCCCAACCCGGGTTGCCAAAATGGGTTTCGCCATAGACATTCCATCCGTTAACTTAAGTGGAAACTGGGCTAAGGCCGCCGGAGTTTCCCGTTGAGGAACCACAATGATATCAGCCCCAGCCACCACAAAGGGCATTTTCGTAGACGGTTGCGGGGGTAATTGGATAATCCAGCGTCCCCAACGGCGGCGTAACTGCTGATCATAATCATCATAGGGACTTCCACCGACGATGACCAAGCGCAAATCCTCACGGTTAAGATGCTCTAACGCCTTGAGGACATCCTCAATCCCCTTATAAGGGCGAGGGGCCCCTGGAAACATCAAAATTCGGTACGTCGAGAAGCCATGCACCTCACGGCTAAGTTGAGAATCATAGTCGTCCGGGTTAAATAAATCCGTATCCTTGCCATTGGGAACATTCACCCCCCCAAAGCGATCCTGCAAAAACTGAGTATGAACCGTCACCGCGTCTGCTTTTGACACCTGAGACTCCATCCATCGTAGATATAGGGGATGATCCGGGTAGCGCAATGCCCCCTCTGGCTTGAGGATATCCCGAGCCAGTTGTTTGAGTTTGGGTCGATAGCGAAAGCGATCGCCCCCATGCCAGCTTAACTCCCAATCATCAATATCCAAGATAACCGGACAGCCAGTCTGGCGTTTATGCCACAATGCCAGTCCCAAGGTTGTTGGCTTCGGACGTAGGGCATAGATAATATCCGTATCCAGTTGCCTGAGTAACTCTCGCGATCGCCCAATAAAGCCAGGATAAAACGCCCCCGGAACCGTCACCATGGGAAAATCACCCACCGTGGGTTCACCGGGGTCATCGCCAAAGATAAACCCACAAATTGTGACCTTAGCCCCCAGGCGTTCTAGGGCCTGCGCCAATAAAAACGTTCGTACCGCTCCCCCCCAGCGTCCCGCTCCCTGTTTCGAGAGATCACTGACAAGAATCGAAATCCTAGGGGACGAGGCGGAGGGAGCATCTACAGTCATAGTCGTTCTCATGGAGGAGATGTCCAGCAAACACCTGATCATCCCAGGTACAAGCCGACGTCGTTCTGAGTCAGGTGAGCTAAGTCGGGTCAACCCACACACAAGGCAGAGTCACGCCTTAACCGGGTATTGAGTATCTTGACCCTAAACCCCGCCCAGCTTATGCCAAGTTAGCATACTCTTCTGCTCAGTAGGGAAGAGAAGGCAGTAGGCAATAGAGAAAAGAGGTAGGGGCGTACCCTTGTGGTCGCCCTCCGTCGGGGCGTACCCTTGTGGTCGCCCTCCGTCGGGGCGTACCCTTGTGGTCGCCCTCCGTCGGGGCGTACCCTTGTGGTCGCCCTCCGTCGGGGCGTACCCTTGTGGTCGCCCTCCGTCGGGGCGTACCCTTGTGGTCGCCCTCCGTCGGGGCGTACCCTTGTGGTCGCCCTCCGTCGGGGCGTACCCTTGTGGTCGCCCTGGTCAGTTACTGGCGATCGCCGTCCCAGGGAGCGCGTCGTCGCCGTCGATAGAGAGTCGCCCCTAGCATCACCAGTCCCGTTAAACTCAAGGCCCCAAATAGGGGCAATATCTCCCCCGTTTCCAGGGCCTGAACCCCTGCACTCCCCAACAGCACAATCGGGAAAATCCCCGGAACCGTTCCCAACGCTGTCCCCAAAAGATAATCTCGCAGGGAAATGCTACTTAACCCTGCCGCGATATTCACCAACCCATAGGGAATAATCGGTAGTAGGCGAATAGCAAACAGATAAAACACCCCCCCTTGCTGAAGTTCAGCATCCAGGGCCTGCCAACGTCCTTCCAACCGCCCGGAGATCGCCCCTCGTCCGAGGTGGCGACTGATCACAAAGGCCAGAATCGCTGCCAGAATCGCTCCTAAGCTTGTCCAAACCGTACCCCAAGCCGTGCCAAACAATGCCCCTCCCGTCAAATTCAGGGGCGTCGATGGGAGTAACAGCAGCGTTCCCAGACTATACAGCAACAGATAGAGACCCGGCGCCCACCACCCCGCCTCCTCAAGCCAAGTCCGCATCACCTCCATCTCCAGTTTTCCCACCCCATAAACCATCACAGCGGTTACCAGGAGAACCAGCAACAGCCATCGTCCCAATCGTCGTCGAGAGGTCGATTGACTCACCCTTCCCCTCCTCTATCTGAGCGAGATAGGGGGTCCGAGTTGAGGTGAGGTTTCCCCTCAAAGCCATAGAGATCCCGCACCAAATACAACGGACGACCCTTAACTTCCTCATAGACTCGTCCCAAATACTCCCCAATTACCCCCAAACTAATGAGCTGAACTCCTCCCATAAATAACACCGCCACCATCAACGAGGCATAGCCGGGCACATCAATCCCAGAAATCAGAGTTCGGATCACTAAAAAGACGGCATACACCAGCGCCACTAACGAAATTCCTAAGCCTAAGTAACTCCACACCTTTAAGGGAATCGAACTAAATGCCGTAATGCCATCTAAGGCAAAGTTCCAAAGTTGCCAATAATTCCATTTACTTCGACCAGCATAGCGAGGGTTGCGATCGTATTCGATCGCCACTTGTCGATAGCCCACCCAAGCAAACAAGCCTTTCATAAAGCGGTTCCGTTCCGGCAATTGTTTCAGCGCCTCTATGACACGCCGATCCATCAGACGAAAATCCCCTGTATTCTGAGGAATAGGCACCTGACTCACTCGTCCTAGGAGTCGATAAAAGTTACTGGCACTCATCTGTTTTAGCCAGCTTTCCCCCTGACGATCGCGACGAGTGGCATAGACTACATCATAGCCTTGCCGCCATTTCTCCAGTAAATCCCCTATTAATTCTGGGGGATCTTGGAGGTCTGCATCCAGAGGAATCACCGCCGCACCACAGGTATAATCAAGTCCTGCACTCAAAGCAATATCTTTGCCAAAATTACGGGAAAAGTTTATGACTTTAATAACCGGATTTTCCCGGTGACATTGAACAAGCTTTTCTAGACTGCGATCGCGGCTACCATCATTAATACAGATAATCTCATAGGAGATATTCAACTCTTGCAAACTGTCTAAAACTCGCTCAAACAAATACCCTAAATTGGCTTCCTCATTATAAATAGGAATCACCACAGAAAGCGTTATCGAGTCATCATCAAACTCAGGAGGAATGACCATAGACAGAAGACCAGGTTAAACAAAACATAAACTTAGCGGTAGATGACCCGAACTCGTCCTAACTGAATCCGATCAAACACCACATTGATTTCCTGATACTCCTCCATCGACAACCCTTTGCCCGAGAGCATCATACAGCTTAAGGTTAGATAATCCTGATGGGTGATGCTGTGGCTTTCCAGACAGGACTCCACCAGCGATCGCATCGTGGCGAGCGTCTTTCCCGGTGATGGCTGACCCATGGCACAATCCTCCCGAATGTAACGGTTCTGATGACACCATGTTAAGTTGGATTGACCACAACTTGTTATAAGTTATGGAAATTTATCGACTCCCTGTCTTATCCGATAACTACATCTTTATCCTCCATGATCCACAGCAAAACCTGGCTGCTGTGGTTGATCCTGCCCAAGCGGGCCCCGTTTTAGAGAAACTACAAGACCTCAACGCCCAGCTTGTCACCATCTTCAACACCCACCATCATGCCGACCATATCGGCGGAAATGGGGCCTTACGGGACGCCTTCCCGGATATCACCATCTATGGGGGGCGACACGATCGCAGCCGCATCCCTGGCCAGTCAGTCTTCTTAGACGAGGGCGATCGCGTCGCCTTCGCCGGCCGAGAGGGCCATGTCTATTTCGTCCCTGGCCATACCCGCGCCCATATCGCCTACTATTTTCCCCCAACCCATCCCCGTGACCCCGGCGACCTCTTTTGTGGAGACACCCTCTTTGCCGGAGGCTGTGGACGACTCTTTGAAGGAACCCCAGCCCAGATGCTAGAGTCCCTGAGTAAACTGCGGAACCTCCCCGACGATACCCGCATCTGGTGCGCCCATGAATACACCCTAAAAAACCTCCAATTTGCCCTCACCGTCGATGGGGAGAACCCCCAACTCCAGCAACGGTTTCAGGAGGTCAAAACCGCGCGATCGCATCAACACCCCACTGTTCCCTCCCGCATTGGTATCGAGAAACAAACCAATCCCTTCTTACGCTGGGACCATCCCCACCTACAACAGGCCGTTCAAGGTCGTGATAATGTCCAAACCTTTGCCCGTTTACGAGGACGTAAGGATCTTTTCTGAACCACGTAGGGGCAACCCCTTGTGGTTGGCGAGGGATAGTCGAGCCGTGGTTGCCCTTAGGGAACCACAGAGTCACAGAGGACACAGAGAAAGAGCGAAAGAGAATTAGCGTGGCTAAAGCGATGAGTTGTCCCCAGTGGGGTTTATATTTAGGCCTACTCATCTTTCCCCTGAGTCCCCTACTCGGGGGAATCGCTGTGGTAGGGGTAACCGTTTGGTATTGGTGGCAGAAGGGGCGATCGCAGCTGCAACAGCCCCTCACCTGGAGTTTCGGTCTGGCCGCCCTCCTGCTTCTGCTGTCGAGTCTACAGGCCCATGACCCCTCCATCTCCCTCCTCGGATTAGCCAATTTCTTGCCCTTCATGGCTATCTTTCTCGCCAGCCGGGCCCTCATTCAGCACCCCCAACACCGACAACACCTCAGCGACGCCATTGTCCTCTCCTCCCTCCCCGTCGCCATCATGGGTTTAGGACAACAGTACCTAGGCTGGCATGGTCCCATCCATTTAGGCTGGCTCATTTCCTGGGAACTCGAAGCCGGGGGAACCCCTCCCGGTCGCATGGCCTCCGTCTTTGGCTATGCCAACTCCCTGGCCAACTTTAGCCTCATCGCCTGGACTCTGGCGATCGGACTCACCCTGCACGCCTGGCGATCGCAGCAAACCTCCCGAGTCGCCATCGGCCTCCTACTCATCTGCCTCAATAGCGGCGTCTTATTAGGCACATCCTCCCGCAACAGTTGGGGGGTGGCCGTTCTGATGGCCCTAATCTATGGCGTTATCCTGCACTGGCATTGGCTACTGGGGGCCCTCGGGGCGATCGCTGCCCTCATCTTCGGGGCCGCCTTTGGTCCCCCTCCCCTACAATCTCCCCTCCAAACCCTCGTTCCCCGGGCCATCTGGGCCCGACTCAACGATGACCTCTACCCCCATCGCCCCATCGAAACCCTACGAACCACCCAATGGCAGTTTGCCTGGGACTTAAGCCAAGAACGTCCCCTCTGGGGTTGGGGACTGCGTCAATTTCCCCAACTCTATCAAGAACACACTGGAGTCTGGCTAGGACATCCTCATAACCTGCCCCTAATGCTGTTATCCGAGACCGGGATTCTTGCTACCCTAGCCCTGAGTCTTCCCATCGCCTGGATCTACTATCAGGCAGTCCGCAACCTCAAACAACAACGGTCTCAACCCGACCTCATCGCCCTCAGTCTTCTCCTGGCCTTCACCGCCACCAGCCTCTTCCACCTCGTCGATGTCACCCTCTTTGATGCCCGCGTCAACATCCTCGGTTGGCTACTCCTAGCGGCCCTAGACAACGGAAAAAGCATCCCCAACCAGAAAAACCCCGAGATCAGCTAAGACCTCGGGGCAAAAAATCATGAGTCACAGAAAGCCAGGGCGAGACAGCGAGTGTTCCCCGCCATCCCCTACTAAGAGAGGCTAAGGGTGAGTTATCCCTCTTGCCTCTTGCCTTCTCCCCCCCTCTTGCCTCTTGCCTTCTCCCCCCCCTCTTGCCTCTTGCCTCTTGCCTTCTCCCAACCTATTGCGCAACCACCACAGGAGTCCCTGGGTTAACCTTCTCATACATCGCCAGGATGTCATCATTGCGCATTCGTACACAACCATGGGACACCGCCTGACCAATTAACTCCTCATGGGGAGTTCCATGAAAGGCAATCCAATCATTACCCTCATAGAAGACAATCACCGCCGGGCCAATCGGACTATTGGGCCCAGGAGGCACTAACTCACCCGTCCAGGGATTCTCCCACACCGGATCTAACGCCATATTCGTGACCTCAAACTCCCCAACCGGCGTTTCCCAACCCGGTTTGCCGATCGCCACCGGATAACTGGCCACAATTTCATCATCTGCATAGACATATACCCGCCGTTCTCCCAGACGCAGTTCAATGCGGGCACTGGGTTTACCAATCGGATCGGGAGTCACCTGGGGGTCAGTGGGGGCATCGGGGGGACGGACATCGCCACCGGGTAAAAAGTCTCCCGGTTCACCCAGGGGAGGAACCTGAAGATTGGGATTAACCCGGAGACGGTAGGCCATCTCATCTTGGGCGATCGCCGCTCCCGGACTAAGAACCAGTAGGGCCGCAGCCCCAGAGGCAATAGCACCGAGCCATTTGAGACGATGGGTCATTGCAGAGCGTGGGGTCATAGGAATCGTGGTCTCCTCACTAATGTCACAGGTCTAGACATGGGTCTTAAAAGCTTTTACACATTCTATACGACAGTTTCCAGAGAATTAGTTTTATCAAGTCAAAAATAAAACCGCTATCCCCAGGTTCGCCGTACTCCCTTTAGCCCCCAGCAAACGATTATCGATGTCCGATCGCCCAACCCCCACCCCCCGGCGGCTCCAGTTTAAGCCATTCTCCAGCCTATGGGTCAGACTCTTAACAGGAGCCGTATTAGGGGGTTTGGTGGGCTGTGCCCCCTCCAACCGCCACGAAACCTTGGTGGTCACGGGTTCTAGTACCGTTGCACCCCTCGCTGGCGAAATGGGACAACGCCATGAGTCACAACAGGCTGATGTTCAGGTTGACGTGCAAAGCGGCGGTTCCTCGCGGGGAATTGCCGATGTGCGTTCCGGGATGGCGGATATTGGCATGATTTCCCGAGACCTAACCCCAGAGGAACAAGACTTAACGACTCATGTTATTGCCCAAGATGGGATAACGGTCATTGTTCATGAATCTAATCCCATCACCTCCCTAACTGATCGCGAAATTGTTGGCATCTATGCCGGTGAGATTGAGAACTGGCAAGAAGTTGGGGGCGAGGATGCCCCGATTGTCGTGGTCAACAAAGCCGATGGACGAGCCACCTTGGACGTCTTTCTTGACTACTTTAGATTAGAATCCCGGCAGATTCAGGCTGATATCGTTATCGGTGACAACACCCAGGGACTGAAAACCGTTGCTGGCAATCCTCACGCCATCGGCTATATTTCCATCGGCACTGCCCAAGCTGCTGTTGATCATGGGGAAGCCATTCTCCTACTTCCCATCAACGGCATTGCCCCCTCCCCCGAGAACGTTGCCAATGGAACCTTTCCCCTAGGGCGATCGCTCTCCCTCATGACCTCAGATTCTCCCTCAGAATCCGTCCAAGCCTTTATCGACTTCGCTCAATCCGATGCCGTTCATGACCTTATCGAAGCCCAAAACCTGGTTCCGGTTCCATAAACTCACCCCGGCCTGGACCTGGGATACCCTGATGGGGGCGATCGCCCAAAGCCTAGCCATGGTCTCCGGACTGATTCTCTTGGGGATGATTCTGTTTCTGCTCAAAGAATCTCTGCCCCTGCTGAATCAGATTAGCCCCTGGCAGTTTCTGTTCCACCCTCACTGGCAGCCCTTAAACGGCGAGTATGGAGTCCTGGCCCTACTCATTGGCTCCCTCCTCGTTACCCTAGGTTCAGTCCTCTTAGCCGTCCCCCTAGCTCTCGCATCCGCCCTATTTTGTAATGATTATGCCCCCAGTTGGCTAGCAAACATACACCGCCGGGCTTTACAACTCCTAGCCGGGGTTCCCTCCGTAGTCTTTGGCTTTTGGGGCCTCGTCACCCTCGTGCCCCTCATCAACCAATGGCAACCCCCAGGGGCAAGCCTCCTGGCCGGGTCTCTCATCTTGGCCCTGATGATTCTACCCACCATTGCCCTTGTTGCCGATAGTGCCATCGCCCAAGTCCCCCTCAACTACCGCCATACCGCCTCCTCCTTGGGCTTAGGACGTTGGGCCACCCTGCGGGGAGCCGTGTTACCCTCCGCCCAATCCGGTATCCTGGCTGGCATCGTATTAGGGGCGGGGCGGGCCATTGGCGAGACCATGGCCGTCTTAATGGTCTCGGGCAATGTAGTTCAGATTCCCGAAAGTCTCTTTGATTCCATGCGGACTCTCACCGCCAACATTGCCCTAGAAATGGCCTACGCCACAGACAGCCATCGCGGCGCCCTCTTTGTCAGCGGCCTATTGTTAAGTCTCATCATCACCGGCTTCATGACACTCGTGGCGATCGCCCGTCATCAGGAGGTGAGTCCCCATGGCCGTTAGACCCCTTAAACCACAAACTTTACAGCCCCCCTCAGACCCCATCGATGTCCTCATGGCCCTCCTCACCTGGGGAACCTTTGCCCTCATCCTAGGCCTGTTGGCTTGGCTTCTCGGGGATATTGTTAAACAGGGACTCCCCCATCTCAATTGGGCATTTATCAGTACCGTTCCTGAAGATGCGGGCCGTCGCGGGGGCATCCTACCCATTCTGCTCTCCACCGCTTGGATTGTCGGCATCAGTTTAGCCGTGGCCCTCCCCCTCGGATTAGCCACCGCCCTCTGGCTGAGCGAATTTGCGCGATCGCACCCCAAATTCAAACATAGCCTCAACCTAAGTTTAGATATCCTCGCCGCCATGCCCTCAATCGTCTTTGGCCTATTTGGCAATGCCATGTTCTGCCAGGCCCTCGGATTCGGGTTTTCCATCCTCTCGGGAGGACTCACCCTAGCCTGTATGATTCTGCCCATCACCGTGCGCACCAGCCAAAACGCCTTACAAACCGTCCCCCAAACCTATCGCCAAGTCGGGGCCGGCTTAGGCCTCTCCAAAACCGCCCTCTTACGGGTTGTCATCTTACCCGTTGCCCTCCCCGGATTATCCGTTGGCCTTCTCCTCGGCCTAGGACGGGCCATGGCCGAAACCGCCGCCCTAATCTTCACCAGCGGCTATGTCACCCGGATGCCCAATTCCATCTGGGACTCCGGGCGATCGCTCTCCATCCATATCTACGACTTAGCCCTCAACATCCCCGGCGGCGAAGCCTCCGCCTCCAGTACCGCCCTCGTCTTAATCGGATTATTAGTCGTAATCAATAGCATCATCATGGCACTGGCCTCACTCACCCAAACCCACAACAGCAATCCCTAGCCATTAACAACAAATTGCAACGATCCCCCCGTTTCCTGTTCCCCCTCCCCCCTTTATGTTCTCGGGCAACCACGGTTCGGCGATCGCTCACCGACCACAAGGGATTGCCCCTAAATGGTTCCCCTCTTACCCAAAAAAAATGCTTAACACTCTCAAAGCTGCAACACTCAAAATCTACAACCCATCCAGCCCAATTGCCCCCCCCAAAAACACCCCACCCCCGAGACTGTATACCCAATCCCTAAGCCTAAACTACGGCAATAAACCCGCCTTCCGAGACATCACCCTCTCCATCGCCTCCGGAGAAATTTTAGCCATCGTCGGCCCCTCCGGTTGTGGCAAAAGCAGTTTCCTCACCTGTCTCAATCGCCTCAACGAACTCACCCCCAACAGTCATCTCTCAGGAACCGTTCATTTGCAAGACTGCGACCCCATCTGCGATCGCCCCGACTGTGACATCCAAACCGTCGCCCCCACCCGCCTACGCCGCAAAATTGGCATGGTCTTCCAAAAACCGACCCCCTTTCCCCTCACCATCTACAACAACCTCGCCTTTCCCCTACGCGAACATGGAATCCGCAGCCGTCGAGAGCGCGATCGCCTCATCGAAGCGGCCCTACGAGATGCCGCACTCTGGGACGAAGTCAAAGACCGCCTCAACAGTCCCGCCCAAGCCCTTTCAGGCGGGCAACAACAACGACTCTGCCTTGCCCGAACCCTGGCCCTCAAACCACAAATTCTGCTTCTTGACGAACCCTGTAGCGCCCTCGACCCCATCGCCAGTGAGACCATCGAAACCGCTATTACCCGTCTCAAAGGACAGTACACCATTGCCATCGTGACCCACAACCTTGCCCAAGCCCGTCGTCTAGCTGATCGCCTGGCCGTCTTCTGGTGGGTAGACGGGGCCGGACAACTCATTGAAGTGGGGGCTACCCAAGATCTCTTTAACCAAGCAACCCATCCCCTCAGCCAAGCCTATCTCAGCGGTCGTCGCGGCTAAGGGCAAAACCGTAACGTGGACTGTCCCGTCGTCGGATTAAATGCCAAAATATAGCCCCGATTGCCGATACTATCAACAATCTCATGCCAGAGCCGTTCATCCCCATCCACCCCCGGCACATTCGTCCGTAGCAATTGGATCTGTTCATCGGAGAACACCCCCACAATCGCCGTATCCTCCTCCCCCCGACTCCCACCCATCACCGGACGAGGATACAGGTGTAGAGTTTGGTCCGTGGCGATCGCCACCCGACGACAAGACTCTCCCACCCCCTCCCCCATCCGTTGACTCAGAACCTCTCCCACCCCAGCCAAATCAGGAACCGGAGTCAGACTCATCGAACCCATTAACAGTAATGCCGTCAGCATGAGTAGCACCAAAATGTGTGATCTATCGCCTGCTAATATAACAGTCCCCCTCGGCAACACCCCCACCTCCCGTGACAATTCCTGTCCCATCCTTCCCCGTCCCCACTTCCCCGAATCCCTAAACCATTTCCCCGTCAACCCATGCACAACGTCCTCATCATCGGCGGAGGGGCCGCCGGCTTCTTTGGGGCTATCACCGCCGCCCAGCACAACCCCAACCTCAACATCACCCTCCTCGAAGCCAGCCGCCATCCCCTGCACAAAGTCCGCATCTCCGGCGGTGGACGCTGCAACGTCACCCACGCCTGTTTCGACCCCAAACAACTGGTTCAACATTATCCCCGAGGCAACAAAGCCCTACGGGGTCCCTTTAGCCGCTTCCAACCCCAAGACACCATCAACTGGTTTGCCCAACAGGGCGTAACCCTCAAAACCGAAGCCGACGGGCGAATGTTCCCCACCACCGACGACTCCGCAACCATCGCCCAATGCCTCCTCCACACCGCCCAACGCGCCGGAGTCCGACTCGAAACCCAAACCCCCGTCCAAGCCATCCAACGCCATCCCCAAGGCTTCCGCGTCAGTCTCCGTAACGGAGAAACCCGAGACTGCGATCGCCTCCTCCTGGCCACCGGCAGTCATCCCAGCGGCTATCGTTTCGCCCAAACCCTCGGCCACAGCATCATTCCCCCCGTCCCCTCCCTCTTCACCTTTAATATCCGCGACCCCCAACTCACCCAACTCGCCGGCATCTCCGTCCCCCAAGTCGAAATATCCCTCCCCCAACACAAACTCAAACAACAGGGCCCCCTCCTCATCACCCATTGGGGCCTCAGCGGTCCCGCCGTCCTCAAACTCTCCGCCTGGGGCGCCAGAACCCTCCATGACTGCCGCTACCGCAGCCCCATCCGTCTCAACTGGCTGCCCCAACACAACCCCGAAACCCTCAAGCAGATCTATCAGCAACAAAAAGCCAAGCATCCCCGTAAAACCCTCGGAAGTTTCTCCCCCATTTCCCTCTCCCGCAGACTCTGGGCCTACCACCTCCAAGCCACAGCCATCGACCCCCAAACCCGCTGGGCCGAACTCTCCAAAAAAGCCCTCAACCGTCTCAGCCAGCACCTACTTCAGAGTGAATATCTCCTCGAAGGCAAAGGCATCTTCAAAGACGAATTCGTCACCTGCGGCGGCATCAACCTAAACGAAATCAACTTCAAGACCCTAGAAAGCCGCCTCTGTCCCCACTTGTACCTAGCCGGAGAACTCCTAGACATCGACGGCATCACCGGCGGCTTCAACTTCCAGAACGCCTGGACCACCAGTTGGCTAGCCGGCCAAGCCCTAGCCCAACCCTAAACCCATTCCAAAAGAAACCCAACAAACCGAGTCTAGCTATTCAACCCCCCACCACCAATCAAGAAACCGAGTGTTTCCAAAACACCCGGTTTCTGGTATTCGACCAAAGTACACCCCAAATCTTCCCCCCTTGTCTAGGTATTCGACCCCCCACCACCAATCAAGAAACCGAGTGTTTCCAAAACACCCGGTTTCTGGTATTCGACCAAAGTACACCCCAAATCTTGCCCCCTGCCCCTGCCCCTCCCCCCTCGCCTCTTGCCCCTTGCCTCTTGCCCCTTGCCCCTTGCCCCTTCCCTTTTGCCTTTTGCCGTCTTCCCCTAAAATACCCCTATCCCCAACACCCCAACCCATGACCGACAAACTAAGAGTCTACGTCCCCCCCCATCCCCTGATTCAGAACTGGCTCACCATGGCCCGGGAAGCCTCCACCCCCCCCGTCCTCTTCCGCACCGCCATGACCGAACTCGGGCGTTGGCTCACCTACGAAGCCATCCGAGACTGGATTCCCACCCAACCCATCAGCGTCCAAACCCCCCTCGCCCCCGCCCAAGGAACCCTAATCCGTTCCGACATCCCCCTCGCCATTGTCCCCATCCTGAGAGCCGGCCTCGCCCTCCTCCCAGGAATACAAGACGTCCTCCCCGCCGCCAGCATCTATCACCTCGGGATGGTTCGCGACGAAACCAGCCTTGACACCAGTTGCTACCTCAACAAACTCCCCCAAGAATTTCCCCCAGACCTCCATCTGATGATTAGCGAACCCATGCTAGCCACCGGCGGAACCCTCGACAAAACCCTCCAACTCCTCACCGAACGAGGCCTAACAACCGATCGCCTCCGCATCCTCTCCATCGTCGCCGCCCCCCCAGCCCTACAACGACTCAACGACAAATATTCCGGCCTCGTCATCTACGCCGCCACCATCGACGAAGGCCTCGACGATCGCGGCTTCATCATCCCCGGCCTTGGCGACGCCGGCGATCGCAGCTTCGGAACCTAACCCCCAGGCCCCCCAGCAATGCTAGACTGAAAAGCAGAGCGATCGCGAAGATGTAGAGGACAAAATAACGGTGAGTAATCGAAACGGTTTCACAGGTGGATTTTTAGCCGGAGCCATATTCGGCAGCGTCGTCGGCGGTGTCCTTGGCTCCGTCCTAGCCTCTCGCAGTAGCAACGACAGCCGCAGCGACGACGACAACAACCGCCGCCTCCCCGAACGGGATAGCAACAACTCCCTCCTCAATCCCGAAGGCATGGAATCCGCCCGCCGCAACCTCGAAGACAAAATTGCCCAACTCAACGACACCATCGACGACGTGCGCGAACAACTCCACGTCGTCAACCGTCAAGAACACCCCGATCGCCCCCTCACCCCCCTCGACGAGCAATAACCTCCCCCCAGGCGATCGACTACAATAGTCACAGATCATCACAACGCCCTGCCATAGTGAACCCACAATGTCAAGGTGTTTTAAGAAAAATACACAAACAGACCCAATCAAGCCATGGAATCCATCGTCCTGCTCCTCGCCCAAACCCTCGTCACCTTCTTCAACATCTACTTTGCCCTACTCATCATCCGCATTCTCCTAACCTGGTTTCCCAACGTAGACTGGACCATGCCCCCCCTAGCCATTCTCAGCCAGCTCACAGACCCCTACCTAAACATTTTCCGTAACATCATCCCCCCCATCGGCGGCATCGACTTCTCCGCCATCCTCGCCATCCTACTCCTACAAGTCATCCAATCCATCGTCCCCAGCCTTCTCGTGTCCCTAGTCTAACCCCCCCAAGAGCAAGAAACCGAGTGTCTCCAAGACACCCGGTTTCTGGTATTCGACCCCAGTCCCCCAGCCATACCTAAATTCGACCCCACTCCCCCCAAGAGCGAGAAACCGAGTGTCTCCAAGACACCCGGTTTCTAGTATTCGACCCCACTCCCCCCCCTCTTGCCCCTTACCTTCTTCCCCCCTAACGCCGAACCCGTCCCGTAAACCCCGAAGCCTTAAACTGCCTCAACTGCAACGGCAGAGGCTGATTTGCCGGAACCATAATCTGTAACTCAAACTCACTCACCCCAGGGGGAACCTCCTCGATCGCCCCCAACCGAGTTCGATTCGGCATAACATTACTATTATTCGCATCATAAATACGGCCAAAAATATCCGCATTCACCACCATTTTACCCGACGTATTCTCCGCCTTACCCGTCACAATAAAACACCTCGCCGACTGCATCGACCCACTCACCACCGCCCCATCCGCCAGAGACGGCGGACAGTCATCATAGGACAAATCCGAAATCTCAATCGGAGTTAACGCCACAGCCATCGGCATCCAAAGCCCAGCCAATAGCACCACCAACCCCACCACCAAAACATCTCGAAATCGCAAAAAACCAACCATAACTTAGCCCCAAAAGCAACCCTAACCAGTCTACCGCAAAACCCCCCTCATCCCCCTCCGTGTTCTCCGTGACTCCGTGGTTCCCCCTCCTCTTCCCCCATCCCCAACAAACCCCGTAACCGCCACACATCAAACCCCTGACAATACCCCATCACCGTATCCGCCAAAGGCGTCAACGCCGGATTCCCCAAACGCCACTCATTCACCAACAACGAAACCTGTCGCAAATTTCCCTGTAACAGCCAATACCGCAATACCTCCAACTGCTCCTGAGTCAGCTCCTTCCGAGCCATCCCCTCACCCCCATCCTGCCTCCGCCGCAACGACAGAGACTCATCCCGCCAGCGACAGCCCAACAATTGCGACAGAACCGCCACCAACTTATCCCGACTCAGCGGTTTCGTTAAAAAACCATCCGCCCCACCCTGCAACGCCGCCAACCGATCGCTCTCAAAGGCACTCGCCGAACAAAGTACCCATTTCAACCCCGGATTTTGCCGCTTCCAAGCCCGAAACTGCCGTAACAGACCATCCTCAGCCTCCAGAGATGGCGCCGTCGACGAGTCCAGAATCCCAAACGACAACATCCAATCCACAAACACCAACTGCGGCGCCTCACCCCAGTCCCGATCATCCCTCAGAGGAATCAGACAACAGCCCAACTCCCGTAACCAGTCCTGCAACAGACGAGAACTATACTCCTGGCGATCGAGAACCGCCACCCGAGGCGCCTCCCCCTCCAGAACCATCATCGGACGCACCGCCCCGGTCCCCAAAAGCCGATCGCCCCCCGAAGCCGCCTCATCCAGAGAGAGCGCCAGAGGAATCATAAACGAGAACACACTCCCCCGTCCCTGCTGACTCTCCACCTGCAACTGTCCCCCCATCTTCTCCACCAGATAGTGAGAAATGGCTAACCCTAATCCAGCCCCCTCCCGCCGTTTTTGAGGCTCTCCCCCCTGTTGGAAGGGTCGGAAAATTTGTGCCATCTCCTCCCGGCTCATCCCCACTCCCGTATCCGCCACCTGGAAATCCACCCAGACGCAGGCACTGCCCCCCGTCGGGCTTGCATCTCCTGGACTCTGGGACTCAAACCCCTCTCCCCTCTCCAGACGTCCCCGGTTCACCCCAGAACTCACCCGCGTCACCCGCAACGCCACCGTTCCCCAATCCGTGAACTTCATAGCATTGCTTAAAAGATTGAACAACACCTGTCGTAACCGCTGTTCATCCCCCCGCACAAACGTCGGCAGTTGCGAATCAAACTCACAGTCAAAGCGTAATCCCTGTTGCTGCGATCGCAGGGAAAACAGCCGCTCAATCCCCCGCAGGAAAGTCGACAGCTCAAACTCCGTCACCTGTAGCTCAAACTGACGGGCCTCAATTTTCGAAAGATCCAAAATATCCTCAATCAGCATCCGCAGATGACGGCCACAGTCAGAAATCGTTTGTAACGCCTGATCCGGACTAACCGTTTGCGCCTCCCTCGGCAGCAACAAATCCCGTTGCAACAAATCCACATAGCCGAGAATGCCATTGAGAGGCGTGCGTAACTCATGGCTCATATTGGCTAAAAACTCACTCTTAGCTCGGTTCGCATCCTCCGCCTGTTGTTTCGCCACCTGCAACGCCTGAGTGCGATCGCCCACCTTGCGCTCCAACTCCTGAGAATACTCCAGCAAGCGCAGATTCACCGCCTCCAACTGAGCATAACTCCGTTGCAATTGCCAATAGCGATAGCGATGGCTCACCACCACCGTCACCACCAAAACCGCCAGCCCCGGAGAAATCACCGGAATCAACCAGCCCCCCAAGAAGCCCAGATAGCCCAGTCCCCCCAACAGCAGCCCATAGAGCGCCAATTGTAGGCTAGAGACCAGGCCCAGGGGCACAGACCCCAGATCCCGTCCCAGACCGCACCCAGAGACCCACTGCCAACCCCGCTGACTCCAACCCAGCAAGCCCCAGAAACTGCTCGTCGCCAGCAGACTCCAGAAAACAACCCACAAGCCCTCCTGAGGGAACGTCCAGACCCGCAACAGCCGCCGTCCATCCAACGCCGCCGCCAGCAGTTGACTCGTCATCTGAGCATGAACCTCCACCCCACTCATCGTTTGACTCCCAAAGCCATAGGGCGTGCCAAAAAAGTCCTTACTACTCACCGCCGTCGTGCCAATCAGCACCAGGCGATCGCGCAATTGCTCACGCAACTGCTCCGCAGAGACCCGTCCCTGAAGCAAATCCCCAAAGCGAACCCGAGCAAAACTCTGAGGCTCTCCTCGGCGATAATTGAGCAAAAGCTGATAGCCCCCCTCCATTCGTTGCGAATAGCCCCCCATGCGGCGCGGCAGGGGCCGTAACTGGGCTTGACCCAACTCATAACAACTCCCACAGCGCGACGACGGCTGCAACGTCACCCCATCCTGGCGCAGATAGTCCAGAGCCAAGCGAGTACTCAGCGTCATGCGCACCTCCCCCTCCAAGCTCGCCGACACCAAAGCCCGTCGCACAATCCCATCCTGGTCCGGCACCACATCCGCCAGAGCCACCTGTCCCCGAGCCGCCAACAGCGGCGGTGGGGCCACCGTTTCCCCCAGAGCCTTCTCAATGCCAATCAAATGAGGTGTAGTTGCAAACAGCTCCCGTAGCCGAGCCTGACCCGGTTCCTGAGGAATATCCCGATAAATATCCAACCCTATCACTCGCGGCCCCGCCTCCACCAACTTCTCCAGAGCCTGAGCCAGCACGTCATCTGAGAACGGTAACTCCCCCATCTCTCGCAGATCCGCCTCAGTAATCTCCACAATCACCACCCGTGCATCCAGAGGCTCCAGAGGACGCCAACGTAGCCAGCGGTCCAACAGTCCCCGCTCCAACACTCCCAAACCTCCCAGAGCCGCGATCGCGACCACCAAAAGGGCGATGGGCAACGCCGTTCCCAGCACCCCCCGCCAACAGCCATGAAACCAACAAGAAACCCCAGACCTGGGGGGTCGGGGTCCTTGGCGAGACCCCAGGGGATTGGGATTGCAAGGCTCAGCAGAAGCCGAGCCTTCCCCTGAGGATAGCCCTAACGAAGACTGAGTCCATCGCTCAGCCGAATCAGAAAACGGAGATCGCGCCATGCGGCTGCTAATGGGTTTAAATAAACATCAGCCTCAACCCCCCGCAAAACCACCCGGCCTCCAGCCCCCGACGAATCGTCAGGAGCGTCATTGTCTTGGGGTTGCGGGACAGTATCAGCATAGAGAAGCGGCAGCGGTTCCAACCGAGTTTCAGAGGAAGCCCCTCCCAACCCGACCAGACCCAACGAGATGCACCCAATCACCGCAAAAGTGACAGACTGATGGCGAATATACATATAGTGTAACCCTGATTGTTCGATGCACACGGAAGAAGGCAGTAGGCAGCAGGCAGTAGGCAGTAGGCAGCAGGCAGTAGGGGGGAGACGTAGGGGCGAACCCTTGTGGTCGCCCTCTCCCATGGTCGCCCTCTCCCATGGTCGCCCTTTCCCATGGTCGGTGAGCGATAGCCGAACCGTGGTCGCCAGCTAATTACCACATCCTACTACACCTGTCAAGCAAACGACTCATCCCTTCACCCTCAGTGTAATCGAAACAAATTGATGTCCCCAGGAGATCGCCCCCCCGACGGCCCACCACCAACCCCTCCCCCCGTCGAAACCGAGTATCTTAAGGTCTTGGAGACCCCCCGTTTCCCAAAGATTGACTGGACACCCGGTGTTTCCAAAAACACCGAGTGTCTGACCCCAACCGACCCACCCAGCCACATCTTGCCAAACCCCAGTCGAATCCCAGCAAACCCAGTATCCTAGAGACCCCCCGTTTCCCAAAAATTGACTGGACACCCGGTGTTTCCAAAAACACCGAGTGTCTGACCCCAACCGACCCACCCAGCCACATCTTGCCCAACCCCAGTCGAATCCCAGCAAACCCCAAAATCCCCCCCTCTTGCCTCTTCCCCCTTGCCTTTCTTCCCCCCTTCCGGGAACAAACCCCAACCCAACGGAGACTAATAAAACAGACAGCCGCCCCAACACCTAGACAAACTTGACATTTATGCGGTAAATTGGCGACTGTTATGCGTACAGCCAAACTGAGACCAAACTCGTACCTATCCGCAACGGTACAATACGCAAACCTATAAGCGAAGAGGAGCAGTCAGTGACTAATCTAGAAAATAACGACCAAACGATGACGGAAGAGACGGGAATCCCCGAAGTCCGTCTTAGCCCCAACGGAGAGAAAGTTGCCCTATCAGAAGTCAGCATCGTCTTTGGCGACGACGGCGACGATACCATCGAAGGCGCCCTAAACGCTCAAGAACCCGGCAGCACCCTATTTGGGAATACCGGCAACGACTACATCCGTAGCCGAGGCATCGGTGACCGGGTCTTCGGCGGTCGCGGTGACGACACCATCGTCAACGACAACGGTAAAGCCCTCATTTATGGTGACTTAGGTAACGACTTCCTCGTTGCCAAAGATAGCAACACCACCCTATTTGGCGGTCGTAGCTTCGGCGAAACCACCGCAGAAGAAGGTAAAAACATCCTTCTCTCCCTCGGTGGCAAAAACATCCTCAAAGGCGGTGGCGGTAACGATAGCCTCGTCGGCGAAGCCGGTGGCGATACCATGGCCGGTAACGACGGCGACGACACCATCACGAGTGGTCCCGGAGGTCGTAGCTACCTCTTTGGTAACAAAGGCGCCGACCGTCTCATCTCAAGAGCCGACGATAATCCCGATACCCTCTTTGGTGGACAAGACAACGACACTCTTCTCGTTGAAGGAAAAGCCGACGCTCCCTTACTCTTCGGCGGTGTGGGTAATGACGTCCTCAAAGTCACCAACGCCTCTGTCAATGACGCCATCCTCGTCGGTGACGTCAACCCCGACGGTAGCTTTGGCGGCTCCGACGGCGACGAAGGTAACAACTACCTCTTCGTTGAAGGCGGCAAAGGACACCAGCTCTTCGGGAACGCTGGTAACGACACCCTCGCCCTCGGCGTCAACGTCACCGCCAGCGTCTCCATGTATGGCGGTCGCGGTGATGACTACATCTTTGGTGGTAGCGATGCTTCCTACGATGCGCTGAAAATCTTTGGTGGACGTGGTGACGACACCATCCTCTTCAACGCAGAAAAGGGCAGTGGCCTCTCCAACTCCGTCATCTGGGGTGACAACGAGTTTAGCTCCGATGGCTTTGGCGACAACATCATCAAAGTCCGAGGCAGTTCCAACACCCTCCGTGGTGGCAATGACAACGCCACGACAGAAAACGCCGGTAAAAACTTCATCCAGGCCATCGCCGTCAACCTAGAGGAACGGGGTTCCACCAACAACATTCTCATCGGTGGTGCCGGGAATGACACCATTGATGCCGGTAGCAGTGGCGCCGGAGACACCCTCAACGGTGGACCCGCTGGGGATAACACCTACATCTTTGGTCCCGGTCAGAAGATTGTTCAAGACACCGTGGGTATCAACACCTACTTTGGTGTCAAGGCTGACCAGGATGATGCGGTTACCGTCACCTCACGAGACATCATCGGCGGTGCGGCGAACTTCTTCATCACTGGCGACCAGAGCAATGTTCAAACTCTGGGAACGGGTGGGATTATTACGACTGACAGTGATAAGCGCCAAGTTCTCACCGTTGACAATGCAACTGGAATCACCAAAACCGGTGGCGGTAATGATAATCTAACCTTTGACAACGTCTCTGGCTCCGTTGATGCCGGTGCTGGCAACGATGAAATCAACATTAGCGGCTCCGTTAGTGGCGTCGTTGATGGTGGTGCGGGTGATGATACCATCAGGGTCAACGGCTCTGACGGCGTCACTGAAGGCGGTGTGATCCTCGGCGGTGAAGGTGATGACTATCTCTTTGCCGCAGTTATTCAAGCCGGTGGCTTAATGGATGGTCAGGACGGTGCTGACACCCTGGCTGTGAACAAGCTGTTTGGCGTTGTTAAAGGCGGCGGACTTGGCAAAAATGTCTTCGGTATTGACAGCGTCTTCGGTGGTGCTGAAATCTTTACTGGTGCTGGGGATGAGCATGTCATTCTTAGCGCTGTAGGTTCTGCTCCCGACGGTGCTCCGAACGAAGGCGTTATCATCATCAAAGGTGGTGAAGGTGATAATCGTCTAGGGGTTAGCTATGATCCTGAAGATTTGACCACGTTCGATGGAACCAACACAGCCAAGATCTCCCTTCAAGGTGGAGCTGGCGCTGATGTTCTCCAGGGCAGTCCCTACGGTGGTGACACCCTCGAAGGTGGCGCGGGTAACGATATCCTCTACGGCGGTAAGTCGAGGATTCTCAGTGAAAACTTATTTACTAGCACTGGTGGTAGTGCCTTGGTTGCCAATGCTTTAAGCATTGGTGATGGAGATGTTCTGATTGGCGGTGCTGGTAACGATAAGTTTATCTTCATGGGCACCAACGAGACCGGAGCCGTTCAGGGCGCCCTCACGAATAACACTCTCACCGAACTAGGAGACGTTCCTGGCGAATTTGAGGTGGTTATTTCCGTCGGCACTGACGGTCAACTTGGCCGCGGAAATACGATTCCAGAGGAGGGAGGAACCGGTTTCATTTCTGCTGCCTTCAATGTGGATACGTTAACCGACTTCAGGGTTGGCGAGGATCGTATCTTCCTCAATACCAATGGCCCGGCCGCTTTCGAGACACTAGGAACAGCAACAACAGTCAATATCTTCAGCAGTAATCCGGGCTCGGATAGTGGGGACGGCTTCCTCTTTGGTCGTCTGACGACAGAAGGCGGTTCAAGTGGCTTTACGTTCGCTAGCGGCGGAACTAACATCTATGACGGTGGTTTCCAATTCAACTTTGCCGTTGGCCAAGAGGGCAGTACAGGTCTCGATGCAGACGCTTGGGGTGCTGTTAGTGGTACTGGTATCCTCTTTGACGAGCGCACCGGTGGTCTGTACCTCTCGACTGCCGGCAGCACAGCTGATCTGATTGCAGTCTTGCCGACGGGTGCTAACATCACTGAGAGTACAACACTGGGTGAGCTGATTACCTATCAAGACCTGAGTTTCGCCGATTTATCTGGTGTAAACCTTTTCTAAACTGACCTAGTCAGATTTGGTAACCTTCCCCCCGGGGTGAGTGCTCTTACTCGCCCCGATTTTTTGTTTTTGATCACAGCCGCCCCACTCATCAACCCCTAATCCCCCGAGTGTCTGACCCCATTAAACCCCACTCCAATCCCAAAAACCCGGTTTCCCCAACCCATAAAAGGGACACCCAGTGTTTCCAAAAACACCGAGTGTCTGACCCCAACCGACCCACCCAACCACATCTGCATAAACCCCGGTCGAATCCCAGCAAACCCAGTATCTCCAAAACACTCGTTTCCCCAAAATCAACGCGACACCCGGTGTTTCCAAAAACACCGAGTGTCTGACCCCAACCGACCCACCCAACCCAGACCCCAAAAAAATTCCCAAAACCGGGAACAAACCCCCAACAAAACACGACTACAGCCTCATCCTTCCAGAAACACGTCCCTACGAGAGTTTCTGGAACGACCGAGGGGGCAGCCTCGCAACGACATCTGCCTCACCCATTCCCTACCCCATCCCAGTCGGATGAAGGCAAACCTGTGACGACAATCCTAGATAACATCGACAATCCCCTCATCGGTACCGACGACAATAACCTCCTCCAAGGAACAGCCGTCGGCGTCATCCTCGGCCTCGAAGGCGACGACACCATCATCAGCGCCCTCAACCCCACCGAACCCGGCAGCACCCTCATCGGCAACGCCGGCAACGACTACATCCGCAGCCGTGGCATCGGCGACTGGGTCTTCGGCGGCCCCGGCAACGACACCCTCGTCAACGAAAACGGTCGCGCCATCCTCTACGGCAACGAAGGCAACGACTACCTCCTCGCCCGCGACAGTCGCACCACCCTCTTCGGCGGCGGAACCAGCGAAGACAGCCCCGACGACGGCAACAACTTCCTCGTCTCCGCAGGCGGCAAAAACATCCTCGTCGGCGGTGGCGGCAACGATACCCTCGTCGGCCTCATCGGCGGCGACACCATGGCCGGCCGTGGCGGTAACGACGTTCTCATCGGCGGTCCCCAAGGCAAAAACTTCCTCTTCGGCAACCGCGGCCTCGACAGCCTCCTCTCCATCAGCATCGACCTCCCCGACAGTCTCTACGGCGGTCAGGGCGAAGACAGCATCGTCGTCGGCAGCCAAAGCACCGCCAACACCCCCCTCCTCGTCGGCGGACTCGGCGCCGATACCCTACGCATGGAGAGCGATAGCGTCGATGGCGCCATCCTCCTCGGCGACGTCGGACTCAGCGGCCAATTTGAAGGCACCGACGCCGGAGACGACTACCTCTACGTCGCCGCCGGCAACAACCACCAACTCTTCGGCAACGCCGGCCAAGACACCCTCAGCCTCGGCATCAACGTCGGCGTCGGCGTCTCCCTCTTCGGCGGTCGCGGCAACGACCTCCTCATCGGCACCGGTGCCGCCAATACCCCCCTCCCCTCCCAAATCAAAGCCTTCGGAGACAAAGGGGACGACACCCTCATGCTCGCCGGCAGCGACTCAGAATTTTGGGGCGACAACCCCTTCATGACCAGTGGCTTCGGCAACAACACCGTCATCGGCATCGGCATCGGCAACACCCTACGGGGCGGTAACGACTTCGCCAGCGGCACCAACGCCGGCAACAACCTCCTCATCGCCAAACTCGGTAACCTGCAACTCGCCGAAGGCCAAGAAAGCAAAAACATCCTCATGGGCGGCGCTGGCGACGACACCCTCGACGCCAGTGAAAGCGGTCCCGGCGACACCCTCATCGGCGGCATCGACGGCGCCGGCAACAACACCTACATCTTCCGCGCCGGTCAATACATCCAACCCGACCTCTCGGGCATCAACACCTACATCGGCATCGGCGCCGACACCAGCATCGCCGTCACCGTCCGCGCCCAAGACGTCATCAAAGGAGAAGGCAACTTCTTCATGGTCGGCAACCAAAACAACGTCCTCTTCCTCGAAAAAGGCGGCATCATCACCGACAACGGCGACAAAGTCAACATCATCGACATCAGCGGCGACGCCTCCGGCATCACCAAAACCGGCGATGGCAACGACCAACTCACCTTCGGCAACGTCTCGGGCAACGTAGACGCCGGCGGCGGCAACGACACCATCACCGTCGCCAACAGCGTCAGCGGCATCATCAACGCCGGCGCTGGCAACGACCTCATCACCGTCAACGGCTCCATTTCCGTCGAAAGTGGCGGCGTCATCAACGGCGGCGACGGCGACGACACCATCCTCCTGCAAGGAGCGGTCTTCGGCAACGTCAAAGGGGGAACCGGCAAAAACAAAATTACCGCCCATTCCCTGAAAGACGGCGGCATCATCGACTGTAGCGAAGGAGAAGACAACATCAGCATTACCAACGTCTTCGGTGGCGGTAAAGTCATCGTCGGCGGCATCTCCAACAGCGTCAACGTCAACCTCGCCTACTCCGGCGCCCGTTTCACCGCCCTCTCCGGCAACAACAGCATCCTCCTCGACAGCGTCAGTGCCACCGTCGACCAAGAGGGGAACTTCGTCAGCAGCGACCAAGCCATCACCATCAGCGGCGGCGCTGGCAACGACTTCATCGGCCTCCGTCGCGGCGGCGCCGTCGTCAGCGGTTCCGTCGGCGTCAGCTTCAACCTCAGCGCCAGCGCCGGCAACAACATCATGCAATCCGGAGGCTTCTCCGACATCATCGCGGTAGGTAACGGCGACGACGTCATCTACGGCGGTAAAGCCAGCTTCAGCAACAACAAATACAACGGCTTCGACCTCAACGCCGCCGACGCCGCCAAAATCGCCAAAAACTTCCGTTTCGTCAGCGACGGCGACCTCATCAACCTCAGCCGAGGCGGTCACAACAAAGTCGTCTTCCAATCCAAAGTCGAAACCGGCTTTGAACTCCAAGCGGCCTTCAACCGGACCCGTACCGACTTCATCACCCTAGGAACCGACGGAACCCAGGACCTAAACCTCTCCCAAGACCTCAGCGACCGCAATCTCCTCATCGGAACCAGCGGTCAATTCCTAACCAGCACCAGTGGCACCACCGTCACCCAAGGAGTCTTCTCAGGAGCGATTGGCGTAGACACCCTAACCAGTTTCAACATCACCCGCGACCAAATCGTCCTCGACCAAAGCGCCTTCACCCTCAACACCAACGGCATCCAACTCTTCCAGAGTCGCGGTGCCCTCTACGGAGTCATCGCCGACGGGTCTGGCGCCGGATTCGACTACAGCGACTTCGGCAACGTCATCAACGGCAGCGGTTACTTCCACGAATCCTTTGTAATTGGGGCAACCTCCGCCGCCGACGTTGACATCATCAACTTCAACACCCCCGGTCAACTCTACTTCGACACCCGAGGACGAGGCTTATACCTCGGCTTCGACCAAGGAGCGAAACTCATCGCCCACCTTCCCCAAGTGAACCTCCGAGGAAACATTGGCATCACCGTCGAAAACACCTTCGTCGTCTCCCAACGAATCACCCAACTCAACGACGAAGGTCTAGTCAACCTCTTCTAACGCACCACCCCAAAAATCCATCGGACACCCGGTGTTTCCAAAAACACCGAGTGTCTGGCCCCAACAGTCAACCCAACCAAATCTGCTTAAACCCCAGTCGACCACCAGAAACCAGATTTAGTGGACACCCGGTGTTTCCAAAAACACCGAGTGTCTGACCCTAACAGTCAACCCAACCAAATCTGCTTAAACCCCAGTCGACCACCAGAAACCAGATTTAGTGGACACCCGGTGTTTCCAAAAACACCGAGTGTCTGGCCCCAACAGTCAACCCAACCAAATCTGCTTAAACCCCAGTCGACCACCAGAAACCAGGTTCATTGGACACCCGGTGTTTCCCAAAACACCGAGTGTCTGACCCCAACAGTCAACCCAACCACATCGGATTAAACCCCAGTCGACCACCAGAAACAAAGTTTAGTGGACACCCGGTGTTTCCAAAAACACCGAGTGTCTGGCCCCAACAGTCAACCCAGCCAAATCGGATTAAACCCCAGTCGACCACCAGAAACCAGATTTAGTGGACACCCGGTGTTTCCAAAAACACCGAGTGTCTGACCCCAACAGTCAACCCAACCACATCGGATTAAACCCCAGTCGACCACCAGAAACCAGATTTAGTGGACACCCGGTGTTTCCAAAAACACCGAGTGTCTGACCCCAACAGTCAACCCAACCACATCGGATTAAACCCCAGTCGACCACCAGAAACCAGATTTAGTGGACACCCGGTGTTTCCCAAAACACCGAGTGTCTGACCCCAACAGTCAACCCAACCAAATCTGGTTAAACCCCAGTCGACCACCAGAAACCAGATTCATTGGACACCCGGTGTTTCCAAAAACACCGAGTGTCTGACCCCAACAGTCAACCCAACCACATCGGATTAAACCCCAGTCGACCACCAGAAACCGGGTGTCTTGGAGACACTCGGTTTCCCAGCAACTGACTGGACACCCGGTGTTTCCCAAAACACCGAGTGTCTGACCCCAACAGTCAACCCAGCCACATCTGGTTAAACCCCGGTCGAATACCAGAAACCAGGTTCATTGGACACCCGGTGTTTCCAAAAACACCGAGTGTCTGACCCTAACAGTCAACCCAGCCACATCGGATTAAACCCCAGTCGACTACCAGAAACCAGATTTAGTGGACACCCGGTGTTTCCAAAAACACCGAGTGTCTGACCCCAACAGTCAACCCAACCACATCTGGTTAAACCCCGGTCGAATACCAGAAACCGGGTGTCTTGGAGACACTCGGTTTCTTGCTCCAAAAACCACTAAAATAAGCAAAACAACCTCCAACCCACCATGGCCTATCGCAAAACCCCCCTAAACCCCGGAGAGTACTACCACATCTACAATCGAGGAAACAACCGCCAAACCATCTTCTTCGAGCGAGACAACTACATCTACTTCCTCCACAAACTCCGCCACTACCTCATCGAACCCCAACACATCCACCTCATCGCCTACTGTCTCATCCCCAACCACTACCACCTTCTCATCCACCTCAACAGCCAAGAATTTTCCCAAGCCATGCGAAAATTCAGCCTCTCCTACACCAAAGCCATCAACAAAAAATACCAACGAGTCGGCTCACTTTTCCAAGGACCCTTCCAATCCTGCCACGTCAACAGTAACCCCTACCTCCTCCACCTCAGCCGTTACATCCACCTCAACCCCGTCGAACACCACGTCACCAACCCCGCCGACTGGGAATTTTCCAGCTACCCCGACTACTTGAAACAGCGACAAGGAACCCTTCCCCAATCGCACATCATCCTCCAGCAATTCCCCACTCTCCACGCCTACCGTTCCTTCGTCGAACAGTCCACCCCCACCCCATCCCTCAGCCACCTCATCATGGAGTGAACGTTCATTGGACACCCGGTGTTTCCAAAAACACCGAGTGTCTGACCCTAACTGGCCAACCAAATCTGGTTAAACCTCGGTCGAATACCAGAAACCGGGTGTCTTGGAGACACTCGGTTTCTCAACCGTTCATTTCAACAGTTCATTGGACACCCGGTGTTTCCAAAAACACCGAGTGTCTGACCCTAACTGGCCAACCAAATCTGGTTAAACCTCGGTCGAATACCAGAAACCGGGTGTCTTGGAGACACTCGGTTTCTCAACCGTTCATTTCAACAGTTCATTGGACACCCGGTGTTTCCAAAAACACCGAGTGTCTGACCCTAACTGGCCAACCAAATCTGGTTAAACCTCGGTCGAATACCAGAAACCGGGTGTCTTGGAGACACTCGGTTTCTCAACCGTTCATTTCAACAGTTCATTGGACACCCGGTGTTTCCAAAAACACCGAGTGTCTGACCCTAACTGGCCAACCAAATCTGGTTAAACCTCGGTCGAATACCAGAAACCGGGTGTCTTGGAGACACTCGGTTTCTCAGTTGGTCAATCAGCTAACCAAGCTTGCAAATCCGAGACATCAGAAAAGTCCAACAACGCCTCAGCCAACCCTTCCAACTCCTCCGAAGACAAACCCCGAACCCGTTGAACCAACGACTCATCCAGCGTTCCCACCCGACGAGTCAGTTGTCGTAACACCAATTCCAACTGACCTTCAAGTTGTCCCTCCCGGAATAACTCCTGGGCCAAGGGTGATTCACGTAAAACAGCCATATCCCACCTCATAATCTGTTGTACTACCGGCAACTCTAACACAAACGTCGAGAAAAATGAGAGCAACGACTCCAACTGAGATAACTCCTCATCCGCCCGCAATTCCCGCAACGCTCGACGAACCACTTGTTCCTCGCCACCGCCCTTTAAAATCGGCACAAATGGCAACAAACTACGGATATTTTGCTCAAAAACTAGATTGACATCCACCTCCCACAAATTGATAACCCGATACTCTTGCAAAGCCCGAATCCCATTAAACTCCGACTCATAACAACTGGGAATTTGCGGGTCTTTCACATGGGGCAGAATGTTGATTAACACCGGATACACCGGTAACTCATACTTTTCTCCCGCCAACGCCGTATAAGCCCGAACCCGCAGTGGCATTTTCCGATGATACCGTAACTGAAGTTCAACCAAGAGCAAGAACACTCCCAAGTCTGGCGTACTGACCTTGATGAGACTGTCATTTTCCCGCCCTACCCATTGCAGATTGGAATCCAGTAATTCCTCAACTTTAATGTCGGCACAATTCGTTAACCAACTTGCCCAGCTTTCTGGGGCAAGACTCACTAACTTTTTGCTGCCAATATCGGCTTTCTTTTCGGTCATAATAATTTTGCTTTACTACTAATAGTATAGCTTAATTTGGGTTAGTATTTTAGTTTTAAAATCAACAAATTTGAAGGTATTTACACACAATAAGCTAGGCGGACTATATCTGGGTAAACCCCGGTCGAATACCAGAAACCGGGTGTCTTGGAGACACTCGGTTTCTCAACCGTTCATTTCAACAGTTCATTGGACACCCGGTGTTTCCAAAAACACCGAGTGTCTGACCCTAACAAGCCAACCCAATCTGGCTAAACCCTGGTCGAATACCAGAAACCGGGTGTCTTGGAGACACTCGGTTTCTCAGTTGGTCAATCAGCTAACCAAGCTTGCAAATCCGAGACATCAGAAAAGTCCAACAACGCCTCAGCCAACCCTTCCAATTCCTCCGAAGACAAACCCCGAACCCGTTGAACCAACGACTCATCCAGCGTTCCCACCCGACGAGTCAGCAACCGTAACACCAATTCCAACTGACCTTCCCGTTGTCCTTCAAGTTGTCCCTCCCGGAATAACTCCTGGGCCAAGGGTGATTCACGTAAAACAGCCATATCCCACCTCATAATCTGTTGTACTACCGGCAACTCTAACACAAACGTCGAGAAAAATGAGAGCAACGATTCCAACTCAGACAACTCCTCATCCGCCCGCAATTCCCGCAACGCTCGACGAACCACTTGTTCCTCACCACCGCCTTTTAAAATCGGCACAAATGGCAACAAACTACGGATATTTTGCTCAAACACCAAGTTAACATCCACCTCCCACAAATTGATAACCCGATACTCTTGCAAAGCCCGAATCCCATTAAACTCCGACTCATAACAACTGGGGATTTGCGGGTCTTTCACATGGGGCAGAATGTTGATTAACACCGGATACACCGGCAACTCATACTTTTCTCCCGCCAACGCCGTATAGGCCCGAACCCGCAGTGGCATTTTTCGATGATACCGTAACTGAAGTTCAACCAAGAGCAAGAACACTCCCAAGTCTGGCGTACTTATACCAATTTTCAGAAGTCATGCCATAGATGTCTGTAGGGGCGAACGGCTGTTCGCCCTCCTCGGTGTCAGATGTATAGCAAGCATTTTGAAAAATGTTATAAAATCAACAAAATTGAAGGTATTTACACACAATAAGCTAGGCGGACTATATCTGGGTAAACCCCGGTCGAATACCAGAAACCGGGTGTCTTGGAGACACTCGGTTTCTCAACCGTTCATTTCAACAGTTTAGTGGACACCCGGTGTTTCCAAAAACACCGAGTGTCTGACCCTAACAGTCAACCCAGCCACATCTGGTTAAACCCCGGTCGAATACCAGAAACCGGGTGTCTTGGAGACACTCGGTTTCTCAACCGTTCATTTCAACAGTTCATTGGACACCCGGTGTTTCCAAAAACACCGAGTGTCTGACCCTAACTGGCCAACCAAATCTGGTTAAACCTCGGTCGAATACCAGAAACCGGGTGTCTTGGAGACACTCGGTTTCTCAACCGTTCATTTCAACAGTTCATTGGACACCCGGTGTTTCCAAAAACACCGAGTGTCTGACCCTAACTGGCCAACCAAATCTGGTTAAACCCCGGTCGAATACCAGAAACCGGGTGTCTTGGAGACACTCGGTTTCTCACTCGGACAATTAGCGGGTCAATCAGCTAACCAAGCTTGCAAATCCGAGACATCAGAAAAGTCCAACAACGCCTCAGCCAACCCTTCCAACTCCTCCGAAGACAAACCCCGAACCCGTTGAACCAGGGACTCATCTAGGGTTCCCACCCGACGAGTCAGTAGCCGTAACACCAATTCCAACTGACCTTCCCGTTGTCCTTCGAGTTTTCCTTCCCGTTGTCCTTCAAGTTGTCCCTCCCGGAATAACTCCTGGGCCAAGGGTGATTCACGTAAAACAGCCATATCCCACCTCATAATCTGTTGTACTACCGGCAACTCTAACACAAACGTCGAGAAAAATGAGAGCAACGACTCCAACTGAGATAACTCCTCATCCGCCCGCAATTCCCGCAACGCTCGACGAACCACTTGTTCCTCGCCACCGCCTTTTAAAATCGGCACAAATGGCAACAAACTACGGATATTTTGCTCAAACACCAAGTTAACATCCACCTCCCACAAATTGATAACCCGATACTCTTGCAAAGCCCGAATCCCATTAAACTCCGACTCATAACAACTGGGGATTTGCGGGTCTTTCACATGGGGCAGAATGTTGATTAACACCGGATACACCGGCAACTCATACTTTTCTCCCGCCAACGCCGTATAGGCCCGAACCCGCAGTGGCATTTTTCGATGATACCGTAACTGAAGTTCAACCAAGAGCAAGAACACTCCCAAGTCTGGCGTACTTATACCAATTTTCAGAAGTCATGCCATAGATGTCTGTAGGGGCGAACGGCTGTTCGCCCTCCTCGGTGTCAGATGTATAGCAAGCATTTTGAAAAATGTTATAAAATCAACAAAATTGAAGGTATTTACACACAATAAGCTAGGCGGACTATATCTGGGTAAACCCCGGTCGAATACCAGAAACCGGGTGTCTTGGAGACACTCGGTTTCTCAACGGTTCATTTCAACAGTTCATTGGACACCCGGTGTTTCCAAAAACACCGAGTGTCTGACCCTAACAGTCAACCCAACCACATCTGGTTAAACCCCGGTCGAATACCAGAAACCGGGTGTCTTCAAGACACTCGGTTTCTCAACGGTTCATTTCAACAGTTCATTGGACACCCGGTGTTTCCAAAAACACCGAGTGTCTGACCCTAACAGTCAACCCAGCCACATCGGATTAAACCTCGGTCGAATACCAGAAACAAGGTTCATTGGACACCCGGTGTTTCCAAAAACACCGAGTGTCTGACCCTAACAGTCAACCCAGCCACATCTGGTTAAACCCTGGTCGAATACCAGAAACCGGGTGTCTTGGAGACACTCGGTTTCTCAACGGTTTCTCAACGGTTTCTCAACGGTTTCTCAACGGTTTCTCAGCGGTTTCTCCTCCTCATTCTCCTAGCTACGCCGTCACAATGTAGTCCGAATTGACCCCCGATAAGTCCCACTTATTGGCATCCTTCAACGCCTGATAGACCATTGCCGCAACCTCTGCCCGAGTCGCATCTTGTTCAGGGTGCAAACGCTTCACATCAGGGTAGTTGACCACAAACTGCTTCTGCGTCGCCGTCGCTACCGCTGGCTGGGCCCAGGTGGGGACTTGGTCGCGGTCATCATAGCGATTTAACAAATCCGCTGACCCCCCCGATAAATCGAGGCCATTCACCAACGACAACAACACCTGTAACCGCTGCACATTTAAATTGGGACCAAAGGTCGTTTCCGAGAAACCCGAGAGAAAGCCCCCCGTATAGGTCTTCTCAATCGCCCCCTTGGCCCAATGACCACTGGGGACATCCTGGAACTTGATAGCCGGACGTTGGGGCCGTGGGTCAAAGGCCGTTGACAACAACGCGGCATATTCCGCCCGGGTCATCTTCTTGTTGGGTTGGAAGGTTCCATTGGGTAACCCGTTAATCACTCCCTTACTGGCTAACTCCACAATAAAGTCCTTGGCCCAGTGACCCTCAATATCCGAGAACTTCGGCACATCTGTTGCTTCGGCATTTACCAAATAGGGAGACTCAATCACCGGGAAATTATCCTCCTGAACCAAAGCCTGATAGACCATCACCGCAACTTCTGCCCGAGTGGCATCAATCATCGGTCGTAACTGCCGAACACTGGGATAATTCACCACCAACTTGGCATCCGTCGCCTTGGCCACTGCCGCCGTGGCCCACTCAGGAATCTGATTCTTATCGGTATAGAAGCTGAGATGGTTCTGATTGCCTTCACTGAGTCCCAAACCGGCATTAAGTGCCAGCAACACCTGTAAACGAGTCACATTATCACCAGGGCGGAAGGTGTTATTGGGGAACCCAGAAATAAAGCCCATGCGGGTCACCTTATTAATTGCCTGCGCCCCCCAGAAGGTACTCGCAACATCAGTGAAGTTTTTAGCCGGTTGGGCGAGAGGCTTATCAAAAGCCTGGGCCAACAAGGCGGCAAAGGATGCCCGGTTGATGGGAGTCTCGGGCCGGAAGCTTCCATCCCCCATCCCACTCACCAGTTGACGGTCAAATAAGGACTGAATAAAGGGTTCTGCCCAATGCCCTTTGATATCCGTTAACTCCGTCGGCGGGGCCGGCGAAGGGGTGGGGGTGGGGGTGGGAGTTGGCGTTGGGGTAGGAGTTGGCGTCGGGGTGGGGTCAGGAGACGGCGTGGGGGTTGGCGTGGGAACTCCTCCATCGACGTTGACAAACTCAATCGACCCCTCCACCTTCTCGGGGTTGAGTTGATTCCCGGCAGAGACAAAGGTGTTACTGGTATTATTCAGCACATCCTTGATGCCATTGTTGTGGAAGAAATTACCCCCCGGTTCCTCAGACTTACCTAAATCCGGGAGGGCATTGTTGCCGGCAGAGATGCCATAATCCTGGTTATCCTCGATGGTATTCCCCCGCAAGACCGGGCGACAGTCTTCAGTGAGAAGTAGCCCCCAACGATTTTGCTGAATCAAGTTCTGGGCAACCAAGGGCGCGGCTTCGTCCCCAACCGCGATGCCTGTGCCATTATCACGAAGGGTATTATTGCGGATTTCCCCTTTGGCATTTTTCAAAACCCAAATTCCGTAGGACGCGTTTCCTTTCAATAGATTGCTGTCCAGAATCGGTTTAGCACTTCCCATCATGCGGATTCCCTCCCGCTTGCAGTTGAGGAGGGTACTGTTAGCAACGGTGGGATTACCCGACTCAATCCAAATCCCAGTCCCGCGAGTTTCCGGATTGGAGACGGTCACGCCCCGGACTTGCCCATCACCTTGTAGGCGAATGGTTAAGGACTGATTGCCGTCACTGGTCCCGACCGTCTTGCCCCCAGTAATGAGGATATCCTTGCCTTTGCTGCCTTCATTCCCCACCAGCTTGACTCCAGCGGGAACCGTCAGTGGAAACTCCTCCCCTGTATATTGGCCCACCGCCAATTGAATTAATGTGCCCGCTGAAGCTTGGCTGAGGGCATGAGTAATGGTCTTAAAGGGGTCCGTTGCCGTTCCGGGATTGTCGTTACTTCCGGTTTCGGGTTTGACGTAAAGGGTTGTCATAATCGTTGAATTGATAGTTCTATACCTGTCATGAGGGAGTAGCGGTCGCTGGAGACACACATACACCCATAGATTCCAGGATAGCCACTCTGGCGGACAATGGCGGTGGGAGGAAGGCAAGAGGGGGAAGAAGGCAAAGGGCAAGAGGGGAACCACAGAGTCACAGAGGACACGGAGTCGAGGAGGTCGAGGAGGTCGAGGAGGTCGAGGAGGTCGAGGAGGTCGATAGCAAAGCCTATTGCCTACTGCCTTTCTCTATAAATCGTATCAATGGATACTTTTTTTGGGGTACTTAATGCTTCCTTTCCAGCAAGATGCAAGTTACGCATAACCTAAATGCGTAAAACAGAAAATAATCTAAAAACTGTAGTTGCCGATACATAAACCCCTTGTCATATTCCTTAACTTGTGGACACCACTTTAGATAGACTCTCTATTTTCTCTCACGCTTCTCCCCCAACGATTAACTACTCACACCTCACTGTTGACTCTTACACTGAAAAATGCCCCGATTTAACCGTCGCAAATTCCTGATTACAGCCGGTGCTGCAACGGCTGGAACTTTCTTGCTCCATAGCTGTGGACAGGGTAATGACCAAGCGCAATTTGAGGTTGAAATCGACCCAGAAGATGCCCCAGAAACTCCAACAGCACGACTAGGATTTATTGCTCTAACGGACTCTGCTCCCCTCATTATTGCCCGAGAAAAAGGCTTTTTTGCTAAGTATGGGATGACAGATGTCTCTGTTGAAAAACAAGCATCCTGGGGAACAACTCGTGACAATTTGGTCCTCGGTTCTGGAGGCGGTGGCATTGATGGGGCCCACATTCTCACCCCCATGCCTTACCTCTTATCGGAAGGGATTGTCACCGATGGCCGGCCGGTACCGATGTATATTTTGGCCCGTCTGAATGTGAATGGTCAGGGGATTTGCCTCTCTAATGACTACCGGGATTTAGAGATTGGAGTCGATAGTACCCCCCTGAAGGAACGGTTTGCTGAACGACGGGCCGCTGGTGAGGATTTACGGGCCGCGATGACTTTCCCTGGGGGAACCCATGACTGCTGGATTCGCTACTGGCTGGCGGCGGGTGGGATTGACCCAGACCAGGATATTTCGACGATTGTCGTCCCACCGCCGCAGATGGTGGCCAATATGCGAGTGGGCAATATGGATGCCTTCTGTGTGGGTGAACCCTGGCCCCTGCAATTGGTTAACCAAGAGATTGGCTATAACGCCTTAACGACGGGAGAACTCTGGCAAGACCATCCGGAAAAGGCTTTAGGAATGCGGGCGGATTGGGTGGACCAAAATCCCAAGGCGGCCCGGTCTCTGTTGATGGGAACCCTAGAGGCACAAATCTGGTGTAGCCAGCCGGAGAATGTGGAGGAAATGTGTCAAATTCTCTCCCGCCGGGCTTGGTTTAATGTGCCTTTTGATGACATTATCGACCGGTCTCGGGGCATCTATGACTATGGCATCGGCGAGGTGAGAGAACAGCCGGATTTGATGCAGAAGTATTGGCGGGATAATGCCTCCTATCCGTTCAAGAGTCATGACCTCTGGTTCCTCACGGAAAATATCCGTTGGGGGTATCTGCCCCCGGATGCGGATATTCAGGGCATGGTAGACCGAGTCAATCGGGAAGACCTCTGGCAAGAAGCAGCCGAGGCTATTGGCCAGGGAGACATGATTCCCGAAAGTACCTCTCGCGGTCCCGAAACCTTCTTTGATGGCAAAGTCTTTGACCCAGAAGACCCTCAGGATTATCTCAATAGTTTGGAAATTACACGAATTTAGTTTTAGAGGCAAAAGGCAAAGGGCAAAGGGCAAAAGGCAAAAGGCAAAAGGCAAAAGGGAGGTCGTCTCCTATTCCCCTCCCCTCCTGGGAAGGTTGCCCGCAGGGCGAAGCAGCTTCTCCGGTTTTCCCTGTTCCCTGTTCCCTGTTCCCTTCTTTTGCCTCTTGCCTCGGGCGACCACAAGGGTACGCCCCTACGTCTTTTCTCTTGCCTCTTGCCTCTTGCCTCTTGCCTCTTGCCTTTCTTCCCCCCATTCCCTTCTCCCCCTAAACCTATGACTTCTCCAACCTATCGCCGACGCAACAAATTCCAATTTGCTCCCCAACAGTGGCTGAAAGCGGCTGTTAAGAAGGGGAAAGAACTCATTCCCTCTGCCGTTGCTATTCTGATTTTTCTGGTCGTTTGGCAGGTGTTTACAGCGGTTTCGGATTCGACGCTGCCGGGCCCAATTCGTACGGTTTCGGAAACCTGGGAACTGATTATCAACCCGTTCTTTGACCATGGTGGAATTGATAAAGGGCTATTTTGGCAGATTTTGACCAGTTTACAACGGGTTGCCCTAGGCTTCTCCCTGGCAGTGATTGTGGGGGTTTCTTTGGGAATTCTCGTGGGGACAAACCGTCTAATGTATCGAGCCTTAGACCCCATTTTTCAAATCCTGAGAACGGTTCCCCCCTTGGCTTGGCTGCCGATTTCCCTGGCGGGCTTTGAACGGGCAAATCCTTCTGCCATTTTTGTGATTTTTATTACAGCAATTTGGCCCATTATTATCAATACTACGGAAGGAGTGCTGCAAATTCCTCAGGACTATAACAATGTGTCGCGAGTGCTACGACTCGATCGCAAGACCTACTTCTTCAAAATTCTCTTCCCGGCAACGGTTCCCTATATCTTCACGGGACTGAAGATTGGTATTGGTCTATCTTGGCTGGCGATTATCGCGGCAGAAATGTTGATTGGCGGTGTGGGGATTGGTTTCTTCATCTGGGATGCCTGGAATAGTTCTCGCATGAGTGACATTATCCTGGCGGTGATTTATGTCGGAATTGTAGGACTGCTTCTCGATAAGTTGATTAGTTTCTTGGCGAGTTTGGTGGTTTCCGAAGATCAGGCTCAGTAAGGGAGGCTGTTTGAAACAACTTGCTTCTTTTTTGTCCTCTACTCCTGCCTAACATCCATGTCTATTTTTGCTGAAGTTGACCATATCGAACGAGTCTTTAATCTCCCCAACGGGGGAACCTATGTTGCCCTGAGTAATATAGAACTCAAGATTCGTAAAGGTGAATTTATCTCCCTAGTTGGCCATTCTGGCTGCGGGAAATCGACCCTATTAAACTTAATTGCTGGACTCGACAAACCCACCCGAGGGGGCATTATCCTAGAAGGTCGCCAGGTGACGGAACCGGGACCCGATCGCATGGTAGTCTTCCAAAACTATTCTCTCTTACCCTGGCTGACAGTGCGGGAAAACATCGCCCTAGCCGTGGAGTCCGCCATGGGCGATCGCCCCAAAGGGGAACGACGGGGTATCATCGAACATCACATCGACCTCGTCGGACTGCGTCATGCCGCCCATAAACGCCCGGCCCACCTCTCCGGAGGCATGAAACAACGGGTCGCCATTGCCCGGGCCCTAGCCATTCGCCCCAAACTCCTCCTCCTAGACGAACCCTTTGGCGCCCTCGATGCCCTCACCCGAGGGGGACTGCAAGAACAACTGATGCGCATCTGTGAGGAAAGCCACGTCACCTGTATCATGGTCACCCATGACGTAGACGAAGCCCTGCTACTGAGCGATCGCGTCGTCCTCCTCACCAACGGGCCCGCCTCCTACGTCGGACAAATCCTCGATGTCCCCATTCCCCGGCCCCGCACCCATGTCTCCGTTGTCAAACATCCCAACTACTACAGCCTCCGCAACGAAATTGTCTATTTCCTCAACCAACAGCGGCGGGCCAAGAAACAGCAACGCCAGGCCCAACCCATAGAAGTCCATGAAAATGGCCTCGAAAAAGTCAACCTCAACCTAGGCTTTATCCCCCTCACCGACTGCGCCCCCCTCGTGGTGGCCAAAGAACGAGGCTTCTTCGAAAAACACGGCCTGACCCAAGTCACCCTCAGTCGCGAACCCAGTTGGAACGCCATCGAATCCGGCATCCGAGAAAAACGCCTCGATGGGGCACAAATGGTGGCCGGAATGCCCCTAGGCATGACCCTCGGTCGTCAAGACCATTCCCCCCTCCCCGTGGTCACCGGGATGACCCTCTCGCGCAACGGCAACGCCATCACCTTCCATCGTCAGTTCCACGAGGACGGAGTCCGCACCCTCGCCGATCTCAAAGGCTTCATCGCCGCCAATCCCGACCGACGCCTCACCCTGGGGGTCGTCCATCCCACCTCCATGCACAACCTGATCCTACGCTACTGGCTCGCCTCAGCCGACATCGACCCCGATCGCGATGTGGATCTCGTCATCATTCCCCCCGCCCAAATGGTGGCCAACCTCAAAGCCGGCAACATCGACGGCTACTGTGTCGGCGAACCCTGGAACTCCCGCGCCGTCCATGAAGGCATCGGCTTCGTCATGGCCACGGACCCAGAAATCTGGTCAGGTCATTGCGAAAAAGTCCTCGGAGTCCGGGAAGACTGGGCCAAAACTCATCCCAAAACCCATCTTGCCCTGATCCAAGCCCTCCTCGAAGCCTGCGACTACTGTGACGACATGCGCCACCGGGAGGAAGTTTTAGACCTCATCTGTCGTCCCGAGTACGTCGGATCAGACCCCATCTACACCCGTCCCGGCTTCATCGACCCCTATAACAAAGGGGTCGGCGACCCCCAACCCATCCCCCGCTATAACCAGTTCTTCTGCGACAAAACCAACTGTCCCGATCGCACCGAAGCCCTCTGGATTCTCACCCAAATGGCCCGCTGGGGCATCACCCCCTTCCCCCGCAACTGGATTGAAGTCCTCGATCGCGTACGTCGTCTCGACCTCTTCTCCCAAGCCGCCCAAGGTCTCAACATGATGGACCTAGGACGCGATCGCCATCCCGTAATTCTCTTCGACGGGGCCATCTTCAACCCCGACGATCCCATCCACTACCTAGAACACCTAGAAATCAAAACCAACCTAACCATCAGCGAAGTCGATCTCAACCGGGCCTCCCTAGAACTATCCGCCGTCTAGAGGGCGACCACAAGGGTACGCCCCTACGGAGGGCGACCACAAGGGTACGCCCCTACGGAGGGCGACCACAAGGGTACGCCCCTACGTCTTGCCTCTTGCCTCTTGCCTGTTCCCTCTTCCCAACCCATGCAAACCCTAACCACCTCCACCCCCAACCCCAACCCCACCAATGACGCCTACCTCATCATTGATGGTCTCTCCAAAACCTACGCCACCCCAGAGGGTCCCTATCCCGTTCTCGACAACATCCAACTCACCGTCCGAGAAGGAGAATTTGTCTGCCTGATTGGTCACTCCGGCTGCGGCAAATCCACCCTCCTGGATATGGTCTCCGGCTTCCGTCAACCCAGCGAAGGAGAAGTCCGCCTCGAAGGACAACGGATTCAAGAACCTGGGCCCGATCGCATGGTCGTCTTCCAAAACTATGCCCTCCTGCCCTGGCTAAGCGCCTATGAAAATATCTTCCTGGCCGTTAACTCCGTCTTTCCCAAACTCAAACACCAGGACAAAGCGGCGATCGTGCGGGAACATCTCGAACTGGTGGGATTAACCGACGCCGCCGACAAAAAGCCCAAAGAACTCTCCGGGGGCATGAAACAACGAGTTTCCATCGCCCGGGCCCTAGCCCTGCGTCCCAAAGTTCTCATCCTCGACGAACCCTTCGGCGCCCTCGATCCCATCACCCGCGAAGAACTCCAAGAAGAACTCCTACGCATCTGGTTTGATCACAAAGTCACCGTTTTGATGATTACCCATGATATCGACGAAGCCCTGTTTCTGGGCGATCGCCTGGTGATGATGACCAACGGGCCCGCCGCCCGCATTGGCGAAATCCTGGACTTACCCTTCCCCCGTCCTCGCGATCGCACCCGACTCATGGAACAGCCCGAATACTACGACTTACGCAACGAAGCCCTCGACTTCCTCTATGGTCGTTACGCCCATGACGACACCTAAGACAGCGGTGACGGTTTCCGCATCTGATGAATGGGGATTTCAATCAGAAAACTGGTCCCGACCCCCAGTTCCGAGGTACAAGTCAGACTGCCCTGATGCTTATCCGTAATAATCTGATAGCTAATGGACATCCCTAACCCCGTTCCCTTGCCGATGGGTTTGGTGGTAAAGAACGGGTCAAAAATCTGATGTTGAACCTTCGGGGGAATCCCCACCCCATTATCCGCAATCAGCACCTGGACATATTGCTCGTCCGTCACCGCCGTCGTAATGGTAATGCGACTCGGGGCCGCATCGAGTTCTGAGGGGCTGCGGTTGCGATCGCGCTCCTCCAGGGCATCGACTGCATTGGCCAAGATATTCATCAACACCTGATTAATCTGCCCCGCATAACAATCCACCAGGGGTAAATTACCATAGCGTCGCACAATCTCAATCCCCGGCGAATCCGGTTTAGCCTTGAGGCGATTTTGCAGAATCATCAGCGTGCTTTCAATGCCATCATGGAGATTCACCGCCTTAAACTCCGACTCATCGAGGCGAGAGAAATTCCGCAGCGATCGCACAATATCGCGAATCCGTTGCGCCCCCACCCGCATCGAACCAATCAGTTTCGGCAGATCATCAATCAGATAGTCTAAATCCACCTCCTCCAGCAACTCCTCCAACTCCGCATCCACCTGAGGATATCGTTGCTGATAGGCCTCAATCACCCGCATCAAATCCTGAGTATATTCATCAGCATGGGTGAGATTGCCATAAATAAAGTTCACCGGATTGTTAATCTCATGGGCCACCCCCGCCACCAACTGCCCCAGGGCCGACATCTTCTCACTCTGGACTAACTGATTTTGCGTCCGTTGCAACTGATCCAGCGTCGCTTGGAGATTCTCCGCCTGTTGCCGTAACTTCGCTTCCGAGCGTTGTAGGGCCCGTTCAGCATCCTTGCGATCGGTGATATCCGTATTCACCCCAATCCATTCCCGCAAATTGCCATCCTCATCCAAAATCGGCACCGCCCGCACATTCATATCCCGATATTGCCCATCGGCCCGTCGCAAGCGATGTTCAATCTGATAGAGACTGCGAGTTTGCACCGCATGAGACCACACCGCCGTGGTTTCATTGCGATCGTGGGGATGAATACTATTAATCCAACCCCAATCCCGTAACTCCTCAAAACTCATCCCCGTAAACTCACTCCAGTCCGGCTGTTCCCAACTAAACGCCCCCTTGGCGTTGGCATTCCAGACAATCTGAGTCGTCGCCTCAACCAGAGTACGGAAGCGTTCCTCACTCTCCCGCAGGGTTAACTCCGCTGTTTTCCGTTCTGTGATATCCATAGCAATGCCAAAGATACTCACTAAATTGCCCACCTCATCATATTGGGCCTCACATTTTTCGCGGACATAGCCCAACTCCCCATTAGCGCGAACAATCCGCACATCAATATCATAGGGTTGACCCGTATCAATACAACGGCGGATTCCTTGACGCACCAGAGGGCGATCGTCAGGATGGAAATATTGAAACATTTCCTCCTGAGTCATCGGTTCCCGGCGGACTGGGATGCCGATAATCCGAAAAATCTCATCGGAACAGGTGGTTTCTCCCGTCGCCACATCAATCTCCCAATTGCCAATATGGGCAATCCGCTGGGCATCCTGGAGATTTCGGGTTAGGGTTTGCAGTTGTTCCTGGGCCTGCTGACGCTCGGTAATATCTAACACCGTTGCCCCAAACGCGATCAGGTTGTCGCGGCTGTCTCGAATGGGAAAGGCTGAGAAGAGCCAATGGCGTTCAACTCCAGGATTAGCCGCCGTTTGCCCCGTAAACTCCTGATTGAGAATCGGCTCCCCATTCGACAACATCACCTCAACTTGCCGATACAGGGTCTGGGCTAAGTCCGGCACAATGTCCCCCAAAGTCCGCCCGATATGGTCTTGGACGGGATACCCGGTCATCTGAGCCAGATTCTCATTCACCTGGAGATAGCGAAACTGAGGATCTAGAATGGCCATCCCCACCGGGGCAGTATCAATAAAGGTATCGAGGAGCGATCGCTGTTCGGCCAGTGCCGCCTCCGCTTGTTTGCGTTCGGTAGCATCCATGGCCAACCCCACTAACCCCGTCACCTGACCTTGGGTATCTTTAAGCCGTACTTTGATGGTTTCGAGATAATGAGTCCTCCCATCCACAAAGGGAAAACGCTCATCGGCAAAACAAGGCTCATCTTGGCTGAAACTGATGCGATCGGAGTCAATACAATTGCAAACGGCCTCCGGGCCAAAGACCTCCTGATAGTGACCGGCCTGGTAAACTTGATCGGGAGTTACCCCCACATCGTCACAGAAGGTGCGGTTAATAAAGTTCATATGTCCCGAGACATCTGTGGTCCAAATCCAGATGGGGGCATTGTCCATAATTGCCCGTAGGGTTCGTTCCTGTTCGGCCAGTTGAGCTTTGGTGATTTCCTGTTCGGTGATGTCCTCACAGACGATCGCCACATGAGTGGGTTGTTCCCCATCCCAAATCGCCAGTTTCTGGGTTCGCATCAGGCGGTTCCCGTCCCCCACTTGCACCAACTCTCGGGGAGTTTCCACGACCTCATGATGGGTCAACACATACTCATCCACCCGCCGGAACTCATCGGCTTGTTCCCGAGGAAACAACTCATAATCGCTTTTCCCGAGTAACTCGTCCACCTCTCGTCCCAGGATTTGCGCACCTGTGCTATTGACAGCACAGAAGCGAAAATCCTCGGCAGCTTTGACTAACACCGCCACGGGCAAAATCTCCAGTAACGAGGCGAAAAAGGCGGGGGTTTGGCTGGGGGTTGCATGAACCGTAGGGGCATCAATGGCAATGACTAACCCCTGCCAACGGGTAGACCCATTTTCCTGGCGTTGGGGGCGGGCCAGAACACGAATCGACTCCTCAATCGTTCCACCCTTAGGCTGGGGAATGAAGACTCGTCCTTGCCAAGCCAAATCGGTTTCTGTGGCCTCTGAGGTGGCCAGGGCCTGATTCCAACGGGGGGCATCCTGGGGATGGATGCGATCGACCCAACGGCCGAAGTCTTCTGGGTCTAACCGTAAGAGATCCCGACTGCCTGGGGATACCTGCTGCCAGGAAAGGTCACCGCTGGGGGACCGATGGAGTTCATATAAGCAGGCCGGCAAATGGGTTTCGAGCTGTTTTAAGCGTGCCTCGCGATCGTCAAGGGCCTGCCGTAGTTGTTTCACCTCTTCCTGCAAGGCGGCATAGGCTTCGGGATCAGGAGACATAGGAAAAGTCATGATGTAACAACGCAGAAAGAAAGGCGATCGCCCTCCAGAGACAATCAAAACGTCAAACGATACAGTAAAGTGATGGGTATTTCAAAACTCACCTAGGGGAGAACCTGGATCTGGTAAAGCTGGAAGGAACCCGACGTTAGGGATCGTAAGATACTATTCTTCTTCGCCATTGCATCAGCGTCATCCGCACGGATTAGCTAGGCTGGCAATGCACCGTACAACACCAACAGAAAACCGCGATAAGACTGATCCAAAATCTCCGCTTCACTTGTTGTTGCTGTCAGTGTTTTAATCTAAAACGATAATGAGTTCCCTAACTCTAGGATACCCGGTTGACCGTCATCGGGAACCGGCTTAAAAAATCTTTGCTTGGGGCGATCGCGAAGCGTACAGGAACCGCAATCACCTCTCCAACGCTCAACACCGGATCAGCAAAAACAGCCTGTCACCCTTCCGCAGAAGACTAACAGGCTGTTTAGGGGGATTATGATTTTAAAATCGGAGCGGCGGGATTTGAACCCACGACCCCCACTACCCCAAAGTGGTGCGCTACCAAGCTGCGCTACGCCCCGTTCGCAGATCTAATCATAACACATCCATTTAGAAACGCAAGCCATGAGCGAAAAAAACTTTTCTCAGACCCAACCTCCTCAAGGGGCGATCGCCGACCCAGAGCCAATTCCACGCCTATCCCAAACCGCCCTCAACCGCCTCGAAAAATGCCCTCGCTGGTTCCAACATAGCCTAATTGAGCATCGAGAATCCCCCCTAGACCCGCAACAACAGCAGAAACTCGACCAAGGCAATCAATTTCACCAACTGATGCAACAACGAGAGTTAGGACTCCCGGTCGAGACTCTCTTGCCCCCAGGGGACAAACTGCGGCAATGGATGCAAGACTTTCTGGAGCGGGCCCCCAGCCACATCAGCCCCAACCCCTTTCGCGACGCCATCTACTACCGCGAAGCCGAACATGAACGCCGCCTTGTCTGGCAGGATATCCTCTGGCTGGTTCGTTACGACCTGCTACTCCTCTCCCCGGACCAGGCCCAAATCCTCGACTGGAAAACCTACCCCCGTCCCCGAAGCCCCCAACAGTTGCAAAACACCTGGCAAACCCGGCTCTATCCCTTCATTCTCGCCGAAACCAGTCCCTATCCTCCCGAGGCCATCTCCATGACCTACTGGTTTGTCGAAGGCTCCCCCAACGCCTCAGAAGAGCCAAGCCAATGTTGGCAATTCAACTATTCCCAACTCCACCATCAAAAAACCCGACAGGACCTTGAAACCCTCGCCCAACAGTTCCACCACCATTGGCGAGCCTATCAACAAGGCCAAGACTTTCCCCGCCGTAGTCCCGCCGGACGAGCCTGTGACCTATCCAACTGTTTTTGTCAGACCCTAGACGCCTTAGGACAACCAGCGGGCCGCCCCCCCAGTTGTCTCAATGAGATTCCCGAAGTTTCCCTCTAATCCCCAATTCGCTGTAAGGTATGGGGCAGCCTATTAACACTGACGCACTGCATTAACCATCGGTGAAATACTTTTTTCTATCAGAAGGGTGGACCATTGCCCGTGTTTGGGGAACCCAAGGACTCTGGAATATCAATGCTTGGCGACGACAGCCAGATATTGAGCGACTCAACCTCTCCGTAGTCGAACAAGGGGAGCGGCTGTGGCTGTATCGCGTCGAAAGCGCCGTTTTAATGGTGGAAGTCCGACCCCAAGCCAATGAAGCCAAAGAATCGAGCATTAAACACGTCATGCTCAAACGCCTCATGGATGCCGAACAAGTTATCGCTAGGCTATGCACATCTCCTGTCACCTGTCAAATTGATACCAGCGAAATTAACAATTCGTTGTAAAAAGGGATTTATCCTCGAAAAATGGGGGGCATCACCGCACCCCATCCCTAACAATTCCCTAAAAACCCTTGCGATCGCGTCTCAGAATCGATACACTTCTTTAATAATCTTTAATTGATGCAGCACGAACAACAACTGCACCCGTACCGAACCTGAACGTCACCACGATCCGCTCAACAGTTGCCGTTATCTAACAGCCTCATGTTGACCATCACCCCGGCGTTCAGCCCGGTCAAATCGTAAGATAGACAAGCGTTGACCATCACTCATATCACGTCATATAAGGAGGAGCGTAGTCAATGGGACTACCCTGGTACCGTGTACACACAGTCGTCCTGAACGATCCGGGTCGGCTGATTTCCGTGCATTTGATGCACACTGCCCTCGTGGCCGGCTGGGCGGGTTCAATGACTCTCTTTGAACTCGCCACCTACGACCCGAGCGATCCCGTCCTCAACCCCATGTGGCGGCAAGGAATGTTCGTCATGCCCTTCATGGCGCGCCTTGGCGTAACCGGCTCTTGGGGCGGATGGAGCGTCACCGGAGAAACCGGAGTCGATCCCGGCTTCTGGTCCTTTGAAGGCGTCGCCCTCGCTCACATCGTTCTTTCAGGATTACTATTTCTCGCCGCTTGCTGGCACTGGGTCTTCTGGGACTTAGAACTCTTCAGAGATCCCCGCACCGGCGAACCGGCTCTCGACCTGCCGAAAATGTTCGGCATTCACCTGTTCTTATCCGGACTACTTTGCTTCGGTTTCGGCGCCTTCCACCTCACGGGACTCTTTGGTCCAGGGATGTGGGTATCCGACCCCTACGGCTTAACCGGGAGCATTCAACCCGTCGCACCGGCTTGGGGGCCAGAAGGATTTAACCCCTTCAACGCCGGCGGCATCGTCTCCCACCACATCGCCGCTGGGATTGTCGGCATTATCGCCGGACTATTCCACCTCACCGTCCGTCCCCCCGAACGGCTCTATCGGGCCCTGCGCATGGGGAACATCGAGACGGTTCTCAGCAGCAGTATCGCCGCCGTGTTCTTCGCTGCCTTCGTCGTAGCTGGAACCATGTGGTACGGCAGTGCTGCCACCCCCATCGAACTGTTTGGCCCCACCCGTTATCAATGGGATCAGGGCTATTTCCAACAGGAAATCCAACGTCGGGTTCAAACCAACGTTGCCAGTGGCGCCAGCCTCTCAGAAGCTTGGGAGCAAATTCCCGAGAAACTGGCCTTCTACGACTATGTAGGCAACAACCCCTCCAAAGGGGGTTTGTTCCGCACCGGTCCGATGAACAAAGGCGATGGACTGGCTCAAGGTTGGCTGGGTCACCCGGTCTTTACCGATGGTGAAGGACGCGAACTCTTTGTGCGTCGTCTGCCCAACTTCTTTGAGACCTTCCCCGTTGTCCTCACCGACAAAGACGGCATTGTCCGCGCCGATATTCCCTTCCGTCGGGCAGAATCCAAATATAGCTTCGAGCAAGTCGGTGTCACCGCCAGCTTCTACGGCGGCGAACTCGACGGAACCACCGTCAGCGACCCCGCTCTCGTCAAGCGGTATGCTCGTAAAGCTCAACTGGGCGAACCCTTTGAGTTTGACCGTGAAACCCTCGAATCTGATGGGGTCTTCCGCACCAGTCCTCGTGGTTGGTTCACCTACGGTCACGTCTGCTTTGCCCTATTGTTCTTCTTTGGACATATCTGGCATGGTTCTCGGACCCTGTTCCGGGATGTGTTTGCTGGGATTGACCCTGAACTTGATGAAGATCAAGTCGAATGGGGTGCCTTCCAGAAAGTGGGTGACAAAACCACTCGCATCGAGAAAGAAATGGCGTAATTCAGCTCATTTGAGTTGTGCCTGACCCCTCGGGGAGCTGGCGATCGCCGGTTCCCCATCCCGTTTGATAGACTAAGACTGTTACACTGTGAGTTTTTAGAAATTATGGAAAGCGTCATTTACATCCTGTTACTCGCGGCAACCCTGGCCTTATTATTCTTCGCCATCGCCTTCCGCGAAACCCCGAAAATCGGCAAATAGCCCATTCAGATTGTGCTGCCGGTTCTCCACTCCTGTCGTGGAAACCGCTGCGACAGGAGTCAGATCAGGTCAAGACGTACTACAGTTGTTGTAGTGCGTCTGTTATCATTTCTGCTAATACCTGTCAATTTTTATTGGGTTTTCTACCCCAATTGTTATGCGTTGTCCCTTCTGCGAGCATACAGAAAGCCGCGTTTTAGAGTCCCGTTCTACTGAATCTGGGCAAAGTGTGCGTCGTCGGCGACAGTGTCTCAACTGTCAACGACGTTTTACCACCTATGAACGGATCGAATTTGTGCCCATCATTGCCATTAAGCGAGACGGGAAACGAGAGTCCTTCGATCGCTCCAAACTGCTGCGAGGCATTGTCCGGGCCTGCGAGAAAACTGCGATCGCCCCAGAACGCCTAGAGGCGATCGTTGACGACATCGAATTGCGCTTGCATCAACGGCCCAAACGAGAAATTCATACCAGCGAAATTGGCGAAATTGTCCTAGACTCCCTCAAAGATCTCAGCGAAGTCGCCTATGTGCGCTTTGCCTCAGTGTATCAGCAATTTCAGGGCGTTCGCGACTTCGTCGAAGCCCTCGATCGCCTGCGGGAAAGTCGCCTAGAGGATAACTTTGAAGAGCAGCGGCAAGAATCCCCCGAAAGCGCCCCCAACTGTGCTATTTCGTCCTAACGAGATTCCCCGCCGTTACCCCGAGTCTGATCTCCCCAGTCACACCTGAGTTCTGGGTATTTTTAAGATTCCCCCAAAAAACCCATCCACAAAGTCGTAGGAGTGGGATAGAATTTGCTATGCTATTAGTCAATTCGCCTTCAAACGAAGGTGATGCGGTGTTTCGTCAAAGGAGGACTTGCTTGCAATCATCGCCCTGTCCGTTCAATTCTGTAACACCCATCAGCCGGAGGCAAACCTCAGTTATGGAGACTCAGTCCTAGGAAAACACGCATGGTCAATCAGAATACAACGCAAAGAGATGTCGGTTTCACTCACGAAGATTTTGCCGCATTACTCGACAAGTACGATTATCACTTCAATCCCGGCGATACCGTAGCAGGGACGGTATTTAGTATAGAGCCAAAAGGCGCTCTGATTGACATCGGTGCTAAAACCGCTGCCTATATCCCGTTACAGGAAATGTCAATCAACCGCGTCGAGTCTCCCGACGAGGTCTTGCAAGCCAACGAGACGCGGGAATTTTTCATCCTCATGGATGAAAACGAAGACGGACAACTCACCCTTTCCATTCGCCGCATCGAGTATATGCGCGCCTGGGAGCGGGTTCGCCAACTTCAAGCAGAAGATGCTACCGTTCACTCCGGTGTCTTCGCCACAAACCGAGGCGGGGCATTGGTTCGCATTGAAGGATTGCGCGGCTTTATTCCCGGTTCCCACATCAGCACTCGCAAACCCAAAGAAGACCTCGTGGGTGAAGATCTGCCCCTGAAATTCTTGGAAGTCGACGAAGAACGCAACCGCCTCGTCCTCAGCCACCGTCGCGCCTTAGTTGAGCATAAGATGAACGGCTTAGAAGTGGGCGAAGTGGTTATTGGAACCGTGCGCGGCATCAAACCCTACGGTGCCTTCATCGACATCGGCGGAGTCAGCGGCTTGCTGCACATCTCCGAAATTTCCCACGATCACATCGACACCCCCAGCAGTGTCTTCGATGTCAACGACCAACTCAAGGTCATGATCATCGACCTCGACGCGGAACGGGGTCGGATTTCCCTATCCACCAAGCAACTCGAACCCGAACCCGGCGACATGGTGAAAAACCCCGAGTTGGTGTACGAGAAAGCCGAAGAAATGGCCGAGAAATTCCGTCTGCAAATGGAAGCCAAGGCCCAGGGAATTTCCCCGGAAGAACTCGAAGCCCAAAACGCGATGGACGTGGAGGAAGACGACGAAGAGATGGTCTCGGCCACCGAGTAATCTCTCCCCGTCCCATCTCAATACCGGCCTGAGGAGAGTCTTCACCACTCTCCCAGGCCGTCATACTGACCAAAAAGAGGGACTCAAACCCTCTTTTTTCTTGCCCAATCCCCCCTACTGCCTATTGCCTCTTGCCCCTTGCCTCTTGCCTCTTGCCTCTTGCCTATTGCCTCTTGCCTCTTGCCTATTGCCTCTTGCCCCTTGCCTTTTGCCTCTTGCCTTCCCCTATGAACCTCTCCTGCGGCCCCAAAACCTTCCAAAACATTCGCGCCGTCATCTTTGATAAAGACGGTACACTTCTCGATACCCAAGATTTTCTCCGCCGCTTAGGCATCGATCGCGCGCGGCAATTAGATGCCCAAATTCCCGGCGTGGGTGAGTGTTTAATGATGGCCTTTGGCATTGAGGGCGATCGCCTCGATCCCACCTATCTCCTCGCCGTGGGCAGTCGCCAAGAAAACCTCATTGCCGCTGCCGCCTACGTCGCCGAAACCGGACGCAGTTGGGCCGAATCCCTGCAAGTCGCTCAAACCGCCTTCGACGAGAGCGATCGCCTCCTGAAACAAGAAGACACCTCGCCGCTGTTCGTGGGGTCCCTAGAAGTCCTCTACAGCCTCGCTGAAGCAGGATTTAAACTGGGGATTCTCTCGGCTGATACCAACGAACGGGTCAATCAATTTGTGCAAACCTGTCAACTTGAGGAGATTATCCAGGTCAAAATGGGGGTTGACGACGGCCCAAGCAAACCTGATCCGACATTATTTCAACAGGCCTGTGCCGCCCTTGGAGTACGTCCAGAGGAAGCTATCATGGTGGGAGATTCCCCCTTGGATATCGAGATGGCACAACGGGCTGGTGCAGCCGGAACAATCGGCATTTGCTGGCATAGTCAAGACCATCGCCACCTCAGCCAGGCCGATGTCACCATTGAACAACTCGATCAACTCCAAGTTGTTCCCTAAGACAAACTGCAACCATGCAACCTCCTCTGCACCTAGACACCTGTTTACAAAACCGCTACGACCTGGTCCAAATCCTGGGACAGGGGGGATTCGGCTTCACATATTTAGCCAAAGATCAAGGGCGTTTTGAGTCGTTATGTGCCATCAAAGAGTTTGCCCCCAACGTAGACGATGCCACAGAATTCGCCAAGGCTAAAGACCTGTTCAAGCGAGAAGCAGAAGTTCTCTATCAACTACAACATTCCCAGATTCCTCAATTCCAAGCCATTTTTGAGGAGGGTCAACGGCTATTTCTAGTTCGGGATTATGTGGAGGGCCAGACCTATCAACACCTATTGCAGGAACAGGGTCCCTTCAGTGAAGGCGATGTTCGCCAGTTTCTCCAAGACATTCTTCCGGTTTTAGACTATATCCATCGGCAAGGCATTATCCATCGGGAGCTATGTCCAGAAAACATCATTCAGCGTCAGAACGATCGCCTACCCGTTCCCATTGACTTCGGCGTCGTCAAAGAAATTGCCACCCAACTGCAATTGGCTCAAACCCAGGTGCAATCTCCCGAGACCACTCTCCAACAAGAGACGGCTCATCAACCCTCTAAGGTGTCCTCCCAAGAGCATCCTAGGAGCAAAGCCGGCTACGCTCCCCCCGATCAACTGGAGACAGGACGAGTCTACCCCCATAGTGACCTCTATGCCTTGGCCGTGACGGCGATCGTCCTGCTCACCGGCAAGCCCCCCCAAGACCTCTATGACGAGGCAGAATCCCGCTGGTTTTGGCAAGACCACTGTTCCGTCAGTGAAGAACTCGCCGCTGTCTTAAACCAGATGTTGAGCGATCGCCCCAGAGACCGCTATCTCACCGCCCCCGAAGTGCGCGCCGCCCTCTTCACCGGAACCGCCACCGCTCCTGCCGCCAGCGAGGCCCCCGCTGAGACCCCTACCAACCCTCCCCCCTCCAGCTTACCCACCGTCATGGTGAGTCGTTCCCCCGACACCGTCGCCTCAAACCCAGGAGGCGATCGCCCCCAACCTCACCCCCAAATCACCCCCAACAGCCCCGAATCCCGTCGGGCCTCCATTCCCTCAGCTAAACCCTCCCTATGGGACAATCCCATCATTGTCATTTTAGTTTCAGCTCTAATCGCCCTAATCGCCGGTTGGAGCGTCTGGAGTTTGATTACCGCCTTTAGTCGTCCCCCTGACGAACCCGCCGCCGAACAACCCCTTACCCCAACCCCAGAACCCACTCCCGAGCCAACACCCGAGGTTAGCGATCGCGAGCTGAATCTCGCCGTCGGCAATCGCCTACGAGTCGAAGGCAGTTTGAGCGACAACGAAATCTATAACTATCGCCTCCGCCTTGATTCCGGAACAGAACTGGTCGCCTTTCTCGAAGGTGAAGGCGTCTTGATGAGTATCTTCGACCCCATAGGAGATCCCCTACCCGGGCGATCGCAGCGTGTCTCCGGTTGGCAAGGCTCCGTCCCTGACGATGGACAATACACCATTCAACTGCAAACCGTCACCGGCTTACCAGAAGGGGATTACATCCTAGACGTACAACTCAACGCACCCACCCCAGACCCCACCCCAGAACCCACCCCAGAACCGACACCCGAACCGACACCCGAACCCACCCCAGACCCCACCCCAGACCCCACCCCAGAGCCCACCCCAGACCCCATTCCTGAGCCAGAAACCTTACAAATTCCCCCTGGACAAACCGACGTTCAAACCCAAGGAACCGTCACCCCAGAGCGTCCCCAACGCTATCTTGTCAACGTGCAAAGTCGACAAATCTTTGCCGTGGAACTCTTCCCCATAGACCAAGATGGCAAAGACGTGGTGTTAACCGTTCGTCGTCCCAACGGTCAAATTATCCCCGGTGCTGGAGGGGTTGTCTTTTGGAACTCCCGCGTTGCAGAAGGAGGGGATTACCTGATCGAAGTCTCAGCCCCCTATACCAGCCCCTACGAACTGAGCATTAACATTCGCGATTAGACTATCTGCCCTTGAAATTCAAGGGGCCAGAGTTTGCCAGAGCTTCCTGAAGGCTATAAAATGGAAGATCGGACTTCCCACGGGGTTGAGTCATCAGGCCAACAACCGGAACAGCCCCACCCCCGAGTCTCGATCCACCCACCCTACCATTAAGCATAGAAATATCATGAAGAAGCGCGTCCAACTCCTTCTCCAAACAGACATTCGTAAACTCGGCAAAGCAGGAGACCTCGTCGATGTGGCTCCCGGTCATGCGAGAAATTATCTAATTCCCCAGAAAATGGCCATCCCGACGACTCCTGGAGTTATCAAACAGGTTGAACTCCGTAAACAGAAAGAACAAGAGCGTCTGGCCCAACTCAAACAGGAAGCCGAATCTCGTAAAACCGCCTTACAAACCATTGGCCGGTTCACCATCGAGAAACAAGTGGGTGAAGGGGAAGCCATTTTCGGAACCGTTACCGATCGCGATCTAGCCGCTGCGATCGAAGCCGCCACCAATCAAGACGTCGACCGCCACGGCATCACCCTCCCCGAAATCAACAAAACCGGTTTCTACAAAGCACAGATCAAACTTCACCCCGAAGTCACCGCTGAAGTCGAAGTGCAAGTGGTTCCGTTGTAATAAGAGGCAAGAGGCAAGAGGCAAGAGGCAAGAGGTAAGGGGGAGAATCTTTCCTCTTCCTTCTCCGTGTCCTCTGTGACTCTGTGGTTCCCCTGCCTCCAATCCCCCTGCCTATTGCCTTCCCCTGCAACAAAACTTAAAGCGCCAAACCCCCCCAGAGGCCAGAGTCAGTAGTACCCTGGAAAATAATCCTTTTACATCAGGTTGTGGGGTTGAGGCGTTCAGACGGAGTATTCCCTCTGACTCCTAGCCACCGCCTCTGATCGGGTTCAATTACAATCAACAGAGAAGAAACTATGATTCAACGTGGTTCTAAGGTGCGGATTCTCCGTAAAGAATCCTATTGGTATCGGGATGTTGGAACCGTTGCCACGATCGACCAGAGCGGGATTCGTTACCCGGCGATCGTTCGCTTCGACAAAGTGAACTACACCGGCTTCAGTGGCTCGGCTAGCGGCGTAAACACCAACAACTTCGCTCTTGAAGAACTAGAGGAGGTTGCTCCCCCCGCCAAGAAGAAGAAAAAATAAGTCAACTTGGCCGTCACGCTGAAATTTCGGCGCTAAGATGGCAAAACAGGGGTTAGCGTTTTCAAGCAAATCGCTAACCCTTTTGTTGTTTGGGGGTAAGGGGGAAGAGGCAAAAGAAAAGACGTAGGGGCGTACCCTGGTCACTGAGCGATAGTCGAAGTGGTGGTCGCCCGAGGCAAGAGGCAAGAGGGGGATAAATATAGACATACAAAATAGGACGTTAAAATGTCTTGAAACTTTTTCAATAAAACTACAGTTGGGCTGTAAAATGCCTAGGGTAAACTGTCTATAATGAATTTCGGACTCTTCATTATCACTTTTCCTAGCGAGGCGACTTGTGCCAGAACTTCCTGAAGTTGAAACCGTACGTCGTGGCTTAAATGCCCATACCTGCCAGCAACGGATTTGTGGAGGCGCTGTACTCCTGGACCGCAGTCTGGCCCGTCCCGCTCACGCCGATGAGTTTATCGAGGGGTTGCAAGGTCAATCCATTCGGACTTGGCATCGGCGGGGAAAATATCTCATCGCTCAACTGGGTGAGGAGGACATCTGCCATCGCCTCAGTCCCACCGCTGCCGGTTGGTTGGGGGTTCATCTACGCATGACGGGACAACTCCTGTGGTGCCATCCTGACGACCCCCTACAGACACATACCCGAGTGCGTTTATTCTTCGAGGGCGATCGCGAACTGCGCTTTGTGGATATTCGCACCTTCGGCCGCCTCTGGTGGGTTCCCCCAGACACCTCCCCAGAAACGGTCATCACCGGACTCCTCAGTTTAGGGCCCGAACCCTTTAGGCCGGAGTTTTCCACGGAGTACCTCATCGCCACCCTCGCTAATCGCCGTAAACCCATCAAAACCGCCCTCCTTGACCAAACCATTGTCGCTGGGGTGGGTAATATCTATGCTGACGAGAGTTTATTCCTCAGTGGGATTCCCCCCACCCGTCTCTGTAGCCAACTCACCCCAGAAGAAATCGATCGCCTAAGACAACAGGTCATCGCGGTTCTTGGACAGGCCATTGAAGCCGGGGGAACCACCTTACGAGACTTTCGCGATGTCAAAGGCATCAATGGGAACTATGGCGGCATGGCTTGGGTGTATAACCGTACGGGGCAACCCTGTCGTCAATGTGATACTCCCATTGAGCGCATTAAACTCGGGGGGCGATCGTCCCATTTCTGTCCCCGCTGCCAGCCCGACCCCAAAACGCCCTAAAATGGTCAGATGATAGACGTTTACCCTATAGACTGACTCACCCTTTATGGCACCTGCGAAGAAACTCAAACGCGGCTCCTTTGTCCGGGTTATCCGCGAGAAACTCCTCAACAGCGTCGAAGCCACCGCCAGTGATACCCGCTTCCCCCCTTATATTTTCGAGACGCGGGGCGAAATCCTCGATACTGAAGGAGACTATGCCTTAATCAAGTTTGGGGTAGTTCCCACACCGAATGTTTGGCTCCCCCTCGAACAACTCGAAGCCTTCGAATAGGGAATCAGTGGGGGGAGTCGTCCCCCAGGTGGCGGTTCGAGACTGTTCAGCATGGACATTCGCCCCTTCGAGACATGGCAAAATGAAGTCTGGAACCGTCCCCATGTCTGAAATTTGTCTAAAATTTGTATGAATCCTTCCTCCGAACCGCGAGTTTGCGCCAATGCTCAACGTCAACCCCGTGTGGCCGTCATTGGTGCCGGAAAAGTGGGCAGTACCCTTGCTCAACGAGTGGCGGAGAAGAATCTCGCGGATGTGGTGTTGCTTGATATTGTCGAAGGCTGGCCCCAGGGAATTGCTCTGGATTTGATGCAGGCCCGAGGCTTGGAGGGACACGATCGCACCATCATCGGCACCAACGACTACGCCGATACCGCTGATTCCGATGTGGTGGTCATCACCGCCGGACGACCTCGCACCCCAGGGATGGATCGCAGTGATTTAATTAAAACCAACGCCAGTATTGTCGTCAGTGCGGCCAAACAGGCGATCGCCCAGTCTCCCAATGCCATTTTTATTGTCGTCACCAACCCCCTCGATGTGATGACCTATCTCGCCTGGGAAGCCACCGGATTACCTCAGCAGCGAGTGATGGGGATGGCGGGGGTACTGGACTCCTCCCGTCTGCAAGCCTTTATTGCCATGGAATTGGGAGTCTCGATGCAGGATGTGCAAACCTTGGTTTTGGGGAATCACGGTAAGCAGATGATTCCCTTGGCCCGCTATTGCACCGTCAAAGGGATTCCCCTAACTCAGTTCACCGACGCCGCCACCATTGAGCGACTCATCGATCGCACCCGTCATGGGGGAAGTGAAATTGTCGGACTAATGCAGCGGGGAGGGGCCTATTTCGCCCCCGCCTCCTCCATTTATGTGATGGTGGAGAGTATTTTGTGCGATCGCAACCGTCTCGTCAGTGCAGCCGCCTATCTAGAAGGGGAATATGGCATTCAGGGGCTATTCCTAGGAGTTCCTTGTCACTTAGGGCGTGAGGGTGTTAGAACCGTGATGGAACTTCCGTTAGAGGCAACAGAACAACAGGCCTTTTTCGACTCAGCGGCGACGGTTCGTCAAAATATCGAAACCGCTCAAACCCTTCTGGCGGGGAATCCTCAAGACGGATAATGGCTGGATAACGTTTTCACCCGGCTCTACCTTCACAAGGATGACCCAGAGGGCATGTTCCTCTACCTGGGTCATTCGAAAAATTCTATTTATAGCAATCGAAGATTGCTTCCTTGACACTCTGAGTTCTGAGTTGGGAAAAAATCCCCTGCCTGCTGCCTGCTGCCTGCTGCCTGTTGCCTGCTGCCTTCTTCTTCCCTATTTTTTTGGCCTGTTTAGACCGACTTTTTTCATGAAAAATTAGATGCAATGTATAACCAAATTGGTAATGCTAACCCGCAATTAATGCGAGAAATAAAATCTCGTTTTAAAACATCTAAAGTTCTCTTCACCCTCAGTAGTTCCCTAATCCTCCAAGGATTAGTCTTGTTCTTTTATTGGACTCGGCTGCCACTCTCGATTCCCGGGAATAACAACTATAATCCTTACTGCTATCCATCTGCTTTCTATAATAGGTTTGTAACTTTCTCGGATCAAATTTCTAGGCGCGAATGTCTCGAAGATACTGTTGGACATATCATCATTAGCTGGACTCGTTGGTGGTTGGATATTAGTTTGGCCCTGTCCACAACTGCGATCGCCGTCCTACTTATTGGTGGATTATTTTTTTTGATTGAAAACCTGGTAAAAGAGCAAGAGAAAAGCAACTTAAACTTTATTCGGCTTAGCCCCCAACCTGGCTATAAAATCGTCTTAGGGAAATTGCTCGGGGTTCCCTTTCTTCTCTATCTAGGGGTTGCTGCTGCCCTTCCTCTCCATAGCTTTGCTGCTACTAATGCAGGCTCCTCTCTCGGAGAGATTTTACGGTTTTATACCTTGGTTGCCTCTGGACTATTTTTCATCTATAGCCTCACCATGCTCTACGGTATGAGCGGTGGAAAGCAACCTCTTGCCTTCTCCCTCTTGCTAGGTGGATCACTGTCCTATATGAGCTTTTTTCGTTTGTGTGCCTTATTTCACCTAGAACAGCCTGACTATTATTACTATTATTCAGATAGGGGCCCAATGTGGTTTAATTTCAGATTTCCAGAATCCCCCATCTATTCTCAGGTATTTTGGACGGTATCTTTTATTGTTTTTTCTGGCTTAATATTCAACATTGTCCCTCAGCGCTATCAAAAACCTAATTCAACTCCAATCACTAAAAAACAGAGTTATATGTTTTGTGCTATCTGTAACTTTTATGCCCTAGGATTCCTATTGGGGGACTCACGATCATCCCTAAAGGAATTAAACAATCACAGCATTTTCTTGTTACTACTTCTAATCGGCTTAGCGATCAGTCTATCTCCGGGTCGTCAAAACTTACAAGACTGGGCACGATATCGTCATCGCCTATCCCAAACCGGAGTCCAATCTCACTACTCCCTCTGGCAAGATTTACTCTGGGGTGAAAAAAGTCCCTCAATCCTGGCAATGGCCATCAACATTACCCTATCTATTGCTACCCTAGGAATTGGGGTATTGAGCTGGAATCATTCGTTGTTACGTAAAGAGTGGGACCCAGTTCTTTTGAGCATCGGGATTTTAATTCTCCTCGGTTGGTTGGCCTGCTACAGTGTCTTGGTGCAATGTCTCTCCTTCACTACCACAGCCAGCAAACATCGATGGGTGATTGGACTGGTTTTAATCCTATTACTCATAGGCCCTCACCTATTACTGACGTTGTTCGCCCCTCACTCAAACGATCCTCAGGGCTGGGTACTGTTTGTCTTTGGTGGCAGCCTAAGGCTTGCAGACTTTCCCGAGCTGTTAACCCAGGCACTTCACCTCCTCCTAGCTCAAGCCTTGGGGATTGGACTGATGCTAAGTCTGTTCACCTATCAACTCCGACGAGCGGGCCAATCGGAGTTGAAACGACTGATGAGGGATTCCCCAGCCCTAACCTTAAGAAGAGAGGATAAAGGGAGTTAAACTCCGTGAATTTTCCAGGATTCCTTGCTATATTGGATTAACTCTTTTTTAATTCCATTTACCCCCTATATGGCGCTTTCCTTTGTGCGTTCTTGGCCCCTAGCGGCCTTGGTCTTGAGCCTGGCATCAGGCTGTCGCGCAACCGTCATGCGATCGGACTCCCCAGACTCTCCTGGTTCTCTTGCCGTCTCTGAGTCCTTCAGTCAAGCCACCCCGCACTCCCCTAGTTCTTCTCCCGTCTCTGAGTCCGGCAGTCAAACCACCTCACAGTCCCCCAGAGAATCGAGCGACGCCATCGCCTCAACCGTTGGACAATCCTTAACCCCCGGAACCCACTGTTTTGAACAAAAATAGCGACGCATTCCCCCACCTCGCGTCAGCAGGTGGGGGTCAAGGAGCGGTAATGTCAATCATCGTAGCCTTGCCCTTCTATGGCAAACATGGGTCTGAATAGGACAAAAAACTGGGGAAAAGAAGGCAGCAGGTAGTAGGCAGCAGGCAGTAGGTGGGGAGGTCTCTACCTAACGAGCAGTCCTAAGTCAATCTGCGATTGCTATATCATACCGTTATGGCAACCCAGAAATCCACATCAATCATCCGTACAGACAAATGGAATCTTAACCCAACAGCCAAGCAGCGAGTTCTGCTGAGCCAAACGGTTAAGGTCTACCGTCGTGTCTGTCGGCATTTGATGGGAATTCTCTTAACCCATTGGTCATCTCTAGGAGCGTTATCGAGCCAAAAACGGGTTCTAGCCGTCGAGAAACTCATTCACCGAACCGCCAAGAACCCCAACCCCAAATACCGGCAATTTGACCCAACCTTTTACAAATTCCCCAGCTACTACCGAAGAGCCGCCATCGTTTTCGCGGCTGGCCAGGTCAGTAGCTACATGAGCCGGTATCGGGAATGGCAATCGGGAACTCGTCAACGTCGTGATGCCAAACCTCCAGGCCTCAATCCCAACAGTGGCTGTTATCCCACCCTGTACAAAGGTCAATGCTATAAGCTGCATGGATACAACCACATCGAAATCAAGGTCTTTAACGGAACCGATTGGGTTTGGACGACTGTTCAAATTACAGGTCTACGAGAACGGCACACCGTAGACAGCAACAAGCTACTGTCGCCATCCCTGATTTTTAATGAGGAGAAGAGGGCCTGTCACCTATCGGTTCCCTTTGAGTGCCATCCCCCCCAACGGGAGGGAGATGGCAATGTGGTGAGTGTTGATCTCGGTATCAACACCACCGCGACCGTGGCAGTCGTGAATTTCGACGGCACTGTAATCCATCGGGAATTTATTCACCCGGGAAGAGACATCGACCGTCGAGATAAGCGGCTGAAATCGGTATCCAAACGAGCCAGCCAAACGATGGGGAACGGTGGAAGCCTCCAAAAAGGCTTCTGCTCCCATACCTACCGCAAGTGTCGCAACATCAACCGCCAAATTGGGCAGATTGTCTCGAAGCGTATCGTGCAAATTGCCCAACAATTTAACGCCGATGCCATTGTCTTTGAGAACCTGAAAGGATGGAAAGCTAGAGGTGGACGAAAACGGTCTAACCTGCGCCAACGCTTTCATGGGTGGCTCAAGGGTATGATTCGAGACTTGACGGAGATGAAGTGGCAAGAGATGGGCGGTCAGGTGATTGATGTCGTTGCTGCCTATACCTCAAAGCTGGCTTATGACGGCAGTGGCATGGTGCGGCGCGACTCCAAAAACTATGCGCTGGCTAAATTTTCTTCGGGCAAGCGATACAATGCAGACCTCAATGGGGCGCTCAATATTGCTGCCCGAGGGATTCTTCAGCTCACTCGCCTTCATGACAGTGAGGAACGTTCCAGCCAAAGACCTGGACATTCGCCTAGAAGCTGGGCTTGTTTGTGTGACCTGTGGACTCATGCAGTCTCAGGTTAGCACCGACACCCCCACCTCGCCCAAGGCAGGTGGGGTGAGCTTCATAGCCAGATTGTCCGTGCAGGGGAGTCCTTCAGCTATGTCTTGCGGCTGAGCGTTGAGGGGGATGGGTCTGTCTCTGGAGAACAATCGGTGGGAGAAGTCACTAGCCCTGAAGATCCTGGACTGAATACCTTTTCTGGCATTGTTGAGGGGCAAACTCTGTTGATTAACCTCTGGAATATCTTTAATCAAGGTGCCACGCCCATCACCTGGAACGCCAACCCACAAGAGATTGATACCGGTTATCTCGTCTATGACGCAGTGGATTGTCAGAGTGTAGCCTTGCGTTTCCCGCAGAGTGGCCCCAAAGCAGATCTCAAGTCTGACTCCAGCTTAGTTCAGGACTATGGCCCGACCGCCTCCGATGTCTTGGGTTGGGCGGATGAGATTACCGTGAAACCCGTTCAGTTTGCCCCTGGGGCCACAGGCGTTGAGTTCGAAGACCAGGTACGTCGCCATGAGGTGATTGTCTATGAAATCGAGGCCCAGGCGGGTCAGTACCTCTGGGCTGAACTGAGGATTCACCCTGACTCGGTGATGCTAAGTATTCTCTCTCCATCTGGGGAAGTTTTGGCCCGAGATGAGGAGAAAGCGGGGGTGCTGTTACCTAGTTCTGGAGTCTATCAGGTGGCCGTCGCTGGCAATCCGGGCTTTAATACCTCTGTCGCGACCTTCTTCTACGACCTGATTCTGGATGTCCGCTAACCCAACCCGAGAACCCCCTATCTGCTGCCTACTGCCTACTGCCCACTACCTACTGCCTATTGCCTATTTTTGACCAACTTTTGCTATATAAGCCACAGGGCCGATGGAGTTCCTTGTCACTTTGGGCGTGAGGGTGTTAGAACCGTGGTGGCACTGCTCTAAGAGCCGTCATCACAGCAAGCGTGTCTCGATTCAGTTGTGACGGTTCGCCAAACTCTCGGAACCACTCAAACCCTTCTGGCGGGGAATCTTCAAGACGGATACTGGCTTGAGGAGGACTCCCCGAGACTCCTATGATGTTAGATATCCCTGCCCCTGAGTTGGCGATCGCCACAGAGAATCTAAGTAAGCAGTTCGATCGCCATCTGGCGGTGGACAATGTTGACCTAAGAATTGGCTATGGTGAGGTCTATGGACTTATTGGCCCCAATGGTGCCGGTAAAACCACCCTAATTCGGATGTTGGCGGCGATCGAAGGACCCACCACCGGCGTGATTTACTTTCATGGGGAACGGTTAGATCCCAGTCGTCCCAATCCTCGCTTAAAACGCTATTTAGGCTATCTTCCCGATGATTTCCCTCTCTACGATGATCTAACGGTTTGGGACTATCTCGATTACTTTGCCCGCTTGTATGAGTTACGAGAACCCCGGCGATCGCGTCGTCTCTTGGAAATCCTGGATTTAGTGCAACTGATTCCCAAACGGGATAGTCTCATTTCCACCCTGTCTCGGGGGATGAAACAACGCCTGAGTTTAGGACGCACCATTCTCCATGAACCAATTTTACTCCTACTCGATGAACCTGTGTCAGGGTTAGATCCCATTGCCCGCCAACAGTTTCGCGAGATTATTCAAGTCGTCCGAGAAGCGGGAATGACCGTTCTAATTTCCTCCCATGTTCTCTCGGATTTAGCCCAACTCTGCACTTCCATCGGCATTATGGAACTGGGCTGTTTGGTTGAAAGTACCGCGATTCAGGAGTTATATCGCCGCTTGAGTCAGCAGCGACTGCTTATTTCCTTAATTCAGGAGGATTTAGCTCAAAATGTCGAACGGGCGATCGCCGAACTGCGAAACTGTCCTCAGGTCGAGAGTTGGACCGTGAGCGATCGGCAAATCACTGTCCAATTTCAAGGAGATGAAACAGAGAGTGCCAACCTCCTACAACAGCTTATTCAGTCTCAAGTAAAACTCTGCCAATTTCAACTTCAACAGGATGACTTAGAAGATATTTTTCTTAAACTAGGTCATCAACAAACCTCTTAATTTCAATCACACGTATCCCAATAACATTTAATGGTATGACAACATCAAGATACAATAAGTTGAGTGATATAAACCCTCAACTAATGCGGGAAATCAAGGGACGATTCAAGACTCCTAAACTTCTCCTAACTTTGGCGATTTCAATGATCAGCCAAGGCTTGGTTTTGTTGGTCTATTTAAGTAAACTTCCCTTCAGACTTCAGAGCAACCCAGATGTAGTCCAAGACAGCTATTGCTATCCCGGAAGATTGGTATTCGCTCAACACCGATTTTGGAACAGCCATCGTTGCCTCGACGATGCCATGGGTAATACACTCATCTCCTGGGATGTCTGGTGGCATGATATCTGTTCTACCCTGAGCATTTTTGGCATTATTGCCTTAGGAATGGGCGGTTTATTTCTTATTATTGACAACATTAGCAAAGAACAAAAACAGGGAACCCTAGATTTTATCCGTCTGACTCCACAATCTGCTAAGCGGGTACTGTTAGGAAAACTTCTGGGAGTCCCCGGTCTCCTGTACCTGGGCATTGCTGCCGCTATTCCGCTTCATGGATTTGCGGCCATTCAATCGGGACAGTTTCTCGGCACCTTACTCAGCTTTTATGGATTATTGGGAATTGCCTGTTTTGTTCTCTATAGCTTTGGAATGCTCTATGCCATCAAAGGAGGAGAACAGGCCTTGTTGGTGGCGATCAGCATCGGCGGATTAGCTAGCTACTTCGGGATACTGCTTGCATTTGTTTTGTTTCCATTTCAGGATACCTGGGGGGGCAACGGTAATTTCATGTGGTGGTGGATGTCTCTAAACCAAGAGCCGACCTACTTACGGAGCTTTTTGGGCATTTCAGGATTATTCCTAGGTTCTAGTCTTTTTGCAATTGTGGAGCGCTGCTATCAAACACCCAAGTCAACCCTAATAACCAAAAAACAAAGCTACATTTTTTGTGGTGTTTCCAATATCTATAGTTTAGGATTTTTGATTCATTGGTCAGATCAATCAGGGGTTTGGACATCCAACAGAATAACCGCCGATACCTTAATGGCATACAGTCTGTTGCTAGGTCTCGTCTTGTTGGGCATTGCCTTTAACCTGTCCCCCGATCGACAAAGCTTACAAGACTGGGCCAGATATCGCCATCAACTCCGACAACAGGACGACGGGCGGCGCTATAGCTTCAGAAGAGATTTATTCTGGGGGGATAAAAGTCCGTCCGTCGTTGCCATGGCGGTGAATATTGCTATGTCCATCGCTACCTTAGGCATTGCCATCCTCATCTGGGATATCAACGTCCAGGGTGACCCCTCTCTCATCGAGGCGCTCCTTGCCATTATCATCGTGGGAGGCTGGCTCTGTCTGTATAGCATCCTGATTCAAGCCATAGTGTTCAGCAAATTTGCCAAACATCGCTTGCTACGTGGGCTAAGCCTACTCGTCCTCCTCTGTATGCCTTCCCTAGTCTTGATGATGTTGGGTCTCAATCTAGGGACGCACCCCGCCCATTGGCTACTGTTGGTCTTTGGAACCAGTCCCTATTTGCTTGACGATCCCTCCTTGATTCAAGCGGCCATCGCCACCATCTTGGGACAAACCCTAATGGTCGTGGTCTCGTTGCGACTGTTCAGTGAGCAACTGCAACGAGCGGGCCAATCGGAGTTGAAACGACTGATGAGCAATTCCCCGGCAAAAACCTTCAGCAAAGCCCCTAAAGGGAGTTGACGCCCAACCAATTGATAGATTAAGACCCACAGGGGCGATCGCGCCGTTGAGGACGACCCAGCCACAGCCGGCCATCGGCAGTTTCTTGGATGCCTTGGGCCTCCTGAATCGGTTGCCCCAACTGCCATTCCTCGGGAGTCTCAGAGGCGTTAGAAGGAGTCTCAGAGGAAGAAGCGGTGGGATTCGTCTCCTCGCCCCCCACAACCCCCAACAGGGAATACCGCCCCGCCGAGGCATCAAACGGGGTTTCCGGTAAGCCCCCGGTTCCCGTCACCGTAAACTGTCCCGCCGCCGTGGTTCGCGTCAGACAACTATCGGCCACGAGCTGATCGACGGGGATAAACTCACTGGCCAACTCCACCAAAGACGAATCGAGTTGGGTATCAGGACTCACGATTTCCACCAAACCACTAAACTCGGCCCCCCGTTCCGAGCTTGCCGTAATATCACTCTCATCGGTGAGGCGATCGCGCACTTGAGTCCCAAACACCCCTTGAGCGGAAATTTGCACCTGTCCTCCCGCCCCCTCCTGAGCATTCGCGGTGATATCACTATTCTCCAACGCCAACAGCGTCGCCGTATCAATCTGGATATTCCCTCCCGTAGCGGCCCCAAGGGCATTGGTAGAAATAGAACTTTGATTAGACAGCCGTAAATCCTGGGAGTTGATGGAGATATTCCCCCCCACATCCGAGGCCGTTTCCGCCACCAACCGACTCCCATTCACTAACCGTAAGCGAGGAGCCTCTAGGGTTAAATTGCCTCCCCGTTCCCCTTCCCCCACACTACTAACTACAATCTGCCCGCCATCTTCTAGCCGCAACTCCGGCGTCACCACGGTGACATCTCCCGCCGCCCCCAACACATCCGCCTCCGACAACGACACCGGTGCTGGCAGGCGTTCTAGGGTCGAATTTGAGCGTAAGCCGCTGCGTAAGACAATGGGGTCCCCCGCTGCATTCGTCGTCGCCACTCCCCCTGAAATCAAAGCCGACTCCGAGGCCCGAACCGTCAATCGTCCCGCCGCACCACTATCAGAGGTCGAGCTTAACACCTCAGCCCCATCTCGCAAGACAAAACGCCCAGTTGTAATCTCAATATCTCCGGCGGCCCCACTTCCCTCACTACGACTGGCGATATTGGTGGGATTATTCCCCTCCGCACTGAGACCACTCACTTCGACGCGATCGCGGGCCCGAATCACAATCGTCCCCGCTTGGGCTTCCCCGAAGGTCACCGTTCCAATAGACCCCCCATCCCGAGAGATGACCTCTCGGGCTTCTAGATTAATGGTTCCGGCGCGACTGGTGGCCTGGGAAAAGGCATTCGACCCAATCCCCGAATTAAACAAGCCATTGGGGGTCGTCCCGGTAATCTCGATGGTATCGCGAGCCTGGAGATTTACCGTTCCCCCATCCCCACCCCGAAACGTAGAGACGAAAATCCCGCCCCCATTACTAATAAAAATCGTCCCAGCCCGCAGATTCACCCCTCCCGCATTGCCATTCCCCAGGGTTTCAGCAATCATCTGAGAGCCATCTAACACCAACGACTCAGCAATCTCAGCATTAATCACCCCTCCTTGACCCTCCCCCACCGTTGTCGTCGAGATAAAGGAAGCATTGGTCAGTTGCAGGGAATTAGCCCGTAAGTTAATATTCCCCGCTCGACCATCAGCAAAGGCCATGGCATATAGACCAATCCCCACCTGTTGAGGAGTTTCAATGGCATCTAGGGCAAACAGGCGCTCTAAACTCGACTGCAAATCCCCGGCCCCGTCAATGGTAATGCGATTCGCCAAGACATTGAGATTTCCCGATCGCCCAGAGCCAAAACTCGATGTGGAAATCAGGGAATTATCAATCACCACCAAATCCCCCAAATTGAGATAAATTCCCTGGCCATTCCCCGCCCCATGGGTATCCGCCAGCATTTGCGAGTCGTTTTGAACCCGGAGGCGATCGCCCAGAACCCAAATCCCCCCTCCTGCGGGGCCACTGGTATCGACGACAGCCCCATCCGTCAGCAGAATCCGCCCCACCAGTTGGCCCGATTCAAGTCCCTCATCCATCCTCAAAGACAAGCGACCTTCCGCGACCGTAGCCAGGGCAACCTGACCATCCCTGACCGTCACCCGTCCCCCCAGCATCTCCACTTGAGCGCCACTGAGGCCCAAAGTGGCCCCCGGATTGAGGCTCAACCCCAGCGACTCTCCCTGGTCATTTAAGGCCTGCGATCGGTTGACCACTGGCCCCGGAGTTGAGCCGAACCCCAACCCCACCGGAACACTCACAGAGAGGACGCTAGATGAGGGCGTGGCGGCACTAAAACGACTGCCATCGGCAAATTCAATAAATTCACCGCTACTGGCGTAAAATGAGCCGCCTAGGTTCAATTGAGCATTGTCACCAAAGAGAATGCCATTGGGGTTGAGCAGAAACAAATCGGCAGTTCCCTGGCTGGAGAGGCGGCCATCTAAGGTTGAAGGAAACTCCCCAGTGACACGGCTAAAGATGCGTTGAATCTCGGGGCCATTCTCAAAAATAGCCTCACTCCCACGGGGAATCGAGAACTGCTCAAAACTATGAAAGAGATTTCCCTCGGCGGCGGTTCCCCCCTGAAGCCGTAGTTGGTTCCCCTCGGGAATCACTTGAGAGGGATTGGGAAGAGTCTGATCTGGGATGATTTGGGCCAGACTGGCTGAGGGGGAGGCGCTCAGCAGTAGCAACAGAGACAGGGACGCAAACGGGGACACTTTCATGGCAAAACCCACAACAAAAATGGAGGAGCAGGTGAACGCTCCCCCATCTTAATCGTTGGCCCTGGTGCTGTCGGCGATTCGTCTCAATTAGCTTTGACTGGCGCTTCCCACAGCAACGGGTTCCTCCTGTTCCTGGGCCAGTTGTTGTTGTCGCTGGAGATAGGCTTGCAGTTGTTGTTCAATGTCCCGACGCACGATTTCTCGGTATTCGACAAAATGCTCAAGCAAGGCGCAGGAGACAAGATAGTTCACCAGCAAGCGGGGTTTGTGACGGTAAATGTTGAACAGATGGTGCCAAAATGCCCAACGAGTCGAACGCACGACCCCTTGTCGCCATAAAATGGTCATCGCGGCTTTGACAATCTTGGGTGTGGTTTTACCGCGATTGGAGGCCACATGGCGCGGTTCGGCCATGGACATAAAATGACGATAGACCCGATTGAGATATTGCAAGGGGTCGTAGAGTTTATAGAAGGCGCTGACATATTCCCGTGCAATGTCTTCGATGGGCCGGGTGGGGATAAAGTTCATGAGGTTGTTCTGGTTCCCTGAACCTCCCATGTCTTCTACCAGTCGCCCTTCTTTTTTCAGGCGCGTCATCAAGGCGGTGTTGGGTAAGACTTGCAACATACTCACCATGGCGGTGGGAATGGCCGTCTGTTCGACAAACTCGACGATGCGATCGCCCGCTCCAGCTTTCTCGCCATCAAAGCCAATAATAAAGCCCGCCATCACCCGCATTCCGGTTTCATTGATGCGTTTAACCGCACCCAGGAGAGGATCTCGGGTATTCTGAAATTTCTTGGTGAGGGATAAACTATCGGCGTCAGGGGTTTCAATCCCCAGGAAGACGCTGCTGAAGTTGCACTCCATCATCAACTCCATCAACTCCTCGTCATTGGCTAAATCCACCGAGGCTTCGGTACTGAAGTGGAAGGGAAAGCCTTTCTCCTGCATCCAGGGTTGCAACTCTCGCAAGAGCCGTTTGACGTTGCGTTTGTTGCCGATGAAGTTGTCATCCACCATAAACACGGGGCCACGCCAACCCAAGTCATAGAGACACTCAAGTTCCCCAATCAGTTGTTGCGGCTCTTTGGTGCGGGGTTTGCGTCCATAGAGAACGATAATGTCACAAAATTCGCATTGATAGGGGCAACCTCGGGAGAACTGCACGGACATATTGTCGTAAGCGTCCAGTTCTAGCAAGTCGTAGCGAGGAATGGGAGTGTCGGTGACATCGGGTTTGATCTCGGAACGGAAGGTTCCCGAGGTGTCTCCCCGTTCAACGGCTTCGACAAACATGGGGAGGGTGAGTTCTCCCTCATCCAAGATGAGAAAGTCAGCCCCCACGGCTTCGAGTTCTTGGGGTAAGGAGGTGGGGTAGGGACCGCCAACCGCCACGAGTTTCTGGCGACGTTTGGCTTCAGCGACATGGGCGTGCATATCGTCTTTCTGCACGATCATCCCTGATAGAATGACTAAATCAGCCCAGTCCCATTCCGCTTCGCTAATCTCCCGGATGTTGCAATCGACGAGCTTCAGTTGCCAGCGATCCGGTAAAATTCCAGCAACGGTAATTAACCCCAAAGGCGGTAGAACGGCTTTGCGCCCCGCCAGTTCCATTGCCTTATCGAATGACCAAAAACTTTGTGGAAAGCGAGGGTATACTAATAAAACCTGCATAAAATACGGAACTCCTCAAGGGTTTATGTCAGGCTAACATAGATAACTAATTCTCTACAATTTGTGATGGACAGTTGAGCAATCACAGTGGACAGTTGGATAGCTTTGATTTCAGAATGAAAGACTCAATCCTAGCTAAGACCAAGGTTCACACCCCTATTTGTCTTTAAGAATCTCGGCAACTATAGGTGATATAAATAACAGTTTAATCGAGGAAATCTGCTACCCCTCTAAAGGATAATACAGCGAACTTGAAGAAATCTAGGATTTGCTTGATTTTCGGATCAATCATTGGAGGTTCCCCCAGGTTTGTTTGGGGGAGGTAGCCCAAGACCCCGTTCTTTGAGAGCATCGGTTAGGGTTGGATAATGAACCGGGCAGTCAAAATCTTGACCGGTTACGGCATCGGTATAGGTAAAATCTCGGTATTCCAAACAAAAGCGATCCCAAGCGGCCATCTGAACCACTCCTAAACGCACCAGACATTCCACCATCACATCCGTCAGCCAGCGATTAAGGCGAAGGCGAAAGTAGACTCGTTTGTTGAAATAGCGACAGAGTTCACTCACGGCGCGATCAACGGTGTAAGGTTCGGTCCCCAATACATAGTGACGACGTTCTGAGGGAGGATTCTCTAGCAAATGCCGGGTGACTTCGGCGATATCCTGGGCATGAATGAAGTGAAAACTGCCCTCAACACTGATAAAGCGAGCTAGATTAAGCCATTTACTGACTTCGGGGAGGCCCGCCGAGACGTGGGAATAGGGTTTGTTGTCATCCCCCCCTAAGACAATGGTGGGGAAGAGAACCGTTAGGCGAGCGGCGATGGGCATCCGGTGCAGTTGATTGAGACAATCATACTTAGAGCGGATATAGTCAGTTCCCATGTGGGCCGCCGCACGGAGAATCTCGCCGTTGCGATCGAGGATACTGGCGGTGGAGAAGTAAATCACCTGTTCACACACCTCCTGATTCAGGAGGTGCATCAGCATACAGGTTTTGGTGACATTGATGTCAAAGGTTTCTTTGGAACCTCCCCAGGCGGCGGCGGTGAGAATGGCGCAGTTAATGGTTTCCAGAACCCCTTTAAACTGATGAATCTCCCGTAAGTCCCCCTCCAAGACATGAATCCCCGATCGCCGCTCTAGATCCAGGTTCAACTTTTGGCGATCGCGAACAAACAAATACAGTTCACAATCACTCTGAGCAATCAGGGTTTCAGCGATATAGTGACCGATACAGCCACTCGCTCCGGTGAGGAGGACTCGTTTCATCAGCAAGCATTGAGGGTGGAGAAACGACAGGAAGAATCAGCGCGGCATCCCTGGGGAGGCCTCTGGCCCGGGCCAAGGCGGCCCAGTTCAGCGGCGTTAAACCTAGTTTAAGCCTTAGCTAACAGCTGATCGGCTTGTTTGGCTGTTTCAAAGAAGAACGCCACATTCTCCTCTGGGGTATTCGGGAGAACCCCGTGACCTAAGTTTAGGATATGACCTCGATTACCGGCCTTGCGAATCGTATCGAGGATGCGATCGCGGATAAACTCCTTAGAACCATACAAAACACCCGGATCGAGGTTCCCCTGCACATGAATCGCGCTCCCCAAGCGTTGGCGAGCCTCAGCCATATCCACCGTCCAATCAACGCTGACGATATTGGCCCCCGATTGGCCCATCCGTTCTAATAAGCCACCGCTCCCGGTGACCAGAAGAATCAAGGGGGTATCGGGGTGAGTTTGACGCACCTGCTCAAACACCCGTTTCTGATAGGGCAGAGCAAAGGTATCGTAATCCTGGGGACTCAGTTGTCCGGCCCAGGAGTCGAACATCTGCACCACCTGAGCGCCACAATCAATTTGATAGCGGACATAGGTGGCGATCGCATCGGAGAGTTTCTCCAGTAAGCGATGCAGCATAGTAGGTTCCGAGAAGGCCATATTCTTAATCACAGAATAGGTCTTAGAACCTTTCCCTTCCACCGCATAAGCCGCCAGAGTCCAGGGAGCGCCCACAAAACCCAACACAGCGGCTTCGTTCTTCACTTCCTGCCGCAGTGTCGTCAAAATCGGTTTAATAAAAGGTAATGACTCATCTGGATCGAGGGGATGCAAGTTCTCCACTTGTTCCAGGGAGCGAATGGGGGGGTCAATAATGGGCCCTTTCCCTTCGGCAATATCCATCTCAATGCCAATCCCCGGTAAGGGAGTGACAATATCCGAGAAGAGAATCACCCCATCGGGTTTGAAGGCTCGCCAGGGTTGCAGAGACACCTCGATCGCCACCTCGGGAATCTCGGAGCGTTCCCGGAAACTGGGATATTTTTCACGCAAGTCGCGATAGGCTTTCATGTAACGTCCTGCCTGTCGCATCATCCAAACTGGGGGACGCTCCAGGGCTTCACCCCGCGCCGCTCTCAAGAGGTAGGGAATCTCCGCTGAACCCGTCATTATTAACGCTTCCTTCTAAAAATAGTTTTAAATTGCCAAGGCTTAGCTTATCACAGATAGGCAAGGGGCAAGAGGCAAGAGGCAAGAGGCAAGAGGCAAGAGGCAAGAGGCAAGAGGCAAGAGGCAAGAGGCAAGAGGCAAGAGGGGAACCACAGAGTCACAGAGGACACAGAGCTAGAGGAGCTAGAGAAGAAAGCTTACCTGTTCCCTGTTGCCTTCTTCTCCCCTATTGCCTTTTGCCTCTTGCCTGTTGCCTTCTTCTCCCCTGTTGCCTTCTTCTCCCCTATTGCCTTCTCCCTTCTCCCAAAATCAAGCAAATTAACAAGCTTTTCCGCCGCACCGCCGGAACCGGAGACGTGACAGAGCTTTTGTCGCATCTGTTCGAGTTTTTGGGGATGATCTAGGAAATCGAGGACGGTGTCACCGATCGCACTGGGGGGAAATTGTCCGAGGAACTCTGGCACAATCTGTTCTCCGGCCCAGATGTTAGCCCAGGCCAGACGGGTTCCGCCGGATTGTCGTTGCAGCCATTGCCAGGTGAGCCAACTAAAGAGCGTTGTGAAGCCTGAGCCGAGTCCGGGAAGATTGGCTAACAATCCGGGGAGGCCATCCCAGGCCCGCATGACATCGAGGCGATGGGTAGGGAGGAGAACGACCATGGGAACCCCTAGGGCCGCTAATTCGGCGGTGTTGGCTCCGACGGTGGTGATGCAGAGATGACACTGTTTCAGGAGATTGTGGGGGGGAACCTCTTGATGTAATCTCAGGCGGGTTCCTTGGCGGGTTTCTAGGTAGGGATGACCTGGGTGGTCGATGAGTTGGGCTGAGGTCCAGTTTAGGGCCGCTAGGGTGGGATTATCGTCAGGATTGGCGTAGGCGGCGAGTTGCTCTAAATCTAAACTGGGGGCGACGGGAATGACGAACTCCAGTTGCGGACGCTGTTGGCTGAGATAGTCGGCAATTTTGAGGGTGAGGGGAACCCCGAGGCTGAGTTTGAGGGGTTTGGAACCGGGGAGAAAGCCGATGCGGCCGGGATGTTGGCTGTCTATGGGGGGGAGGGGCGATCGCGCAACTCCGGTATCGGCCATGAGATTGCCGACGGCATGGAGTTTATGACGGTGGCGAGGGGGGGCCTGGGCGATCGCCTCGGGGGTGGCCATGGCAAAGCGATCGACCCAGGGATACCATTGTCCCTGCCATTCGGCATAGACCACGATGCGGTAGCCGAGCCGTCGCCCGATCAGGACGGGAAATAGGCGATCGCCCCCCAGGAACAAAACCACTCCCTCATCGCCCCAATCCCAGTTTTCGGCGGTTTTGCCCCAAAGGAGAAAGGGCCAAAACTCTTCGGCGGCTTGGACGCGATCAACGTCTGGATAACTGCGGGCGATCGCCGCCTCCCGGCCGCTGGCGTGGGGACAAGGAGAGAGAACCACTGAGAGTCTGGCCTGGGGAAATTGTCGCCGAATTTCTTGCACCACGGGACGTACCCAGGTGGTCACTTCCCCTGGGCCATTAGAGAGAATCAAAATATCACGCACAGGTCACAAACACATCCCGAGATTACTGACACCATCCCCGAAACCGTTGGAGACATAGCCGTTGAAGGGAGCGGTGATTTCCACCCACTCGCGACCATCTGAGGCGACAATGGCGCGCAAGGGTAAGCGAATCTGGAGGGTTTCGTCCAGGTCAACTCCTCCCAACACAGAGCCATTCAACGAGGGAGATTGACGAATGGTTAAGCCTTCTGGCTGAATAACGCGACGACAGGAACTACCCGAGTTGCTCCCGGAGGCAGTATCGAGCCGTTGAGATGTGCTAGCCCCCGACGTTGACGGCAGTTGAGATCCCCAAACAAAGGCTTCACAGCGGTTGAGATGACTGCTTCCTAGGGGGCCATTGTCCACATAGCCCTCGGCGGGAAAACTCACCGCTAACCAGATATTGCCTTCTGGCCCCCGAATCCCCTCGGCGTCGGGCATTAAACGCAGACGTTCGTTAGGGGCTATGTTGGCGATGGAACGGGAGTCAGGGCGGGGATCAACGCGGATCGAGAGTCCCTGATCCAGGCTGGGGGAGACTTGACGACAGAGGGGATCGATTCCTTGAACCGAATGTCTAACGGGGGATTCCGTTATAGGAACTGCCAGACTCCTAGGGCTAACGGGAGCCAGGGTCAGCAGTAGAACCGATAAACAACCAGTGAGTTTCACCATAGAAAAGGCTCAACGAGGGGTCAGGCAATCCTGTATGCCCCCATCTTATTGGCAATTGAGCCAGTTTCCAAGTGCTGCTCTCGCTTGGGGCATGGTGAAGCCGCTTAATTGCCCTTAGCAGAGGTTAAAAATTCTTAATAAAAATTCTCATCAAATCGATCTAGGCTAATCAAAGCAGATTAGGCGTTTTGTCTCAATTGTGCGTGACGGTGCGCGATTGTGCGTGGCTTTTGTGTTTGTGGTCCGTCTTGTCCATGACGGACGCTCATCATTAGATACGCCAAACCGAAAATTATAGCATTCTTAATTTTAGTATGACCAGTAATCTCGCGACCAAACTCCGGGAAGGCACGAAAAAGTCCCACACCATGGCCGAAAACGTGGGCTTTATCAAATGTTTCCTCAAAGGAACCGTGGAGAAGAACTCCTATCGGAAGCTAGCGGCAAACTTCTACTTCGTCTACTCTGCCATGGAAGAGGAGATGGAACGTCACCGGGAGCATCCCGTGTTGTCCAAACTCTACTATCCTCAACTAAACCGCAAGGAGAGTTTAGAACAGGATCTTAACTATTACTTTGGCTCCAACTGGCGTGAGGTGGTGCAGCCTACCGAAGGAGGACAAGGTTATGTTGACCGCATCCGCGACATCTCCAACACTGAACCGGAACTGTTGGTGGCTCATTGCTACACCCGCTATTTAGGGGATCTCTCCGGTGGACAGATTCTTAAAAGAATTGCCCAGGACGCCATGGGGTTAAAGGATGGCCAGGGAACGGCGTTTTACGAGTTCGCCGAAATTCCTGATGAGAAAGCCTTTAAGACCGAGTATCGTCAAGCCATGGATAGTCTCCCCATTGATGAGGCTCAAGCCGATCGCATTGTGGATGAAGCCAATGATGCCTTCAAACTGAACATGGTGATGTTTGAAGAACTCGAAGGGAATCTGATTAAAGCCATCGGCCAGATGCTATTTAATTCCCTAACTCGCCGTCGCTCTCGCAACGCCAATGAGCCGGCCCCCGTCAATGGCTAATCGAATGGCTAATTGTTAGATAAGTCAATCTAACTCCCACTCTCAAACCTCGTCTTTAATCAGGCGGGGTTTGAGCCTGTTGACTGTTACGTCGCCACATGGCGGGTTTAATCCGTCGTAAGGCCGAGGCCCGGAACCGTTGATCCCAATCGTCCTCGCTGAGCTGGGCCAACTCAGCGAGTTTCGGGTTTTGGTTTTGGGGATACGGCTGAAACTCCTCCACATCCGTGGGTTTAGCAAATCGCTGATTCCAGGGACAAACCTCTTGGCAAATGTCACAGCCAGCGACCCAGCCATTGAGGTTCTTGGCGATGTCTTCCGGGAGGCGATCGCTGCGGTTTTCAATGGTGTGATAGGCCAAACAGCGGTTAGCATCCACCACCGCCGGCCGAACGATCGCCGCCGTGGGACAGGCTTCAATACAGCGTGTACAGGTGCCACAATGGTCTGTATGGGGGCGATCGCCTTCCAGAGGAAGATTCGTCACCACTTCCCCGAGGAACACCCAGGAGCCATACTCTCGGGTAATGACATTGCCATTTTTAGCAATCCAACCAATCCCGGCCTGTTGGGCCCAGAACTTATCCTGAACGGGGCCCGTATCGGCATAGTATTTTGCCTGAATCTCGCGATCGCAGTTCTCCAGCCAACGACAGAGTTGCTTCAGCCGACGATGGAGAACCTTATGATAATCCCGGCCCCAGGCGTAACGGGAGATTTTCGCCCCATCTTCCTCCTCCGCTTGGGAATGCTCCGTGTAGTAGTTCACGGCCACCGCAATCACCGATCGCACCTCCGGTAAAACTTGGCGAATATCCTGGCGTTTGGGGTTCGCCATCCAGGCCATATCCGCCTGATAGCCCTGATTTAACCAGCGTTGCAGGTGATTCACCGCCTCAACTTCCCTCTCATCCGGCTCAGAAGTCACCGCCGCAATTCCCACGCGATGAAACCCTAGATTCCGGGCTTCCTGGAGGATTTGGCTGCGGCTGGGGGACTGGGAAAAGGGATTCATCAGTAACTTGCGGTTTGGGGTTCTCGGGTGAGAGCGGTCAGGCTTTGCTGCCTGGGGATCTCAATCACAAAGCTAACGCGATCGCCCTCCACCTCACAGCTTAGACGACCGCCATGCTTCTGGGTAATGATTTGATGGCTAATGGATAATCCCATCCCCGTCCCTTTTCCTTGGGGTTTAGTGGTGAAAAAGGCATCAAAGAGATGTTCTTGCACCTCTGGGGGAATGCTACCCCCATTGTTGGTCATGGTGATAACAGCCATCTCCCCTCTAATTGAGGTACAAATCTCGATATAGGGTTGCCAATCTTGCCCCTGACTTGTAGCCGATTCATCTAATGCGTCAATGGCATTACTGAGGATATTGGTAAACACCTGATTAAGTTGTCCACTACAGCCGTCAATCAAGGGTAGCTGCCCATACTGCTTCCTTACCTCAATCTGAGGTCGAAAGGACTTGGCTTTAAGGCGGTTGCTTAAAATCAATAAGGTACTCTCAATCCCCTCATGAACATTCGTTTCATTAAATTCTTGATCATTGGCCCGAGAAAAGTTTTTGAGAGAGGAAATAATTCCCTGAATCCGCCCGGCACCGACCTCCATGGACTTGACCAATTTGGGTAAATCTTCCCGAATAAAGTCAAAATCAATCTCATCGGCAAATGCTCTCACCTCAGGCGTCACCTCTGGAGTGGACTCTTGATAGAGATTGACGAGAGCCAGTAAGTCCGTAACATACTCTTTAGCATGAATGAGATTCCCGTGAATGAAGTTGACCGGATTATTGATTTCATGGGCAATACCGGCCACTAATTGCCCCAAGGAGGACAGTTTTTCACGTTGTACCAGTTGCAGTTGAGCTTGCTGTAAACTCTCTAATGCCTCAGAGAGTTGTGCCGTTCGCTCTTTAACTTGAGCTTCTAAGTCGTGATTAAGATGATAGAGCTGAAGATGCACCTTAATCCGGGCTAACACTTCCTCCTGCTGAAATGGCTTTGTAATATAATCGACTGCTCCTAAATTGAGTCCCTTGACTTTGTCCACGGTATCTGATAAAGCTGTGGTAAAAATAATGGGAATATCAGCAGTTTCAGGGTTGGACTTGAGGCGACGACAGGTTTCAAACCCATCAATTCCCGGCATCATCACATCCAATAAAATGAGATGAGGCGGTTTATAACTCACCTGTTCCAAGGCGGTTTCACCGTCAAGGGCAACTGCAACTTGATAGTGAGCCGTAGTGAGAGCTTCGGATAATACCGCCAAGTTAGTCGGGGTATCATCAACCACCAAAATAATACTAGATTCAGGATTCAACATCAATGATAATCCACAAAAGCAACAACAGATTTTTAGGGGCGACTTAAATTAAAGTTAGAGTAGTATAAGGATATTCCCTAAGCCAACCCTCAAAACGAGCCAATTAGGGGGGTGAGATGACATCAATTTTTAGGCTGTTTATTATGGGTTGGTCTTCCTTTCTAGCATAGAACTTAAATCCTTGGCTAAAGATTTAGTAGTTTCCGGATAACTTGTGATGAGGGGGGCAGAAAAAAAAAGATAGTGTATAGCAGGACTGGTTAAACTAGATAAGGTCTTGAGTCATTACGGTCTGAGGACTCCGTACATCAGTTTAACTGAGAGTTGCACTTAACTTGATTTTCAAGAGTAGCCCCTCTCAACAGATTAACAGAACCCACTTAAGTTGAGCTACTGATCGCGAATTCTCTCTAATAGGTCACGAATTTCCTTTATCTTAAATTCTCGGGCTAAATGTTCAACGCGATCCGAAAAGTCCTGATAGCTTGGGTCGTTTTCCCGTAATGTCTTTACCTCATCAACAATACGATTCAAAAGTCCTTGTCGAGCCAAATCAAGTAACTTCTCAATTTCGCCAGGAGGAGGATTTTCAAGACTATCTCTCAGGCTGCATTGAGGGCTTTGTGGAGTGGTGGCAATTCCGGAGTCTTCCTTCTCATAAATCCAAGTAATTTCGATAGTATTGGCAATTTTTTGCAGAAGTTCATCGGCTTGAACGGGTTTAGGGAGAAAGTCATCTCCTCCGGCGGCTAAACTCTTATGTTGATCAATTGCCAGAACACTCGCTGAGGAGACAATCGTGGGAGTTCCCTTAATCTCCGGATGTTGGCGTAACTGTTTCAAGAAGGTAAAGCCGTCCATTCCTGGCATCGCGAGGTCAGTAATCACTAAATCTGGGCCGTGCTCAAGAATTTTCCTCAGTCCTTGTCCTCCTTCCTCCGCTTCAATTACGCTAAAACCGAGAGGGGTTAGAAGATTCACGATGACGGAGCGATTTTCCCAACGATCATCAATAATAAGGAGAGTTCGGCGATCGCCCTCATAACCAATAATCTTGCCTAAATCCGACTGAGTCGCAGATGTCATCCAGTCATCGGCCCGTTCCAACGTCGTGACAAAACTAAACTGACTGCCCTGATTTGGCGTACTACTGACCTCAATCGGACTATCCATTAACTGTAAAATTTGCCGAGTAATCGCTAAGCCTAAGCCAGTTCCTTCGGCTTGCCGTTTGCCTTCTCCGACTTGTTCAAAGGGAAAGAAGATTTTTTCAAGTTGTTCTGGAGTCATCCCCACCCCTGTATCCGTAATCTCAAATTGAATTTGGTAAGCTGATGCATTAGAGGAAGAACTCGACCCTCCCTCAGCATCTTGGGGATGTAAGACCGAAACCTTGAAACAGACATTTCCTTTCGGGGTAAATTTGATGGCATTCCCCAAAAGATTGATTAAGACTTGCCGCAAGCGTTTTTCATCGGCTTTAACTCCAGTGGGGAGATGGGGATCAGCAATATAGAAGAAGTCAATCTGTTTTGACTGCGATCGCACCCGGCAAATTTCCACTACCCCCTGTAAAAACGCCGGAAAATGAAAGGCATTGGGGTGAAGTTCCATCTTCCCAGCTTCGATTTTCGACAAGTCCAAAATATCGTTAATCAACGTCAGCAGGTGGGCCCCACATTGCTGAATAATCTCAACCCCATGTAAATCCTGTCCCGTGAGTCTTGCCGATCGCTGTAAAATTTGGGCATACCCGAGAATCCCATTGAGGGGAGTCCGCAACTCATGACTCATGCTGGCCAGAAAGTCGCTTTTGGCATGGTTTGCCGCATCAGCCAATTCCATGGCCTCTTGCAGTTCGGCGGTTCGTTCCTGAACCCGCTGTTCGAGTTCCGTGGCCCAGTTACGCAAGCGCTCTTCCGATTGGCGTAGGGCCTCTTTCGCCTGTTTTTGCTCCGTGACATCTCGCAAAATAGCTAGATATTCCCGAGAGGCCTCTGTTTCCAACACCGAGATCCCCACTTCCACAGTTCCCGAGTCTGGCCCTCGCTTAAAATCCTGTTCACTAATGCGAGGGGCCGTCTCAATCACTCTGGGGAAACCGGGTAAATACTCCCAGAGGGGCCGTGTCAGCAGTTCAAATCCCGGCAAATTGAATAAGGCACTCGCGGCGGGGTTCACCTCCCGAATCATGCCCTGATTATCCAGAACCATGATGGCATCATCGGCAATACGGAAGAGCAACTGAGCGCGATCGCGGGTCTCCACGATCGCCTCGGCCTGGGGTAAACTCGTCCAACAGGCGATCGCTACCCCAACAAACCCCACCGTCAGCAACAGCAACACCAGCAAATTCGCCGAGACATCGGCCAACGCCGTTGGATTCGTTGCCGACATGATCCAAACCTGTCCTTGCCAACTCAGAAAAGCGGCCCCACAGAGAAGCAGCAACAGCACCCCCACCTGAACCGCCACGAAGTTCTGGAAATTCTCCCCCAGTTGCTTACGGTAAAGACGAATCCACCAATCGCTTTGAAACAGAAACAAACGATTGCGGGCGATCGCCGCGTCAAACAGCAGAACCACAACGGGAAAGGCTAACCCCAGCAACAAATCCACAGCACTCCACATCAATCCTCCCACAACCAATACCATGGCTTCTAAGAGGAAGAATCCCAAGGACCAGCGAGGTAGCCAAGAGCTACGGGTCCCCCGTTTGAGCCACATTCCCAAATGCAGCATCATGGTACTGGAGAGATACCCCGTTCCCGTCACCATCACCACCCGCTCTACGTCCCCCCACAACAAACACAGAAGACTCAGAGCAAAGGTAAAACTCAAACCGGGGCCAAAGGCTCCCCGCCGAGACACCACCGCGAAAACTGGTGAGAGATAGCGATCGCGCGACAGTTGATAGAGAACCCGAGGACTCAGGGCCACCGCCGTCGCTGAACTCAGGAGACAGCCTGAAGCAATAAGAAAGGTCACTAAAACCGGGGCCGCATTGCCCCAAAAGGGACGAGACACGGCCACCAACTGCACAAAGGTATTACTTCCCAACTCCGGGTTACTGGCCAACCGCATCAGTAACCAAGAGGCTCCCGTGTAGATAATCGGCAGAAGAATTGCGGCAAAGGTGAGACTGCGAAGGGTTTTATGAGGTTTTTGATTGTCGGCCACGAACACCGAAGCCGTTTCACAGCCGTAGGCCGCATACACCGCCAAGAAATACCACTTGGCCCAATCTCCCACCCCAAGCGGTTGCCACTGACTCGGAAAAAAGCCGGGACTGTTGGGGGAGATGGCTAACCAACCCAGTCCCTGGGTACAAAATACCAGGAAAAACCCCACCGCTGGCAGGACAAAAAACAGATGTAGGATACTAATGGCCCGAGTGCCACTATAGGCAACGATGAAGGGAAGAGCCGTAAAAATAATCCTTAATAAGCCTTCAGGAGCCTCAATCCCCAAGGTTTCTAGATTGGCAGCAATCAACCCCGCCAGGACAATGCCATTCATTGAGGGAACGGAAACCCAACCCAAAAAGTAGCCAATGGCCCCATACCGGGCTAAAAAGGGGTGATTGTCCAGGAGTTTCGTGATGTAATTTGGCGTTCCCCCAGATACATTTGGATATTGACTGCCCAGATGTTTGACCTGGAGATTGTAGAGAACGCCAATGACCGTGGCAACGAGCCAAACCCAAATCAGCGGTTGCCCTAAATCCGCATTGGATGCCGGGCCAGGCCCTAACCACAGTAATAAGCCACTCAAGCCAAAGCCCCAAACCTCTAGAACACTGAGGAGTCGGGGTAACTTGAGCCGGGGAAGTTGATTCCCCGAAACAGAGTTCGTCGAAGCCGTGAGCGAGCTAAACATTGAGCATCAGAAGCTAGATTTACGCGCACCAATGGGGAAGGATTCTCTCCCCATGACGTGACCGGAGCAAGGTTAAACCCCTTTGATTTGAGGTTGATGGCTATCCTAGATGGCTATTTTAACCGAAAACTTGTTTTATGGAAACATAAGGTGGCAGGATGATTCACTTATTTATTTATCTCCGGCAGCTAAACGCTGTAAACCCTCGCGATCGCAAATTTTAACCTGTCTTGCCTCCATTTCAATCAAGTGAGCCTGAGTGAGTTTAGCAAACGTTCGCGATAAAGTTTCGGGAATTGTCCCCAAAAATGCCGCCAACTGTCCCTTGGCTAAATCCAGTTCAACCGGGTTAGACTCTTGGCGATCACTTAAATCGAGTAAGTATCCTGCCAAGCGACTCGAAACATCTTTAAGGGACAGAGTATCAATAAGATTGGCGAAGCGACGTAAATTTCGTGACAAACCCGCCAATAAGTTAAAGGCCAAGCTCGGGTATTGTTCCACCAAGGCCAACAGAGCTTGACTGGGAATCAGAATTAGCTGAGTCTTTTCCAGAGCCGAGGCGGACGCCGGATAACAGCCCCCATCAAATGCTGGAACTTCCGCAAAGTGATCGCCCGCTTCAAACCAATGTAAGATTTGTTCTTTGCCATCAGCAGAGGTTTTATAGACTTTCACTCGTCCCGACTGAACGATAAAGAAACCCAAACAGCGATCGCCCTCGAAAAAAATTGGCTCCCCTTTGTCATACTGCAAGGGTTTAGCAATGGTTTTTATAGCATCAATCTGGGATTCTGGCAACCTTTCAAACAGGTCAATATGGCTTAAAAAATCTCGAATTTCTAGCATTTTTAGCCCTAATCTTAGCAAAACTCAATCATAACCAATAACCTCTGAACAAACCTGGCCATAGTTTCAAGTGACTGCAAGGTTGTATCTGCCAATAAACACCCAAAAGCCGATTACCAGCACTAGACCCTCCAGACCCCCCAACCCTTCCCCCTGTTCCCGGCTCTCCAAAGAGCGCACCCACAAGGAGATGCCCCCACGTCTTTCCTTCCCCTCCTGGGACAGGCAGGGGTGGGTTATGCCTCTTGCCTCTTGCCTCTTGCCTCTTGCCTCTTGCCTCTTGCCTCTTGCCTTCTTGATCCAAGTCAAAGACATCCCCCCAGTCCCCAGCCTAAGCTAAAACCAAGCAATCAGCGAGGGATGTACCATCATGTTTTGTAGCCAATGTGAACAAACCACCCGAGGCGAAGGCTGTTTCAACTGGGGAGCTTGTGGGAAAAGCCCTGATGTGGATGCCTTACAAGACCTCCTCACCCATGCCCTGCGAGGACTCGCTGAAGTCGTCATCGAGGCTCGTTCCGCTAACCTAAATCTGCCCACCGCCAACCGTTTCGCCTGTGAAGCCCTCTTCGCCACCCTAACTAACGTCAACTTTGATGGCGATCGCTTTGCGGCCTATATCCAAGAAACCGTGGAACTGCGAGAGTTCCTGCAACAGCAATTCCCCAAGACCCATCCCTGGTCAGACTTAGCCCAATTCCAGCCCGCCGGCGATCGCGACTCCCTAATTCAACAGGGTAAAGAAGCCGAATACGAGTTTATCAGCCAAGGCTCAGGAGATGTGGACATCTTCTCCCTGAAACTCACCGTTCTCTATGGCTTAAAAGGAATTGCCGCCTACGCCCATCATGCCGCCGAACTCGGACAAGAGAGCGATCGCGTCTATGACTACTTTTACGATGCCCTAGCCGCCCTAGGACGACGAGATCTCAGCCTCAACGACTGGGTCACCCTAGCCCTGAAACTCGGAGAAATCAACCTCCTAGCTATGGAACTCCTCGATGCTGCCAACACCGGGGCTTACGGTCATCCCGTTCCCACCACCGTTCCCATCACTCCACGGCAAGGCAAAGCCATTCTTATCTCAGGTCATGACCTCAAAGACGTCGAAGCCCTGCTACAACAGACAGCGGGCAAAGGCATTGACGTATACACCCACGGCGAACTCCTCCCCGCCCATGGCTATCCCCGCCTCAAACAAACCTATCCCCATCTCTACGGTCATTACGGAACCGCATGGCAGAACCAACCCCAGGAGTTTTCCGCCTTCCCCGGTCCGATTCTGATGACCACCAACTGCCTCATGCCCCCCAACGCCAACTACGAGGATCGCGTCTTCACCCTCGGGGCAGTGGGCTATCCCCATCTTCCCCATCTCACCCGTGAGGATCTCTCCCCTGTTATTGAACGGGCCCTGGACTTACCCGGTTTCCTAGACACCCCAGAACCGCGAACCGTCACCACTGGCTTTGCTCGTAATGCCGTCCTAGGAGTGGCTGATACGGTTATCAACGCAGTCAAAGGGGGTCAGATTCGTCACGTCTTCCTCGTTGGGGGCTGTGACGGGGCCAAATCAGGACGCAACTACTACACGGAGTTCGTGGAAAACGTCCCCGACGACTGTATCGTCTTGACCCTGGCCTGTGGCAAATTCCGTTTCTTTGACAAAGACTTAGGGGAAATTGGCGGCCTACCGCGACTAATGGATGTGGGGCAATGCAATGATGCCTACTCGGCCATCCAAATCGCCTTGGCCTTAGCAGATGCCTTTGACACGGATGTGAATCAACTACCCCTCTCGATGATTCTGTCTTGGTACGAGCAGAAAGCCGTCTCGATTCTGCTAACCCTTCTCCATCTAGGGATTCGCAACATTCGCCTTGGTCCAACTCTGCCCGCGTTCATCTCCCCCCGTGTCTTTGAGTTGCTCTCGCAAACCTACAACCTACAGGGAATTTCCACCGCTGAAGCGGACTTAGCGGCTTGTCTGACAGGACGTTAACGCTCTAGTGAGCCGACGCATCCCGCATCAGGGGACGGCCCTCTCCATTGGGGAGGGCTTGGGGATTTGGGTTCATGCCCGAGTCTCCCCCAATCTGACTCATTAGACTGGCCATTTCTAGGGCATCCATGGCGTAGTTCCAGCCGAGATTGCTCTTAATTCCGGCTCGTTCTAGGGCCTGTTGCATGGTGTCAGTGGTGAGAACGCCGAAGACGATGGGAACTCCCGTTTGGAATCCAGCAGCCGCAACTCCTTTAGAAACTTCCGCCGCCACGTAGTCAAAATGAGGAGTATGGCCGCGAATGACGGCTCCGAGGCAGATAATGGCGTTGTAATTACCTTTGAGGGCGAGTTGTCGGGCGACGAGGGGAATTTCAAAGCTTCCGGGGACCCAAACATAATCGACCTGGGTTCCTTCCGGGTTAACATCGATGCCATGACGTTTGAGGCAGTCCTGACAGCCACCGAGCAGTTTCTCGGTGACGAGATCGTTAAAACGGGCGATAACAATAGCGAAGCGGTAAGGGCCGACGCTGGCAAACGTTCCTTCAAAAACTGCCATAAATCTTTAGGGAGGCTGAGGTGAGATACAGAAGGGGGATTGAGTTTTAGAGCAATGGACAATGGATAATGGACAACAAATAATTAGGAACGCCCCATCCAAAACGGGTTTCCCTGTGTTATCAACGTCTTATCTCATCTGGCGATTGCTCTGGAGGTAAGGAGAGCGAACCCTAGGAGGGATCCCGGCTGAGATTCCTCCTTTCGGGGTTGATTTAAACGACGAGGTAGTTCAAAACACCCACAGCGAGAACTAAGGCCACCCAGATGCCTGAGCCAATCCAGATGAGTCCTTTGGACTGATCCCAGTTTTGGGGAGAGGCGTACGCCACGGGAACCCCAATCACCATAATGAAAGACCAGAGGACTAGGGCAGCTAAGCAGAATTGAAAAATAAGTGAAAACATTGTTTTGTTTAACGTCGCTGAATGTAAGGACTTTCACCCTATACTTATCACATTTCGGTCTCCAATTTGGAGAATCTTGCCTTAGTCGGGATCGGGGAAGAAGAGAACCGGATGCCAACTGCGGCGTAGGAGAAGGTTGGCAAAGTTAGGCCGAGACCATTCTAGGAGGCGGGGAACGCTCGGGGAGTTGACGGCGATCGCACTGATGTCATACTCCATCGCCAGGCTCATCATGGCTTTCAGTCGCTCTTTTTCGCGCACTTCGGTGGCTACGGTTAAGTTTAACTGCTCGAGTTCTTCTTTGACCGTGGTCAGAATTTGTTGGGCATCCTCCAAGGTTTGCGACTGGGGAATCTCGCGGCGATGTTTGGACTCAATGGCCCAAGCGAGGAGACAGGAGTCTAAGGAGTTCTCAGGGCGATCGCGGGCCACCCGAATAACTTGCTGGACCAAGGCTTTGGCGGTGTTGCTGTCATCATAGGCAATGAGGAGATAGCGCAAGAGATGACGGCAGCGGAGATCGAGTTCTTCTCGGGTGTAGGTGGACATCAAGGCCGGACGGACAACTAAGAGGGGAATCTTGATCCGTTCGACGAGTTCAGCGGTGGTACTGCCAAAGAGTTTCTCGTTCAGGAGGGTTTTGTTGTCGGTTCCCAGAAGAACCAGGTCACACTCGTGGGTTTTGATGGTGTGGAGGATGTTGTCGACAATGCGATCTGATTCAACTACCACCTCGACCTCAACGCCATCGGGGACGTTTTCCTGGGCGATGGATAGATGCTGACGAGCGGCTTCCATGGCGGGTTTGTCCACTTTAGGAACGCCGCGATCGTCATCAACTCGGACGGAGTGGAAGAAAACGAGTTTACGGATTCCTGACGCGGCAAGGCTAGGAACGAAGCGAACCAGGCGATGTAGACCGTCGTGTAAATCGGTACAGATGAGAAGGTTTTGAAACATATAAGGCTTGCGTCCCAAAGACATGATTCATTCCTAGGGTAGTCGAATTTGTTGTCACCTAGGTAATAATCGGGGGGCGAGCAAGCAGGTTGAGGGAGTCTCCAGTAACGCCCCGGCATCCCCAGATCATCTCCTGCAAACGAGGAACTGAGCCAGAGACGGAGGTCGCTCTGAGAGAGTTAGAACACGGCTCTACGACATACCATTGGGTTCAATGCCCCATTGGTGTTTGAGTAGATTTTTGTAGGTCACTTCGCGCAACATCATTTGTTCGTACAGTTTTAGAAGGAACTGTTGCGCTTGCTCATGACTCATTTGAGCCACTTGGGTTTCAAAGGAACGCAGACTAAACTGCTGTTCGAGACTGAGTTGGATCGGTTGGTCCATGGGATGTACCTCTCAAGCGAATCGTCTCGTCAATGCAGGAACTCGGTCAGCGCCTCTCAAGACTGGCTTAACTCTAGGGTTATGACCTTATTGAGGGTCGCTTGTCCTGCGTTGTTACAAAATATAACAAATGTTTGACAGGAATTGCAACATCTGCACCCAGATATTTTTTAGGACGGGACAATCTCGATTGAGGTTCCCAATCCTCTGATAGGTGTTTTAGCAATTTGTCAACGGTAAAAATGCTCATTATGAACTCCCCGATCAGGATTGCCTGCTCGGGGGGGGAGAAGGGGGAAGAAGGGAGAAGAAGGCAGTAGGCAGTAGGCAGTAGGCAATAGGGGAAGAATAGGGAACAGGGAACAGGGAACACCCACCCCGCCCTCCGGACACCCCTCCCAGGAGGGAAAAACTTGCCTACTGCCTACTGCCTTTTGCCTTTTGCCTTTTGCCTTTTGCCTTCTCCTGCCTACTGCCTTCTTCCCTACAAGCTCACCAACACCACCGTAATATTGTCCCGTCCTCCTTCTGCCTTAGCAGCTTCAATGAGGCGGGCGGCGGCGTCATCACAATCTTTACTGGCGGCGAGTTCTGCGGCGATGCGATCGTCGGTGAGTTCTTCGCTGAGTCCATCGCTACAGAGTAGGAATTGATCACCTGGGGCAACCTCTAGGGCACGAATTTCGAGTTCCCCCATATCTTCCCGGCCGAGACATTGGGATAACACATGACGCCAGGGATGTTCTCGGGCTTCTTCTGCGGGGAGAACTCCGGCTTTAATAGCTTGGGCGACCCAGGTATCATCTTCAGTGACTTGTTCGAGGGTTCCATCACGGAAGCGATAAATTCGCGAGTCTCCCAAGTTGGCACACCAAACTTGAACCATCTCACCATCGGGGCCCGATTGCAGCAAAATCGCCACAGCAGTAGTCCCCATATCGGCATTCTCAGGATGAACCAGTTGATCCTCCATGATGGCCTTATTTGCACCGATAAACGCCTTTCTCAGAAGCGTCTCGGGTTCCTCTTCACTGTGGTAGCCGAGATCGAGGTGATGACAGATAGCATCCTTGGCAATGCGACTGGCATCTTGTCCAGCGGCATGGCCGCCCATGCCGTCGGCGACAATGAAGAAGCGTCCGGCTTCGTCGATGTGATAAGCGTCCTGGTTGACAGCTCGGATAAGACCTTTATCGGTCTGGCCGGCAAAGGCTGGTTTCATACCTGAAAATTATAAAGTTGCGGGTGATCGAGCCAATCAGAAGCGATCCGCTCGGTTAATACGCGTCATGAGTCGAAGTAGGGCGATGACCAAAACGATCGCCAAGACGGCTACACCTCCGGCTAACCAAACTTCGCCACTGACTACTAAAATCGTAGCGGACAACGTCAACGCACTCACAAGGAGAGTGTAATTTGTTGTCATCTGCATGTTACTCATCCGTCGTAGCAAGCGATCAGTTTCTGTCGCCCGCACTCGTACTCGGACATCGCCCCGCTCTAGCTTTTCGAGGCTGTCTTCGATACGCCGAGGGAGTCCCAGGGCGGTTGAACTCACTTCACTGGCTTGACGGCTAAGTTCTGAAAGAATGCCATTGCCATAATCTTCTCGTCCTTGGTTCATAAGATCAAACGCGAAGGGTTTCGCCACCTCCATAAAATTAAAGTCGGGATCAAGACCTTTGCCAACCCCCTCTAGGGTCGAAAAGGCACGCATCACAAAGGTAAAGGTTGCTGGAAAACGGAAGGGCTGGTCATAGGCGATTTCATAGAGGTCATCGGTGATGGCTTCGACGGACTGCTCCTCAAAGGGTTTATCCATGAGGTTGTCCAGGATGTATTGAATCGATCGCCGCACCGGGCCAAGGTCTTGCATGGGGGCTAAGGCTTCCACGGCGATGAGGGCCTGAACCACGCGATCGCTATCTCGCTGAGCCACCCCAAAAAACAATTCCATCAACTTCTGCCGCAAGTTGGAGGTAATTTGCCCCATCATGCCGAAGTCGTAGAAAATGAGGGCCCCATCGGGACTTACTGCTAGGTTACCGGGGTGGGGATCAGCATGGAAGAAGCCGTGATCGAGGAGTTGATTGAGATAGGCGATCGCCCCCAAACTGGCTAAATGCTTGCGATCCAACCCAGCGGCCTCGATCGCCTCGTAATGGCTAATTTTGATACCGGGGCGATATTCCAGGGTCAGCACCCGTGCGGAGGTATAGCGCCAATAGACCCGAGGAACCCGCACCCAGTCCACCCCACGAAAATTACGGCGGAAGGTATCGGCATTGCGTCCTTCGTTGAGATAGTCAATTTCCAGATAGAGGATGCGGCAACATTCGTCGTAAATCCCCATCCAATCGCGACCCTTGCCCCATTTTGAGTGATTTTGCAGGTAAAGGGCGACTCCTCGCGCAATCCCCAAGTCAATGTCAAACAGTCGTTTCAATCCAGGTCGTTGGACTTTGACGACGATTTCTTCACCGCTTTTGAGTTGGGCCTTGTGGACTTGCCCGAGACTGGCTGCTGCGAGAGGGACGGGGTCAAAATAGCGATAGAGTTCCTGGGCGGGTTTGCCGAAGTCTTCCTGAATAATCTCGTAGGCCAATTCAGAACTAAAGGCGGGAACCCGATCCTGAAGTTTAGACAACTCCTCAACATACTCGGCTGGGAAGATGTCCGATCGCGTTGAAAACAGTTGTCCAAGTTTAATGAAGGTGGGGCCGAGTTGGAGGAAGGTCTCCCGAATCCAGATGGCAAGGCGACGACGGCGGGCGGCCAATTTGGCATCACTGTAGCCGCCCCAATAACTCCATTTGCGCTCATTGAGCCACAAGTCAAAGAGAAATCGGCCCACAAAGGACCAAATCTCAACGCGGCGGCGGTTACGGGAGTAGTTAGGACGGTTCCAGCGGTAGGAGGAAGCGGTCGGAAGTAGGGGGCGATCGCCTCGGGGCCGGCGATGATGATCACTCAATGAGCGATCGAGGGGCGATCGCTCAGAGCGGGTCGATTGGGGCAAGGAGTCCTCAGACAGAGCAGACACTCGACATTCTCGATGAAGTTGGCGGATAGATGGGGAAGAACGTTCGGGAATTAGCCGTTAATCACTACGATTGCGGTAGCGTTGCAGTTCAGAACGCAATTCCGCAATTTCGGCCCGTAAACCATCAATTAAGGCCTGTAAATCCTGATCAGTGGATACGGGGCGACTCCCTGATGACGATCCGGCTGTGGTGCGATCGGATTCAACCCGCTCGGCCCGTTCCACCACCCGTTCAGAGAACTGACGTAGGTTTTCCCGTTGTTCAGCGTCAAACTGACCAAAGGCACTGAGGGAGTTTGAGACGGTCCGTTCTAGGACTGCGCCAATTTCTTCTGCAAGGATACGACCAACAAAGAAGGCGTGAACCGGGGACTTACTCATGTGTGAATTTGATTATTAAGCTTCCTTAACAAAATTATAGCAGTTGCGACTCAGGGTGACGCCGCGATCTCACCACTCAGTTGATACTCCAAGGCACATTTGAGGAGCAGGGAGAGTGGCCCTGGCCCCTCGGCGCTCCTCCGTCCGCTCAGATCAGCTCAGCCTTGATGAGTTCAGCTCTGAGTCGAGGGCGCCGAGGGAACTTGTTTGTTATACTGCCGCCGCCAGGGGTCTTCCTGAGAGGCATCGGGCACTTTGGCCTCAGGATTCGCGCCCCAGTCCGGCTCGCTGCCCCAAGGCCGTTCTAAGGACTCCGGCACTGGCTCAGACCAACTGGGAACATCCAGGGTTTCATCGCCGGTAAAGGGCTTATCCGTCACCAGAGGGTCATCATAGTAATCTCGGTCGTCACTGTAGGGGGCCTCATAGCTCTCCGGCTGCGCTGGGTACCCGGTGGAGTCATAGGGCTGCGCGTAAGGCGCTGGGTTACCGTGGGTTCTGTTCTCAGGGGTGGAACTCGGGGCAGACCAAGAGGAAGAGCGATCGCGGCTCTCGGGTTCCGCTTCCCGCCAACGGTTCCGGGTATATTCAGCATCCGGGCTTGGCTCAACGGGAGTCCAGGCGTCAATCTCTAATAGAGGACCATCGGTGTTGCGGGAGCGACTGGAGCCAGGGGTCTGACGTAAGCGAGGGCGGCTCTCACGACTGGGATCACTCTGGAGCAGTTGGGAGGGGTCTGACTCCGGCACACGACTCATGGCCGATCGCAAACTCATCATGGCAGCGGCTCCACCAACAGCCGCGACAACGGAGGTGGTGATAAAGAGGGCGGGAACCCAGGGACGCTGAAAAATTGTCCGGGCTGGGGTTGGCTCAGGAGCGTTAGGGGTCTTGGTCTTGGCTGCCAACGGACGGGAGCGGCTATGCCCTTGGCTCGCTGCCGTGGCATCCGGGAGTATCGCCAACCAGTCACAAATGGTCCCAGGACGGGTTTGGGGGTTGAGATCGAGACCCACGAGAATCGCCTCTTCTAAGGCGGCCGTTAGGGGAGTGCCATCATCTAAGGCTTTGAGAGGGACGCGATCGCGCAGGGGGGCACTGGCGGGAGGCTGTCCGCTCAGAAGATAGTAAGCGGTGGCCGCGAGGGCATAGACATCCGTTGCCGGACTAGAAGGAGCGCCATTGTACTGTTCTGGGGCGGCATAGCCGGGTGACAGTAGGCCGCTGTAGGTTTGTCCAGCTCCCGTGGTCAGGTCGCGAGTTAAGCCAATTTCGATGAGGATGAGGCGATCGCCCCCTGGCACTTGAAGTACGTGTTCGGGTTTAATATCCCGGTGTAACAGTCCCTGCTGATGCAGCGCCTCAACCGCGTGGGCTAGGTTCTGCATCACGGTCAGAGCCTCATGAGGCGAGAGGGGGCCCTGGCTGTTGACCCGCTCCAGTAGGCTGCTGCCGGGGACATACTCTAAGACCAAAAAGACCTGTCCCTGCTCATCAAATAAATCTAAGACCCGAGGTAAGTTGGGATGCTGACAACGGGCCAGCAGCCGTGCCTGTTCCACAAACTGGCGGGCAAACTCATTGCGATTGCCATGACTGAGTAGGGTATCGCCTAGGGTTTTAAGAATGACGGGCTGCCAGAGCTGCCCGTGGGTCGCCCGATAGGTCGCGCCAAAATAGCCCTGACCCAAGGGGGCTTCGATAGCATATTTCCCGTTGTTTAGGAGGGTTCCTGCCCGAACATTCATAAATTGAAATGTAAAGTTTTTCCCATGCTAATGTCTTTTGACCATTTATCCCAGATGTCAGACCCACGGCTTTGGTCCCTTTTCCAACTGAGATGTCAAATTATGCTGACATTTTGCCGATACTGGGGATGGCGATCGCCCCATAACCGTCCCGATCGGACAGACCATAGGACCCATTCCCGCTGCCATGTCTCACCCCCACAGACTTATTGAATCCGGAAAGAATGGGGACGAACCTGGATCTGTCCCTGTTCATCGAGGGAAAACTCAGGCAAGTTGACCGTATAGAGGTGGAGACAGCCCTGGCCTTTCAACTGGCTCAACTGCTGTTTCACCTGATCGATGGCCTGGTTTAACTGAGTCACCCCCCGACGAGCTTGAGCCGTCTGCTCGCTGCGACGTTCCGCCTCAGCCATGGTCGCTTCCAAGGTTTCGAGTTCATCGGCTTTCTGCTGAATTTGCTCTTGAGTCCAGGCGATCGCCACCTCGAGTCCCTCCACTTTCGCCTTCCACTCATAGCGAGCCAAAGCAGACTGAGTCGCAGAGGCTAACAAGGTTTCTGGGGAGGTTCCCTGAGGTTTTTCGGGGGGCTTCTGGGCTTGGGTCTGCGCCTCTTCCAGTTGAGGCACGAGACGATTAAGATGGTCTTGGAGCGATTGCAACTCAATTGTCAACGCCTGTTGACGGCTGAGCAAATCGCTGATGGAGGCTTCATTATCTAGAGACATGGTCGGTTCCAAATCAGGCTGAGCAGAAAATTTACTGGAAAAAGGCGTATGCGGTGTCAAGTCCATTGAAATCAATCCTGAACAATTTCGGCAACCGGTCGGGCTTCAGGTTATGCTGGCAGATAATAGGTGCATCGACAGTTTAGGTCGTCTGCAACCGTATGCACGGGAATCAGGGAAACAACACGAGGGATTGATGGAGCTAGAAGTTGCTTACCAACGCTGCCTGGACAGCCTAGTCGGCTCAATTTCGGAACTGGCAGCCCCCCCACCGATGGAGGAAATCGAACCAATTGCGTCATTAATCGTACAGGCGATGACGGGACAATGGCGGTATTTCCATACGCCGTCTCACATTTTCGAGGTGGGCGGCTCGGATGACCCCCTTGAGGTTCTGTCAGCACTATTCCATGATCTAGTCTACGTTCAGGTGGATTCAGGAATTAACCTGAACGTTAGCCGGTACATCTCCCCCTACATTGAAGAACTCAATGGCAAGTTGTCGATTTTGCCCTTAGAGCGACTTCCTGACGATAGCAACTTCTTGCTAGTCTTGTCGGTCTTTGGTTTCGCCCCGGAACAAGTCCTCGATCCCTTCCGAGGCCAAAATGAGTTCCTCAGCGCCGTCATCGCCACCAAGGTCCTAGAACCCTTTTTATCCCTAGGAGACTTGGTACGCGTCTGCGCCTGTATCGAAGCCACAATCCCCTTCCGAGGGGTGTCCGCTGAAGGCTGGACGGCCAGCGATCGCCTCGAACATAATCTAAATCGTACCTGTGATCAGTTTAGGCTCAACTGGAGCGATGAGGAGGTCTACGATGCAGTCAAACGAGCAGTGCGTCTGGCCAATCGGGATGTAGAAAACTTTGCTCTGCCTAACTCAGCGGAATTTCTAGACAACACCTGGAACTTACTGCCGGAAACCAATCACGAACTGATCAGTGCCAACTCCTACACTGTCCGTGGCTATCGGCGCTCCATTCAGAAAATGGAAGGCTTTATCAACTTCCTAAAGCCGGAAGTGGTCTTCAGTCAATATCGGGGTGAGCCGGATGATGAAACCTATGCCGGCTTAGTCGAACGCACTCGCAAGAACTTAGAAACGGCCCAGTTATATCTCGGGGTGAAACTAATTACCATCGCCGTTCTCGAAGCCCTCTCCTATCGCCTCGGACGGAATGTCCATATCTCGACGATGATGGGTGAGTTTCCGGAAGCCGGGGTCAAAACCCCGGCCCTGGCAGAATTTCTGCCCCATCTCTCCAGTGACTGTCCTCCCTCTACCCAACGGGAGGCGGAAGTGCTGCAACTGCTCAGCCAAGGGCGAACTCGTGAGTCAGCCTATGACTTAAAAAATTCGCCTTTAGCGACCTTCATTATCGAATCCGTGGGGTTTGACTGTGTCAGTGAACTGCTGGCCGCCTCCAAGGAATTTCTCAAAGGAGAACTCCCCGGCGAAACCTTCTTACAACATCGTCTCCTACGCCAAGGGCGAGTGGATGTAGTGCAAATCATTACGGAGGGAGTCTTGGAACTGGCCAAACATCGGGCCAACTTGCTGCGAGGGAGCCAAACGGTCCAGGTTTAGGCGATCGCCCCATTTGGGGGCATTCCTGAGATGGCCCCGCTCTAGGATAGAATTTTCTCATCGAGCGATCGCCGGCTCGGACACGAGGCGATCGCCACTCCCTTGTCCGCCAACTCCCTGTTATCCACCTGAATGCTTCATCCGTTTACTGTCACCGTCCCGGCTACCACGGCAAACCTCGGACCCGGTTTCGACTGTTTAGGGGCAGCGCTGTCGTTATATAACCGATTTTCCTTTTTGCCCGCCCAGGGGGCCGAAACCCCTGGAATCTCGGGGTCTGGGGTAACGATTCAGGTGCGAGGTAAAGAAGCGGCACGGGTGGCAACGGATGCTGAGAATTTGGTCTATCAAGTCTTTTGTCAGTTCTTTGAAGCCCTCAGCCAAACGCCCCCGAGTTTGCATTTAGAGATTGACTTGGGAGTCCCCCTGGCCCGAGGCTTGGGCAGTTCCGCGACGGCGATCGTGGGAGGACTACTCGGGGCCAACTACTGGGCTGGGAACCCCCTAAGTCCCCGGGCCTTGATGCGTATGGCTATTGATCTCGAAGGCCACCCGGATAACGTTGTCCCAGCCCTGTTAGGAGGCTGTCAGTTGGCGGCCAGTGATGACGAAGACTGGCTCCATTGCAGCGTGGCATGGCATTCGGAGATTGTCCCGGTGGTGGCAATCCCCCAGTTTGAACTCTCCACGGCGGCGGCCCGACAAGTCCTGCCCCAAGAGTACTGTCGGGCAGATGTGGTCTTTAATACGGCCCATTTAGCCCTGTTAGTGAAAGGTCTCGAAACCGGAGATGGGGAGCAGCTGCGGGTCGGAATGCAGGATCGGGTTCATCAACCCTACCGTCAACGGTTGATTCCTGGCTATGGGGCGGTGCATGAAGCGGCGGTGCAGGCGGGCGCCTATGGGTTAGCGATTAGCGGTGCGGGGCCGACTCTATTAGCCCTGGCATCAAGGGCCAATGCTCCTAAGGTGGTGGCGGCCATGGAACAAGCCTGGCAGATGGAAAAAACCCCTGTGACCGTGCGATCGCTGAGTCTAGATCGCGAGGGAGCCAGAATCTGCAAATCCATAGGCTTACCCTAGAAGGGGGGAGGTGTATTGATGGCAATGTTCAGGAGAGGTCTCCATGCAAATCTACTTAGACCATAGCGCCACCACACCGACACGCTCAGAGGCGGTTGAGGCGATGCTGAACGCCCTGACTCAGGCCTGGGGCAATCCCTCTAGTTTGCATCACTGGGGAGAAACGGCAGCAACGGCGGTGGAAACGGCCCGGCTTCAGGTGGCGGAACTCATTCACGCTCCGCCGGAGTCGATTATCTTCACCAGTGGCGGTACGGAGGCCAATAATTTGGCGCTGATGGGAGCTTTGCCCCAGCAACCGGGGCATCTGATTATCTCGGATGTTGAACATGCGGCCATCTCAGAACCGGCGGGGCGCTTGCAGGAGCAAGGCTGGCAGGTGACGCGCCTACCGGTAACCTCCCAGGGGCGAGTGAGTCCCGAGGCCTTGGAAGGGGCGCTACGCCCCGATACGGCCCTGGTGTCGGTGATTTATGGACAAAGTGAGGTGGGTACGGTTCAACCGATTGCGGAGTTAGCGGCGATCGCCCGTCGGCATGGGGTGTTATTTCATACGGATGCTGTTCAGGTGGCGGGACGGCTACCCCTCGATGTGGAGGCGTTGGGGGTGGATTTGCTCTCTCTTTCGAGTCATAAGCTTTATGGCCCCAAAGGGGCGGGCGCTCTCTATGTTCGTCCGGGATGCTCGCTACAGCCCCTGCTGGCGGGGGGAGGTCAAGAACGGGGACGGCGATCGGGAACGGAAGCTGTGCCTAATCTGGTGGGCTTTGGTGTGGCGGCGGCTCTAGCAGCCCAGGAACTGGAGGCAGAGGCGCAACGACTGCAAGGGTTGCGCGATCGCCTGTTTGAGCATTTGGCTGGGGTTTGGAGTCTCCAGGTGACGGGCGATCGCCAGAATCGTCTACCTCATCATGTGAGTTTCTTGGTGGATGCGGAGGATAGCCGGGGTAAACCCATCACCGGTAAAGCCCTAGTGCGGCAGTTAAACCTAGCTGGGATTGCCATGAGTTCGGGGTCTGCTTGTCATAGTGGGAAACTGGCCCCCAGTCCGGTTCTCTTGGCCATGGGCTATCCTGAACGATTAGCTCGGGCGGGGATTCGCTTAACCTTGGGACGAGACACCACGGAAGCTGATATTGATTGGACGGCTGGGGTCTTAAAACAGTTTGTAACGGGACAACGCCCCCTCTAATGCCCCCTCTAACGCCCCCCCTAACGCCAAGTACCGATGAGAATAAAGGGTGACCAGACGCCGGGGTGACTGTAGAACTGACTCTCAATGGCCTCTTTTTGGGCGGCTTGCAGGGCCTGGGCTTTGGTCATTCCAGGAGTCCGGAGTTCCTGATAGAAATTGGTAATCAGGGGAACCGTGGCCTCATCGTTAATAAACCAGAGACTGGCTAGGGCGGTTTTAGCTCCCGCACGCACCGCCACCCCAGCAATCCCCAGGGCGGAGCGGTTGTCTCCAGCGGCAGTTTGACAGGCACTCAGCACCAGTAAATCCAGAGGTTGGCGGCTGTTTCCGGAGCGGCGACGCGATCGCAATAGCTGATCCATGGCTTCGATGGTGATGCGACCATCAAAGGCCAGCAAAAACGTCCCCTGGGCATCCACACCAAACTTGCCATGGGTGGCCAGATGAACAATTGAATAGGGCTTTTGAGTTAGTTCCCGCTCTAGGCTTGCTACCGTAAAGTCTTCATCAAGTAATGAGACTCCCCCCATTAAACCCTGAACCTCCCTGACTTCTCGCTCTACATTATTGAGGGCGGCAAAGGGGTGAATTTCCACCGTTAACCCGGCAATTAGGGTTGCTCCAAATTGAGCGTTGCGGCGGCCGCTTGTGGTTAGGCGCAAACTGGGAGTGGTGGCTAGGGCGTAGGACTCAACTAAAAACCGCTGACCATCATGGAGAGCAGCCACGGGAGTTTTTCGCAGGACACCATCTTGAATGAAGACCAAGGTTTCCGGGGCGATCGCCTCTAAATCTGCTTGCAGAGGACGCACGAGCCAGTCATAGAGTTTTTGGGCAGGTCTGAGATACTCGTTGGTTCCTCGGGTTTCCAGTAAACTCCGAAAGATATTCACCTCATCTTCAATCTCCGTTCTGGAATGGGGGACGGTATAGCTGCTGAGGGTTCCATCGGCTTCTTGCAAAATCAAAACGGCTGATTCATCCAGAAGAATACTATAAATAATAACCGCTTTTGAATCGGACAATTGTCCATTTTCTTGGACAACAGTTTGAGCTACTTCAACACAATCATCGCCAAAAAAGTCGCGAAGTTCTGCTAACTTAAGGCGCTCCAAAATATCGAGAGTTTCCTGAAGTTTAGATTGGTTGGTTCCCGGAGTATCTCCTTCTAGAAGTAAGGCAATAAGTTCACGGTAAACTGGCTCAACAGCATCGCGAAATTCAAACTGGAGATCACGACTGGTGGCAATTAAATCTCCGCGCAAGTGATCTAAACTATTGGTCGCGGCACGATATTGAGCGAGAGCCAGACTGAATTGTCCGGTGTGCTTATGGATGCGCCCCGCTTGCTGTTGCCAGCGATAGAGACTATCGAAGGCGGAAATTTCCTGGGCCGTAAATTGAGCCTGTTGGGTCAGACGTAGGGCAGTTTCATATTGCTGGTCTTGCTCATAGAGGGTTCCTAAGGTTCCGAGGGCAAAGGATTCAGCCCGAGGATCGTCAATGGTGCGAGACAGGGTGATAGCGGTTTCTAATAAGTCACGAGCCTGGGATTGCTGGCTTCGGGGTTGCTGTTGGGCCAGGTAAATCAAAGCAAAGATTTTCTCCCGTGACGGGGGTAAGAGAGTGAGGAGAGGTTCAAGTTGCTGACGGATGCGTTCTTGTTCCTCCTGACGCTCCGAGAAAAATTCCCGGAGGAGACGATGAGCATTGAGGAGACTGCGAACTTGGGTGATGCCTCCAACGCTCTCCCCGAGTTCAAGGCTTTGCTGGAGTCGCAGTTCAATGGCTTGGCGATCGCGTTCAAAGTCCTCCTGGGCCTCCTGAGCATTGGCTTCTTCTCCCTCCTGACGAGCCACTTTTTCTTGATAGTAAGCGCGACGGGCCTGGAAACCGTGAGTGTTGGCGAGATTACTTAGAGCTGTGGCAATGGCCTGGGGACGCTCTAGACCCTGGGCCAGCTCAAGGCTCGCTTCATGGTTGGTGATGGCATCTTTATAGCGGCCTAGAGCGGAGTAGGCATTCCCTAAGGCCCCCTGGAGGGCTAATTCACTGGGGCGATCGCCCTGGAGTTGTCCACGGGCCTCCTCAAGGAGATCGATGGCTCGCTGATGTTGCCCCATCGCATCATACAGTTGGGCCTGTTCAATGCGGATTTGGGCTTGAGCGAGGGAGGAAATCGGAGACTCCGATTCGGGCATTGAAGCCGCGAGTTCTAAAACCTGTTGCCAATGAAAAATCGCCGTTTGGGGAGCATGGCCCAAACGTTGATAGGCATTGGCGAGATTTTGGTGTAACCGGATCTCGGTGGCAGGGGAGGGGTTCTGGTCTAGGGCCTGTTGCCATTGGGCGATCGCCCTGAGATAGTCTCCCCGATGATACTCATCTAACCCCGCGTTGAGCAATTCCTCGGGGGAGGGGTTAACAGCAATGAGAGAGGAGGGAGTTGGCTGAGGACTCTGCGAGAGGGCAGGGAGTTTTAGGGTTAGCCAAAAGCTCCCGCAACAGAGCATTAGGCAAAGTAACCACGCTTTGAGAGCAGGTGTCATGGGGTATCGGTGATCACGGTCGGGACATCAATCGTCAGAGAGGTTGGGGAGGGTGTCCTTACTATCTCGCCCTCATTTTAACTGGGTGTAATAATAAACCGTTCGATAGACCGTAAAATGCTGAGTTTTGGTATCTTGTTTAACTTATCTTCATCAAGGTGGGATTCAGGAAAAAAACTTACGCGAGTTGATTCAAATAAAGCCTAGATAAGCGAATCATTTTAAGGTGATTCCCTAAAGTGTTACGCAAGTTACGGTATCACAAGCTAACTCGGAAACTTAAGCTTTATTTTTGTTGGATGGGTTAATACAGGTGCTAGAATCAGTCCGGTTGACTGCAGCTATCCCAATAAACCTACATCAATATGGCGGCGTTCTTAGGCTGGAAACATCCGGGTCAGATGGTGATGCTCAACCTGGGAATTGCCCTGGTGATGTATCTGGTATTAACCCTAAACTTAAGTTTTTTAACCCTTGCCGCTGGAGTCGGCGCACCGATTTGGATTGCGGCGGGGCTGGCGATCGCACTCCTAGGGGTTTGGGGCAATGGGACCCTTCCCGGACTGGCAGTCGGGGTGATGCTATTTAACCTCAATCGCTATCTCCAGACTCCAGAGCAATCTTTCCTCTGGAGCGTGATGATTCTGAATCAACTCTTAGAATTTTGGCTAGGAGCGAGATTCTTACGTCGCTATACCCGTTGTTCTCCGGGATTCGAGTCTTTACGAGATGTTCTGGTCTTTATTAGCTTAGTAGCAACGGTTCCGGCGGCGATCAGTGCCACGGTTGCGATGCTGGCCTTAAGAATCTTGGCAGAACTGCCAGGGGCGCAGATGATGACCCTATGGCAAACCTGGTTTATCAGTAACGCCACGGGAATTTTGGTCATTGCCCCGTTGTTCCTCTGCTGGAGCGATCGCCGTTGCGCCCAACCCTATCGACGGCGGGATTGGCTACATATTAGCGTCATCACAGGTTTAGCCACGCTCATCGCCTACATTGCCTTTTTCCGAGACTACCCCATTGAATATAGTCTGCTGCCGCTGTTAGGCTGGGCCACCTTTCGTTTTGGCTGGCGGGAGGTCACCAGTCTGGTCACTCTAATGACCACCCTTGCCATTATCGGAACCGCCCAGGGGATGGGAACCTTTGCCCGTCCCTCCGTGGCCATGTCCTTAGTTCTCTTACAATCGTTTATCAGCGTCATCGCCCTGAGTGCTTTGGTCTTATGTGCCTTGGTACAAGAACGCACCGCCACCCAGCGACAACTCGAACAGTACAATCAGGAGTTGGAACGGCGAGTGGCAGAACGAACCGCATCCCTGAACCAAAGTCAACGTGACCTCTCCCGGCAACAAACCTTTCTGCGGAATGTTATTGATACCAATCCCAGCCTGATTGAGGTTCGGGATATGAGCGATCGCTTTGTCTTGGCCAACCGCAGTCTGGCGGAGTTTTATGGAACCTCCGTAGAGGCCTTAATTGGCTGCACAAGCGAGGAACTGACGCAATTGCCCCCAAACCCGGAGGCCAACTCCAGTCAGGGCCCGGTCAAAGATCCCCTGCTTGATGATGTGCGCATTTACGAAAAAGTGATTGCCAATGCCGCCGGTGAGGAGCGGTATTTTTATTGCCTGGAAAAACCCTTGTTCCTGCAAGGCTCAGAAACGGAAACCCGTCATTATCTGTTGAACGTCGCCACCGACATCAGCGATCGCAAAGCCACCGAACAGGCCCTAGAACAGGCCCGAGAAGCCGCTGACCTGGCGAACCGAGCTAAGAGCGAGTTTTTGGCGAACATGAGCCATGAACTGCGAACCCCTCTTAACGGCATTTTGGGCTATGCACAAATTCTCAAACGGAACCCTCACAGTGAGCAGCAGCGTCAAGGGATTGAGATTATTCATCAATGTGGCTCCCATCTCCTGACCTTAATCAACGACATTCTGGATCTGTCCAAAATCGAAGCCCGAAAAATGGAGCTTCACCTTTCGGACATTTACTTTCCGGCATTTCTCACCGGAGTTTCAGAAATTTGTCAGATCAAGGCCGAACCGAAGGGACTGGCTTGGCAGTATCAGGTGGTGACGCCAATTCCCGAGGCAGTTCGCACTGATGAAAAACGGTTGCGGCAGGTTCTGATCAATCTTCTGGGCAACGCGGTGAAATATACCGAGGCGGGTCAAGTCACCTTTCAGGTGGCCGTGATTGAGCATTTAGACGAGGCGGTGAAGGTACGGTTTGAGATTCGGGATACGGGGGTGGGCATGAGCCAGGAGCAGCTTGAACGGATCTTTCAGCCCTTTGAGCAGGTCGGCAGAGCTAGGGAAATGGCGGAGGGGACGGGATTGGGGTTAACGATTTCCCAAAAGATTGTCCATCTGATGGGGAGTCAGATTCAGGTGCAAAGTCAGATCAATCAGGGGAGTACGTTTGTCTTTGACCTGGTGTTCCCCCTAGCTCAAGAATGGGTAGCCCCCTCTATGACCCGTTATGGCAAGATTTTGGGCTATCAGGGCCCTCGACGGAGGATTTTAGTGGTCGATGACAGGCCAGAGAATCGCAGTGTTGTACGCAGTTTGCTAGAGCCGTTGGGATTTGGAATGTTGGAGGCGGCGGATGGTTACGAGGGCTATGATTGTGCCCTGGCCCAACAGCCGGATTTGATTTTGACGGATTTAGTCATGCCTGACTCAGATGGATTTGAGTTGATTCAGCGGTTGCGAGGGCTGTCTGAGTTTAGGAGTCTCCCGATTATTGTTTCCTCGGCCAGTGTTTTTGAGGAGGATCGCGATCGCAGTTTGGAGTTTGGAGGGAGTGCCTTTCTCCCGAAACCGATTCAAGCGGAGGAGTTGTTTAATTTGTTGCAGCAGCTCTTACAGCTAGATTGGCAGTATGAGGCGATCGAGACCCCTGCTGAAGCAACGGCTACGGTATCTCCTGAGACGTTTGATGCTGATGCAGTTGAGGGCCTGCCACTACCCAGCCGTGAGGTTTTGGCCCAACTCCTAGACTGGGCAAGACGGGGCAATCTCAACCGGATTCGCGGTTGGTCTAACGAGGTTGTGGAGGACGCTGGAGACTGTCGGGAGTTTGCCCAATGTCTGGGGAATCTGGCTCAGCGGTTTCGGGAGCGAGATATTCTCTCGATGTTGCAAGTTGCCTTGGAATCCCCTAAAGTCTAAGCGCAATCTGAGCGGTGTTCGATTATGGTTCGAGTCCGTGCGAGCTTAGAGATCCAGTTTGCGGAAGAATTGGCGGCGCTACAGGAGGTTGATCGGCGGCCGCGTCCTCCTCAATGGCAGTTATCCCCCTGGGCAGTGCGAACCTATCTGATTGGGGGAACTCTGGAGACTGGTTTGGAGATTACGCCGAAGTATATTGGTTCGGCGCGGGCGATCGAGATTGCGATCGCCACTCTGGTAACGGATCGGGCCTTGTTGTTGTTGGGGGTTCCGGGAACGGGGAAGTCTTGGCTGTCGGAACATTTAAGTATTGCCATTTCGGGCCATTCTCGCTTCTTGGTTCAGGGAACGGCGGGAACCCCTGAGGAGGCCCTTCGCTATAGCTGGAATTATGCCAAACTCCTGGCGCAAGGGTTCTCGGCTGAGGCGTTGGTGGCCAGTCCGGTGTTGCGGGCCATGGAAGAGGGGGCGATCGTCCGTATTGAGGAGTTGACGCGCCTGCCGACGGATGTGCAGGATTCTCTACTGACGATTCTCTCGGAGAAACGCTTGCCGATTCCTGAGTTAAAGGAGGATAGTTTTGCCCGACAAGGATTTAATCTGATTGCCACGGCGAATCAGAAGGATCGAGGGGTGAATGATCTTTCGACGGCCCTGAAACGTCGTTTTAACACGGTGGTGTTACCGCTTCCGGCGACGTTGGAGATGGAGGTGGAGATTGTTCGCCGTCGGGTGGAAGCTTTGGGGATGCCGTTGGCGTTACGGCAGGAAACCCCGATTTTAGAGGAAATTCGCCGGGTGGTGACTATCTTCCGGGAGTTACGTCAGGGGATGACGGAGGATGGCCAACGGCCGTTAAAGTCCTCGCAGGGGGTGTTGAGTCCGGCGGATGCGATTTCGGTGGTGAATCAGGGGTTGGCCCTGGCGGCTCATTTTGGCGATGGCCAGTTACGGGCCGAGGATTTGCTGGCGGGGGTTCGGGATGTGGTGGTGCAGGAGTCGCCTCAGAATGCGATCGCCTGGGAGGAGTATTTGGAAACGGTGATTCAATCTCGTCCCGGTTGGGAGGCGTTTTATGAGGCGGGGAGGCGGGAGTAGTTTCGGGTCATAGGATGACGTATTCGGCTCGATTTCGTCCGTTTTCTTTGGCTTGATAGAGGGCGCGATCGGCTTGTTTGATTAGCCTGTCGAGGGGATGGTGACCCAGTGGGGCGGTGACGACCCCCAAACTGATGGTGCATCTCAAAGTTTTGATGACATAATCAACGGTGTTTTTTTCGACTTGAAGTCGTAGGGATTCGGCGCGATCGCGAGCAGTGGCGGCGGGGCAATTGGGTAGAAAAATAACAAATTCTTCGCCCCCCCAGCGTCCTAAGATATCCTGAGGAGTCAGTTGGGATTCTAAGACTCGTGCCACTTCTTGGAGGACGCGATCGCCCACGTCATGACCATGATTATCATTGATTTTCTTGAAATAATCAATATCTAATAAAATTAGGGTGGCTGCCTGATGTTGCTGTGCTTTTTTTAGCTTCTTTTCCAGCCGTCGAGCGATTGCACCTCGATTAAAAATTTGGGTTAAAAAATCTATTTCTGCTAAATGATGCAGTTCAGAATACATCCGTTGACTGACCATAATCACAAAAAAACCATTGCGAAGAAAATCAATAATAAACAAGGACAAAAATGTAAAGGCATTAGCGATTGTTTCATCGGTGATAGATTGAGTTGTTCCGCCCCTAAGTAAAACAATGCGCATAATAAATACCCAAAATCCCACGCCTAAAACCAATTTAAGACTCCGAGAAGTTGCGCGAAAACTGATTATTTTAGAGTTTTGAATATACTGGAAGCCAATTGCATATATTCCAGCTATTGGCACTAAAATAAAAACGTTACGCCAGAAATAGTTGTCGTCATAATAAACCCAGTAAATTTGAAAAACCAGACTTAGTATGACGGCAAACAGCCAATAAGAATAATTGATTTTACGGCTCAAAAACTGACCGATACCGATGATATGCAAACAGATGGCACTAAAAAGGACAATGTTATTGATCAGGCGAAGTTCTGGGGAGGGAAAAAAGAGACTCCTCACTAAAAACCCGACAAACGACAAGCTAGATAGCAAAGTCCCCAGGACATAAGTGGACATTCCTTTGTATTGATTAGCCGACATCCAAAGAACTACCAGCACAGCCGCTTGAAGTAATGAGGATATTGCAATCATCAAGATCATCGTATCTGGATTAAAGAATGTCATTCACCTTTTACCCCCAATATCTCTTCTTCATTATCCATCATCCTTGCCGATGGCTGCTAGAGGGGTTAGCTGGCTATCATCTCTCTCTCGTTAGGGCAGTGAAGGGGGGCAAGCCGTGGTTTCTTCATGGAAGCTTAACGGCTAAAGACTATATATTGAGCCTGATTCTGGCCGCTATTTTTAGCTTCATAGAGGGCAAATCTGCTGGTTTGAGGAGGTCATTTAGGGTCACCTTTGATTGAGTGGCGGTGATTACTCCCAAACTTAGGGTACAACGAGGAGGAACAATCTGATTCGCTACCCGTTATAACTGATAGTCCTAAAAAAAATCGAGACTAACGGCGACGGCTAGGGGGAGGAGTCCGGCGGCGATTGCCTCGTCCGAGTTGTTGGCTAACCTCTTTAAACGCCTCCCGTTGCAACCAGGGATAATCACTCACCCAAATTTGACGATTGGGAATATATAAATCCGAGAGTTTGGCAATGCGGCGTAAATCGGGGTCTTCGGAGAGGACTAATAGGTGAACCGTTTGCCCCGCCGAAATAAACTGATGTTGACGGCGTAGGGGAACTTGTACTTTGGCCAAAAAACCTCGTTCATCGCCAAGTTCTAAGTTCAAACGACGTTCACGATTCTCGACTAAGACGAGTTCTCCTTTGGCATTGGCGGTTTCTTCGGTACCAATGACTTCTTCGGTGACATAGACATCGAGAATTTCCCCCTGCCAAAAGCCACTGTAAGGATAACGTCGATATTTAGCGTTGCGGAAACTGGCTTTGGCAACCGGGTTCCAGAGCCAATAGAGGCCGGCAAAAATTCCCAAAAATAGACTTAAGCCCTGACTATGGAGCGTAAGGCTGAGGATCCAGACGAGGAAGATCCCCAATAGCGAGAAGAGGATTTGCTTGACTAAGTTCTGCCAATTGCCCCAATAATAGGCGTATTGGGAGGCGGTGGCGGTGAGGGGAATTAGGGTTTCAAACCGTTCTCGGGTAATGGGGATCAACATGGTGAGTAGGGGGAAAGTCAGCGGTTAACGAGCGTTGGCTTGCAGTTCTCCGGTGCGGACTCGTAGGGAAAGGGTACGATCGCCACGAATCACTTGCAACCGTAACACTTGGCCAACCCGACTATTTTCTACCATTCGTTGCAGGCTTTCGGCATCACTGACGGGTTCTCCATCGATTTGGGTAATCACGTCTCCCCGTCGTAGGCCGGCTTCTTCGGCGGGACTGGCGGCTAAGACACGCATGACGAGGACCCCTTCTCGTTCCGGCAGATTGAAGCCACCATTGGGATCGCGGTTGTTCTCGCGGGCAATCTCGGGGGTGAGGCCGATCATTTGGATGCCGATGAAGGGATGGGCAATGCTTTCTCCTCGGGCTAGGCGATCGCTGACGGCTTTGACGGTGTTAATGGGAATGGCAAAGCCAATGCCGTTAGCGTCGGCCCGGATGGCGGTGTTGACGCCAATCACCTCACCGCGATCGTTGAGGAGGGGACCGCCGGAGTTGCCAGGATTGATGGCGGCGTCGGTTTGGATAAAGTCGAGGCGTTTATCGGGAATCCCTACTTGGGCACTGGAACGATTGAGGGTGCTGACAATCCCCAGGGTGACGGTGTTATCGAGTCCGAGGGGATTACCGACGGCGATCGCCCAATCTCCCACTTGCACCCGCTCACTATCTCCGAGGGGGGCAACGGGAAGCTCGCTACCATTGGTATCAACTTTGATGACGGCTAAGTCGGTGACGGTATCAACTCCGGTGACGCGGCCTTCAAAATCTCGACCATCTTTAAGGCGGACGGTGACGCGATCGGCCCGGTTGACGACGTGAGCGTTGGTGAGGATGGTTCCGCTGCTATCGACGATGAAGCCAGACCCTTGTCCCCGCTGAAGTTGTTGGCGAGGGCCGGGATTGGGGAACATATCGCCGCCAAAAAACCGTTCAAAGAAGGGATCGTTAAAGAAGGGATCTAAGTTACGGGTGACGACGCGCTCGGTATCAATGCGGACTACCGAGGGCCCCACCCGATTGACGGCGACCGTCACGAAGCTACCCCCATTGGGGGAGGGGGTGGGGAGGGATTGGCCGAGTTGAGGGGAACTAGAACCCGTTAGGGCGATCGCCGCTGGTGTGAGGCCTAGCAACATGCCGAGAAGTATGACTAGACTGAGGAGTTGAACCGTCCGGCGTTGGATGGACTGTGGTGCTAAAAGGTGTCCCATAGGAGTTCACGTCAAGAGTCGCCTAAACATTTAGATTATCAAGCTGGATTACAACTAAGCCTTCGGGGCTGTTTCCCCACAGGCGAATCCCCCTCGGGGGCCATGATCGCGAAGGGCTATCCAGACTCTTTTTCTCTCCTATTCTGCCAGTTTTTCTGGATAATTGGCGGCTGGTTTGAGCAAGACTCGGGTACGGATTTCCCCGTCAAACTGGGCTGAAATCTGTCAGACTGAGGGGGGAAATGGCGATCGCCATGGTTGCCGTAAAACCTGTTGGTGTTGTGAGGCAGAGTTAGTCTGATGAAATCTAGGCAAGGTCGCGCCGCTGGGCTGTTGAGAACGATGGCGGTAGTTACGCTGGGACTGTTCACCCTAGGGGGAGTCCTACTGAGTCCTCTGAGTTCTGAGTCTAGGGCCGAGGATGGGAATCAGCGCCTAGACGAGAGTGAAGAGAGTGAGGAAATTGAGGATCTCGCAGACATTGAGCCAACGATTCCAGACAGTTGGCAGGGTCTAGAACATCCTGAGTTAGGGTTTACCGTAAATTTACCCCCAGGCTCCCTGCGGGAACGTATCCAACCCCTCGAAACCAGTTTGGGGAGGTTGGAGATGTACATACTTGGGCTGGAAAACAATGAACAGGTCTATGGGGTAATTGTGGCTGACTTTCCTAGCTTTTTCGAGGTGATTCCTCGGGAAACTCGCTTTGATGGCGCAATTGCTGGGGTTTTAACCAATATCCGTCAGCGCTTGATTCAGGATCGTCAGGTGGCCTTGTCAGGAAATCCGGGACGCATTCTCTTGTATGAGGGCGAGGATGGTTTGGTCTATCAACATCATATCTATTGGGTGGGAACTCGTCTCTATCAGACGATCGCCGCAGTTCCCGCTCGACTGCCTCAACGGCAACGGGCGGAGTTTTTTGAGACCGCTCAACCCTTTTTTCAATCCTTTTCCTTGACAGATTAAAATAAATATGCTAAACAAGCTAGGATATTAGGAGCTTCACCACGCAACAGCGTTAAACTACCCCCAGGGAGAGAGGACAGAAGGGCAATCGCCCACGGATTGTGATCGCCCTGGGGGGGTTCCCTCTACCTATCAGAGGATTGCCGACCCCTTCATATTTTGTTACAAAGAGGATAGTTGCCTCTAGGACATGCGGACACGCATTGCTTGATATGTTTGGGAGTTTAATCGGAAATCCAACAGCGCCGGGTACGGATTGGGGCGAACAGATGCTCAATACCGTAGCCAGTCGCTCTATTGCCCAGCTTTTCAGCCAAAGCGAGTCCGTAGACGTACAGATTCGCTGCTCGCCGTCGAGTAAACTGCTGCAAGGGAGTATTGATAGCTTTAAGATGGACGGCCGAGGTCTGGTCATCCGCCGCCGTTTTCCGGTGAAGGAGATGTCGTTTGAGACCGATCGCGTCTCGATCGATTTTAGTTCCGTCTTGAGTGGCAGTTTAAGCCTGAAACAGCCCACCCAGGCGATCGCCCAAGTGGTTCTGACGGAAGCGGGAATTAATCAGGCCTTTGAGGCGGATTTAGTCACGCAACGACTTGAACATTTGGAATTACCGGGTTTAGAGTCTCTGACGGAGGGAAAACCGGTCTCGTTTACTCAGGTACGGGTGCAGCTTAAACCGGGTAATCGGATTCAGTTGGTGGCCATGGCCAAAATCGGCGATCGCCCGGAGATCCCGATTGTCTTGGAAACAACCGTGGAAATTGAACGCCGTCGTCGGATTCAGTTCACGAACCCTGAATTTGTGGATGAGTCCGTTCCCGAAGCAGTACGCTCGGAGAGTCAACAACTCAGTCAGGCCCTCCTCGATGCCCTCAATGGCATGGTGGATTTAGATCGCTTCAACCTCGATGGGGTGAAACTACGCCTCAATCGCCTGGAGACTCGCCAAGATACCCTGACCTTTAATGGCTATGCGGAAGTTAGTCATTTTCCGAAGCATGGGTAGGGGAAGGGGAAGGCAGTAGGCAGTAGGCAGTAGGCAGTAGGCAGTAGGCAGTAGGCAAGTGTGCGCCCTCTCCTCTTCCTCTGTGTCCTCTGTGCCTCTGTGGTTCTCTTGGCCTCCTACCTCCCGCCACGGTAAGCCAGCCTAAATCAGGTCGATGAGGGCTTCGATGAGGGTTTGGTTTTGTTCGTCGGTTCCGACAGTGATGCGGAGTTGGTTCTCTAAGCCGGAATGGTTGAAGTAACGAACCAGAATCCCTCGGGCTTTGAGGGCTAGATAAATGTCTTCAGCATTCTCTCGGGGAGGGGTGACGAGGAGGAAATTGGTTTGGGAGGGGGGAACCTTAAAGCCGAGTTTCTGTAACTCCTGGCTAAGATGCTGGCGGGAGAGTTTAACCCGTTCGGCACATTGGTTTTTATAGTCCTGATCCTTCATGGCCGCTGCCCCCATCGCGGCGGCGATCGCATCAATGTTATAACTATCTTTGACTTTGAACAGGCCACTCAAGAGTCCCGGTTGGGCGATGCCAAAGCCGAGTCGTAAGCCAGCTAGGGAGTAGCCTTTGGAGAGGGTTCGCGTCACGATGACGTTCTCGAACTCGCTCACGAGAGGCAGGGCCGTGTCATCGGCGAAGTCCACATAAGCTTCATCGACCACTAACACCCCGGAGAGTCCCTGGGCCAGCCGACGCAGGTCATCATTGCTGACAAGATGACCGGAGGGACTGTTGGGGGAGGCGATGAAGGTGACGGCCCCCTGGGCCTCTAGGAGGGCATCGAGGGGGAGTTGATAGTTCTGGCCATAGGGAACTTCGAGGACGGTGGCCGGTTGGATGGCGGCGAGGGTTTTGTACAGAACGTAGGTGGGGGTAGGATAGACCACTCGGCGAGAGTCGGCCTCGGCACAGGCCCGAATCAGGAGGTTAAGGATTTCATCACTACCATTGCCGACGATAATCCAGTCTAGGGGAACCTCTAGCACGTTGGCGATCGCCTCGCGAAAGGCGTTGGCGTAAGGATGGGGATAGCGTCGCAGCAACTCCCCGTCAAAGTTCCGCAACACCGCCATGGCGTTTGGAGAGGGGGGATAGGGGTTTTCGTTGGTATTGAGTTTGAGGATGCGGGTTCCAGGTTTGGGCTGTTCCCCAGGGATATACCCCTGCATGGCATCCACGGCGGGGCGAAAGTAGCTGCTCATCAATGGTGATATGGAAGTGATCGCGATCGCCCCTATTTTATCAAGGGTCGGGTCTTGTGGTGGAGGATGCGCCGGGAATCGTTAATCCTGAACAGTGCATGGCCCAGATGTGAGGCTTAATTGTGGGAACTTGTTCGTCTGAACTGTTGGATTTGGGGATGTTGGGGATGCGAAATATGAAGGCGTTGGTTTGGGGGGCGATCGTGGCGATCGCCGGGGGGTTAATTGGGGTGGGTGGGGCGGAGTTTCGGATTCCAGTATTGGTAAATGTGTTTCACTATCGCCCCTTGCCGATGGTGATCATCAATCTCATGATTAGTCTGGTGACGGTGACCTTTTCTCTGGTCTTTCGCAGTGGGGTGATTGGTTTGGAGACGGTCATCGCCCATGGGGGGATTATCCTAAATTTGCTTTGTGGCTCGTTGTTGGGGTCTTATCTGGGGGTTCGCTATGCGACGGCGATCAACGAACAGGCATTACGCCGAGTGATTGTGGTGTTTTTGATTATTCTGAGTTTTGTGCTTCTGGGCCATAACTTTATTTTTGGCTGGGTGGGATGGACGATTCCTTGGGGGCTTCAGGTGGCGATCGGGGTTCTGGCGGGATTGGTGATTGGTCTGTTTAGTAGTCTCTTGGGAGTGGCTGGGGGGGAACTCCTGATTCCGACGATTACTCTGGTGTTTGGGGTGGATATTCGCTTGGCGGGGAGTTTAAGTCTGGTGATTAGCCTCTTTACGATTCTTATGGGATTAGGAAAATATCAAAGCCAAGGGGCTTTTGGTCGGATTGCGAATCAGAAACAGTTTATTTTTTATATGGCGTTTGGCTCGGCAATTGGGGCAGGGATTGGGGGTTATTTGTTGCAGTATGTCACCAGTGATTGGATTTACATTATTTTGGGTTTATTGCTGTTAGGGTCTGCCTTGAAATTAAGTCAGCATACTGACCCTTAAATCATGCTAATCATGTCCAAGTCTCGGGCAAGGGAAAACTATCATGTTTGCGATATTCATAAGCAGCCATGAGTGCGCCCCAGAGTCCTTTGCCGCTGTCTGGATCGACGCCGCGATCGCGACTGTAGAGACAGTTTGGGGTGATATCAAAACCGAGTTCTACTTGACGAGTTTTCCCTTGATACTCGAAGCAACATTTTGCCCCCTGGGGCGGATTGGCGATAAAGCGATCGCCCTCTTGGTTGACCTGCAAACAACAGCCCGGAAGTTCGAGAACATCGTCAGAGGTTAGACCCTGGAGGCGTTGAGGGTCTCGGGCGGCCCCGGCGATCGCCTCGGGATGACGGAAGGCCCGATACACCACTTGGAGGGGCGCTCCCTCGGGGTGGGAGAGCAGCATCAATCGTTGTCGATAGGGCTGTTCTAGCTTCAGGAGGGGGGCTTGTTCGACAAAAATGGCATAATTGCCATCAATCTGTTGGGAGAGGGGATATTGCCAAACACGAGTGGGAACAAACCAGGTTGGGTTATCCTGGGCTTGCTGATGATTATCAAAGACTCCGGCTAAGGCTTGCGCTAAGGGTTTCAAGAGAGAGGAGGATGACATAAGCAGAATGAGAACAAGGCCAACGTAAACCCAGAATTGACAAAATCCAATCAGGGATGAGAAGATGCGATGAACGAGTATTTTTCTTTAGGAAATTTCAAAAAATAACTGACTCCAAACACAAATATAATTTAACTCCTAGCCTTCAAAAAACTCAAACATTATCAATTATTCATTGTGCATCAGTTATGAAACCTTACCAAACGATACCGATTCGGGAGTGCGGAGAACGTCTGGTTCCGATTCCCGATGGATTATTTTCCCTGGAATCGCCCCATCCCTATCGGGAATTGGGGGCCCCTTACGGCGATCGCAGTCCGTTCTGTTTACGGGAAAGTGTCTTGGAACGCTTGTTTAACGCCCAGGAGATTCTGCAAAGCAGTCATCCAGGTTGGCGACTGCGAATTTTTGATGCCTTTCGTCCGGTAGAGGTGCAACAGTTTATGGTGGATCAGACCTTTACCGATTTGCTAGAAGCGCGAGGTCTAAAACCCCGTCGCCTTTCAGAGGAACAACGGCAAGAGATTTGGGCGGAGGTTTATGAGTTTTGGGCAGTTCCCAGTCAAGATCCCCAAGATCCGCCCCCCCATGCCACGGGAGGGGCCGTGGATATCACCTTAGTCAATGCCACCAACCAGGTGGTGAACATGGGATCGCCCATTGACGAGATTTCCCCGCGATCGCATCCCAACTATTTTGCCGAAGCGCAAAGCGATATCGAACGAGAGTATCATGCTCACCGAGACCTACTGGCCCGGGTGATGGTGGAGGCGGGGTTTGCCCAACATCCTCAGGAATGGTGGCATTTCTGCTACGGCGAGCGGATGTGGGCCTGGGCAACAGGGCAGGAGGCGGCAATTTATGGCTTACCGGAGGGGAATTAAGCGCAATTCAGCTTATTTGGCGGCGGAACGGGCCTGTTTGACCATGGCAATTAGGGTCTGATGGGCATCTTCGGAATCTTGGAGTTTGTGATCAAAGGGAACACGCAGGCTGATGCGATCGCCGTTAGTCTGGACGCTTAAGTCCATCCCCTCGGGGTCGATGGCCAGCATTTCAGCGGCTTCGGCATCCCGGCGATCGCCGTAGACTTGGGCATAGGCGAGGACAGCGTTGGCGTGGTCGTCGTTCATGTGTTTGCAGATGCGATCGCTAACGGCGGGGGTAATGGGGTCACTCATGGCAAGATGTTTAGAATTGATGGACATTGTCTCTCTAGCTTAAATGGGATTTTCCACTCCAGACAAGGAATCTCCCCCCATCGTGAAGAATCTGGGGGATGGCGGGCGGCCCCCGGCCTGGCGCGTTGTCCTCATTTTGTTATTAGGGGTATTGGCAGTATCCACGGCGGCGATTTGGGTGCGTTTAGCCTTGGGATTGGTGGGGGGAGAGGGGGGATTGGCGTTCACCTTGGTCATGGCGGCCTCGCGACTGACGGTGGCGGCGTTGCTTCTGTCGGGAAACTGGCGTCGGATTCCCCGTCAGGTGACTCGACGACAATTTTGGGGGGCGGCGTTGTCGGGGCTGTTTCTGGCCTTGCACTTCGCCGCCTGGATTAGTTCTCTGTCGTATACCTCCATTGCCGCCTCGACAACCTTGGTGACCACGACTCCTTTGTGGGTGGCCCTGTTGTCTTGGCTATTTTTGAGGGAACCTATCTCTGGGGGGACTTGGCTGGGGATGGCGATCGCCCTGGGGGGAGGGGGGTTGATTGCCTCTGGGGAGATGGCGATCGCCGTCTCGGGGAGTCAGCCGTGGTTGGGCAATGGCTTAGCGTTGCTGGGGGCTTGGATTGTCAGTCTGCATCTACTACTGGGGCGTAAGGTTCAGCAGGAGGGCCTGGGGTTAGCCCATTATGTGACCATTACCTATACTGTGGCGGCATTGCTGTTACTGCCCCTTCCCTGGCTGCTTGGAGGAGGCTATGGGGGCTATCCTCCCCTGTTTTATGGCTATTTGTTGCTGATGGGGCTGTTACCTCAGTTGTTGGGACATACCAGCCTCAACTGGGCCTTACGCTGGCTGTCTCCGACTTGGGTCACTCTGGCAGTCTTGTTGGAACCCATCTCTGCGAGTAGTTTAGGGTTGTTGCTATTTGGAGAGGTGCCGGGATGGGAAGTCTGGCTGGGGGGAATTGTGGTTCTAACGGGGGTGGCGATCGCCGTTTTGGGGGGCCGTAAGACCAGGAGCGATCGGGATCAATCAAAAGGCTGATGACGATCGCATTTCTGTCCTATGGCGATCGCAATAATCCTGATAAAAACTGTCATCCTAGTAGTAAGGGACATAGATAGATAAACAGGCGATCCCCATGACTCAAAACCCCATGACTCACTCTGATCGTAACCTTACTGTCACCGATGACCGCAAGCGTTACGCCCATGAAATCTACCAGGAAGAGTCTCGACAAGTGTTAAAATCAGTCACTAACATTCTCGCCGTTGATCTAATGTGGTCACTGGTGGGTTTGAAATCGTAACAGGAGGCTGTTTCGATGGCAACAAAACCTAGACGTAATTACATCAACCCAAGGTCATAAAGAAAGGGGAGACGCTCAAGTTCTCCTCTTTCTTTTTGCGGATAAAATTAGACATTGGCAAGAATTTGTTAAGATAGACGCTGCCGCTGTCATCCCAACCGCGACCTTTATCTATGCCAATCGCCTCCCCTGTAACCATCATCGGTGCTGGCCCCGGAGATCCTGAACTGATTACCCTACGGGGACAACAACGCCTTGCCCAAGCCGATGTGGTATTCTACGCCGGTTCTCTCGTTCCCCCGGCCATGTTGCAACATTGTCACCCCGACAGCGAATGCATCGACACCCGAGGGGAGACGTTAGAGAGTTGGGTGTCTCGTCTGTTGCAAGATGTCCAAGCTGGCAAAACTGTGGTGCGTCTGCAAGATGGGGACCCCAGTCTCTATGGTGCCGTTCATGAGTTGGTGGTCTATCTCATCAGGGATAAGATTCCCTTCGAGATTGTTCCTGGAGTGAGTGTTTTCCAAGCAGCGGCGGCCCGCTTACAAACGGAACTAACGGTTCCCAATCTTGTGCAAACCATCATCCTCACCCGCACGCAGGGACGCACCCAGGTTCCCAATCGCGAGGATTTAGCCAGTTTGGCTCGCCATCGCGCCTCTCTCTGTCTTTATCTGAGTGCTGGTCAGATTCGCAAGGCCCAAGAGCAACTTTTAGAGCATTATCCCCCGGAGACGCCGATGGCGTTGTGTTATCGCTTGGGTTGGGAAGATGAGTTAGTGGAACTGGGGACCGTGGCGCAGATGGCTGAGATGACGGAACAGTTGGGGTTAAAACGGACGGTGTTATATGTGGTGAGTCCGGCGTTAGGGGCGACGACGGAGGGGCGATCGCGGTTATATGATGGTCAGCATCATCATGTGTTTCGTCCCCAGTTATCCCCGAAGTCAGTGAATTCTTGATGGCTTGCTTGGGGTGTCCAGACGGCATCCTGAGTGGGGCGTTAGAGTCGTCCTAATGAAGCTCACCCCACCTGCCTTGGGCGAGGTGGGGGTGTCAGTGCTAACCTGAGACGGTATGAGTCCACAGGTCACACAAACAAGCCCAGCTTCTAGGCGAACGCCGAGAACGTTGGCTCGAACGTTCCTCACTGTCATGAAGGCGAGTGAGCTGAAGAATACCTCGGGCAGCAATATTGAGGGCCCCGTTGAGGTCTGCATTATATCGCTTGCCCGAGGAAAATTTAGCCAGAGCATAGTTTTTGGAGTCGCGCCGCACGACTCCACTGCCGTCATAAGCCAGCTTTGAAGTATAGGCAGCCACGACATCAATGACCTGACCGCCTATCTCTTGCCACTTCATCTCCGTCAAGTCCCGAATCATCCCCTTGAGCCATCCATGAAAGCGTTGACGCAGGTTAGAGCGTTTGCGTCCTCCCTTAGCTTTCCACCCTTTCAGGTTCTCAAAGATAATGGCATCGGCATTGAACTGTTGGGCAATCTGCACAATACGCTTGGAGACAATCTGCCCAATTTGGCGGTTGATATTACGGCATTTGCGGTAGGTATGAGAGCAGAACCCTTTCTGGAGACGTCCGCCGTTTCCCATCGTTTGGCTGGCTCGTTTAGATACCGATTTCAGTCGCTTATCTCGACGGTCGCCGTTCCGCTGGACGCAGGTTCCAGCGGCTGCGGCGACTTCGTCTATGTCTCTCCCCGGGTGAATAAACTCCCGATAGGTTACAGTGCCGTCAAAATTCACGACTGCCACAGTAGCGGTGGTGTTAATACCCAGGTCAACACTGACGACTCGACCCTCTCCCTCCCGTTGAGGTGGATGACACTCAAACGGAACTGAGAGGTGACAGGCCCGTTTCTGCTCATTAAAAACGAGGGATGGCGACCGTAGCTTGTTGCTATCTACAGTATGCCGTTCTCGTAAGCTGGTTATCCCAATGGTCGTCCAGACCCAATCAGTTCCGTTAAAGACCTTGATGTCGATGCGGTCATAGCCATGGAGTTTATAGCATTGACCTTTATACAGGGTCGGGTAACAGCCACTGTTGGGGTTGAGGCCTGGAGGTTTAGCGTCCCGACGTTGACGAATTCCCGATTGCCATTCCCGATACCGGGTCATGTAACTACTGACTTGGCCGGCAGCGAAGACGATGGCAGCCCGTCGGTAGTAGCTGGGGAACTTATAAAAGGTTTGGTCAAATTGCCGGTATTTGGGGTTGGGGTTCTTCGCGGTTTGGTGAATGAGTTTTTCGATGGCTAGAACCCGTTTTTGACTCGATAATGCTCCTAGAGACGGCCAATGGGTTAAGAGAATCCCCATCAAATGCCGACAGACACGACGATAGATCTCAACGGTCTGGCTCAGCAGCACTCGCTGCCTGGCTGTCGGGTTAAGATTCCAGGCGTCTGTACGGATGATTGATGTGGGTTTCTGGGTTGCCATAACGGTATGATATCCCAAGGCTTGTTAGCTCGGCGGCTCCTTGACCCCCACCTGCCGTTCGGCGAGGTGGGGGAATGCGTCGCTATTTTGTTCAACTTAAGAACTTAATGAAGCTAAGTGTATGAAAATCAACGCTATTATTCATCCAGCAGAAGAAGGGGGGTTGGGTCTTCTGGGTTCAGGGTGATAAGGAAAAATTATGGCAGATTATATCCCTTGCTGTAGGGGCGAAAAATTTTTCACCCCTACAATTTGGTATACCATGCAACAAATCACACCATATATCCTGAAGACCCGGGGGGTTTTGCGATCGGCCATGGTTAGCTGGGGTTAGGGGTGTTGGTTATTTTAATGGTTTTTGGGTTGGAAGGTTAAGGGTAGAGGTGACACTGAGAAACCGAGTGTCTTGAACAATACCTTCGCCAAAATTAGGCGACCAGTGCCCGCAGAGGCGAAAGAAATTTTCGCCCCTACAAGTTTGTATCTAAAATAATAAATTCTCAACGATTTTCTGAAGACCCCTCGGATGCCCGATTTTCCAGGACATCCCTAAAACTGAATCCCCACACCTCCTTGCAGAGAAAATCCCGTACGGTTGGTGTCTTCATAGGCATCAAAGGCAATAATGGCATTGCCAAACACCACGAGATTACTGTTAGGAAAAGTGCGATCGATTCCCGGTTGCAAGACAAAACTGGTGGTATTGCCAACCGGCGTGTCTTCATTGCCCGTAAACGCCACCCCAGCACCAATATAGGCATCAGTTTCCCAGTTAATGGGGATGTCATAGGAAACCGTGGGAACAATGGCAATACCATTTCCCGCTAACACCTGGGTTCGTAGGGAAATCGGGACTTCCAAGAGTCGATAGCGGAACGCCACAACCCCCGACGCTCCTCCTCCCTCTTGTAGGCCGACACTTCCACCGACTCCAACATAACTTCCATAGGCCGCTTGGGCGATCGCCCCCTCCGCCGACAAACCTACCCCCGTCAGAGATAGAATTAGGCTCCCGAGTCCATAGACTGACCATTGCTTGAGTCCTTTCATCGCGCTTCTCTCCTCACACCAAAACAAATACCCCCGGATTCTAACAAATCGGAGGTTGACGAAACAGTCATCATTCAGCTAAATTTTTCTCAGTTAGAACTCGATTCCAACTTAAAAGCCCGTGACGAGACTTGAACTCGTGACCTCACCCTTACCAAGGGTGTGCTCTACCGCTGAGCTACACGGGCAAACAGAATGGGCCGAGCTGGATTCGAACCAGCGTAGGCGTAGCCAGTGGATTTACAGTCCACCCCCATTAACCACTCGGGCATCGACCCATGACTATTTTGTTTTCTGTGTCGCGCTTGCGCTCACAGATTTACATCTTAGCACAACCATTTCTAAATGCAAGCCCTTTTGGCAAAAAAATCTGAAAATCCTCCAGAATCTCCGTAACTGAGGGATTACGGCATAAAGGGCGGGTCATCGGAAGGGGGCGGCCCTATTCGTTTGGTCTTGGGTTTGGGGGGGGTTGGAGGCGTGGCCGGACGACGTTTGACTTTCTTGACTTTGGTGCGTTTGCCCATCCCTCGTCCCAGGAAGGCGATATTGAGGTAGCAGGTTGAGAGCATGATACTGGTTAAGCCGAAGCGGGCGATGGACTTCCAAGCCCCAAATCGCGATCGCTCTTTAGCCCGACTGCTGCGAGCTTGGACTCGTTCGACTAAACTGGTCCGTAAGGTTTGGATTTGCCGGTCAATACTGTCAGGATTTTCGATAAACTCCTGAAACTGAGCCAACTGCTCCTCATTTAACGGTTCATCGCCAATAAGGTCCCCTAAGAGGGCTTCCGTATCCTCACCACCTTCGATAATCCCAAGATAAAGTTGCTGCTGCTGTTGCAATTGCAGTTCAATTTGTTCTAAACTTTCGCTGGCTTCTCGGTCAATGCGGGCAATGGCTTGCTGACTCGAAACTAACGCCGCTAGGGCATGACCGGGAATGAGAATCAGAAAAATCAAACCTAAAACTAAGGATAGCCGAAAGGTTCGCGTTTTCGTGGTTTGAATCCAGGTATCATTCTCGGTGGCTGCCCCACTCACCACTTCGCAGGCAATTCCCGCCAACAGTGCCGCCACTCCAATCAAGGGGATAATGCCCTGCTGTATGATTTGTGTGCTTAAGTTGAGCCACCAGCTCGGATTCCCTGCGTCAGGAGGGACGATGAGTAAGATAAAGTTGAGCAGGGTAATCAGAATCAGAACCGTTCCTGCCAGTTTCAGGCCCCTTGAGGCCAAGGCTAAACTGGTCTTAGATTCTTTAGACTTCATGATTCATCACTAGGTATCCTGTACAGTTGAGATGGCTTTTGTTAAATTAGCCGCCATTCAATCGGGTATGCCCGCTACTATCTTAGGGGTTAATTCGGCGATCGCCCCCAGTCCCCCCTTATGTTTAGAACTTTACAAAAACTCTATATAAATCTCTGGATTCTTCACCATATCTTTACAAAACATCGGTTTGACTGAGGGGGGGTGCAAGGCTAAGATGGAGGTAGCCCCAACCTTGGTATTCGTTTTACCTGTTCTGAAGGGTCACAAAAACCCCAAAATCATTCAGTAAAAATACGGTAATTTTTTCGGGCTAACCAGCAAGATCACGTCGGTATAAACCCATAAGCGTCAAAGTAAACGTCATGAAAAGACAACTAGCAATTTTAGCATCAAGTCTTGTGGTGGGGGTTGGGGCGATCGCCGTAGCACCCGTCCAAGCACTCCCCATCTTCGGGACGGAAAGTCATCACGAACTTGAAGATATCCTCAATCAAGAGGTTCAGTTAAGTGGCCAGCAGCAGGGAACCTTAATTGGGGTTGCGGGCTTGTTAGAGATGGATAGCACTGCGTTATTGAATAGCCCTGACGCGATGAACTCTCTGTTTGATGGAGACAGCGTCGATCCCAGTCAACCCCCAACGGGCCCCCTCGTGATTAATCACCAAGCCAGTGGGTGTTCCGTGGATGCCGGATGTGGTCTCAAAGCCATTGGCTTAGTGAATACCCTCAAATGTAGTACATCGGGTATGGACCCTGAAGCCTGGGCCTCATGTCTGCAAGACACGGACTATGATGCCTACATCGCTGCTAGCGCTTGTACTTGGGGGTCTTGCCCCGGATTCGCCCTAGCGGAAGATGGGGTCTATGCTTGTGCCGAACCCACGGGACTCAGTGTTTTCGCTGCTTTAAATTAAGCTCACACTCGACAGCTCGTGTCTTCAGCCTAAGCGATCTCATATTTCTTTGTCTGAATCGGGATCTTCGAGATCTCCTCCCTACCTCTTCTAGACAAGAAGGGGTATTTTTTTGGGAGTTTGCGGTAGGTTGGAAGATGGTTGAACGTTCAAGTGTATTCAATAACCCCGATGACAAACCCCTTTGGCCAACAGATTCAGGACTTCTATGACGCTTCGACGGAACTCTGGGAGGAGGTTTGGGGCGAACATTTACACCATGGCTACTACGGCGATCGCAATCCCCGCAGTCTAGACCGACGACAGGCCCAGATTGACCTAATCGATCGCCTCCTGGACTGGGTTAACGCCACAGGGAACGCGGCCCCTCTCAACGAACAGCGTCAAGTCCTCGATGTCGGCTGTGGCGTGGGTGGGAGTAGTCTCCACTTATGGCAGAAATTTCACTGTCGGGCCACGGGAATCACCCTCAGTCCGGTTCAGGCCCGCCGGGCCACCGAGCGATCGCAACAAGCCGGGGCCAGCAGTTCCCTCGGCTTCTTAGTGGCCGATGCGTTAGGAGTTCCCTTTGTCGATGAGACCTTTGACTGGGTGTGGTCCCTCGAAAGCGGCGAACATATGCCCGACAAAACCCGCTTTTTAGAGGAATGTTACCGTCTCCTCAAACCCGGTGGAACCCTGATGTTAGCCACCTGGTGTCATCGTCCCCTAGATTCCGGGCGTTTGTCAGCGGCGGAAGTTGAGCAGCTGCGGCAACTCTATCAGGTTTATCATTTACCCTATGTGATTTCCCTGCCCGACTATGATGCGATCGCCGAAGGGATTGGCTTTGAGAATGTACAAACCGAGGATTGGTCAACCGCCGTGGCCCCCTTCTGGGATGTCGTCATGGACTCCGCCTTAGATCCCAAGGTGATTTTGGGGGTTCTCTTATCCGGTTGGGAGACCATTCAGGGGGCTTTGGCCATGAATTTGATGCGAGATGGCTATAAGAGTGGGTTAGTCCGTTATGGGGTTCTCAGTGGCAGAAAACCCCTAGAAGCCTAAGTTAACCAAAAACCATCAGTCACAGCGTCAGGAGGATCAATGGAATCGCGATCGCAACCCTTAGCCACATCATTGGCACAACGACTTTCTGCCCTATGGCGGTTTAGTCGTCCCCATACCATTATTGGCACAACCCTCAGTGTTTGGGGGCTATTTGCCATCAGCCAAGCGGGGTCATGGCCCACCTCCCCGGAATGGCGATCGCTCCTTTGGGCTTGGTTGGCCTGTTTAGGGGGAAACCTCTATATTGTGGGCTTAAATCAACTCGAAGACATCGACATCGATCGCATCAATAAGCCCACGTTACCCCTGGCCTCGGGAGAATTTAGCCCCCGCCAGGGATGGACGATTGTTGCCCTTTCGGGACTGGGGGCGATCGCCCTAGCTTGGACTCAGGGACAATGGCTATTCGCCACCGTCGCCATTAGTTTACTCATCGGAACCGCCTATTCAATTCCCCCCATTCGTCTCAAACGCTTTCCCTTTTGGGCCTCATTTTGCATTTTTACCGTGCGCGGGATGATTGTAAACGTAGGACTGTTCCTGCATTTTCAGGGCGGATTTCCTATTATTCCCGAAGTCTGGGCCTTAACGATATTTGTCCTAATTTTCACCTTTGCTATTGCCATTTTCAAAGATATTCCTGACTTAGAAGGAGACAAACGCTATCAAATTAGCACCCTAACCCTGCGTCTCGGGGCCCCAGCCGTCGCCCGCTTAGCCCTCATCACCATTTCTATCTGTGACCTCTTGATGGTGGTAGCTGGGTTTACCGTTCTCGAAGACATGAATGGTCCGCTTCTGGCGGGGATTCATCTAATTCTGTTAGCCCTCCTCTGGTTTCGTCGTCGGACTCTGGACTTGGGCGATCGCACCTCCATCGCTGCCTTTTATCAATTTATTTGGAAACTCTTTTTTCTGGAATATCTGGTGTTTCCTTTAACCTATGTTTTTGTCAATTCTTAACCATAACTTGTGCTTCTTGTCAAGTTAAAGAGATTTCAACTCCGCGCGAACCAAAACAGCCGTAATATTATCCCGCCCATTTTCCTGATTCGCCAAATCAATCAACTCCTGAGGTGCAAAATTAAGATTTGCCGAGACCGCCAAATAGGGTTTGAGGTGAGTTTTCCAATGGAGTTCCACCAAACTGCGATCGGTGAGGCCATCAGAGGCCAACAGAAACAGGGTATTTTCCAGAACCGGTAGAAAGCGGATATCTGGGCGAACCGACTCGCGGGGCCCGAGGGCTTGGGTGAGTTGATAGGCTTGAGGGGTTTGATAGGCCACCGCCGGATCAACCCCCTGGGCGATGGATTGTTGTCCCAACTCATGATCGCGGGTTAACAGTTCCAACCCTCCCGACACCGTCAAGCGATAGAGACGAGAATCCCCCACATGGGCGATCGCCGCCTGATTGCCATCGAGGAGTAACATGACTAGGGTCGTTCCCATGCGGCGATTTCCCCGGCGGCCTTGATCCTGATTTAACTGATAAATTGCCGTATTTGCAGCGGCGATGGCCTCATTAATCCGCCATTGTTCCGGGAACGCCTCATCCCAATAGGGGAGAATGCGATCGGCCACCGTTTCAATGGCGATCGCACTAGCCACATCGCCCCCCTCATGGCCCCCCATCCCATCACAAAGAATATACAGGCCTCGCGCCGACTCCGTCCGTGAATTAGGAGTTTCCCGTTGATGTTGTCGTAACCACAACAGAAACGTATCCTCATTATGACGACGTTGGCGGCCGATATCCGTCTGTCCCGCATGAGTCAATTGAATCGTCGGGATAATCGGGGCCGTGACCGTGAGATCTTCCTCGGCGAAATTCCAACCCGTGGGATCATCATCATCCTCATCCTCGTTCACCAACTGGGGTTGTAGAGAATCCAAAAGCTGATCGAGATGCGATCGCAACCGTTCCGGCGAGGCAATCTGTCCCTGTTGTAACCGTTGAATCAATTGGGCGATGTCCAGATGAGGTGACATCTCAGAAAAGCGAAATAACTGACTCCAAGTCTCTCCCAACTGTTTCAACGACACCTCATGATCCACCGTTTCCAGATGGAGGCGTTGCAAACATAACAGATCGTCATCATCCAACCGGAGATTATCCAATTGCATCAAACTCGGGCGGCCCGCCAACTCCGTCAGCAACATCCATAAATCCGTCATCTGATACATCCAATGGAGTTGCTGAAGCGCCACCTCCTGACGTTTCGAGGCCTGCTTCACCCGCCAGCCCTCAATCAGAGGTAACAACGACGAGCGATCCTCCAGAAGAATAATGGCATACTCCTCATTTTCCCAGGCATCATGAAGTCGTGGCAGGGCTGAGTTAGTCGCACAATAGGGATGAATATAGGGTTCGGCTAGATCTGGGATTGACAGCGACGACCCCTTCCCCGTTGACCGATAGTAGGGGGACTCTCCCGGCATTTGATCAGAAACCTGAACCTCAATATCGCCCCAGTCATTTAAAACTGGACGTTTGAGAGGACGATAGCGACGTTGGGGGTCGAGATAAACCGGAAGCGTCATCCCGCCACCGTCAGCTTTAGGGATGAGGATAGCAAACCAAATCATGGGGACTCAGGGTGTTGATCGCGACGAAGACGACTGTTCCTTACTATCTTCCCTCACTTGTTGAATTTCCAGGGGAGTCAACTCTCGCCATTGTCCCGGTTGTAGGCCCTCCAGAGTTAATCGGAGACTGCGAACCCGAATCAAGCGTAAGGTGGGAAAGCCAACCGCCGCCGTCATCCGCCGGACTTGACGATTGCGCCCTTCCGTCAAGGTAATTTCCAGCCAGTCCGTGGGAACCGTTTTACGATAGCGAATCGGTGGGTCCCGTGGCGGGAGATCAGGGGGATTAGGAAGTCGTTGGACTTGGGCCGGACGAGTGGTATAGCCGCGAATCGTCACCCCCCGACGTAACGCTTCTAGGGCCGCCTCATCGGGAGTCCGTTCTACTTGTACCCAATAGGTGCGCGGTTTGGCAAACTTGGGGTCCGTCAGACGATGCTTCAGCGGCCCATCATTGGTTAACAACAGCAGGCCCTCACTGTCGCGATCGAGACGACCCACAGAATAGACCCCGGGAATGGGGATATAGTCCTTTAAGGTCGCGCGAGGAGTGGCACTGTTGTCGGTAAACTGACACAGCACATCGTAGGGCTTATAAAAGAGAATATAGCGATACTGAGCCTTCACGTTAAAAGGGGACACCCGGATTCGAACCGGGGAATGGAAGATTTGCAGTCTTCTGCCTTACCGCTTGGCCATGTCCCCATGTCTCTAGCTTTGCCATCCTAACATATCATGGCTCAACCCTGGCAACTTTTTTGACGAATTCTCTCAAGCTGCGATCGCAGTGTCCCAGACACCCAAGATTCAAACTGAGGATACACCGGTAAACGGGGACGCAACTGCCAACCCGCCGGTTGCAGAATCTCACCCAGCCGTTGACATTGCCAATGGGGATAATCCGGGTTCACCTCATCACGGGGGCCAATTCCTCCCAAATCCCTGGCCCCAGCCGCCAGACAAGCCAAGAGAATCTCCGGTGTTTCTACTAAATTCGGAGGAATCTGCAACGTCACCTCCGGCGGCAACATCTCCCGGGCCAACGCCACCACCTTCGGAAGTTGCGGCAACTGAAACCCCTCCATCGCTGACTCCTGACGCTGGCCCAAACGATGAGGTTGCAGAATCACCTCCTGGATATGGCCCCAGCGATGGTGAATTCGGGCAATTTCCATCAAGCTATTCTGGCAATCCTTAGTCGTCTCACCAATTCCCAACAACAATCCCGTGGTAAAAGGAATCCGCAACTTACCCGCCAGTTCCAACTGTAAAATGCGCCGTTCCGGTTGTTTACTCGGCGCGTGACGGTGAACCGTCTTCAGCAGTTTGGGGGTCACCTGTTCCAGCATCAACCCCATCGAGACATTCACCGTTTTCAGACTGGCCATTTCCCCCTCACTCAGGGGTCCAACATTGGTATGAGGCAGAAATCCCAAAGACAGGGCCAACTGACAGAGATTAAAAATCCGTTGAAACCAGAGGCTTCGTCGCGGATGCTGTGGATGAACCTCACCACTAAGAATCAAAATCTCCGTCACCTGCGGCCCCACTCCATCCCGCAAAGACTGCAAAATTTCCCGTCCCCGGGCCAAACTCATCCAAGTATCCCCCCCAGGTTGCCGACGAAAGTTGCAATAACTACAGCGATTAAAACACTCATAGGTGGGAACCAACGTATACGCCGGACTATAAGTTACCCTCTTCAGCATGACCCATCCTCCCCTCGTCTCTCTCTAACCTGCCTCTCTGTGTCCTCTGTGACTCTGTGGTTCCCGTCCTCCCCCATCATCGGCGACAAAGCCGAAACCCCGCAAACGCTTCTCGAACCTGAGGAGAATACCAATTGCGGAAACTATTACGAAGGGCCCAGGGGCGAGTAGTCCAACTTCCTCCCCGTAACCCATAATGCTGGCCATCAAAATAGGCTTGAGAATACCCGGAATAGGGGAAGAACTCAAACCCCTGATAACCATCAAAGGCAGTTGATGTCCATTCCCAGACATTCCCCAACATATCCTCGATACCCCAAGGACTGCAATGATTGGGATAAGCATGAACCGGCGTGATACCCCCCATCAGGCGATGATGATTGCAATGATGCGCTTGAGGGAACTCAGTTCCCCAGGGATAAGGCTGATGGCGATGTTGCGGGGAGTTCCAACTAGCGGCCTTTTCCCATTCCGCTTCAGTGGGGAGTCGTTTGCCGACAAAGTTGGCGTAGGCGTTGGCTTCATACCAACTCACCCCACAGACGGGATAATGGTCAAACTCCGACCCGTCAGCCTCGGGCCAATAGAGGGGTTGGCGGATGTTATGGTGGCGGATAAACTGCCAACCGGCGGCAGACCAATAGTCGCGGTTGTCGTAGCCCCCCACGTCGATAAAGTGACGGTATTGGCCACAGGTGACGGGGTAGCGGTCAATATGATACTCGTCAAGAGGGTTGAGAAAGGCGGGCTGTTCGTTATCTAGGGCATTCTCGTTACTATTGCCCTGGAGGAAGGCTCCTGCGGGAATTTTGATAGTTTCGGGGTTAAGTGGCTTGGAGGCGGTTGGATGAGGGCGATAGAGGGGGCTGCGTCGATGTAATGCCTCGACGATCGCCATGGTTTCACTATGTTGGCTTTCATGTTGCAGGATAAACCACCAGAGGCGGGCTTGGTCCTGGAGGGGGGCGCGAGGGAGATAATCTAACACCTGTTGGCGAATCTGTTGCAGATAATCGCAGGTGTCGGCGAGGCTGGGGAGTTGTTGCCGTTGCTGTTTTGGCAGGCCATCGGCGGCATAGAGGCGATGATATTGAGGCTGTTGGGGAGTGCGTCTGGCACAATGACGCAATAGCCAGAGTTCTTCGGTGAAGCCAATATGTCCTAGATGCCAACCAATGGGGCTAAAGTCGGGATGGGCTTGGGAGTAATAGAGGCGATCGCCCAGGGATTGAACCTGATCTAGGGTGGCTTGACGACAGGCGATGAGGGCTTCCTGGAGGGCCAGGGTTGGGGAAGGTTGGGAAACGAGTGACATTAGGGGTTCAAGACGGTCCACTGAGGCCCTTGATTGGGGTTGATAGTTAAGATACTGCTTGGGGCGAAGGCTTGCCAGTTTCCGGGAAAGATGGGTTCGGAGGCGATGAGGTGACTTCCATCCTGTTGCAGGTAATAGAGACTGGGGGGGGCGGTGTTGACGGCGAAGCGACAGGCGATGAGGTGTTGTCCGTCACTCAGGACGAGGTTGGCGGAGAGTTGACTGTTATGGGCCATGGCCAATTCCTGAAAGTCCTTTAGGGCGGTTTTGAGGGTTTGGCTGAGGGGCTGCTGGGGCGTTTCGTCCTGTAACTGCATCAGATAGGCAAACAGATGTTCTGAGTCGGTACTGCCGTTGATGAGTTCATAGTAGGGGCTACGGAGGCGATCGCGCAGGGGACGATAGAGACGCTGACGAAATTGGGGAATGGCCCCGTTATGGATAAAGGACCAGTTGTCATGGCTGAAGGGCTGGCCGTTGCTTAAATCAAGGGCCTGTCCTGGGGTGGCACTACGCACATAAGCCAGGATACAGTCGGAGTGAATATAGTGACTGAGGGAGGAGAGGTTAATGTCACTCCAGATGGGCAGGAGACTTTTGTAGATGAAGGGTTGGTCTTGTTGGCGGCGATCGTACCAACTGAAGCCATAGCCATCGGCGTTCAGCAATCCGGCGGTCATTTCTTGGGGTTGATAACTTTGTACGACGAGGGAATGGGGGGGCTGACAGAGGAGGGAATGGAGGGAGACGGGAGAACCGAGATAGGCGAGAAGTCGACACATGGGGGGAAGGGCAAGAGGCAAGGGGCAAGAGGGGGGGAGAGGGTCACCACAGAGACACAGAGGGCACGGAGAAAAGGAGGAGGCAAGAGGCAAGAGGGGGGAGAGGGTAGGATGTGTTCCGGCATCAGTAGGGGTTTTGACTTAGGCCCATCGATTCAAAATTGCCGGAACGCATCGTTTAGGCGGTAGGCAAGAGGGGCGGTTAACTGCCGTTGAGGGTGTTGAGGAGGGCTTGCAGTTTGAGTTGGATTTCTGCGAGTTCTTTGGCGGGATCGGAACCGGCGACGATGCCGGCCCCGGCGTAGAGACGGGCCCGATCGCCGTTGATGAGGGCAGACCGAATGCCGACGATAAACTCGCTGTCTCCTTGGCCGTTCACCCAGCCGAGGGGGGCGGCGTAGAGTTGGCGATCGAGGGTTTCCCACTCTCGGATGGCCTGACAGGCATCGTCACAGGGAACTCCGGCGACAGCAGGGGTGGGATGGAGTTGGGCCAAAACCTGGAGGGGATGGACGCGGTTGGGTAGGTTGGCGCGGATGGGAGTCCAGAGATGTTGGATGTTGGAGAGTTGCAACAGACGAATGGGGGGAACGGGATGGAGGGTTAGTCCTAATGATTGTAGTTGCTGTTGGATGAAATGTAAGACGACGCGATGTTCATGGCGTTCTTTGGGACTTGAGAGGAGATGGTTGGCCAGTTGGGCATCGGTGGAGGGAGTTTCTCCTCGGGGGGCGGAACCGGCAAGGGCATCGGCGATGAGTTGGCCCTGATGACTACTCAGGAGACGTTCGGGACTGGCCCCGATGAAGTATTGGCCGTTACCATTGCCCACGGCGAAGCTGTAACAGTCGGGATAGCGGTGGCGTAGTTGGGCGAGGGCGGTGGTGAGATGGAAGGGGGACGCCGCTTGTAAGTCGATGGCGTGGGAGAGAACGACTTTTTGCAGATGGTTGGCCTCGATGGCGTTGAGGGCCCGTTGGACGTTCTGTTGGAACTGTTGGATATCCCGCCAGTCACAATGAACCGGTTGGGGGATGGGGTGGGGGGGATGATGGGGAGAGGTGGAGGAGGGCGATCGCAACTGTTGTAGGGTGTGCCAGGTTTGTTGACTCAGGCGGGAGAGATCACTCTCACGGGTGAGGGGCAGGTTACAGGTGGCTAGGGTTTGTCCCGGTTGATGACTGAGTTGCCATTGGGGCAGAAAGGCACTGGCGGCGGGGAATAGGGCGTTTTGGGATTGGTCGAAGAAGCTGAAACTACAGAAAATTTGCAGGCCTTGGGGGGGGCCCAGACGAGGACGGATGAGGGTGGCGTTCTCGTGACAGTGGTTGACAAATTCCTGGATCTTCTGGAATCGCTGTTCCCCCGATGCGACTATTTGACAGCAACTGCCCCAAGCGGCGATCGCCTGCTGCTGGCGCGGGTTTTCTAAGTAGAATGAAGGCTGATCACCGCGCTGATGCTGTTCAAAGGCAAGGAGGGGGTCGAGATCCGGCAGCCTCACCCGTAGACTCAGCCAATGCGATCGCTGGGTTTCGGGTAATTTTTGCTGGCAATTGAAAAGAAATCTCTCAATATCTTGACAATTTTTAAAGCACTGTGTCGGACTAGGTTGAACGACCATGAACGAGCGTAATGTAAAGATGGATTAAGAGTTAGCGGGCCAGCTTCTGGGTTCCCTCAAACCCCTCTGGAGGCGGTGATGACTCTAACCACAACCAAAGGCAAGAATCATGGGGACAGCCCCTCGGCGCTGGCATCTCCTGACTACTAAGCTACCACTGATGTTGGGGTGCTGTCGTTTTTCTGAGGGATGAGATTTGCCGAGTCTGGCCCTGAAGCGATCGCCGCAATTGTAAAATACTCCCCAAAGACAACATCAGATTTTAACACTCAGTTGTATTTCTGAAACCTTGGATTAAACTGAACGAATGACAACAGTATCTTCATCTCCTACCTCAGTTAAACTCTGGTTTGCTGCCATCAAACCGCCCATGTACACGGTTGCCATTATTCCCATCTGGGTGGGAACTGCCGTGGCTGTCGCTGAACAAGAAACCTTGAATCTAGGTATTTTTTCAACGTTTTTAATGGCTGCCATTTTAATTATTGCCTGGCTCAATTTAAGCAATGATGTTTTTGATTCAGAGACGGGAATTGATAAAAACAAAGCCCATTCCCTCGTGAACCTAACCGGAAATAAATCCCTGATTTTCAGCCTAGCCAATCTCTGTTTAATTCTCGGTCTTGCTGGGATTGTGGCGATCGCCGTTTGGCAACAGGACTTAACCATCCTGGCCCTGATTCTAGGCTGTTGCGCCCTCGGCTACAGTTATCAGGGTCCCCCCTTTCGTCTGGGCTATCAAGGCCTGGGAGAACCCATTTGTTTTCTCACCTTTGGTCCCATGGCCCTCGCCGCCGCCTACTACAGTCAAACCCAGTCTTGGCAAGGCTTACTCCATTATCCCATTCCCTTTCTCATCGCCTCAACCTTCATCGGCATCAGTACCAGTATTATCCTCTTCTGTTCCCACTTCCACCAAGTCGAGGACGACCAAGCCGCCGGGAAGCGATCGCCCATTGTGCGTCTGGGAACCCAACGGGGGGCAACGCTTCTAAGTTACGCCACGGGTCTAATTTTTCTGGAGTTGGCGATCGCCATCAGCCTCGGCTACCTCTCCCCCTGGGCCCTCCTCACCTTTCTCAGTCTCCCCATCGCCATCCAACTCTGTCGCCATGTCCACCGTCACCACAACCAACCCCAACAGGTGAGTAACAGCAAATTCATCGCCGTTAACTTGCACTTCCTCAGCGGCATTCTCCTAGGAATTGGTTTAACCCTGTAGTCATCCCCAACAGGACACCGAGGGCGACCCCAGCCCTCATCCCCACCCCTCCGCCATGACCCATGTATTCTCTCACCCTCACCCCCTATGACCATCCCTTTCGCCGTCCCCTAACCACTCATCATGGACTGTGGAAACATCGCCAAGGGATGATCATCAAACTAACCGATCGCCAACAGCGACAAGGCTACGGAGAAATTGCCCCCCTCCCAGACTTTGGATCAGAATCCCTCGAAGCGGCCCAAAACTTCTGTCAACGTTTCCAAGGTCATCTCGACGAGGGGGATATCCTCTCCATTCCCGATGACTATCCCGCCTGTCAATTTGCCCTAGAATCCGCCCGAGAAGCCCTCCTAAGATATCCCAACCCGCCCTTACAGCCCACCTTTCCCCATTGTCAGCTTCTCCCCACAGGAGAGGCCGCCCTGAAGCTGTTACAAACCACCCCTAAAGACCATTGGGGCCCCTCCCCTTGCTTCAAATGGAAAATCGCCGTCACCGGGATGCAGCAAGAACAGGATTGGTTTCAGCAACTCCTCCAGCAACTCCCCCCCCAGAGTCGCTTACGCCTAGATGCCAATGGGGGGTTAAGCCAAGAGGAGGCCCAAGCCTGGTTAGGGGCCTGTGAAGGACAACCCGTTGAGTATCTCGAACAACCCCGGCCGCCAGGAAAATGGCAGGATTTAGAGTCTCTACAGCATCAGGGAGTGGTTCCCATCGCCCTAGATGAATCTGTGGCCAATCTCCGGGATTTAGAAACCTGCTTAACACGAGGCTGGTCAGGGGTTATCGTCATTAAAGCCGCCATCATCGGGTCCCCGCGACGGCTACGCCAACTCTGTCAGCGGTTCCAGCCGGATGTAGTTTTCTCCTCCGTCTTCGAGACCTCAATTGGCCGTCAAGCCGCCCTCCATCTGGCCGCCGAACTCCAACACCAACCCCGGGCCCTCGGGTTTGGCGTTACTTCTGTTTTTAGAGGAGAGGAACCACAGAGTCACAGAGGACACAGAGGAAGAAGAGAGGGGTAAGCGTGAGTTCTCCCTATTGCCTATTCCCTGAAGAAGAGGGCGACCAGAAGGGTACGCCCCTACATGTTTCGGGTTTTAAGGACTTCTAATAACTCTGACTGCTTCAGGCTTTCTTGTTCCCCACTCTCTAGCCATTTCAGGTTAATGGTTCCCTCGGCGGCTTCGGCATCTCCTAAGACTAAACAAGCCTTTGCCCCACTGCGAGAGGCCCGTTTGAACTGTTTGCCAAAAGCACTTCCACTTAAGTCGAGTTCCACGGCTAGGTTCGCTTGACGCAATTGTTGGGTTAGACAGAGGGCTTGGGCTTCGGCTTGTTCCCCTCGGGAGACCACATAATAGTCAGGATTATCGCTGGGGCTGTCTTGAAGTTGTTGTAGCAGGAGAATCAGCCGTTCTAACCCAATGGCCCAACCGACGGCTGGGGTCGCTTTTCCGCCGAGTTGTTCGACGAGACCGTCGTAGCGTCCGCCACCGCAAACGGTGGCCTGGGCCCCGAGGTCGTCGGATTGGATTTCAAAGGCGGTGTGGGTGTAGTAGTCTAAGCCCCGTACCAGTCGTGGATTGAGGTCATAGGGGATGCTCAGTTGCTCTAGGAGGGCGCAAACTCGGTCAAAATGACGTTTTGAGTCATCGCTGAGGTAGTCGAGGATGCTGGGGGCATTTTGGGCGATCGCCTGGGTGCGTTCGTCTTTGCTGTCGAGGATGCGTAGGGGATTGCGGCTGAGGCGATCGCGTGAGTCGGCGTCAATCTCGTCTTGGTAGGGGCTGAAGTAGTCGATGAGGGCTTGACGGTAGCGATCGCGATCGTCTCCCTGGCCGACGGAGTTTAGGGCTAGATGCAGGTTTTTCAGGCCCAAGGCTTTGAGGATATCGGTAGCCAGGGCGATGACTTCGGCGTCGGCCCGGGGTGCGTCAGTCCCGAGAAGTTCTAAGCCAATTTGATGAAACTGCCGCTGTCTCCCGGCTTGGGGGCGTTCGTAGCGGAACATGGGGCCGGTGTACCAGAGGCGTTGTACCCCACCGGCTGCGAAGAGATTATGTTCGATGTAAGCGCGAACGACGCCGGCGGTTCCTTCGGGGCGTAGGGTGATCGAGCGATCGCCGCGATCGCTGAAGGTATACATTTCCTTCCCTACGACATCGGTGGCTTCGCCAATTCCCCGTTGGAACAGTTCGGTTTGTTCAAAAATGGGGGTGCGAATTTCCCGGTAACTGGCGCGGGTTAAGATATCGCGGGCGGTGGTTTCTACGAGTTGCCAATAGGCGATTTCGTCGGGCAAAATGTCCCGAGTTCCCCGCAGGGCTTGCAGCGTCGTCATGAGTTGAGAAACGGTTGAGTTACGGTCAAATCTGGGGGGATAGCGTTCGGTTAAGCTTCAGCCTCTAGGGATTCCCAGGACTGTTGGGCGCGATCGCCATAATACTGGAGGATGGTATTGAGGCGGTTTTGATGGTCGGCGGGTGCGTTGTCGGGAATTTCCAGCCAGAGGCCGCCTACTTGACTGAGTTTGGGGTCAAAGTGAGGGGCGGTTTGGGGGAGTAGGCCGGCGGCGACTCCCTCGACTTGACGCAAATGGGCCACCACTTCCCGATAAACGGCTAAGGGAAGGGTGGGAATGGTCCAACATTGTCGCATCGTCAGGTTATCAGTACGAGTTAGCTATGAGAGGGGTAAATTATCCTTAGTCCGCCAGCATCTCTGAGGCTGAGGGATGGGGGCTACGGTAGGGTAGGGTACAACAGTTGACATCATCGAGACAAACTTTGCCCCAGCGCAACGCCCATCTTACCAGAGCGACCCGGTTTTCGGTCTTGGTCTTACTGAGAATGTTACTGATATGGTTATCGATGGTCCGTTTGCTGAGTTCGAGGCGATCGGCGACTTCTTGGTTGGTTAGGCCGGTGGCGACGAGTTCGATGACTTCTAGTTCGCGATCGGACAGAAGCGCTTGTCCGTTCGGTGTGGGGGCTGACATAACGTCTGCTTATTTTTTATAAAGGGACTGATTTAATTTTAGGGGAAAGCGGCGATCGGTTAAGCAACAATACTTAAGATTTGTGGCGGATGGGGGGGCTGGGGGGCGATCGCGGCTTAATCACGCCAAGTCAATCCATTTATTCTGAGTAAATATACTTATCTCGTAACTGAGATGCACCCTGTAATAACTCGTGGGCGATCGCCTTAACCACCGGAATCGTCACCGAATTTCCCAACTGACGATAGGCCTTCGTCTCATTGGGGTGAAGTTGAAACGAATCCGGGAATCCTTGCAAACGAGCCGCCTCACGGGGAGTAATTCGACGAACACGTCCCCGATGATAAACCCCCAATCGATTCGCATCACTCGCCACCAACGTCACCGATATTTTATCGGGGTCAATAAACTTATAGACTTCAAACGAGAAATTTCCCGCCACTGGCTTATATTTATTGTCAATGATTTGCAGATAGTTCTTGTTAACCAAAGATGTCAATAATTTCTTTAGGTTGGGGTTTGGATAAAAACTCGAAATTTGAGCTTCTGTAAGTAACTTTCCATCTTGATGCTGACCAAACACCTTATTACGTCGTTTCGTAATAAAGCGATTCATCAGCTCAATTTCCTCACTTGTGCAATCCCCCCGCAACCCCAACTCCCAAGAGTGAATCGAGTTTCCGCCGCGATAGTCAATCAGTCGCACACCATGTAATTTTTCTAAATCTCCCTGAAGAAACGTTTTTAACGCCGTCGTAAAGTCCCTCGAACAATCATAATGCTGGGGAGGATTATCCTGCAAAATATCTCTGACCTTACAAGACTGTTTCGGTGCAGAAAATAAAGACAATTGACCCGACTCATAGGAATGAGAATCTTTAGCCCCCAAATCGGAAACTAAATTAAAATGAGGAGTTTTATTGAAAACACCCATCATATAGGCGCGAACACGATTTTGAGGGACACCATAGTTAGAACTATTCAGTAAAAATAGGTCAAAACTATAACCCCGCTCTTGCATTTTTAAGCGAATTGTGTTAAGAGTTTTGCCTTGGTCATGAGTGACCAAACCCCGAACATTCTCAAAAATAAAAGCCTTGGGTTTTTGAGTATCAATAAGGCGTAAGATTTCAAAAAATAAGGTTCCCCTTGTATCTCCAAATCCTGCTTTTTTGCCAGCATACGAGAAACTTTGACAGGGAAATCCCGCCAGCAAGACATCATGAGGGGGAAGAGAGGGAATGGTTTTGATATCACCTTTCGGGGTTTCGGAAAAGTTGGCCTCATACACCTGTCTCGCCTCCTTATCAATTTCACTGCTGAGGAGACAATCGGGGATAAGTCCCAACGACTGAAGCGCCTGTTCAAAGCCGAGGCGCAATCCCCCAATTCCTGCAAATAAATCTATGAATTTAACAGTTTTCATTTTCTAAAAAGTTTAGAATAAAGTGGTGTAATCTATTAAGTTCTGAGTTCGAAAATGCTAAAAGTAGGTGGCTATACCCATCAATCGTAGTCAGCGCAGCCTGGCGTTTAAAATTTCCAACCCCATCAATGATATAAACGATTTTATGACCCAAGTCATCAATGTTCTCAAATCTTGATTTAGCTTGACCCGCTTTACGCTCAATGGTGCTGTTTGTGGTTTCCTGAAAGCTAATTTCAATTGCGATATATTTTTCGGCTTTACTCACGACAATATCAAAATTTGTATCTCTTTTGCCGGTTTGCTGATGGCTCACCCCAGGAATTGTCGAGTTAAGTTTGACGTCAATATTATGTTGACCTAATTTTGTTTGTAAATCCAGATAAATATGACGTTGTAAAAGTTGTCCCAACTCATTACTTTTTGCGCCTGCGGTTATACGACTGACATAAACATAACGCTGGCGTATAAACTCCGACAGTTCATGATATCGACCGATGAATTGTCCAATTTGACATCCCCAAGTCTTGAAGATTCCCGAAGTTTTCGGGTTGATTGCATTCCCCGCAAATAGGAGAATAACGATTATATCTTTATAAACCTCAGATAAAGGTTGTTTCTTTGAGAGGACCTTTTTACTAGAAACCTTTAGTTTTTGGTTAGACAAGCTTCCCGATATAGGTAACACTTCAAACGAATAAGAGAATTGTCGGCCGTCCCAAACATACTCTAATTCCCCATCAGGGAACAGTAAACCAAACTCCTGATTTAATCGTTGTAGCTTTTCACCCCCAAAGTCTGCCAAAATAAGAAGGTGCTTGAGAAACAAATTGGCAGAGAGTTTGGAAATTTCTAAAGCCGTAAAGATATCCCAGGGATTGTCCAATTCCAAGGCGAGAATCGAGAGAAACTGTTGTTGGGTTTCAATGAGTACCGGAAGAATACTCTGTTCAAGTTGTCGCTGAACCAAAAACTCAGGCCAGAATAATGATGCTGACTGATGCAAATCCTCAATTGTTCGTTTCTGAACCATCGAAACTAACGTCCCCCCAATCTTAGAATAGACCCGACGGGTATTCGAGCCTATCCTTTAATTCTATGCAGCCATCTCCCCCTCACTTGGGAACCACAAAATTCACCAACCGCTTCGGAACCACAATCACCTTCTTCACCTCCTTATCCGCAATATAACGCTGCGCCGCCTCCGATTCCCGCGCCAACTGTTCCAACGTCACCTTATCCGCATCCGCCGGAACCTGGAGATTCCCGCGAACCTTTCCATTCACCTGAATCACCAGAGTAATCTCATCCAACACCAACGCTGTCTCATCCAACTCACACCACCCTTGCTGGTGAACCGAGTCGGAATATCCCAACATCTGCCACAATTCCTCCGTAATATGCGGCGCAAACGGGGCCATCAGTTTCACCAACGTCTCAACTCCCTCCCGATACACCGGGGAGTCTTGACAGTCAGCATCATTTAAGGCGTTGCTGAGTTTCATTAACTCCGAAACCGCCGTATTAAACTGATACTCATCCCGCAAATCTTCGCTGACTTCCTTAATCGCCGTATGGATGGCCCGGCGTAAATCCTTCTCCCCTTTGGAGAGATTGGCCGTATCGAGAGGTTGACGGGGGATAGTCTGGCCCGCAAACTCCGTCACCAGTCGCCAGACGCGGTTGAGGAAGCGATATTGTCCCTCCACATCCGCATCATCCCATTCTAAATCCTTCTCCGGTGGCGCTTTGAAGAGGATAAACATCCGCGCCGTGTCAGCGCCGTATTTCTCCAAGACTTGCAAGGGGTCAACCCCGTTTAGCTTGGATTTGGACATTTTCTCGTAAAAGGCCTCCAACGGTTCCCCAGTTTCCGGGTCTGTGGGATGGTCTAAATCGGGGATAGTCGCGGCGGGGACATATTTGCCGGTTTTGGGGTTCTTGTAGGTCAATCCCTGAACCATTCCTTGAGTTAACAACCGTTGGAAGGGTTCGTTAACGTTGAGGTTGAGGCGATCGCGCAAAAACTTAGTAAAGAAGCGAGAATAGAGAAGGTGGAGAATGGCATGTTCAATCCCTCCCACATATTGGTCCACGGGAAGCCAATCGTTCACCGTCTCCACATCAAAGGCCGCCGTCTCATTTTGCGCGTCGGGATAGCGCAAGAAATACCAAGAGGAATCAATAAACGTATCCATCGTGTCCGTTTCCCGCTTGGCTGGGGTTCCACAGGTGGGACAGGGAACATTCACCCAATCCTCTAACTGCGCCAAAGGAGAAAGTCCCTTCCCGCTAAAATCGACAGTTTCGGGAAGTTGAACCGGGAGTTGGTCTTCAGGAACCGGAACCGCGCCACAATTGGGACAGTGAACCACGGGAATCGGTGCACCCCAGTAGCGTTGACGGGAAATCAACCAATCCCGCAGGCGATATTGAATCCGCGCTTTCCCGAATCCGTCTTCTTCGGCGTAGTCAATGATGGCCTGTTTTCCTTTCTCCGAGGCGTTTCCATCAAATCGTCCCGAGTTGACCATCACCCCAGGGTCGGTGTAGGCTTCGCTCAACTCCATATCGGCGTTATCAGCGTCGTCGGGGACAATCACGACTTTAATTGGCAGATTGTTCTCTTTTGCGAATTTGAAATCCCTTGTATCATGGGCCGGAACTCCCATCACTGCACCGGTTCCATATTCATAGAGAACGTAATCCGCAATCAAAATCGGGATTTCTTCGCCGGTGAAGGGGTTAATAGCCGTTCCTCCCGTGGGAATCCCCCGTTTGGGTTTGTCCTCGGCGGTTCGGTCGATTTCACTTTGTTGGCTAACCTCTTCGATAAAGGCCTCGACGGCTTGGCGACGGTCGGGGGTCGTCACCTGTAGAGTGAGAGGATGTTCTGGGGCCAACACCACGTAGGTTACGCCATAGGCGGTGTCGGGACGGGTGGTGAATACCCCAATTTTGTCGTCGCTGGGGTGTTTCTGGTCATCCAGGATGGGAAATTCCAGATAGGCGCCGGTGGATTTACCAATCCAGTTTTGCTGCATCAACTTGACGCGATCGCTCCAACCGGACAAACTATCTAAATCGGCTAACAGTGCATCGGCATAGTCGGTAATCTTGAGAAACCACTGTTTGAGCAGTTTCCGCTCTACCTTCGCGCCACTACGCCAAGACCGACCTTCATTATCCACCTGTTCGTTGGCGAGAACTGTTTGGTCAACGGGGTCCCAATTCACCGCCGACTCTTTCTGATAGGCCAGTCCCGCGTTGAGGAATTGCAGAAAAATCCATTGCGTCCATTTGTAGTAGTCGGGGGAACAGGTGGTCACTTCCTTGTCCCAATCAAAGGAAATCCCCAGACTCTGAAGCTGTTGACGCATCTGGTCGATATTTTGGTACGTCCATTTGGCGGGATGGACTCCCCGCTGAATGGCCGCATTTTCCGCCGGAAGTCCGAACGCATCCCATCCCATAGGGTTCAAGACGCGATATCCCTGCATCCGCTTCTGTCGCGCAATCACATCGACGATGGTGTAGACGCGCACATGACCCATATGCAGATTCCCTGAAGGGTAGGGAAACATCGAGAGTGCATAAAACTTGGGTTTATCCGGGTCATCCGGGGTGACGCTGAGTCCTTGTTCGTCCCAGATTGTTTGCCATTTGGCTTCGATGGATGCGGGGGTGTAGCGAGACTCCACGGAAACAGCTCCTAGCTCAATTCGTCTTTACAGTGCTTTTTTATAGCGCCTTTTTATAGCGCATCGTCCATTCTGACATATTCTGGCGGGCCTGTGGCGGTTAGGTTTCCCAACCCCAGAGGCTACGGATGACCCAGAAGCCAATTAGCAGGGCGATCGCCACCGTATCAATCCATTTTAGCCGTCCATCATGCCAAATGACGCGATGGCGATTGGGACTGGTGAAGCCGCGCACGTCCATCGCAGCCGAAATTTGTTCGGCCCGCAGCAGTAGATTTTGCAACAGACGTTCGGCGACAATCAGCCAAATCTTGGCGGTTCCCCGAAACCCGAGTTTTTTCCAATTGATGGCCCGAGTTTGCACGGAACGGCCTAAGTTCTGGATTTCCTCCAACACCAGGGGGAGAAATCGCAACGACAGCGTCAGGGTAAGCGCGATTTCTGTGACGGGAACCCCAAAGCGGCGTAGGGGTTGCATCAAATCTTCTAAACCATCGGTAATGGCTTCGGGTGCGGTGGTGAGGAGATAGAGATTAGTGCTGTAGATGAGGGTAAACAGCAGGGTACTGATGCGAATCGCCAGAGATAGGGATTGGCGAGTGACTCTCAGGGGAGGTTGTTCGAGGAGAATATAGCGATAGTCCGTCGGTTGGGGGAGTTCTTCATCTTCTTCCGCCGCCGAGGTGTCAGTCTCAGTCTCCCCTGTTCCCCAGCCGAAGGGGTTATACCAGGGGTTGCGAGAGTCTTCGGGAGGCGGGGTAATCTCTTGCTGAGGAAAATTCAGTTCATCCTGGGGGAGTCGGGGTTGATGGGTGTTGGGAAGGCCGTCGGGGGTGATGGAACCGACAACAAGAATCGTCATACAGATGAAGAGTAACCATCCCATCTGTTGTCGCCAAACCCGTAGGGGAATGCGGGCCGCTAGGGTGAGCAGAATCAGCAACACCACTAACCCCAGCCGCCAAACTTCGTGAGCGAGAACTGGGGTTAGCAGGAAACTCATCAACCAGGCGAGTTTGACTCGCGCATCCAGGCGGTGTAGCCAGGTGATGGGTTTTTCCAGGTAGAGTCCGAGGGGGAGCGATCGCAGTAAATCCATGCCAAAATTGTAGCCGATCGCCCTCAAAAATCATCCCCTATCCCGAGAGTTGTTCGCGACGGTACACCCAGCGCGCGAACATCCCCGCCACAACCGTCCACCACAGCAGCCAGAGGATATGAATCCAATGGTAGCCATCGAAGCGGAATATATTTTCTAGTTCATTCTTTAGTTCGATTTCTCCCATCCAGGCCACGAGTTGGCCATAGTGATAGGTGGGGAGGAACAGAACCACATCGCCAACCCAGGGTTGGAAGGATTCAGGGACTAACTGAGAGACGTTGAAGCCAAAGCTAACGGCCATCATGGCAAGAAACGCCAAAATGGCCCAACTGAGAGATTCAGTTTTAAACAGATATCCCAAGCTAAAGCTAAAAATCGCGAAGGGAACCACCCCTAAGACTAGGATAAAGCTCAGGTAAACCATCCAAGGTTCCCAAATGAAGGAACTGGTTTCGCTAAACTGACTCGCACCCCAACCACTGACAAAGGCGAATCCCGTCATTAAGGAGGCGAAGACGAGGAAATTCCCGACTTTGGCGGCTAGATAGGTGGTGAAGGACAGGGGAGTGATACGCAGTAACTTTAACCAGCCGCGATCGCGTTCTGAGGCAATCTTAACCCCAAATTGACTCACACAGACAAAAATGACTAACCCCGCTAGAGAAGCCGCCACTAGGGATTTAAAATGATCTGGGGTATTCTGTTCAATGGAGACTCCCGCAAAAATTGCTAAGCCTAGGCCGATAACAATGGTGTCAACCTTGCGAAAGCTTTGCAAGAGTTCTACATAGAGTTGTCCCCAAAAGGCTTTGAAACTAAAGTTTCCAGGGTCGGATTCAGCAGTTGACGACGGTTCCACCTCAGAACCTGACTCGGAGTTACTTTTTGCTACCTCTTCTAACTCAGTACAATAGTTGAGAAGCGCCTGATAGCGAGGAAATTCTTGGATTTCCACCTCCCCATTTTCGTTGCTTAAGCGCACTTCCCGCGTCACTAAATCGGCAATCTCATCACAGTCCTGTTCACTGTGACTAATTGCCAAAATCGTTTTTCCTTGGCGGTCAAACTCCCGCACTTGTGTCCAGAAATTCGCCCGCGCCTCGACACTTAAGTTATTCGTCGGCTCGTCAAGAATCAAAATATCAGGATTTCCAACAATAGCTAGGGCAAAATAAAGGGATTGAGCTTGTCCTCCTGCTAGACTGGTGGCGTAATCATTTTGTTTTCCTGTAAGGCGCGATCGCTCAATGGTTTCATTCAACTCAAATGGTTGAGGATAATAACTTTGAAACAAGCGAATAGTCTCTTTTACCGTCAAGCCTTCGACGGGTTTTGCGCGTTGCAGCATCGTCCCCAATTTCAGATGTGCTTTCGGGTCTTTGGGGGATTTACCAAAAATCTCAATAGACCCCTCATCAGGAACTTGCAAGCCACAAATTAGGTTGACCAGGGTTGTTTTCCCGGAACCATTATCACCCCGCAACAAGATAAATTCACCGGGTAAAATGTCGAGATTTACGTTATCTAAAACTTTTTGCTTTTGCTTATTAATAACATAAGTCTTCGATAGATTTTGGATGTTGATGGCAGTTTTCATGGGATAAATACCAGAATTGGCAAGGAATCAACGTGAGCTTAAAGCATCTGGAGCCAGCCTGCATTTTGCAGCACAAACCAGACACCAAGACCCGACAATAAGGCTGGGCCAATCGAAATCGGAAACATACTCATTAAAATCAAGGTGACGGCTCCACCGATTAGAATTTCCGGGCCAATTGGTCCCCCATCCACTGTGCAAGTTGAAAAGATACAAATCTGGCTAGAAAGCAAACTGGTGACTACCAAAAATATCACTAATCCTCCAATGATTTTTGCCAAACTTTTCGGGATTCCCAAAATTTTATCTGAGTCATTCATGAGTTTTTCTCCAATGGGGTTGAAGGTGAGTTGAAGGAATGGTCTTAATTGACCTTATCAACCAGCAAACAGACTCCAGTCGCCGCCGCACTTCCCGCTAAAAAGGCGATGGGAGGGGGAACTAATAAGGCGGTTATTGCTATGGTTACGACAGTTCCAAGAACAACTGCTACTTTGGGAGAGCATTTTGGATGTTTACCAGGTGGAGGTGGATTTTTTGGGTGCATCTCAGTTAGGCGCGATGAGTATATTTACTCAGGACAAATGGGTGTACTTGGAGTAATTAAGCCGCCAAGTCCCCATTCAGGTAAGCACAGCGATGCTTCAACACCTTTGGCACATTCTCCTCTCGCCATTGTGCCCCAGGCAATTTCACCCTGAGTCCAATTTGTTTGACCAGGGACTCGACTTGACCCGAACCAATTGAATGTCCCGCTTCCTGCCAGACCTGGTAGTCAATGATGCGCTTAGAATGATGCTTCAAATAGTTGATAAATCTCGTAGCTCCCCGACATCGCTCTTGGCGCAGATAGCGAATCACCTGACGGGTCTCCCCTCGCCACAACAAGGCTCGTATCCGCGATAGCTGGGCAGCTGTGCCTTGTACCTTATGAGCATTCTCCATCAGATGATACCAATCGAGGACTTCGATACGTTGCTCTGGTGTCCCGATACCGTCAAAAATGTTCCAGACCCCATCATGACCATCTCCGAGACTGATAAATAGCTCGGCTAGTAGCTGGATATTCACCCAGTCGATTAGTCCTTCATTATCTTTAAAGAACGCTACACCTCCATGCTCGTGGACATTTAAGGCTTTGTACTCTCGCCACTGACCCGGTTGACCCTCCTCAGTTCGAAGGCGAATCATCCCACCATCGAGGCTGAGTTCCTCTATTGGTTCAGTGACCTCGACCTCACACCAGTCCTCTCGCTGGACAAAGCGTTGGAGCGTACTGTGGGAAATGCTCAGCCCAGTCAGCATGGCGATATCTTCTTCGGCTCTTTGGTAAGAGGCGTTGGCAGTGACAACGGCACAACACTTGAAAAAATAGGGACTCCAACGAGTTCTGGGTTCGACTTGTAGTTGTTGGGCTTGAGCTGTGGTGAGGGTGAGTCGGCCCAGGATGCTGGTTAGGGTGCGTTGTTTTCCGGTCGGTCGGTCGGTCGCCGCGTTGATAAAAAAATTCCCAGTTGAGGCAAAACATGTTCTTGGGCTTGAGCTCGAACGTTTTTCTCAATGCCTTCGAGGGTGGTCAGTTCAGCCGGGTCAGCTTCCTGGTAGAGAATCTTGGCAATTGCATCAAGATGTTGTTGGAGTTCAGCCTGCTTTTGAGGATTCATGGCTCAGGGGTGGTCAACAAGGCCTCCATTGTAATAGATGGACTGTTTCGAGGGAAACTGTCATTGAGTATAATTACTCACTCGCCTAACTGAGATGCACCCGATTTTTTGATGGTGGGTCAACAACAACCGTTGTCGAGTTTCTTGAATAAGTTCCAGATTCTTTAATAATTACCTGCTGATCAGGCTGCCACCAAATAATCGGATCAGAACTATGTTGAAGAGCCAAAGTATAGCCTGTTAGGGCAACTGTACAGACCAAAAAAATCAATAGCAGTCGAGAACGCATGACCCCAAATAATGAAGGATTATCATTTGAGGGAACTTGTGACGTCATAACCAGAGTTCCTTATTGAAATACGAGTTTGACTTTGTCGGAGCGAGGTTCTTGGCTAAATACACCCACTTTGGATACTATCAAACGTAAATTCTTCCAAGCTCACTCAATTTAACATTGATTTTGTCTTGAGAAGCGTTGCTTCGTTCAACTGTAATATATTTTTACCCTTTTTAACATCCCTGACTTCTGGAATCATACCTGAAAGACTGGGCTAAATTGTTAGAGAAGCATGACGTTTTGTCCATGATGCCAGCGTGATGGGTTACATATTGAGTTACCCTGAAGTTGTAGACTGCTAAACCAATATTGATTTTTTAATCAACTCTGGCCTAAGAAAAAACAGCAACCCGTAGGCTGCCGTTTCAGATGAGTTATGCGAAGAGCGAACTGAGAAATTCGCGCGTAGCAGAGACGATGTCAGTGACTGAAACCGGATATCGCCTATCACAGCCATCAACTTTGGGGGGGGCTGTGACGACCCCTTAAAGTCCTGGCATCCATAGTATCACCGATCGCCCCAAAACACTAGCCCTGGCGGCGACGATACCACTGTGCCAGTTGTTTGGGGGAAATTCCGAGTAAATAGCCCAAAACAATCAATTGGTTGAGCAATGTGACTCGTAGCACCCCTAAACCATCCCAGCGTCGCGCAGAAGTGACCACAGCCACGGGGGCGATCGCAATCCGGCCTTGTCCTTGTAAGCGGCGGACTAACTCAAAATCTTCCATCAAGGGTAAATCAGGAATCCCTCCCAACTGCAACAGTTGCTGACGAGAGAGAAACAAGCCCTGATCCCCATAGGGAAACCCCAACCCGCGCGATCGCCAACGCACCCCCCACTCCACCCAGCGCAACGGCCAGGCCTGACTGGCCACCGCCAACTCAAAAGCCCCCGCCACCACCCCTTCATCCCTCAACAGGTCACGAATCACGAGATCGAACCCCCGAGGAACCCGAGTATCCCCATGCAGCAACAAGACGAAATCCCCCTGAGCTGCCTGAAGACCCACATTAAACTGAAGGGCCCGGCCCGAAGGAGAGGACAGCAGCCGCACCGGCGTTGACGACTCCTCCTGACGAACATAGCCTTGAACCATCTCAACCGTATTGTCCTGACTCCCCCCATCCACCACAATCACCTCCAAATTCCGCCCCGTCAGCACTCGCTCCAACGTCTCAGCTATCTCCGCCGCTTCATTCAAAACGGGAATAATCACCGAAATCAGGGGCTGACTCTGATACCGGGCTCGATCCCAGACCCCCAACTCCTCGGGAACATCCACATCAGACAACGGCGATAACTGCTTCGCCGTTAACCTCAACTCCTGACTCCGTGCTAAAGTTTGTCCCAACACGCGATCGCTACCCCAATCAATCCCCTGACACAACGGCTCAAACCTCTCGACTGGCATCGCCCGCAGCCCAATCAGATAATAACCACCATCCGTCGCCGGCCCCAGAACCAAGTCCACCTCCTCCAAGCTCTCTAACGCCTGTGCGATCGTTTCCTCATCGAGTTCGGGACAATCAATCCCCACCACCACCAACCGTTCAACCCCCTCAGCAAAGCCCTCCTGAAACGCCCGCACTAGGCGATCGCCCAAATCTCCAGGCCCCTGGACTCTCACCGGTAAATCCTCCCCCAACCAAGCCTGAAGCCGTCGAGCCGACCCCCCCACATAGCGAATTTGTAACCAGCCCCCGGATTTCTCCCGCCAGGCTCGTAACTGATCAACAGTATGGCGAGTCATCTTCTCCTGCAACCAAGCAGCCCCTCGTGCCCCTAGAGCCGGAATGAGACGAGTTTTTGTCTTCCCTGGCTCTGGATAGCGAGTAAAAACGATGGCTCCTACTGGGGCCACGCCCTGGATTTGGGAATCTATCATCACAGTTGTGATCCTTATGTAATCCTTAGCGGTCATCAATCAATATCCTAGTTTCCGGAATTGATGAAGGTCACCCTAACTCAAGCCTTTCACAGATAACCCTCAAAATTTTTTTTAAAATCCACGGTTAGGCCTTAGACATTCCGCTAAGATCGCATATATTGAAAGGTGTTTTAAATACACTCCGGCATTGGCAAAAGGCATGGCGAATAAACAAAGCGACCCCATTGGTATCCGGTTTGACGAGGAGTTAACCCCCGAGGCCTCCTCGCCCATCCCTGCACCGGGTGAGGACGCGGCAGAACCTGCCTCCCAAGATGCGTCCTCACCGCCCTCATCTGAAGCAGCCGCCCCGATGCCCCTCTTGGCTCGGGTCGCTTTGCTGCCCCAGAAAACCCTAGATCGGTTGTGGGGGTGGCATCTATTCTGGTTCCTCATCCTGGTCGGCTTCACCAGTACCGCGATGGGGGCCTTAGTGTGGCTGTTCTCCATGCCTCCCGTAACCGACTGCCGGACAGTCTCAAACTTAGCGCCTGAGCGGGCCCGGCTTTACTGTGCCCAACAAGCCGCCCAGTCGGGTCAAGTTCCCGAGATTGAACGAGCGATTCAACTGGTACAAAACTGGCCCGAAGACCATCCCCTCTATCGTCAAGGGGTTCGTTTCATGGAGCAATGGTCTCAGATGCTCATGCAACGGGCGAATCAGGAAGTTATTGCCGGTAACTTGCCCGTCGCCATTGGGCTGCTGAGCCGGATTCCCAGCAATAGCCCCCTCTACAACGAAGCCCAAACCACGATTGATAATTGGGATCAGGGTTGGGAACGAGGTCAACAGCTCTATGCCCAAGCCATGGATGCCCTGAAGGCTGAGCGTTGGAATGAGGCAGAAGCTCAGGCTCAACGTCTCGGGCGCATTGGCGATCGCTACTGGAGTGGTGCTCGTCTCGATACTCTCATGGCACGAGTCGCCGCTGAAAAAGAAGGGCGACGACGGCTCAAACAGGCTCGCGAGGGCGTTATCTGGAATACTCCCCAGGAATATCAAGCGGCCTTAGGGTTAGTGATCAACATTGAACCCGAAACCTTCGCTCGGGCGGATGCGGCTGAGGATATTGAAACCTGGAGTGCAGAGGTGGTCGAGTTGGCCATCACCCGCCAGGTTGAGGGCAATTATCAGGGAGCTTTGGAAGCGGCTCAAGTGATTCCCCCAGAGGCCTCGGTGTATGAAACGGCCCAAGAGGTGCGGCTGTTTGCTCAAACCGATCGCATCCTCAACGCCGAAAATCTCTTTCAACAGTCCATTAGCGGCAATATCTTGGCGTTGCTCGAAGCCCAAGCCTTGGCCGAGAGTTTTAGCTCTGACCATCCTTTGTATAGCTTGGCTCAAGAGCGGTTGCCCCTATGGCAAAATCATTTACAAGACCTCTATCAACTACAAGTTGCAAGTGTCGTCGCCGATATCGGGCAACCCTTCGCCCTCAATTTGGCAACCTCCCAAGCCGCCTCCATTGATACCAGTCGTCCCCGGCGTGTTCATGCCCAAACTCTGGTGGCTCATTGGAGCAACGAAGTGCAACGGGTGGCCGATCGCCCCTATTTACGCCGTGCCCAACGCTTAGCCGAACTGAATACGATTGAAGGTCATCAGGCGGCGATCGTCCAAGCTCGTAACATTGCAGAAGATCGCGCGGCTTGGTCTGAAGCTCAAGCCCTCATCGCCAACAGCCAAGAGCAGATTTTGCTGCTTGAGGATCGTCCCATTCTTGCAGAAGCTGAAGAACTGGCCCAAGCCGAGAAATTTGCCGAAGCGGTAGAATTAGCCCAGCAAATTGAGCGCGATCGCCCCCTTTATGAGGACGCCCGAGAAGCCATCTCTCGCTTCCGAGAAGAGTGGAGCCGCTTTGAAGACCGACCCATTCTCGATGAGGCCATCGAATACGCTCAAGAGGGCCAACTCACTGACGCGATCGCCACTGCCGCCCAAATCGCCCCAGGCCGCCCCCTCTACTTTGAAGCCCAAGCTGAAATTGGCCGCTGGCTACGAGAACGGGATCAGGGCATTCCCTCTTCCCGCTCACGATCCAACTCCCCAGCCCCCGCGTCAGCCCCGGCTCCTGCCCCGGCCCCCACATCAGCCCCGGCTCCTGCCCCGGCTCCTGCCCCGGCTCCCGCGTCAGCTCCTGCCCCGGCTCCTGCCCCAGCTCCGGCTCCTGAACCCTATTACGCCCCGGCCCCAGCTCCTGAACCCTATTACGCCCCGGCCCCAGCTCCCGAACCCTATTACGCTCCTGAGCCAAACTATGCGGAGCCGGAGCCATACTATGCCCCGCCCCCAGAGAAGAAAATTATCTACTAAGCGTTTTTCCTTTACCTCACCCTTGGTCGATGGTACGGCGACTTCAAGTTCGTGCCATCGCCGAGCCATGTTATGACTCAGACGGATGATGCGTTAACACTGCTGTTAATTGAGACCGATGAGATTGTTCGTTTAGGACTGCGAACCTGGTTGGCCAAACAAACCGGAGTTGCCGCCGTATTAGATACCAACACCGTTGCTCAAGCCCTCGCCACCCTACAGGATAGCCCCGCTGATGTCATTATCGTCGGGGACTTAGCCTCGGGCTTGCGCTTAGCTCAAACCCTAGAGCCACGTCCTCCCGAATCCCCAACGCCAATTTTATTATGGTGTTCAGCCCTCAGCGTGGCTCAACTCGCCCTGGCTCGCCGAGCGGGACTTGGGGGCTATTGTGCTAAAGGAACGCCACCCCGAGAACTATTTAACGCCGCCTTACGGGTACTCGCCGGAGAACCAACCTGGCAGGCCCCCGCCCGTATTGATCCTGAAGCAGATATCACGAACCCCCCTCCGGCCTCCTCAGCCCCCAGCTCTCGGGTTCCTGGCGTGCAATATATTGATGCCGAACAAGAGCAGTTAGAGCGTTGGCTTCAGGACCCGAATCTGACCTTACTTCAGCGCATTATCTTTAACGGCCGCCGGCGGGAACTCAACGCCGCCCGTTGGCTGCTGTCTCAAGTGCGATCGCCCCGTCGCGTCACATCGAAGCGCCCTCAACCCTCCCCAGCCTCCCCGCCATCGCCTCAATCGACGGCTTTGACGCGGTTGGATGGCGGGGCCATGACCTCCGCAAACTTTGCCAGCGAAGATCTCGAAGATATCCTACTTGATGCCATCCTGAGTAAGCTTCAGCCCCCCCTACGCAATCTCAGTGATATTCCCCTGGAAATTGAGATTTTACGTCCTGACAAACGGCGACACCTGTTAGTGACTGCCCTGCGCAGCTTCCAAAATCTTCTCAGTGAACTGCGCCATTCAGACATCAGTCCGTCTCGCTTGCAGGAACGCCGCGATCGCCTGGCCTTGGATTTATGGCGGGAAACCACCCAAGAATTTTTTGGACGCTATTACACGCTCCGTTTCAATGGTGAATCCCTCGAACTGGTGGATATCCTGCTACGGGAAGCGGAGGTGGTGGAAAGTGCCATCCTGGACAAAATCCCCTTTCTCCCGGAACTCCTCTCTCATTTCTTGTTCCAAACTCCCCTAGCCGTCGACGATCGCACCTGTGAGTTTGGCAGCCCTGAGGCGACGCTACGGGCTGAATATCTCCTGCATAATTTGCTGATTGCGATCGCCAACGGAGTCACCCAGCCGCTCCTGGACCAGGTGACTGGCATCGAAGCCATTGAACGACAGTTTTATGATCGCCGTTTCCTCTCCACCCGAGATATTGAGCGACTGCGTAACGATTTATCCTGGAAATACCGCTGGGAAACCTATCTCGAAGAGCCTAAGGCGATTTATGAAAGTCGCTTTTGGTTGTTTGTCTTAACGGAACGGGGCATTAAGCGCATGGCCATCTACGCCCACCGCCGCGAGGAATTTCTGGCCCTGTCTGGAGTCCGCCAAGCGGTAACCCTCGTCCTTGAAGGTCGAGATGCCCTCGCACCTCGGCTGCGATCGGTGGTGAGTTGGGTTGGCAATGGACTGGTTTACGTTCTCACCCAAGTCCTCGGACGAGGCCTTGGCCTAGTCGGACGGGGCATTTTGGAAAATTTAGGAAGTGGCAAAACCCGCGCCTCCCGCTCTGGAGGGAAGGAGTAGCGCCTAGGAATTCCGCTCTTGAGCGAGATCGCGGATTAGGGGAGTTTTGCTGCGGATATAATCATCCAACAGCCGTACATCCCGACTATCTAGGGCTAAACTCTGTTGGAGTTGTTTGAGGAGCCATTGGGACAAACTGGCATCATCCAAACTCAGGATGAGGTTGGCTTGGGTTCGTTCCACAATAGACCAAAGTTGACGAAGTAAGATGGGAGTCACAAATACCTCCTGGGGTTAAAGTCAGAACAACCCAGGTTCTCTGGGTTTCATTCAGTTGAGGTTTAACGGCTCTTGCAAGTCACCGACGTTTACAGCATAGCGTCTTTTTTTAAACCCACAAGATCTCCAGACCACTTTGCAAAAAAACTTTGACCTTGATGGCGGTCTTCTCAGAAAAGTGTTTTAAAAACAGACGCCTTAACCTTCATGACTCGGGTTATAGACTGGGAGTTATTCCCATGATTTCAGGGGGTTCGCAGATTTGTCCTGGCAACAATCTAGTCATGACGGCATTCTCATTTTCGGAGAAATTGTCCCCCGATAAATCCGCAGGAATACGGATTTATTGTTAAGTTTAGTAACGGTTTTCTCTAAACAGTCCTCGGTAAACAGCTCATTGCCTTGGGGACCCACGACGAGAGCCGCACTATAGCCGGGCCCGAGGGAAAGCCGTTGAGCCTCAAAGGTTGGCGATCGCAATAGCCCACCCGTCACCGCTGCGTCAGATGAGCATCGCCAAAGGGGAAAGCGATCGCCCGGCAATTGAGCTGCATCAATTTCTACCCGAGATAACGCCCCCAACCCCTCCCCAGTCGCTTTAAGATAAGCCTCCTTCGCCGTCCAGTAGTCAAAAAAAACCTGACGTTGCCAATCCCCTGACAAGCCTTGCAACTGCGTCCATTCCGAAGCTTGAAAAAACCGTTTTGCCAACCCTAACACCGACACCGGGCGATGAACTTCGAGATCAATCCCCAACGGGCGATCGCGGCTAAAGGCCAACAGGGCCCAATCCCCCGAATGAGAAAGGTTGAAGCGTAGGGGATATCCCGCCAAAAAGGGTTTTCCATGAGGGCTGACCTGAAACTGCAACCCCTCAGGGGCCAGCCCCAAATAAGCCCCCGCCAGCCGCCGTAGCCAACTACGAGTGAGGATAAAGCCCTGGCGATCGCCCGGACGACGATAGCGATCAGCCCGTTCCCGTTCCGCCGGGGATAAGCACCCCCAAGCCAGATCCAGATCCCCAGTCTCCCTCAACCCTAAACGCCAAACCCAAACCTGATCCGCCCACAGAGTCGGTAATACCGGCCAGTGGGGCCAGTCCGCGGCAGATTCCTCACTCATACTTCGGTTTTCCCAATGATGAAACTACGATAAACCCGACTACGGTTTCCCCTAATGGCACTCCTCAACGCAACCTGTACCATGAGAAACAAGTACGCGGAAGCCCCGGCTCGCACCTCAACTCCCTTGATACCGTCCCCATCCAGGTTCGGAAAATACCCCTTCAAGGGAAGTGCCTCAGCCGTTCAGTATAGAAACAGACATCGGAATCTATCGGCGAGAGTTTAGCAGAGTTCGAGCCAATCCGATTCGAACCCTGGCTCGCTTGGACCCCAGGTTGGCGATCGCACTCCCCCAAATGAGCGAACCCAGCTAACAGGATGCTCCCAAGCTCTGCTTGGGCCACCGCACCTTATTTTTTTGTAGAGACTAAACATTTTAGGAGACTTATGGCTAAAGTCGTTGGAATTGACCTCGGAACAACCAACTCTTGTGTTGCGGTCATGGAAGGGGGGAAACCCACCGTTATCGCGAACGCCGAAGGGTTTCGCACCACCCCATCCGTCGTGGCTTATGCGAAAAACGGCGATCGCCTCGTGGGTCAGATCGCCAAACGCCAGGCGGTCATGAACCCCACCAACACCTTCTACTCCGTTAAACGCTTCATCGGTCGTCGTCATGACGAAGTGACCCACGAAACCACAGAGGTTCCCTACAACGTCCTCAACGTCAACGGCAGCGTCAAACTGGACTGCTCCCAAGCCGGAAAGCAGTTCGCCCCGGAAGAAATCTCGGCCCAAGTGCTGCGGAAACTGGCCGAAGATGCCAGCAAGTACCTCGGTGAAACCGTCACCCAAGCGGTGATTACGGTTCCCGCTTACTTCAACGACTCTCAACGTCAAGCCACCAAAGACGCAGGTAAAATCGCGGGCTTAGAAGTTCTGCGGATTATCAACGAGCCGACAGCCGCCTCCCTGGCTTACGGACTCGACAAAAAAAGTAATGAAACCATCCTCGTCTTCGACTTGGGCGGCGGAACCTTCGACGTCTCCATCTTAGAAGTCGGTGACGGCGTATTTGAAGTGATGGCCACCTCCGGGGATACGCACCTGGGTGGGGATGACTTCGATAAACAAATCGTCGATTACATCGCTGCTGAATTTGAGAAGTCCGAAGGCATTGACCTCCGTAAAGATAAACAAGCCTTGCAACGGCTGACGGAAGCGGCAGAAAAAGCCAAAATCGAACTCTCTAGCGTCACCCAGGCGGAAATCAACCTTCCCTTCATCACCGCCACCCAAGATGGCCCCAAACACGTCGATATGACCCTGACGCGGGCCAAGTTCGAAGAAATTTGCGCTGACCTCATCGACCGTTGCCGCATCCCCGTGGAAAACGCCGTCAAGGATGCCAAACTCAGTAAAACTGACATCAACGAGGTGGTTCTCGTTGGCGGTTCAACCCGGATTCCCGCCATTCAACAGTTGGTTGAGAAAGTCCTCGGGAAAGCCCCCAACCAAAGCGTTAACCCTGATGAAGTGGTCGCCACTGGTGCCGCGATTCAAGGTGGGGTCCTGGCTGGGGAAGTTAAAGATATCCTGCTGTTGGATGTCACCCCCCTCTCTCTCGGTGTGGAAACCCTCGGTGGCGTGATGACCAAACTCATCCCCCGCAACACCACCATTCCCACCAAAAAATCCGAGACCTTCTCCACTGCTGTGGATGGGCAAACCAACGTGGAAATCCATGTCCTGCAAGGGGAACGGGAATTTTCCAAAGATAACAAGAGCTTGGGAACCTTCCGTCTCGATGGGATTCCCCCTGCACCTCGGGGTGTGCCTCAAATCGAAGTGACCTTCGATATCGATGCCAACGGGATTCTCAACGTTACGGCCAAAGACAAAGGGTCGGGTAAAGAGCAGTCCATCAGTATCACTGGTGCATCGACCCTCTCCGACAGCGAAGTCGACAACATGGTCAAAGACGCCGAAGCCAATGCAGAGGAAGACCGCCAACGTCGCGAACGCATCGACAAGAAAAACCAAGCCGACACCTTGGCCTATCAAGCTGAGAAGCAAATCGAAGACCTTGGTGATAAGGTTCCCGCTGATGACAAGAGCAAAATTGAAGGTCTGATTGCGGAACTCAAAGAGGCTTTAGCTCAAGATGACGATGCGGCCATTGAGTCGAAAATGGAAGAGTTGCAACAAGCTCTCTATGCCGTTAGCACCAATCTCTATCAGCAAGCCGGTGGTGATGCTGCCGGTGCAGGTGCTGCTGGGGCCGCTCCTGGAGCTGGTGCGCCTCCTGAGTCTGGCAATGATGGCGGTGATGATGTCATCGATGCTGAGTTCTCGGAAACGGATAACAAATAGTTGACGGCTGAGAGTGAGCAGTTGACAGTTGACGGCTAACCGTTGACAGTGATTAAGGGTGATCCAGTAGGGTCACCCCTTTTTATTGGCAGTCGAGGGGACGGCTGGCTCAGTCTGGCTCGATGTCCGGCTCGACTGTGGAGGATTGGTTGTTTACGGTCTAACGGTCATGCGAATTTTAGTCATTGGTGGAACCCGGTTTATTGGGGTGTATTTGACTCGGGAATTGGTTGAGGCGGGTCATGAGGTGGTGTTGTTCAATCGGGGCAATCATCCGGCTCCGGTAGCAGGTGTGGCCCAGATTACGGGCGATCGCACGGATGAGGCGCAACTGCAAGCGGGCCTGTCGGGAGAGTCTTTTGATGCCATCTTTGATAATACGGGCCGCAAGCTCGGGGATACTCAGCCCCTGGCGGATTTGTTTAAGGGTAAGCTGCAACATTTTGTCTATGTCAGTTCGGCGGGGGTCTATCGCCAGTCCGACCAAATGCCCCACCGAGAAGGGGATGAGTTAGATCCGCAAAGTCGTCATCGGGGCAAGTTTGAGGCGGAGGACTATCTGCTCAAGCAGGGATTACCCATGACCTCAGTGCGTCCGACCTATATTTATGGCCCTGGCAACTATAACCCGATTGAGGGCTGGTTTTTTGACCGTCTGGTGCGCGATCGCCCCATTCCCATTCCCGGTTCCGGCTTACAAATCACCCAACTAGGCCATTGTCGCGATTTGGCCAAGGCGATGGTGGCGATTTTGGGCAATCGTAATGCCGTGGGTGAGGTCTACAACATTTCGGGCGATCGCTATGTCACCTTTGATGGCTTGGCCCGGGCCTGTGCGATCGCCGTGGGCAAAGACCCCGAACAGGTGAAGCTGGTTCACTATGACCCCAAAGCTCTCAACTTGGGTAAGCGTAAAGCCTTCCCCCTGCGATCGCAGCATTTCTTCTGTAGCATCGGTAAGGCCCTCTCGGAACTGGACTGGGAACCGGAGTTTGATCTCATTTCCGGCTTGCAAGACTCCTATAAGCATGACTATCTGGCCGCTCAACAGCAGCAGGCTGAGGTGGACTTTTCCCTCGATGATGAAATTCTAGCCAGCGTCTGAACCTCCCTTGGCAAGCAGGGTTTGGCTAATTCTCCTCCGTTGGACTGAGGCGGATGGACGTTTTTTCCTAAAAATGCTTGCCAAAGGCAAAATCTCCATGCTACGATGGTAAATCGTTAAGGACGCATAGCTCAGTTGGTTAGAGCACCACGTTGACATCGTGGGGGTCACTGGTTCGAGTCCAGTTGTGTCCATGGATTTGCAAGCCATGAGTTTGCCAGAAACAATACCGCCAAACCCTAGCTTCCCCAGGAGGCTAGGGTTTGGCTTTAGCTGCAATGCGCATCACCTCAATCACCGCTGGCAGACCGGAGCTATCTGAGAGCAATTCTGGGTCAGTCAGACAGGGAAACACCCGCAATGGCGTTCCCTCTGCGGTTAAGACCCGATTCGCTAGGGCGGTCGTGCTGGCATCGAGGGTGACAATAGGCAGTTGCATTAAACCGGGATGGTCTTGGAATGTACTCAGAACCGCTTGGCATTCAGTATCCGTGCCGCCGATATCCAGCAGCACCACATCTGGCTTCCAGACCTTGACTAATAAACCGGCTTGGTCGAGATCATCGACCTCAATCACCCGATAATGATAGTGATGAAACAGACGTTCTAAGGGGAGAGCGCCTGGGATCTCATCTCGATGGGGTGAGACAAGCCATAACAGGGTTAGGGGACGAGTTGCCGGGTTCGCTTGACTTTGATGGGCTAATAGGCGCGTGAGAACCTCTTGCATCTGGCTGCGATCGACCGGTAGTGAGAGGCAATCGACCACCGTATCAAAGCCCCGTTGGGCGATCGCCTGCTGGTTAGCCTCATCGGCCAAGAGAACCACGGGTCGGCCTTGCGTTTCGGGATCAGCCTTCAACAAGGTTAAAACATCCCAACCCGAGAGAATGGGTAGGCGTGGATTGAGGAAAATCACACAGGGATGTAACTGTCGCGTTTTGGCGAGAGCTTCTGGCCCCGAACGGGCTAAAAACACCCGATACCCCGCTTCACTAAGATAATGGCCCAGGGATTCGACCCGTTGACTGTCGCGATCAACCACCAGCGCAAAACGGACTTGAGCCTCTTTGGCCCAAGCGTTAAAGGTCGTTGTCGTTTCTGGAGGGGCAGATCCCTCGTCATAGGCCGGACTCGGTAAAAGTAGGGTAAATTGGCTCCCCCCCTGTTCTTGGGAGGTAAAACTGATTTCCCCCCCATGGAGGCGGGCTAGCCGTTGGGCTAAGACGAGGCCTAAACCGGTGGCTGGAGCGGGCATGGGGGGAGAGGATGGAGATAGCCCCAGGGAGGTGGTGCCGGTGGCGGAGGGGAGCGTCTCAGTATTGGCGGTTAGGGAGGAGGATGAGGCCAGGGGATAGCCTTGGAAAATCCAAGGTTGGACAGCGGGCTTGATGCCAGCCCCCGTATCCCAAATCACAAAGGCTAACCAATGTTGCCACCGTTCAACTCGCAAGCCCACCGTTCCTGTTTCTGGGGTCGTACTGACGGCGTTGAGGAGCAAATGCACCAGAATTTGACAGAAACGGGTGCGATCAGCCAAGACGGTATCGGCATCGGGAGCAATGTCTAGGCTCAGATTGGGCAGGGGGGAGTGGTCTCGCAGTTTGCGAATTTGCTCATAGGCCGTCTGGCTACAGGTTTGAACGGAGAGGGGTTGCAGGTCCAAACTGAGTTCATCGTTTTCCAGTTGGGCTAAATCACAGAGGTCGTTGACAACCGTCATCATTTGACGACTGCTGTGTTGAATTAAACGGGCATAGTTGGCCTGACGGGGGTTGAGGCTGCCGAGGTTGGGGTGTTGCAGGAGCTTGGATAAGCCCAGGAGGGCGGTGAGGGGGGTTTTCAGTTCATGACCCACCCAGGAGAGCAGTTCGGTTTTTTGTCGATCCATTTGTATCAGATCGGCATTTTTGGCGGTGAGTTCCTGGGTTTGTTTTGGCATTGAGAGGGCCTCTTGGGCCAGCAGCAACCATAGGGGTGGGGAGGGGTGACGACATTGAGGCTGGGGGAGGAGATGGTTTAGAGAAATGGCGGTTAGATGCCAGTGGGGGTGCGGCTGACAATCGCCCTGGGAAAATTGCCCGAGATGATAGGGGGAGTTGTCTTGGGGGCGATCGCGCAAATCACAGGCTTGGAGGAGGGCCGGGCGATCGCACAACTGCCCCTGCCAGGTTTGCCAGTGGGAGTTCTCATGAATGACCCGATTCTCTAAATCTTGGAGCCGTAGGGGTAACGGTAAGAGGTCGAGGAGCCGGGTTAATACATCTAAACTGGGAAGGGTGGAGTCGGGCGGGAGGCGATCGCTCCGGGGCGTCATCAGTTCGGCCTCTAGGCGATCGCAGTCCAATAACCCTAAAATAGTCCCCAAATCGTCCAGAATCACCACCTGGGGCCGAGACACCTCAGCCACGGTCTCGAATAGCTTTAGGCGAGCCATTGTTTCTAGGGACATCCGAGAACAGAGGCGATCGCCCAAACGTCGGATTGAGACGGATTCAATGGGGGTGATGGCAGCTTTGAGGTTCAGTAGCGGTTCTTGCCACACCTGAGGATCTCGAAGCTTGCCCAAAAGATGACGGGCAAAAATGACCCCCAGGGGGGTTTGATCCTCATCAATCAGGAGGATGCGATCGCTCTGTTGCCACTCATCCAGCACCGCCTCTAAACAGTCGAGGCCATAACAGATGGGAACAGGCTGGAGAAAAGGTTGGAGATTGAGACAATCCATAAGCTGTCAGGGAGACGAGTGGACTGCCATCAATGGGCAATCGATGGGTCATCAATGAGTCATCAATGAGTCATCAGATGGCGCAATTTTAGGGATTGCCGCCACCGGATTGTCAACGACGCTTCTATGTACCCATTATGCCTTGTTCCCTGCGTCCCCTCCCAACCCTCCCCCGAATCCCCAGGGTCCCAGACCGATGACTCACTCAAACGCCTCCAGATTTTTTTGTCCCTGAGCTGGAAGGAATAGACATTCCGAGTTATGATTGCAACAACACTAAACAAAATTAAGCAAAATTTAATTTTTTTGTGACAAATATTAACTTGACAAATTGCCCACTTTACGCATAAACAGCGCTGTTTCCTAATCCCTGTGCTACCTCAACTGTCGATCTGCACCCTAATCCAGAGCCAAACCTTACGAGAGACCCTACAGCGGACCCTAGAGCGTGCGCGCTGTGCCGTAGTGCATTGCAGCAATGCCCAGGAATTTCTCGACCATGCCCAGGCTCAAAAGCACCACATCGACTGTGCCATCCTAGAAAAACAAGCCGGATTAGCCGAGTTAAGCGAGCAGCTTCAGGAAGGGGGAGTTCTCTTACCGGTGGTTATCATGAGTGAGGTCAGTGATGACGTCAGCCATGATAAAGACACGGGCCCTCCGAACCCCTCAGATCCCCCCCTTTATCATCCAGCTGAAGTGTGGTTGCTCGTCGAGTCATCTGACGATAAGATTGCCGAAGGAATTCATGAAGCCGTTGAGCAATTTTTAGCACTGTCTAACGACCCCAACTTTCCTCAACGGAAACGTCTGAATCCTGAGGTTGTCAGTCACGCCAAAGAGTTTTTGATGCAAAAGCAGCGGCGGCTCACGGAGAAACTGCGAGAACGTCTGGGATACTTAGGCGTGTACTATAAACGAAACCCTGAGCTATTTTTACGAAATCTCCCTCAGGAGGAACAGCAAGCGGTACTGCAAGACCTTCAAAAGCTCTATCGAGAGATCGTCCTCGACTACTTCTCCGATGATGTTAATATCAACCCAGTTTTAGACGAGTTAGTGAACATTGCCTTTTTTGCCGATATTTCTGTGACCCATATCGTCGAGATCCACATGGAGTTAATGGATGAATTTTCCAAACAGCTCAAGTTGGAGGGAAGGAGTGAAGAAATCCTGCTAGACTATCGATTGACATTAATTGATGCGATCGCCCACCTGTGCGAGATGTATCGTCGTTCCATTCCCAGGGAATTATGACGCCTCCCAAAAAAACCTACGTCTTAAAACTCTACGTTGCCGGAAACACAGCCAACTCCGTACGGGCGCTCAAAACCCTAAATGACCTCCTCGAACGAGAATTTCAGGGAGTCTATGCCCTCAAGGTCATTGACGTGCTCAAAAACCCGCAACTGGCAGAAGAAGATAAAATCTTAGCCACGCCAACCCTGGCCAAAATTCTGCCCCCCCCAGTCCGTAAAATCATCGGCGACCTCTCCGATCGGGAGAAAGTTCTCATTGGCTTAGACTTACTCTACGAAGAACTGTACGATCGCGACCCTCAGATGCCAGAGTAGTCTAGCAACCGTTTACACGGAGACACTCAACTCCCGTACCGATACCTTCACGCCATAGCCGTTCGCAAAAATATCATGGACAGTCAAGCCGAACAGGAAAATCCCCGTAACCTGCAAGGGGTTCATAAAATCCGAACCATGATTGAGGGGTTCGATGACATCAGCCATGGGGGACTCCCGGCTGGTCGAACCACCCTTGTCAGCGGAACCTCAGGAACCGGGAAAACCCTCTTCACCGTTCAATTTCTCTACAATGGGATCACCCAGTTTAACGAGCCAGGGGTCTTCGTCACCTTTGAAGAGTCTCCGGCTGATCTGATCAAAAACGCTCAAAGCTTTGGTTGGGATCTCCAAGGACTCGTCGATGAGGGAAAACTCTTTATTCTCGACGCCTCTCCAGATCCTGAGGGCCAGGATGTCGTCGGCAACTTCGACCTCTCGGCCTTAATCGAGCGTATCCAATACGGTATCCGCAAATATAAAGCCAAACGGGTCTCGATTGACTCCGTCACCGCCGTCTTCCAACAATATGATGCGGCCCCCGTGGTGCGGCGAGAGATTTTTCGCCTCGTGGCCCGACTCAAGCAACTCAACGCCACCACCGTCATGACCACGGAACGCCTGGAAGAGTATGGTGCCGTGGCCCGCTTTGGGGTTGAGGAGTTTGTCTCCGATAACGTGGTCATCGTCCGTAACGTCCTCGAAGGAGAACGCCGCCGCCGGACTATTGAAATCCTCAAACTGCGGGGAACCACGCATATGAAGGGAGAATATCCCTTCACCATGACCAATGACGGCATCAACATCTTCCCCCTCGGGGCGATGCGTCTGACGCAGCGTTCGTCCAATGTGCGCGTTTCCTCCGGAGTCAAAACCCTGGACGAAATGTGCGGGGGAGGATTCTTCAAAGACTCCATTATTCTGGCCACTGGGGCCACCGGAACCGGGAAAACCCTCTTGGTGAGCAAATTCACCGAAGAAGGCTGTCTCAAGGGAGAACGAGCCATTCTCTTTGCCTATGAGGAGTCCCGGGCCCAACTGCTGCGCAATGCCTATTCCTGGGGGATTGACTTCGAGGAAATGGAACGGCGAGGACTGATGAAAATCCTCTGCGCCTATCCCGAATCTGCTGGCTTAGAAGACCATCTTCAGATCATCAAAACCGAGATTGTGGACTTCAAACCCTCCCGCATTGCCATCGACTCCCTCTCGGCCTTGGCCCGAGGCGTGAGTAACAATGCCTTCCGCCAATTTGTGATTGGGGTGACGGGGTATGCCAAACAGGAAGAAATTACTGGCTTCTTCACCAACACCACAGACCAATTTATGGGATCTCATTCGATTACCGACTCCCATATTTCCACCATTACCGACACCATTCTCATGTTGCAGTATGTGGAAATTCGCGGTCAGATGTCTCGGGCCTTAAACGTCTTTAAAATGAGAGGCTCTTGGCATGACACCGGGATTCGAGAATATACCATTAGTGCCAATGGTCCGGATATTAAGGGGTCATTCCGTGAATACGAAGGGATTATCAGTGGATCTCCCTCCCGCGTCTCCGTCAACGAAAAATCCGAACTCTCCCGGATTATGCGTGGGGTTAAAGGGCCCAAGGAGACCGAATAGGTAATCCCTTGGGGTTGCCCAACACCGAATCCCCAGGGAAACCGGCGCTGGGGCCGGTTTTTACCTGATGAAGCTCTCCCTAATTGCTTGGGGGAAGGCGGCGTTCTGGGGGAACCACAGGCCCCGACGACGCAGGAATCGGTTCTCGGGTTAACACGAAATTCCGAATCAACCGGGCTACCGCGCGTTGGGCTAGACTGCTGACAATTTCCTGGCCCATTTGTTGCGTTTCCGGTTTGGCCACTAAGCCGGGAACTAGGCGGACTAACTTCATGGGGTCAAACCCTGGGGTATCCTGGAGAATCGCCCAGATGCGTTTGATATGTTCGAGATTTTGCCGATCCTGTTCTGACATCGGCTGGCTTTTGAAACGATTTCCCATGGATGGCCCCTTGCCGTTCTTACCATTGTTTAACCCCAGCCATTCACTGAGAGCAGCATTGGTATTTTGAACGGCATCTTGGGAGAGGAGATCGACATTTTTGACAATCTCATTCACCAGGCGATCGCGGATAAATTCTCCCCGTTCTGAAAACAAGAAATCGAGGGCTTGATTTAAGGCATTCGCTAAATCATAATCCTCACTGCCCTTGGCATTTTTGAGTAGATTTTCCAGACGATTCCAACGGAAGCGATCGTCCTTAAACAGTAACTCTCGTAAAGAGTTGCGTAACTCCGGTGAGGGGTCAGTCAGGAGCCGTTTCGCGACATAGGGATAGGCTTTACTCAAAACCTTAAACTCAGGATCGACATTGATGGCAATCCCTTCTAAGGTAACCAGAGAACGGATAATCAAGGCATAATAGGCCGGCACCTTAAAGGGATACTCGTACATTAACGCCGAGAGTTTATCGGTGATGCTCTTAAAGTTGAGTTCCGCCACACTCGCTCCCAAAGCATTATTAAATACCGAAGCTAAGGCAGGAATAATTGGGGTTAAATCAGTATCTTCTGAGAGAAATTCTAGTTTGATGTAATCATTGGCTAAACCCTCAAAGTCCCGGTTTACCAAATGCACCACCGCTTCGATGAGGCCATAGCGTTGATAGGATTTGACCTCGCTCATCATGCCGAAGTCCAAATACGCCAACTTGCCATCATCCATTGCTAACAAGTTACCGGGATGGGGGTCAGCATGAAAAAAGCCATGTTCGAGGAGTTGTCGTAGGGAACATTGCACCCCGACTTCAATCAAATAACGAGCATCAATGTCCTTGGCGGCGATCGCCTCTAAATTCGTCAGTTTAGTTCCCGAGATCCACTCCATCGTCAAGACGCGGCGACGGGTATAGTCCTCATAAATTTCAGGAACATAGATATCCCGCAGATGGCCATACAGACGAGCAAACCGTTCCGCATTCTGAGCTTCATGGCTATAGTCCATCTCCTCAAAAATGCGGGCCGCAAACTCATCGAGAATTGCCACTAGGTCACTACGCAGACGTTTTACCCGAGCCTGAATCCAGGTGGCGAGACTGCGCAGCAGATAGATATCCAGGGCCACTCGTTCGAGCAAGTCCGGCCGTTGCACCTTAACGGCTACCAGTTCCCCAGTTTTCAATTTTCCCTTATATACCTGCCCGAGAGAAGCCGCCGCCACAGGATTCTCCGAGAGTTCAGCGTAAATCTCACTGGGGGGAGCGCCGAGTTCTTCTTCAATGAACCGGAACGCCACATCATTGGGGAAGGGAGGAAGTTGATCCTGGAGTTGGCTGAGTTCTTCGAGGTATAGAGGCGGGACTAAATCCGGACGAGTCGATAAGGCCTGACCAATTTTGATGTACGCAGGCCCCAACTTGGTGAGGATCTCCCGCATCTTGACGGCCCGCCGCCGCTGATTTTTGGCAACCGAACCCGTCCGCCGATCCCACCAGAGACCGAGAAAAAAGCGCAGAAAGGGGAAAACAATGTCAAATAGCCGTCCGGCAACATGCCAAAACCGGCCCCGATAGCGGTTAGCCACCATCTCGGGGTCGTAGCGAAGTCCTTTACCATCATCATCAAAATCCCCCTCTAGGACAGGGTCCTGGAGATTGAGATCCCCCGATAGATCTGGGGTGGTTTGGGGCGGGGAAATGGTTTTGACATCCATAGGTTGCCTTCTGTGTGAGAGTCCTTCACAGATTGTAACAATTTATGGAGGCAGCCAAGCAGACCAGAAAACCGTATTCGGGGGGTCAAAGCCAAGGATTAGTGGACGCGGATGCCCAGAAACACGTCATAGAGGAAGCTAAAAAAGCTTTTTCCCTCACGAAAAATCCCCAAGGACTGTTCACAGCCTTTTTCATCCAACAGAGGCTTAGTGGCGTAATAGGCCCCCTGATAGCCATACCAGGGGATGGAGGGCCAAAGGTGATGAATCAGGTGGTAGTTTTGTCCCAAAATCAGGACGTTTAGCAGGGGACTGGGGTAGACTCGGGCATTGAGCCAGCGATCGCGCTCCTGAAAGGGCCGATGGGGCAGATAGTCAAAGAATAAGCCCAAGGCCAACCCCACCACCAACGCCGCTGAGAACCAGTAGTTGAGGATATAGCCGACAAAGCCGAACTGAATAGCAACTCCCACCACCGCGATCAGAAACAGACGACTGAGGAACCATTCGAGCAGTTCATTATTGCGCCAGAGTCGGCGTTTGAAGAAGAAAATCTCATGATAGAAAAATCGTGCCGCAATCATCCAGAGGGGTCCCCCGGTGGAGACAAAATGATCCGGGTCATTTTCGGGATCATTGACGTTGGCGTGATGCTGCATATGAACTCGCGTAAAGACCGGGAACGCGAACCCCAACATCAGGGCGCTACTATGGCCAAGTAGGGCGTTGGCCAGTTTGTTGCGATGGGCCACATGATGGGAGGCATCGTGAATGACCGTTCCGGCCATGTGGAGGGCGGCGACATTCATCAGGAAACAACACCAATGGGGAATCTCCCACATCCAATAGCCACACACGGACAGAACGACCAAGCCTGTTGCACCCAACATCAGCAGGACTGTGGGATTGATTAATGCTGCCGGTGGACCGAGAAATTCCTTGGGAACCGTCGTGATAGGCTTTGGATCTGAAGCAATTGCAGTCATATGCTTCTTATATAAATTATGATTGCGGAATGTTAACCTTCCGATGGTAACAGGGAAAGATGAATTTTTGTCAAGCAGGGCACAGTTATTGAGGAGATTGGCCGCGCTGGCAACTTTTCAGGCGGCCCCTGCGTCTAAATCAAATAGTATTGCTGTATTGGTGCGTGGTCTCCGTCACATTTGGGGGAGTTGTCGGAATCCACGACACAGGATGAGATTTTAAGACCACATGACATTTAGAGCTGAACTGACTATGTTACCCAAATTTCAAGTTGCCCACTCTCCCCGCTGGCTAGCTGTTGCTGGTGCAATGGGATTAACCCTGGCCCTAGCCCCTGGGGCGGTGGCCCAACTCCCAGAAATTCCACCCGAAGAAACCAGCCCCACGGAACCCACAGACCCTGTGGCGGATGATGTGCGTTTTTCCTGTCGCAATGTCAATGGGGAGTACACGGTGATGTACCATCCCGATGGTCAGGGCGGACAAGGCTATGCTTGGGCCACGCCCACGGCGTTAGGAGGTGGTTGGACGCCTGAGCGTCGTTGCAGCGAAATTAGCCGTCGTCTGGAATCCTATCGTCCCGATGGCTTGGTGGAGTTGGGAACGAACGTTGAAAATGGTTATGACGTGGTTTGCGTGACCACTCAGGAAAATAGTAGTTGCCGCATTGTCCTGACGGTTCCTCCGGGACAAGATCCCCGACAAACTCGGGATTTGGTCTTTGAGAACATTGTCCTGGCAGATTCAGGAACCTCCACGGATGGGGTGACGGCCCTGACGGGGAGTGATGGGGTGGAAATCGTCGAGGGCCTGTTGGGGATTGAACTTCCTGAGGGCCTCGGGGGTCGTCGCTCCTCGCAACGGAGTCGCCAACGCACCTCCTCAGATTGGATCGATTTACGTCCCTTTTTAGCCCCAACCGATGGGGGAACGGGGGGACAACTGCAAAACTTCCGAGGTTCGTCACCGAGTCCCTCTCCTGAGAATCCTCAACTCGATCCGAGTCGCTTTTAAGACTGGGCGGCGTATATTTCGCCCTTGATTCTCCGGGTCTCCTTCTGCCAAAACGGGAGCAGACTCGAAGTCCCTCGCCCTTTGGGTGAGGGATTTCGGTTGAGGGGGGTCGCCAGGTCTGCCAAGCTGTACAAGTTGAGGATTTGCCTTCAGATCACTCGTCCCATTAAGATGGGGTCAGTTGTTCCAACAGTCCCGATGCTTTGTTAGGCAAGGTTGGAAACCTTTATGATCTCGTTGCTCATCAAAAACTGTTGGGAGTATGGCTGATAAAAACTAGACCGTCAGGGACAGGAGTTCGGTGAGGCTCACTCGTGCCGCCACCTCCCTACCGTGGCCCAACTCAAATGACTCTCGGTAACTCGATCAGTGATAACGCTTTAGCACCTAGAGCAGGCTCATCGGACTTAGAGCGCGATCGCCTCACTAGGCTCCTGCGCCATGTCCCGGGCGTTGTCTATGAACTCCGACAAGACCCTGATGGTCACTTCTGTCTACCCTATGCCAGTGAGAACCTAGGGGACATCTATGGGGTCTCCCTTAGTGATGTTGCCGTCGACATTGCTCCTCTCTTCGCCGCCATCCATCGGGCAGATCGCCGGATGGTGTGGGAATCCCTGCAAGAATCCGCCCAGTCCCTAGGCACTTGGCACAGCACGCACCGAGTTAATCAGGCTGATGGCCAGTGCTTATGGGTCTCGGTTTACGGCACACCGGAACGCCAACCGGATGGGGGAACTCAATGGTCTGGCTACCTCGAAAACGTCACCCCCCTGCCACAGGCTCAACAGCAAAGCGAAACCAAACTGCGCCGCATCATTGACAATCTCAATGAGATGGTATTTATTGCCGCGCCGGATGGAACCTTTAGCTTCGTCAGCTCGCGGTTGGCAACCACTCTGGGCTATTCCCCAGATGAACTCCTTCATAGCTCCTTCACTCCCCTCGTCCACCCCGAAGACTTGCCAACCTACTTGGAGGTCTTTCAATCGGTTCTAGCTGGAGAACGGGTGCAGGACTATGAATACCGTGTGCGCCATGCTGACGGTCGTTATTATTGGCATTTGGTCAACCTCTCCCCCTTTCAAGAAGACAATGGCGAAACCGCTTGTTTAGGGGAGTCTAGCTTGATTCATTCCCGCAAACAAGCTGAGGCGAGCAAGGTTGAACAGGTAGAGCAAAAATTAAACCTTCTTGAAACTATTTTCGATGTGGTTCTTGGGGGATATTGGGAATGGGATATCCCCAGCAACCAAGCCTATTTCAGTCCAGGCTTTAACCGCATTTTAGGATATGAAGATGACGAATTAGAAAATTCTCGCGAAAGCTGGAAAAGGCTAATCTTTAGTGACGACTTAACGATAGTCGTTCAAAACCTTGAAAACCATATTCAGAGTCGGGGAAAAATCCCTTTTTACCATCAAACAAGATATCATCATAAGGATGGTTCAACAGTCTGGTTGCTGTGTTATGGTCAAGTCATTGACTGGGATTCTAATGGCAACCCTCTCCGGATGATCGGGTGCCATCTTGATATTAGCGATCAGCAACAAGCCCAAATCGGCCTGATCGATCTCAGCAGCCAACTTAAAAAAACTCAGGAAATTGCCCGCTTGGGTCATTGGTCGTTTGATGTCACTACCGAGACATTCACCTGGTCTGAGGAAATCTTTCGGATATTTAACCGCTCCTTAGACCAGGGGGAACCCAGCTTTGAAGAATTTATGGAGCAAATTCACCCGGAAGATCGGGCGCGGGTATTAAAACGACTCAGTGCTGCCCGTCAAGGTATCTCGCAAAACCTTGATCATCGGATTATTCGCTCTGACGGTAGGATCGGCCACGTCAATGTTCGCATTGAATTAGAATTTCAAGATGAACAGGTCGTTGGGATGTTCGGTGTGGTCATAGATATCACTGAGCGGGTGGAGGCGGAGCAGGCGAGCCAAGAGGCTGAGGCGAAGTTGCGATCGCTCTTTGACTTCTCCCCCTTGGGGATTGCCTTAAATGATATGCAGGGTCAATTTATTGAAGCCAACCCCGCCATCACTGAAATTACAGGTTATACCCTTGAGGAACTTAACCAGTTGAGTTATTGGGAGTTAACCCCGGCTGAGTATGAGGAAGATGAAGCCCGACAACTAGAGTTATTAAATACCATTGGACGATATGGCCCTTATGAAAAGGAATATATCCACAAACAAGGGCATCGTGTTCCCGTTGAACTGAATGGGATGCTGATTACGGGGAGAGATGGGCAGGACTATATTTGGTCGATGATTGCGGATATTGGCGATCGCAGACAAGCTGAAGCACTCAGAGTTGAACAGGTCAACCGAGAATTAAAACTGCTCGAAAATATCCTCGAAGTCGTTCTTGGGGGCTATTGGGATTGGGATATTCCCAACAATCAAGAATATTTAAGTCCAGGCTTAAAACGGATGTTGGGGTATGAGGATCACGAATTACCTAACTCGCCCGAAAGCTGGCAAAGGCTTATCTTTAGCGAAGACTTAACGAGAGTCTTTCAACAGTTTGAAGACCATATTCAGAGTCGAGGGAAAATTCCCTTCTACAATGAAGTCAGATATCACCATAAAGATGGTTCAACAGTCTGGGTGCTTTGTCATGGTCGAGTGATTGAATGGGACGCTCAGGATAACCCCCTGCGGATGATTGGTTGCCATATTGATATTAGCGATCGCAAACAAACTGAACTTAAGCTCATCGAACTGAGCAATCAACTGAAAAAAGCCCAAGAAGTTGCTCAGTTAGGTCACTGGTCGTTTGATATCGCTACCGAAAAAATGACCTGGTCAGAAGAAGTTTTTCGGATATTTAGTCGTCCCTTAGAGCAAGGCGAACCAAGCTTTGAGGAACATGTCCAACAAGTTTACTCGGAAGATAGAACCCACTTCTTAGAGCGAGTTGCTGCCGCCAATGAAGGTCTTCCCCAAAACTTTGATTTTCGGATCATGAGATCTGATGGCACCTTCGGCTACCTCAACAGTCGCATTGAATTAGAAGTTGAGGATGAACAAGTCGTCCGGATGTTTGGTGTGGTCATGGATATCACCGATCGCCGGGTGGCGGAACTCGAACTCGAACGCTTCTTTACTATTTCCCTGGACTTACTCTGCATTGCCGATACAGGCGGTCATTTCTGCCGTGTCAGCCAAGCTTGGTCAGAGACATTGGGGTATTCCCTCGCCGACTTGGAGGGACAAGTCTTCCTAGAGTTTGTCCACCCCGACGACCTCGATTCCACCCTCGCCGCCATTTCCAGTCTCAAGGAGGGGCAGCCGGTGATGAGGTTCACCAACCGCTATCGTACCCAGTCCGGAGGCTATCGACATCTTGAATGGCTCACTCATCCCCAAGGCGAGTTGATTTATGCGGCGGCACGGGATATTACTGAGCGAATCGAAGCCCAAGAAAAACTCGAATCCCTCTTAAATCGCACCCAACTGCTGAATGCCCTGAGCTATGAAATTCGTCAGTCCTTAGAGTTAGATCAGATTGTTCAGAGGACAGTTGAGGCAATTTTTGATGAGCTTGATCTCGATATTTGCACCTTTGGCAACTACCGAGAAGAAGAGGGTCATCCTTATGTGGAAATCGTACAAGAAAAACGGAAGCCAAGTTGTCAGAGTTGGTTAGGGGTTTATGATGCCACCCAGTATCCCGACTACCATAAGGCGTTACTGACGAATCAAGTGTTTAGCTTTAACCGGCAAAATCCGGGAGAGGATTGCGATCGAGGGATCTATGAGTTTTGTGAGTCGATGGGGGTGAATCTATACCTGATGCTACCGATTCAGACGACGGAGCAACTGGCTTGCTTAGAAATGGGCAGAGTTGATGGCTCCCGAGAGTGGCGACGAGATGAACTTGAGTTATTGGAAAGTCTAGGGCTGCAAATTGCGATCGCCATGCAACAAGCCCACCTCTACCAAACCGCCCAGCAACGTACCACAGAACTACAAGTCGCTTATCGGGACTTGCAAGAGGCGCAAGTGCAACTGGTTCAAGCGGAAAAAATGTCCAGTTTGGGTCAACTGGTGGCGGGAATTGCCCATGAAATCAATAATCCCGTCAGCTTTATCTATGGCAACTTAGACCCCTTGGGGGACTATGTGGAGGGGTTGTTGGACATTATCGAAACCTACCAAGAAACTTATCCTGAACCGCCTATAGAATTGAGCGAACTGATTGAGAATTTGGATCTTCCCTTCATCGCCGAAGACTTACCCAAAATGCTTAATTCCATGAGAACTGGAGCGGCTCGGATTCGGGATATTGTCAAGTCGCTGCGAACATTTTCCCGTTTAGATGAAGCCGATTTGAAGGCTGTGGATCTCCATGAAAATCTGGATAGCACGTTGATGATATTGCAAAATCAACTCAATGGTAGATCCGGTAAGCCTAAAATTGAAGTGATTAAAAACTATGGTGATTTGCCTTTAGTGGACTGCTACATTGGCTTGCTGAATCAAGTATTCATGAATGTGCTGGTGAACGCCATTCAAGCTATTGAAGATCGGCAAAATACAGAGGGTAATTCCATGGGTAATTCCAGTTATCAAGGAGTTATTACGATTACTACAATTCCCAAAGAATCGGGAGAGGTTGTCATCTCTGTCCAGGACAACGGCTTGGGAATGAGCGAGCAAGTCAAAGAAAAAATCTTCGAACCTTTCTTTACCACAAAACCCATCGGCTCAGGAACGGGCATGGGCTTACCCACCAGTCATCAAATTGTTACTAAATATCATCAAGGGGAGTTGTATTTTGATTCAACCTTAGGGGAAGGAACAACCTTTTTTGTTCGCTTGCCCCGGTGCAACTCATCGGCAACAGGGAAGAAAGGCAATAGGCAGTAGGCAGTAGGCAGTAGGGGAAGAAAGGCAAGAGGGGAGAACCCACCCCTGCCCCTCCCAAGAGGGGAGAACCCACCCCTGCCCCTCCCAAGAGGGGAAAGACGTAGGGGCGTACCCTTGTGGTCGCCCAGAAAAGACGTAGGGGACGCCCGAGGCTCGGAGTCAATCAGGCAATCTTCGATTGCTATGGGGAGAACCGGGGAGGGAGGGCGATCGCGCTCCTGAAAGGACTTAGGGGCGGCCGACAAGGGCAGGCCCCTAGGTTGCGGGTTTTAACTTAGTTGATTGGGAGGATCGATACGGTTGGCTAAGGCCGCCACAATCACCATCGGTAAGCCAATGAGGATACAGATGCCCCATTGTTGTAGGTTCAGGGGGGCAGTGGAGAACAGCTCGTTCATGAAACCCACTTGACTAAAGAGAATCTGTAGAACTATCGTCACAGCAACGCCAATCCAAACTACGGGGGCGTTGGCCACCTCGACGGCTTGGCCTTGTAGTTTCTGATCTAGGCTAATGCCAATCTGGCTCAAACTGATGAGGTAGAGGATACGGCCCGTTTCTAGGGATTGAATGGCCATGGTGCGGGCCAGGGCTTCGGTGTTTCCCTGTTCCCAACCTTGGACCCACTCAAACACGCCAAAAATCAGAATCCAGTTAAACAGGGAAATCAGCAGAATCCGCTGCAACAGCCGTTTGTTTAACAAAGGACGATTTGGGGAGAGGGGCGGCTGTTCCATGACCTGCTTAGATTTGGGTTCAAAGGCGAGGGGAACGGTCATGGCAATGGAGTTGATCATATTCAGCCATAACACTTGTAGGGAGAGAATCGGCAGGAGGCGATCGAGCAGAACGCTGATGACAATGGTCATGGATTCGCCGCCATTGACCGGTAGGATAAAGGCGATCGCCTTGATTAAGTTGCGATAGACGGTGCGCCCTTCTTCCACGGCGGCCTCGATGGAGGCGAAGTTATCATCTGTCAGCACCATGTCGGAGGCCTCTTTGGCGACTTCCGTGCCGCTTTGCCCCATGGCGACGCCAATATCAGCTTGTTTGAGGGCCGGGGCATCATTAACCCCATCTCCCGTCATAGCCACGATATCCCCTTGGGATTGTAGGGCTTCCACGAGACGCAGTTTCTGTTCTGGGGCAACTCGGGCAAAGACCACGCCATCTTCGGCGGCCCGGACAAAATCATCTTGGGCCATCTCCCCGAGTTCTGCCCCGGTGAAGGCGATGACCTCTCCCGTGCGTTTTAGACGCATTTGGGCGGCGATCGCACTGGCGGTCACTTTGTGGTCCCCGGTAATCATTTTGACGCGAATCCCGGCGTTTTTACAGGCTTCTACCGCCCGGATGGCCTCCTGACGGGGTGGGTCAATCATGCCCTGTAGCCCGAGAAAGACTAAGCCCTCCTTCACGTCGTTATGATCCAACTCAGACTGCTGAACGGTCTTACGAGCCAAGGCTAAGACCCGTAACCCTGAACTTGCCATGGTTTCGGCTTGATGATGAATCTCTTGCGCATCGATGGGTTGGGGCTGTCCTTGGGCATCAAGGGCTTCGCCACAACGAGAGACGATCGCCTCGACGGACCCCTTCATATAAATCGTAGCCTCGCTCCGATGCTGCCCCTGATGTAGGGTAGCCATGTATTGATAGTCAGACTCAAAGGGGATTACATCCCGGCGAGGCAGTTCTGCATTTAGTTGATCTAGGGTAAAGCCTGCTTTACGACCACTGACGAGTAACGCGCCCTCGGTGGGATCGCCTAAGACTTTCCAAAGGCCCTCGTCTTGAGTTAGATGAGAGTCATTACAGAGTAATCCGGACCGCAGACAATCGGTGAGGCTGGGATGCTGGTCTACGTCAATGGCTTCATTATCTTGACAGATATTTCCTTCGGGTGCATAGCCCGTCCCGAGAACTTGGTAGGGTTGCCCTCCCGCGTAAATCTGTTGCACGGTCATCTGGTTTTCCGTTAGGGTTCCGGTTTTGTCGGAACAAATGACGGTGGCACTCCCTAGGGTTTCCACGGCGGGCAACTTGCGGATGATGGCATTACGACTTGCCATACGAGAAACTCCAATCGCCAGGGCCACGGTGACGACGGCGGGGAGTCCTTCGGGAATGGCACTGACGGCCAGGGCAATGGTGGCCTCAAAGACTTCATTAATACTCTCGGCGGTGAAGTCTTCGGCATAGCCTAAGCCAACCGCTAGGGTGAAGGCCGCTACCCCGAGGATGATATAGAGGAGTTGGCGGCTGAATTTGTCAAATTTCCGAGTTAGGGGGGTGATGAGGTTGGTTTGTTTCTCCATCAATTGGGAGATGCGCCCGGTTTCTGTATCCTTGGCGATCGCCACCACTAACCCCAGGCCCTGGCCCGAGGTGACGAAACTCCCGGCATAGGCCATACTGCTGCGATCGGCGAGGGAGGCTTTCTCGGCAACCGGCTGGGTCTGTTTCTCGACGGCGGTGGATTCTCCCGTTAACCCCGATTCATTGACTTGTAGGTTTTTTGTCTCCACTAAACGCAAATCGGCAGGGACTTTATCCCCAGAGGTGAGAATCACTAAATCCCCTGGGACAATCTCCGAGGAGGGAACTTGTCGTTTTTCACCATCGCGATAGAGGGTGGCTTCCGTTTCGATGGAAGAAGAAAGGGCAGCAATGGCATTTTCGGCTTTAGTTTCTTGGATGAAACTGACAATTGCATTGATGAGGACAACCCCCCAAATAACCCAACCATTAGCACTTCCCCACCCTTCTAACAAGAATTTGATGGCTCCAGCAATGATTAAGATATAGAGTAATGGCTGATTAAACTGCTCAAGAAATCGAATCAGGAAACTTTTTCCCGCTTTTCCTTCAATGCGATTTGCGCCAAATTCAGCTTGGCGTTTGGCAAACTCAGCTTGAGTTAATCCCCCTTCTAGTTTAACGCCTAATTTTGCTGCGGTTTTATCGACCGGGAGGGCGTGCCAAGTTGTCTGTTGAGGTTGGGAGTTGTCGTGGGTCATAGGTCTAATTCAAGGGTCAAAATCTTGCTTTAAAAAAATGTTGATTCAAAAAATCGGATTTTGCTGAGTCGGGTTTAGGTTAATGGCTGATTAAGGGTGTTGTCAGGTTTTGGGCAAGGAAAATCAACAGATGCTTCAAGAAGCCTCCCTCTGCCCAAACTTTAATATACCGAAAGATACTGAAGTTACACCCAGTCCTCTTAAGTGGGAGCCGGACTACTCCAAGATGGGGTGAAACTGACCCAGCGTTCTGAGGAGAGTTCAGCCAAGGGCAAATAGGAACAACCATCCCACTCTCCAAATAAGGTTAGGGGCTGGCCGCCACTGAGGGCCATCAGTTGCCAGCCTTGCTGAAAGTCAGGGGAGAGGGGCAGGGTTTGGCCGCTGTTGTCTCCTAGTTGGGTTCCGGCGTTGAGGGGCAGGATTTGGCTGAGGCTGAGGGGGATGCGATCGCACCAGGGATTCTGGGCCAACGCTTCGGCATAGGCGTTGAGTCCCTGCTGAATCTGGGGATAGCTGGTCAGGTTAAGGTTTGGGGTGGGGGCGGCTTGCGGCTGTTTGAGTAATGCGCGTTGCGGCAGGGCCCCATCGTAGAAGACCAGTTCCCCCCTCCAACTGCTACCGGGAGGTTTGTCATCAGGGAGAGATTGACGATGGTGAACGTAGTCGAGCAGGAGGGCAAAGCATTGCTGCTGTTGTCCCCAGAGCCAGGTTCGTTGTCGCTTGAGGGTGGTCGCGCCGGTGCTTTCGGCATCGCGGACTTGCCCGACAACCACCCAGAGGTCTTCCAGGCCGGGACGTTGCTGTAATTGGGCTTTTTTCTGGGTTTGCCCCAGTTGCGATCGCACCTCTTGGGCTAAGGCGGGGGGCAGTGAAGCCAGATTCTCATAGCCCTCAATCAACAGCCACAGTTCCCCCAACTCCTCAAAGAAGCGCGGGGGGAAGCCTTGCTGAGCGAGGGTGGCCAGCGATCGCAGTCGTCGAGCCAGTCCTGGGGCTTTAGCATCCACCATATGGGCGCTGATGAGGGCCCATTCCTCCTGAGTGGGGCGATTGGCCCAGCCGAGTTGTAGGCGATCGCATAGCCACTGGCGTAGTTCCTCAATCCCCGCTTGTACCGGATCGGGGGCTGAATTGGATGTAATAGACGATGAGGCCATGGATTAAGGGAGAGATAACGGAATCACCGAGGAGCAATGTTGAGACCTAGACCGGAAATTTGACGGTTCATGTTTAAGTTTTGCGAAGCCCTAAATCCGGCAAAATTGCCATAATTCCTAGCCTGTCTTAGCGTTTGTGGGGGATTAAGCCAATTTCGAGACCGGGGTGGTGCTGTCCCCTGATGAAAAAATCGTATTACATTAAGAGGTAGCCTCCCGACCACTGAATTGACAAGGGTTGAGACATAGCTCTGCTTTATCCCTGACAATGCCAGTCCTTTAACCTCTATTGATGTCTTAAGGTTATGAGCGCCCCGCTATCTGATACCCATTCCCTCACTTGCCCGATTTGTCATCATCGCAATCGGGTTCCCCCCGGAAAACTTCTCAATGGGCTTTATACCTGTCCCTCCTGTCAAACCCGCCTCGTGGTCTGTTGGAGTGGGCATTATGTCCGAGATCCCCTATCGGCTCAAGCGCCCTTGCTCAGTCTCAAGACGGGAGAGGTGTTACGTCGCAAAAGTCGTCCCCTCTCGCGGTTGCTCAGAGATGTGGGGGGAGTCAAGTGGATTATGATCTTAGGGGCGATCGCCCTGAGTCTCACCTTTGCCTCCCTAAAAGTCTCCGAATCGTCAGAGTATCAGCTTAACTTGGAGGAATTTCCCCAGGGACCGGAAGAGTTGGGGCCGCAATAGTCCCCCTACCCGTATGACAGGCTAAAATCCAATGGATGCCAATGGCCGCCAGTTCTTCTCCCCTTACGTCAAGCTGCTCCAAAGTCTCATCATCCACCAACACACAAGTGGGAGTCTCCCGATGCCAATACTCCTGGAGTTCCTCTAGACTGGCACTCATCACCGGGCGATTAGCATAGAAGTTCAACGAGGGGCGGTTGTAGGGGTGGGACGTATACACCGGTTGTCCCTGGGTTTCTTGTTCAATCATGGCCGCCACGGGTTTCACCGGATAGTCTTCGTTGAGTTCCCAAACCCAATCGAAGGAGCCAAAGAAAAACATCAGCGTGATAAACCAGCCCCAGATGAACACCGAGGGGAGGTTGGCACTCCGCCTAGCGATGAGGATGGTGCAAAGGCTTAGGGTCAGCGCGGCCAGCAAGGACGGTGGCAGCAAATGCAGCATTTCCCGCTCCATGATTTCCGTCAGGGAATAGCTCACCAGGAGAGTAGCCGTCCAGGCGGCCAAGGCCATGACGAGGAAGCACCAGAACCAGGCTTTAGGATAGCGGGGATGGGGATCATGGCTCGGTTGTCCCCGCCGTTCGAGGTAGTCCCAAATCTCCGCAAAGACTACCCCCACGGCTAGGGACAGCATCGGATACAGAGGCAGAATGTACCAGGGAAGTTTCGTCCCCATCAGCGAAATTGCCCCTAAATAGCCGCCCCCACAGACCAGAATCAGGCGGGCCCAACTGAGCGTCTGGTTTTGCCAGGCGAGTTTCAGGCCGGCGGGGAGGAAGACGAGGTTGGGAAAGCCATATTTTAGGAGTTCTAAGAGGTAGTACCAGGGCGGTCCCGTGTTCCCATCCACGCTGTCCCAAACGCGACTGGCCGATTGATTGAGTAGGTTTTCGACTAAGAAGTCTTGGCCGTAATAGTTCCATTGGGCCAAATACCAGGCCCCCAGGGGCAAAAGTCCCAAACTGATTCCCCACCAAAACCAAGGGGTGGTCAGCAGACGGGGGGTATCCCAGAGGAGAAAGCCCAGGGACAGGGCCCCAAATAGCACCACCACCATCACCCCTTTGGTTAGGCCCACCAAGGTAGCGGCGATGCCAAGACCCAGGGCATAACTGAGGTTACGGCGAGTTCGCAGTAGACAGAGGAGCCAGAGGAGCCAAAAACACAGAAGGGCCCCTTCTAACATGGCTAAGCGCCCATGGCGTCCCACCGGCAGCCAGGTGAGGTAAGCGAGAGCCGCCCAGACAGCGGGGGCCCGATGGGGCCAGAGTTCTCGCCCGAGGAAATAGAGTAATGGTACTGAAATCGAGCTTAAAATCGCCCCAGGAACCCGGGCTGAGACTTCATTGGCGCTGCCAAAAATCTGATAACTCAGGGCGATTAGACTATGAACCAGGGGGGGTTTGTTGAGATAGGGTTGACCATGAAGGGTTGGATGTAACCAGCTTTGGGGGTTCTGCCAAATTTCTCGCGCTACCTGGGCGACGATGCCTTCATCCCAATCTCGCAAGGCCACTAGGTTAAGACTGGTCAGAAAGAGGGTTAAGGCACTAATCAGCAGGGTCAGGGCGCAAAACCATTCCAGGTTAGAGCGGCGACGAAAGCGCGGCGGGGGGTTGACGGGTCCAGATAAGGCTGATGGCATGATGAGGGGGGGAACAACATTTTGTGACGAAGCGGCTGCGATCGCCAAACTTTCCTTTAGACTGAACTGAGCGATTCGGGTTGGTCAATTCTGGCTGCGATCGCTCCATCCCTCATTCTAGTCAAGAACGATCCGATTGCCTGGACTGGGGATGGTTGATACCCCTCTGAGCTGGTTAGGAGTTGACGATGAATCTACCGCTGGTTGTTGATATTGCCATTGGCATTATCTTTATTTATCTAACGTTAAGCTTACTCTCGTCTGAAATTCACGAACTGATTACAACGTTATTGCAATGGAGGGCCCAGCATCTTCGCAATTCGATTCGTGTGTTGCTAGAGGGAGGGGGCAAAGCTGAAGTTGATCCAAGCTTGAAGCAGCGGGAGGAGCAAGTCCAAGTCTTGACCGATCGCCTCTATTCTCATCCCTTGATTCGCAGTTTGAATCAGGAAGCAAAAGGAAATGTATCTCAATTCAATCGTCATATTTCTGATGCTGTTATTGGCGGCTTATATCGAGTTGTATCTTGGGTTTTTAATTTTATAAATCGCCTGACGGGAAACCCTAAGGAAACCCTAAAAAATCCCTTTGCTAATCATACTAGCGCTCCCTCCCATATTCCACCGGAGACCTTCGCCTCGACGATTCTAAAAACCTTTCAGATGTCGGAAATTGGGCGGCTTGTGACGGTCTCCCGCTTGGAAAAATTTCAGGAGCGGCAAGTCTCGGCATTGCTCAAAAAAGAACAGTATTTGCGGGAGCCGGAGTCGCGACGGTTGGCCACAGAACGGCTCAGACAGATGACTCGTGATTGGAATCAAACCCGCCAAGAGTTTGCCGATGGGGGTATTACGTTAGCGGCAACCATTGATAGGATGGAAAATAGTCTGAATGGCTATATTGGCTATTGTGAGCAATTTATTCGGGAACCTGAAACGATTAAAAATTTCTTTTTGTATGAGTTAAAATATGCCAAAGACCGCTATTATAACCCAACGGAAAAACCGCGAATTTTAGAGACCTTACGACCGACCTTAAATGAGTTAATCGATCTCGTTCAAAATAAGCCGAGAATTTATCAGCAATTAGAATCAGCCTTTAGGGACAAAAGTAGTCCCACCTATCAGGGGTTTAAAGCGGTGATTGACCGAGTTCCAGATTTACCGGAGCCGCTACAAGATAGCCTGAAGGCACTAACGGAGAAGATGCAAACCCGCAAGGCCAGTTTGGAGGAAGAGATCCAGGATTTACAAACTCAACTCGAAAGTTGGTTTGATCAGTCTATGGCTCGCGCGAGTGGGGTCTATCGCCGCAATGCCCGAGGAATTGCCATTTTAATCGGCTTTTTGATTGCGATCGCCACCAATGCGGATACCTTTTTTATGGTGGATAGCCTTTCGCAGAATACCCTGTTGCGAGAAACTATCAGTGATTATGCTCAAACCGAAGTGGCACGGACGCAGGATCTCGATGAGGTGAAACGCAATGTGCGCAACCAACTTGATGATGTCTCCCTCCCCATTGGCTGGAATGAGGCAATTCGCCGACAACAAATTCCTCCGGGGGAGTCTGTGCAAATTCCGGGATTGAACCAAAATATCGTCAATCCTCTGCCCTATCTTAAACGGCTTCTGGGTTGGTTGATTAGTGGCATTGCCATTTCCATGGGGGCGTCGTTCTGGTATGACCTGTTGCGTAAGGTGATTGATGTCAAGAATACTGGCGACAAACGTTAACTCATCCTTTGCTAGAGGCGATCGCTCAGTTCTTCGGGGCCCATCTGTACCCCGCAAGCCACAACCACCCGCAAGCCTGGCGGCTGTACTGCCCTCAACAGGGGGCGATCGCCCGTTTTGCTTACAGGTAATCGAGATATGTCTGGAAGTTTTCCGGGCCGGACTCCGTAAATACCGCAAGTGATGTAATATAAATTCACGTTTTGCGTAGATATACGCAAAAAAATTCGCTATAATCGGGCCACGGTGTCAGAGCGAGATATCAATCGGCGACACCCAATCCAGTTCGAGTCGTGGGCAGTTTGATCTCGATCAGGTCGTTGCAATCAGGGTTATGGGAGGTTAGCAGATGGCCCAGTCCGCTAATACTCCCGACTGGGGTAAAGGCTTTGTGGCACAGCAGCCGCCACAGTTCAGACATTAAGAAGAGAGCAAGATTTCACAATGTATAACTCAACGAACACAGCAACCCAAACCCACTTACCCACATCCCGGTTAGGGCGCAAACGTCTCGGGGCATACTTGCTAGAGGCCGGCCTCATTACTCCCGCCCAAATTCAAGTGGCAGCCTACGACCAACAGGTGACCGGTAAGAGATTTTCAGAGGTGATCGTCGATCGCGGTTGGATCAAACAACAAACGATTGATTTTCTAATTAAGCACGTCATTAATCCAGAACAGCAGGGGATGCGCTCGGCTGGAGCCTTCGCACGGCCCGTTGAGCCATTTGAGCAGGTTTATGCTCGCCGCAAACAGGAAGTCCTCAATGGTGCAAATCACCCAGAGGAAGAAGTCCCCTGGACGGTGGACTAATCGAGTCAGCTTCATCAAGACGCAGGGGGGCGAATCATCGGGTTCGTCCCCAGTTTTGTTGACAGGGTAGGGGAGACGATAGACAGTAGAAGCATTCCCTCTCATCCCCCCATTAGATCCGTGACCTATCGTTGGCTTCCCCTCAGTCTCCTCTTACTGCTGCCGGGTTTGAGCGGCTGTGAGATGCTTAGGCCTCCCTCCCCAGTGGCGACGGCCGAGATGGTTTTGACGGAAGCGCGGCGCACCAATGAGGCGATCGAGCGCGGGGTGGCGGCTCGGGGTTTGGCGGTGCGGGAGGCCTTGGCCGATGCCGATCTTCAGGAACTCGATGAGTGGTGGCGTGCCCGAGATATCTATGATCCCCATAAACATCTCCTACCGCCGATGTTGGCCCAACTCAGCCTCACCCCCGAGGAGGAGCAGGGGCCGATTTGGGATGTTTGGTTGAGTCTGGAGGAGGACCAACCTCAGCTATATCATTTCCGCAGTCTCTATGACGTGCGAATATTTTTCCTATTCCAAGACTCGTTACCGGAGGCGGTTCGCGAAGCCTATCGCAGCATGTTACAACCGCCGCGTATCGTCCAATGGGGACAGGGCGGTACGGAAAACCATCTTTGGCAACAGTATATTTCCGGTTTAGCGATGATGGATGGCAGCGGCTTCCCGGTTAGTCATCCCCATTTCTTGGCCACCCATGAAGCCTGGCTGAGGGCAGAACTGACGAAATATCTCACCATTGGTCAAGGGGAATTTCATTCCTCGACCTACTATGGTTTTAGTATCGGGGCCTTGCTAAATCTCTACGACTTTGCCGAGACCCCGGAACGGCGACAGTTGGCTCGGGCGGTGTTGGATTGGTTGTCAACTCAGATGGCGCTACGGTTGAGTTGGGGAACCGCTGGGGGGGCAGAAAGTCGCGGTTTCGATCGCCAAACTTGGGGCAGTGGGTTAACGGCGTTGGCTTGGATTTGGTGGGGGGAGGATGATCCCCAGGAGATTGAGCGCATTGTGGAGCAGATGGGTCGCCAGGGTCACCGTCTAGCGGTTTTGGCCGCCACCAGTGGCTATCGCCCTCCGGCCCAGTTGCGATCGCTGGCCCAGAAAACGATTCCTCTGCCCTTTCAACTGCGGGCCAGTCATCCGAGCTATTACAGTTATCATCAGGATAACCAGTTTTGGGAAACCTTCTATGTCACCCCTGACTACAGTTTAGGAACCCTGCAAGTTCCGGGGCGCAATTATCAGGTGCAGGGGACGATTAATGCCCAATATGCTACCTATAAGTTAGTGGTGCGCGATCCCCAGGGCCGGGAGAATGCGGTGATTAGTTTGGGGGGAACCTATCATAGCCCCCTGGCCACAGGCCAGAGTCCGGGCGATCGCTATCTTCAGGAGAAAGGAGCCAGCCTCTATCAATTGCGACTTACCCCAGAGGATGAGGCGGCGGGGGTTCCGGGACAGTCTCATTTGGTGATCCCCAAAGGCTACGGGGAACCGCAGCGGGTTGGCTCTTGGTATGTGTGGGAAATTGAGGGGGTCTGGCTTTGTGCTTGGGCCTGGGGGGATGAAATTCGCTTGGAGATGCCCCTGGAAGAGGCTGAGGAGCATTTGGCGTTGGTGGCCCAGGGAGGACACACGGCCTGGGTGACGGAGGTGCTGTCTGGCTCGGAGTATGAGACCCTGGCGGAGGTGGAGGCGGCCCTAGCTCAGACGCAGGTTAATGATGAGAACTTGCAGGCCTCGGGACAGCTCATCTATACGAGCGTTGAGGGCGATCGCCTCGAACTCATTGCTGACGTTCGGTTGAGGGTGGGGATTCGTCGTATTAATGGGGTTGAACAATCTTTGACGGATAACCCGGTTTTAGAGAGTCCCTATGTGAATCAGCCTCTCTGGAGTGGCCGCCTGACGGTGGAAGACCCCCAGTTGGGCAGTTGGGAGTTACAGTTAAAACCGGGTCAACCTCGCTGGAGTGATCCTGATTAGTTGACGAGGCCTGAGCGTAAGGCCCGCACGGCGGCTTGGGTGCGATCGTCCACGCAGAGTTTGTTGAGGATACTGCGAACGTGGGTTTTGACGGTTCCCACGGTGATATAGAGTTTTTCGGCAATCTGGGCGTTGTTACAGCCACCGACGATTAACTCCAGAATTTCTAACTCCCGTTTGGTGAGGGGATCGGATTCCATCAACTGCTGCACTTCTGAATCTACGCCGTCAATACTGCGGGAGTCCTCCTTTAGGTCAGTTTTTTCAACGTCGGTGACTTCGGCGGCGGGGGTTCCCAGGGAGACGGTGGTTCCGGAGGGAGAGGCTTGCAGGGAGGAGGCGGCGGACTGGGATTTACGAGCCTGTCGTAGCACGATTTGGGCGATGTTGGGGTCGATCCAGGTGTTGCCCTCATGGGTGAGCTGAATCGCCTCTAGGAGCCGATCTAAACTGGCATCTTTCATGCTGTAGGAGTCGGCCCCGGCGGCGAAGGCCGCTAACACCGCGTCTTCGTTGTCGTGCATGGTCAAAATCAGGACTTTGACGGAGTCGGCCTTCTCCTGCTGAGACTGACGAAACTGTTGCAGCAGTTCAATGCCGTCAATGTCCGGTAAACCAATATCGAGAACCGCTACATCCGGTTGGGTGTCCTGGAGAATCTGTAATCCTTGTTTGCCGGTGGAGGCTTCCCCAACGATGTCAATTACGCCAGTTTGCTCGAGGGCCGCTCGAATGCCAACCCGAGTCAATTCGTGGTCTTCGATCAATACGGTGCGAATCATACTATTTAGGTAAAGGCTTTACAGAACGTTATGGTGGCTAAGGGAATGGGTTAGACCCTAACGGATTCGGGTTAAGAGGGGCAAACGTTGATGAAGTTCGCTAGGAAATCTAGAGAAAATGGGGTTGCGAAGGAGAATCGCCTCTGGCAAAATCGAGGGAGTTTATGCCGCTGGAATTTCCAGCAATTAGGCGAAGCTTCGCCTCTCGATCGTGAACCTCTTACTCAAGATAGAGGACAAATCGCCTAAAAATTTATAACTTTGCATTATACCCCTTATTGACCTTTGAAAGATATCATCCCTGGATATTTTGTTCCCACGACCCATGATAGATGGAAAAATCCCAATTCTCGTGATCGGCTTTGACGTTGACACGGACTCGGAGGCGAAAGCCGCTTTGCGAGCTTTTACGACTCCCAGTCCCGGAGATATGACCCCCAAGCTGCGTTTTGCTGAGCATTATCCCACAACGGACTGGCTCCCCCGAGAGCCGATCTTGGGAGGAATCCTCCTGGATGGCGATCGCGTCAATCCTCAGGCAACGCTGACGGCTCTACGAGAGGAGTTTCCCCAGACCCCGATTGTTGTTGTCAGCAGTCAGGGGGATTTGGAAGCGCCAATGATGATGGCGGGGGCGGATGATTGTGTGAATCGTCAGCATTTTACCGCTGAGGGACTGGCGATGATGTGGCGGGTTTTGTTTCGCGGCTACCGCAGAGGCGATCGCGCCTCCAATTCGTCAGGAATCCCGTTTATTGGCTCGGAAGAGGATCTCGATATTTCTCATCCTGGGGGCGATCGCCAGGAGTTGGAAACGCGCATCAGTGAGCAAACTCGCTTGATTGCAGCGCAACATCAGGAGTTGAAACGGCAACGGGAGCAGATTCGCCGTCAGCATCTGGCTATTCTTGAGTCCTCTCGCATGAAGTCGGCCTTTCTTTCAACGGTGTCTCATGAGTTACGAACGCCGCTCAATGTGATTATTGGTTTTTCTCAGCTTCTATTACGTAAAAAGAATAGTACCTTAACCCCGGTTCAGGTACAAACGTTACAATGTATTTTTGACAATGGTAAGCAGCTATTGTCGGTTATTAACGATATTATTGAACGCTCGAAGTTAGAGGCAGGAGCATCTGAGCTTCGACCCAAGGGATTTAACTTAGTTCAATTGGTAACGTCGGTTGCTGGGAATGCTCGCTGGCTTTGTGAACAGAAGGGGCTGGAGTTGAAGATTGAGACTCGGGTGGAAAATCCTCGGGTGATTCAAGATCATCAAGGGGTTCGTCGCGTTGTCTCGAATCTGTTGGCCAATGCCCTAAAATTCACTGAGGAGGGAAGAATCTCGGTGCGAATTTGGGAAGTGACTCCTGAACGACTGGCGATCGCAGTTTCGGATACGGGGATTGGCATTGCTCCCGAGCATTTAAAACGCATTTTTACGGCGTTTGAGCAGTTAGATAATTCCTTAGCTCGTAACTATAATGGTGTGGGATTGGGTTTAGCGATTGTGGATTCCCTCGTTAAAATGATGAAGGGCAGTATTTGCGTGGAAAGCTCTCAGGGCGAAGGTTCTACGTTTCGAGTTGAGTTACCTCGCTCAGTGATTGACGCTCATGGGAGTGAGTCGCGAGAGCCATATAACTTTCTGAAAAAGCGAGTTTCCTAGAGATTTAAAAAACTGAGTTAGGTGGCTTAGAGAGGTCTAAGTCGGTAGCTCGTCCTGTTCTGTTTAGTCAACTTAACACTTAAATTACAGATTAGCATGACAAAGGTTGAACCTAAAATTGATAGAATCTTAGCCGTCGATGATTCTCCTGATAATTTATTTTTGGTGCAAGCCATTCTTGAAGATGAGGGCTATATTATTGATTTAGCCGAGGATGGATTTGCCGCCCTCGAACAAATTGAAACAAATCCCCCAGATTTGATTCTTTTGGATGTGATGATGCCGAATCTCGATGGCTATGATGTGACCCAACGAGTTCGCACTCAGAGCAGTTTGCCTTATATTCCCATTTTGTTAATTACGGCTCATGAAGGCTCTAGTGTGGTGAAGGGCCTCGATGTGGGGGCCGATGACTTCATCCGTAAGCCAGTGGAGATGGAGGAGTTGCAGGCGCGGGTGCGATCGCTACTACGGTTGAAGCATACCATCGATGAGCGCGATCGCATGGCCCGAGAACGGGAGGATTTTGTCTCCCGGCTAACTCATGATTTACGAACCCCTTTGGTGGCCGCAGATCGGATGCTCAATTTGATGAAATCTCAGGCCTTTGGGGAGGTTTCTGAGTCTATGGATGAGGCGATCGCCACCATGATTCGCAGCAACCATAATCTACTAGATATGGTGAATTTGCTGTTAGAAGTCTATCGCTATGAAGCGGGGCGAAAACAGTTAACCTTTGCACCGTTTAATCTCTGCGAAACCCTGAACGAGATTTTAGACGAACTCTCACCCATTGCTCAAGATAAACAGATTGAGATTGTCCGCGAGTTTCAGGACGGTATTTGTGAAGTGGTTGGCGATCGCCTCGAACTCTATCGCGTTTTTATGAACCTAACTGGCAATGCCATTAAGTTTACCGACAAGGGAACCGTTAAACTACGACTGTATCAGGCTCCTGTCCCCAACCCTTGGCTTGTCTTAGAAGTTGAAGATACGGGAATTGGCATCGAGAAGGGCGATCGCGCCAGTCTCTTTACTCGCTTTCGTCAAGGTCATCATAAACGCTCCGGAAGCGGGTTAGGCTTACATCTGTGCCAGCGCATTGTCGATGCTCATCAGGGTAAAATTGAGGTGGTTTCAGAAGTCGGTCGAGGCAGCCTATTTCGGATTAAACTACCGCTGGAGATGCAGAGGATTCCCCGATAGTTGCTGTTGAGACTGGCGAGTGACCACATAGTCACGCATCTGCTGAGCATTACGATACTCCTCATGGCGTTCCCGTTGGCGGTAGAGTTCCACGGCGGTGGCTAAGTCGGCGATCGCCGCATCATAATCCTGATATAAATACTGAGTCCAACCCCGTAACTCAAGCAGTTCGGGGTTATTTCCTCGGGCCAACTCAATCGCCTTATCAAAGGCAAAAATAGCATTATGATAATCTCCCACCGCCGCCGCATCTCGTCCGACCACTTCCCAATCTTCGGCAGTATTTAAGTGGTCAGGAATTGACTGTTGCTCATAGTCTGGTGGCGTGAATACGCCCTCAGAGTTACCCCAAGCCGCCCGTCCAGCGAGGCTTAACGAGGCGGCGATCGCACCCACCACAGCCACTCGAATCAATTTGTTTTGTCTAAACATAAAACGTACCTATGTAATGTTAAGAATTGCAACTCTAAATCAATCCCATTCAGAGTTCCATCAACTATCCCTAACCTACAGAAATAGCACCGCCAAAATCATCTATCGTCAGTCAGGAATCCCCCTCTACCAACAGATAGATTTCCACTGACCCCCAATAGCCGTCTCACCCCAATCCGAACTACCCAGCAGTCCCACCCCGTTGCAGAATCGCATGAGTGACAATCGGGGCCCCAATCATCGCCGTCACCGCATTCAACGGCAAAACAATATCCTGACCTGGAACCTGAGCCATCCAATCCGCCAACAACGCCAACATCGCTCCCAACAGCATCACCGCCGGGAGTAACCGCAACAGATTGGACGTATTCCACAGAGAACGAGCCAAATGAGGCACTGCAACCCCCAAAAAGGCAATTGGGCCACAAAACGCCGTCACCGTTCCCGCCAAAATCGCCGTACTCAGCAGCGTCAGCAACTGCACCCGTTGCAGCCGTAACCCCAACCCAATCGCCGTCATATCCCCCAACAGCAACAAATTAAGAGACTTGGCCAACCCAGCCGCCAACAACAACCCCAGCAGGACCATTCCCACAAATAGGGTCATCCGTTCCCAAGGAATCCCCGCAAAACTGCCAAAGGTCCAAGTCAAATAGGCTTGAATCCGCTCCCGAGAACTAAAATGCAGCAAAATCGTCACCAGAGCGTTCACCCCATAGCCAAACATCAACCCCAACAACAGCAACCGTTCCCGACTGCGAACCCTCCGGGCCATCAGCATCACCAATCCCAACACCACCGCCGCACCCAAACTAGCCGCCAACACCCGACTCCAGGGGCCCACCTGGCCCAGCAACACCACCAAGGCCACCCCCAAACTGGCCCCCGAACTAATCCCCAAGACAAAGGGCCCCGCCAAAGGATTGCCAAACAGCACTTGCATTTGCAACCCCGACACCGACAACGCCACCCCCGCCACCATCGCCGTCACCGCTTTCGGGAGGCGAAAGGTGAGAACAATGGTGGCCCAAGTGGGGTCTTGAGGCGATTGTCCCAAGAAAATCCGTAGCATTTCCCCCATGGGAATCTCCACCGACCCCATCGCCAAACTGACATAAAGAATGAGCAAAAATAGGCAGAATACGCCACCACTGACTCCCAGCCTTCGGTCTAATTTCACAACAGCATCATCCCTAACAGCAGCATCAATTAACCCGGATGAGAACGAATCACCTCAGTCTGATAGCTTCCATCCTCAAATAACCTTAAACCCCGAAATCCAGGATAGGCCTCTTGCTCCCTCGCTCCCTCCCGCAGCACTTGTTTACAAGTCGAAGGAGTCCCACAAAACTGAATCCCTTGATACGCTTCATCAAACTCTAAATGAACATGACCAAAGAGGACAAGTTTCACCTGAGGAAAGCGAGTTAAACAGGTGAGAAAGGCTTGAGAATTTTGCACGCCAATCGTATCGAGCCAATCAATTCCCATCGGAATAGGATGATGATGTAACACCACCACCGTCGGCTGAGAACAGGCCGTTAAAGACTGTTCTAATTCCTGAAGTTGAGCCTCACTAAGATAGCCTTCTCCTGATTGAGCCGTGGCTAACGTAGAATCGAGTAACAGAACCTGCCAACCTTGACCTTGAACAACCTTATCCGCGAGAAAGGGTGAGTCTTTAAATTCCCGGTTTAAGATATCGACGTCATCGTGATTTCCGGGAATATAGTAAGTTGGCAAATTGAGAGGCGCAATGCGTTCAATGAGATGTTGATAGGCTTGGGGTTCTCCCCGATGGGTTAAATCTCCCGTAAGCAGCAGAACATCAGGCTTCCAAGCCTTGACCTCTGCTACCACATCCCCGAGGGAGTCCCAGGTTACTAAGCCTCGCATCGCAGTGTTGCGGTCAGCAAAGAGATGAGTATCGGTGATTTGAGCAATTTTGAGAACCATAAGACTATTCGAGCTTTTGATAAAAGGTTTTCTCCCTATCTGGGAGTAAATTAGGGTGAAAAATCTGCACTAAATCGGCTAGAATTAGGTTAGGGTAGAGAATCCCCATTTCCCAATAGTCATTGCCGCCAAATTCGTTGACTCGTTTACTATTATTATAGATGCGATCGCCCTGCCAAGCCGCAAAATTCCCATAGCGGGGGTCATCCTCAATCACATCAGCCCGAGTTCGCCAATTACTATTGACATTTACCCAAAAATCTGCATCTCTTGCCCGCTGATAGACCACCTCAAAATCAAGAGGAACCGTCCATTGACTGTCCAGGTCATCCCAAAGATAATCCGCCCCCGCATCCCGCAAAAACTCGGCTGCATAACTATTTCTGCCCGGAACATACCAAGTATTCGTTGAACTAAACCCCGTAAACACCGTTGGCCGAGACGTATCATCAGCAATCGCCGCCGCCACCCGTTGACTCAACTCCTGATAATCAGCACGAATCTCCTCAAACACCTCTTTTGCTTTTCCCTCTTGATTGAGAAACAACGCCGTAAACTTCAGCCATTCCGCCCGTCCCAGAGGGGACATTTCCAAATATTCCGAATTAAGGACGACCCGTAAACCCGCATTCTCCAACATCAGCACCGTCTCCGAACTCGACCCCCCCGCATCAAAAGTAATCACGATATCAGGATTAAGATTCAAAATCGCCTCAACATTAACCACCTGATTGCGGCTCACATCGCGAATCTTTTGCTGTTTCACCCGTTCGACAACAGCAGGAGTTTGAGTAATCTGAGTATCACTGATTCCCACCAAGTGATTAACCCGGTCTAGCGCCGCAAAATGGGGTAAATAAGTCGTCGATAACACCACCACCGACTGCACCGGAACCTCAACCACCGTAGCATCACCGACATCATCAGGAATAGGGGTTCCACATTGAACTAAAACATACTCAACGGGGTCATTCGCCTCAGGATGAGGAGAAGCGAGCGTGACTCGTTTATAGTGACCCTGATAGTCCACCTCAAACCCCGTCGCAAACTCCACCTGAACCTTATCCGGGAAATAATCCCGACTGGGGTCAAACTCCTGCACACAATCAGGAGAAAACGGACGTTGCGCCACCGGAGATACCGAGTTTTGAACACAAGCATTCAGACTCAATCCAACAAACAGAAGTAGAGGAGCCATTCGGAACAACAGTCGCATAAAGAAAACCCAATTAAAATTTTTACCCAACAAACTTCTCCCAGCGCGTCATATAGAGGAGAGAACTCACTTCCATCTTCTTCCTCCTCCCCCTCCTCCCCCTCCCCCTCCTCTTCCTCCGTGTCCTCCGTGACTCTGTGGTTCCCCTCCTCCCCCCCCTCCTCCTCCTCCTCCCCCTCCCCCTCCTCCTCCTCCCCCTCCTCCTCTTCCTCTGTGTCCTCCGTGACTCTGTGGTTCCCCTCCTCCCTCACGACTGCGGAGGATACAAATGCTCTTTAACAGGCGTTCCTTGCACTAAATGCTCAGACACAATCTGACGCGCCACCTCCGGTTTCACACGACTGTACCAAGTCCTATCTCCCGAATAAAAAACAATCGGCCCCAACTGACAGACCTCCAAACATCCCGCCGTCCGAACCGTCACATCCAACCCCGCCTCCTCCACAGCAGATTCCAACGCCTCAAACACCGGTTCCCACTTACGAGACGGATTACAACGACTCGACCGACACACCGCCAAATAGGGACGTTTGAGGGGATTTTCCTCAAAAGGAATCGGCCGTTCTCCCAAGATATAAATTGAGCGCAACTCATCATAAAGCGCCAACTTTTCTAACAACGGTTTTCCTTCCGGGAGAACATCCTCATCCTCCCCCAGCAACGGATTGGGTAAAAACAGATTCATCATCCGTTCTCCCTCCCCATTCCAGAACTGAATCCCCCAACTTCTCGGCTGGCCCGCTTCATTCAACCGCCGATAGAACGCACCCCGACTTAAACGCCGCTGTTGTCGCAACTCTGGGGGAGTTTTGCAATGGGGACCCCCCAGATGCTCTTCTAAACAGAGATGTAAATGCCAACCTTCTGTCACAACCGTTAAATAACCGTCATACAACAAACAGGTTTTGGGAGGCGCAGTCAGTTCTAATTCCAGGACACTTCCCTGAACCACATGACCCACGCCAATCTCCGACCAATGGTTTTGAAACAGGTCATATAACAGGGGACCCGTAACATCACTAGAAATGGGGAAATCTTCATATTCTAGGGTTCCTCCTTGCGGGGTGGGTTCTGTGGTTTTGTGGTTGAGAGGGGCAACCCAAGGCTGAAAGTTTGTCATGATACAACAGTTAAATACATCTGGTTCCCTTGTAGCATACTTCTAGAAGCTATAACGAATTCCCCCTTGAACACTTCGACTTAAACCGGGAAAGCCGGGAAAGACCTCATAGCGTTCATCAAAGAGATTGGTCACACTGGCGTTGAGCCGTAAATTTTCGGTGATGGGGGCTTGTAATTTGAGGTCTAATGTGGTGTAGCCTGGTAAACGTTCTGTGTTCGTGTTGTTCGTAAAAAAGTTGCTGAGATTGCGTAGGAATAACCCGGCATACCAGCCATTGGGTGTGGCGTAGGCGACTCCGATATTAAACACATCGGCATCCCGGAAACTGAGGCGATTGCCTTCTACAGCTTCGTTGGTATCTTGCAAAATTTGGGTGTTGTTTAAGGTGAGGTTGGCAAAGGCGAAGACATTGGGAGCCAGTTGCAGGTCTAAGGCGGCTTCTACCCCTAAGGCTTCCACTTTGCCGATATTAACATTGGTGCTGGGGTCGCCAAATTCAAAGGCAATCAGTTCTGAAATTTGGTTGGCAAAGAGAGTCAGACGAAATAAACCGATATTGCCGAGTTGTTGGTCGATGCCGAGGTCAAAACTGTTGCCTCGTTCCGGTCGTAGATTGGGATTGCCAGCAACGGAAAAGGCGGCGAGTCCTTCGAGTTGAGACATGAGGGGAGATTTGAAACTTCTGGCATAATTGGCGCGGAGTGCTGTGCTGTCACTGAGGTTCCAAAGGACACCGACGGCGGGAGAGGTGAAGGAGCCATTTTCGAGACTATTAAATTCTTGGCGCAGACCCAGATTTAGACTGAGATTATCGGCAAGGTTGACCTCATAGCGAGCAAATGCGGCCCCATTGTCGATGCGACTGTTGTAGTTTTCCGTACTTTCGCCTGTGGAGAAGTTAAAGGTTCTATTTTCTGAAGAAATGGTGCGAAAGTCGATGCCGTAGGTGAGGGTTTGGTTATCGGTGAATTGCCAGTTATGTTGAACTTGCAAGCCGAAACTGTTGCGGTCAAGGTTGCTACGGCTGCTTTCGGGGTCGCGGAAGGTGGAGTCGAGGATATCGGTATAGATGCGGGCCGTGAGGTTGGAGGTATCCTCGGGGTTGAGTTGGGATTCCCAGAGGAGGTCGAGTAGCCAGTCTTCGGTGTATTGTCTGGCTTGGGGACTAAGACGGTTAAATTCTCCCAGACTTCCGGCTTCGGTGGGAACGCCGCCGGGAACGCCGATGTCTCGGCTGAGGTAGAGGCCGGAGAAGGTCAGACGGTTGCGATCGCCCAAATCGGCGGCTAGAGTGAGGTTGAGATTGTTATAGTTGGCCTCGGCATTGTCCCGAGTTCCCGAGACATCGACGGTTCCCAGGTCAAAGGGAAAGTCATTGCGGGAGAAGGTGCGGTTATAACCAATCACCCAGCCGAAGTCTCCGGCGGTTCCTCGACTTTGAATCACTTGTTGGTTGTAGCCAAAACTCCCGACTTCGCTTGCGATAACCACTTCCGGTTCCTCTGTGGGGGATTGGCTGACGATGTTGAGAGTTCCGCCGACGGCGCTAGACCCGTAGAGGGTGGAACTTCCCCCAGGGAAGACTTCCAGGCGTTCGACAAAATTGGTGGTGAAGGAGGAGAGGTCAAAGCCTCCAGAAGACCCCAGGTCGTTGATGGGTCGTCCGTTGAGGAGAATGAGGGTTTGGGAGGAGTTCCCGCCGCGCATAAATTGGGAACTGACGGACCCGAGTTGACCGCCACTGGTTCCATCGCTGAGGATTCCGGGGACGAATCGCAGTGCATCTTGAACGGTGGTGGCCCCTTGAACGTCGATTTGTTCGCGGGGAACGACATAGATAGGACGGGAGGAATCCCGTAGGGGTCGGTTTTGGCGAAAGGGGCCAAAAACGGGTTGGCGCAGGATGCGTTGAATGAAGATTTCGACTTCTTCAATGTCGTCCTCTGTGGGGTCATCGCCGGTGGGGGGATTATCGTTGGGGTCTGGGTTGGCGAGACTGGGACTGGCGAGGAGTAGGAGAAATAGGAGGGAGAGGGGAAGGGATTTCATGATTTTTGGCGTCGCGAAGGAGTCGCCAATTCCCTGGATTGAAATTGGCGGGTTGATATGGGTATGAAGGGTCAATCTCGACGGTTGAGAAAACCGCAAGATGGGGAAGTCTAGCTAGCAAGACATCACTCCTGTTTCAGGAGCGTTGATGATGCTAATTTAAGAGAGTTTGAGAATGCTAAAAACTCCCAAAAATGTTGCCTAGAGTGCCTGTAGCGAGGGCGGATGGGCAGTTTTGGGAGTAATGGGGGTTGGGAAACCCGGAGAATTTAGGCGAAAATCAAGTCTTGTCATAGGAACCATCATCTGTAACTCGCAGATGTTTGAGGTGGAGTTTGGCGACTCGGCGGGCATCCTGACTTAGAGCGTTTTGGCTCCTTACAGTTGCGGTACAGCGCCGGATTTACACCGGACTTTCCCCGTTTCCTCTGATGGCTGCTCCCCATCAGAACCGAATTTCAGCACTCTAGCATAGATGGGAGGATTGGGCAAGCGTTAGGTCTGATGTTGGGCGATGAGTTGGGGGGCGATCGCATTTTGAGCCACAATCCTCCCCTGGCGTTCAAAGAGAATGACACCGATTTCTAGGTGGGTGTTCGCGTATTTTTGTACGTAGGCTTGGGAATTTTGGCTGATGCGATCGCACAAGTCCTTAAATACAGTTTCAGCTAAGTTTTCCTGCTCTAAAAACTGGTGAGCCTCAGCCATCGTTCGACAGTCTAAAACCTCACGAATTAACTTGACATCATTAGTATATTGTGCTAAAGCTGCGGCGAGAATTTCTAATTTTCCATCTGCAATATGGCTCGATGTATTAAAAATCTTGCCCGCCAATTTGACGAGTTTTCCATGATAGCCCAGGAGCAACACAGAACGCACCTCATGGAGTCCAGCTTCGACCAGTAACGCCCCCAACCAATTGCCCACTTGCACAATGGCTGTTTCAGGAAGATTCAGTCGTTCAGCAACCTGTAAGCCATTGCTACCAATGCAAAACACGAGGTCTTTTTCTGAAGAACTTTTGTCCTGAAGTTGAGTTTTGGCAGTTTCCAAACTTTCAACAGCGGTATGAGGTTGGGCAATACCATGAGTTCCCAGGAGAGACAACCCCTCCAAAACCCCAAAGGCTTCATTAGAGGTTCGTTTCGCAAGCTGTCGTCCTTCCGGGAGAATAATCGCCACGCGCAGGGTTTTTCCTGGGGGAATTAACTTAAGGAGATTTTCTTCGGCTAAACGACGGGCATATTGATAAATGGCGGCTTGTCCGGTCTCCGTTCTGCCAATTCCTTCACCCCCGACTAAGGAGAGAGATTCACCCGAAAAAGGGTCTAGGCTAACATCAGCCCAAATGGGAGTATTTCGGGTTAAATCGAGGTTTGCACCGGGGTCACTCCGGGTAATGGCTAAGGCGCGATTGGGGTCGAGGGAGGCGACTTGTTCGATGGGGATTTCGGCACAATCGGGGAGGAGGTTGAGTTTGACGGTTTGGGGAGACTGGCGGTGTTGCAGATGGAGTAAGGCGGCTTTGGCGGCTGCAATAGCAAACACTGGGAGGGTGTAACCGGAATTTTGCATGATATGTGGTGGAATATATAGATTTAAACCTTTTCAACGATGTTTGATGAGTTTCGTTGGGAGTCCAGAGTCTCTCGTTTGGAGTCACACTAAAGTTATCCCAATTTTGCCGCAACTCTACGAGACACAACAGCCAATCTTCTAGAACTCCACTTCGGGTATCGACATGTTGAATGCTCTGAATAACTGGATAACCTGCCTGATGACAGTAGAAACCCTCTGTAAAACACCAATTTCTTTTGAATTTCGCCTGTTTACCGTGATTTTAGTTGAAATTTGGCATCATAGCTGAATTTAGCTGCCATATGCAAATTTACATAGCACACCAAAATAATAATTTGACAAATCGAGTTTCATGTGAGAGTATGTTCGTCAGTTAACTTCCAGGCGACAATAAGGGAGAGCATAGCTACATAAAGGGTGTTCACAAATGAACTATACACATGTCTTCCGTGAGAAAAATCCCAGACAATAATTGTTGTTGTCACTATCAGCCTACCTCCAAAAAAATAGACTCGTGACATCCTTTGTATCGATGTAAGTAATTATTATTTATCCTAAAATAAAAGATTTAGTTTATTTTAGGATAAATTAAATTTAAAAGCCAACGTAACTTTAGGTTTAATTTATGGTTTCTTTGCTAGAGCTAGACAGGTTAACTTTTGGTTATGAAGCTGACAACACTCTCTTAAAAGACGTATCCCTAACCTTGAGCCGGGGTGAGTCAGTGGGGATTGTGGGGGACAATGGGAGTGGTAAATCAACCATCATTAAACTTTTACTTGGACTGCATCATCCCATAGATGGAGATGTGAAGCTTTTTAATAAAAAAGTAACCTGGAACAACCACTATCCTGGTTTGTCTTATATTGGTGATCCGTCATACAATCCGGGTGAATTGGGATTGCCAACAGGTTTTTTAGTATCCGAGGTCATGGATACATTCAAGCTAATATGGGAGACAAATGGAATCTCTTGTTCTGATTCTTTGGAAGATTGTCTTGAAATACAATCTTTTCGTAATACTAGGGTTAGCCAGTTGTCAAAGGGACAGCGCATGAGGCTTATGGCTTTTTTGGCATTATCAAAACCAACTGACTTGCTTCTGGCAGACGAGGCAACCGAAGGACTAGATAGAGATGGTAAATCTGCCGTGCTTTCAGCAGTTAAAGAGGCAGCAAGAAAGCAAAAGTTTGGAATTTTGTGGATTTCCCATCGGCGTGACGAGGTTGCTTTGATTGCCCAAAAGGTTTATGAGTTAAAAAATGGTAGTTTGAAGCAACAGAAGATGACAAGATTCAATTGTCAAATTACTACTAATCATGGTTCTAGCAAAGGTGAAAATAAATCTAAAAATCGCAAGCTTTGTAGGGAAGGAGTTTTTCAAGCTTTAGGTGAAATTTTGACGGATGCGTCAGTCTTAGATTTTACGATACAGGGGGGACAGGATCTTGAAGAATAAGTCTGATTACTTCTTGTCTCATTAAAGTTGTTTACGTCACTCTATTATGTCATTTTCGAGAATTTTTGCTTTATCTAAAACATTTTTTGTTAAGCTAGGTAGCTCCCTTGTATTTCTTGTACCATTAATTATCTTGCTGATAGGTTTTATTATTGTATTTCCATTAAGTTGGAACGGTGAAAATTTAACTTTTCTATCAACACCTATAGATGCTTATCTGGGATCAAGAGATAAGGTTTTTATGGACTTGATACACGAATTGCTATCATGGGGATGGATGTTACTAAGTCTCTACTGGGTATTCGTTCTGTTTATTCCTTTAAGTCATAGTTTTTTAGTAAGTGAATTATTATGGATTCGTTTAACCCCTTGTCTGCCAATTGAGGTTGCTGCTGCTAGAGTTCTAGCTGTAATTATATATGGAACAGCTTTTAGCTTGATCTCAGTGATTTGGACGATAATAGTCTGTGTTATCAAACAAGTTTCATGGTCAAGTATCCTCCTCTTAGATTCATTTGGAATATTTTCTTGTATTGTATTATCTGGTGGACTTGTAGTAGGAGCTAGCGGTTTGGGTATAAACAGTTCTTCTCGGAGGTCTTTAGCGACTATGATTTCTGTCATTGCAGCGTTAGTTCCGAGTCTTTTACGTCTTATCAATTCATCGTTATCTGATATTTTAGGTGATTACTCTAAGTTTTTTCCTCATGCAACTCCTTTTTCTGTAGTCTATACAGACACTGCATTTCACTTTGCATCAGCCTTGTTGGTGGGATGCTCGCTATTAATTTTTCATGTTGTTTACTCAAGTGCATATAGTACTATTTTGTGCGAAAATAGCTTTGAGAAAAAATTAAGAGATAAAAAATGATACTAAAAAACAGTCATCAACTTTTGAAGAAACTGTTTGTCCTGATTCTAGCATTGAATATATTTTTGGTCGGATGTGGACCCATCTCTCCACAAATTTGGACTTTGCTGGTAGAGATAGGAGCTGGATTAACTGAAACGGTAGTTGGACAGGTTTTAGAAAAAGCGATAGATCAGATGTTTCTGAAGTTAGGTAATGGTATTATTGTTAACGAATCCAATCCTTTAGAGGGAACCTACTACAAGCCGATCCGTGCTAAAGTAAACACAAACTATTGCAAAATGTCTTACACTCTCAAGCCACCAATTCACGTGACCCGCAAAAGTAAATCTTCACATTGGTATCCCTCTAGAGAAGACAAAAAGAAACTTGAGGATGCAAAACGACTATGTTCTTAAAATAATCCAAAAAACTGTTGTGGGTTTCATGTAAAATCGGAGAACACAAGGTTTAAACAAATAGCAAACTTTTTTATTTTGTTGTCAGGATTAGGAGTCAAAAAATGAAATATGTAATTTATGTTAAGGGATCGGCAGCCTTCATGTCCGTTATGAGCTTACTGTTACTATTATTTAGTCTTATCAAGCTTAACCGGTTTAGCAATGGTGAAGTTGTAGGCTCTATTGAGACTGATTTGCCAGGAGTATCCATCGAAGACCCTGGTTTTTTTACAACTTATGCTGATGCTCAATTGTTAGCGAGTGTATCGTTTCTATTGTTTATTATAAGCACTCTATTGCTGATTGTTTTTTGGAACAAAACTACGACTCATTTTCCGAAATTCCGCGATCATAAAACTGCATCGGCATCCCCCGCTGATAAATCCTCCAATAATGACGAGGGCGGGGATGACAATGATGACAATAATGATCCAGGCAGATAGTCGGTTAATGGGAATGGGAAGATCTGGAGCAAGCTATTTAATTACCAGTATTTAATTCCCAACCCCCCAAACAGTAAGGCTAAGATAACTTTATCAAATTGAAATAATTTAGGTCTTTAGGATATACGGTGTGATTTGTTGCATGGGGTACAAAATTGTAGGGGCGAAAAATTTTTCGCCCCTACTGCCATGATTTTTTCTTATTACCCTGAACCTAGAAGACCTAATAATTCTACGATGTAGCTCTAAGACCTCAATCAAGCTCAAATAGCGAATCATGCCAAACATCGATACAACTGAGCATTTTTTGCCAGCACATAGTCCGCTGCATTATCAAAATTATCTTGTTGTACATTGAGCCAATCGTCTAGGCTTGCCTTCCAAAGCACGTCAGTGGTAATACCATGGGTCTGTGCTAACTTCTGTAGCTTTTGGAATTGGCTGTCTGACAAGTCAATCGTGATAGAAGTCATGGCGATCGCTCTCCTATTGTATCTGGGTTCAGTTTAACATTCGACGGTTTGGGGAGACTGGCGCTGTTGCAGATGCAGTAAGGCGGCTTTGGCGGCTGCAATAGCAAACACTGGGAGGGTGTAACCGGAATTTTGCATGAGGTGTGGTGAGGTATATAGATATACGCAATGGGGGTTAGCTGTTGTTCTGAGGCCGCCGTCCTCGGACAATAAACACCCCAATCATGACAATCACCGGGCTAAAAATAATCGTCAACGCCGATAGTCCATTCACTGGAATGGGAATGGCTGGGGCAATGTATTTAATGGCTAATGCTCCAGCTAGCGAGGCGACGATAACTTTTGCAATAAAAATTACTTGAAGGTTAGTAGCGTTTTTTTTCATAGGACTTAAATCTTGAATAAAATTGTTTGGTTGGGTGTATTTTTTGTTAAAATTAGAACTAAAAGACGTAACAGCTTGCGCCGTACAACGTAATAAGGTTCACCAAGATAGTTCCCATGGTAATGCAAAAACTCGATCGCCTTCAAGACGTATTTCAACATATGGATCGGGCCTTAATTGCCTATTCCGGTGGGATTGACTCCACGCTCGTGGCCAAAGTCGCCTATGACATCCTCGGCGATCGCGCCCTCGCCATCACCGCCGTCTCCCCCTCCCTTCTCCCGGAAGATCTCGAAGATGCCCGGATTCAAGCGGCCAGCATCGGTATCGCCCATGAAGAAGTCTACACCCAGGAGATGGAGAACCCCGACTACACCAGCAACCCCGTCAATCGTTGCTACTTCTGCAAGAGTGAACTCCATGATACCCTCAAACCCCTAGCCCTCCAACGGGGCTATCCCTACGTCGTCGATGGGGTTAACGCCGATGACTTGCAAGATTATCGCCCCGGAATCCAAGCCGCCAAAGAACGGGGTGCGCGATCGCCCCTCGCGGAAATCGGAGTCAGTAAAGCTGAAGTCCGTCAACTCTCCCAACATCTGGGACTTCCCTGGTGGGATAAACCCTCTCAACCTTGTCTCTCCTCCCGTTTCCCCTATGGCGAAGAAATCACCGTCGAGAAACTGCGGCGGGTGGGACGGGCCGAAGTCTATCTGCGACAACTCGGCTGGCAAAACCTGCGCGTCCGTTCCCAAGGGGATACCGCTCGCATCGAACTTCCCCCAGAGTTGATTCAAGACTTTGTTCTCCAGAGTGACTTAGCCCAAGTGGTGACGAAACTGCAAGAATTGGGATTCCTCTTTGTCACCCTGGATCTCGAAGGCTATCAAAGTGGCAAACTCAATCGCGTCTTAGAACGTGAAGCCGTGACCATTTAGGGGATGGACTCAGGACGCGGTAAAGTGTTTGGGAGATCTATGACATCTATTCGGAGGATTTTAACATGAGTGATGATGCCGTCACCCTAATGAAACAACAGGTCGGGAAAGCCGCCGCCGATCGCGTCCAATCGGGAACCATCGTCGGACTCGGAACCGGATCAACCACCGCCTACGCCATCCAATATATTGGCGAACGGCTGCAAAAGGGAGAACTCAAGGATATCAAAGGGATTCCTACCTCCTTCCAAGCCTCGGTGTTGGCCAAGAAATACGGGATTCCCCTCACCAGTCTTGATGAAGTCGATCGCATCGACGTAGCCATTGATGGCGCCGATGAAGTTGATCCCCAAAAACAACTGATTAAAGGCGGTGGCGCGGCCCATACTCGCGAGAAAATTGTCGACTCCCTCGCCGAACAGTTTATCGTCGTGGTAGATTCGTCTAAGTTAGTCGAGAAATTAGGCTTAAGCTTTTTGCTTCCGGTGGAAGTCATCCCTATGGCCATGACTCCGGTGATGCGCGCCATTCAAGGACTCGGCGGTGAACCCACGTTGCGGATGGGAGTCAAGAAAGCTGGCCCCGTTGTCACCGATGAAGGAAATCTGGTGATTGATGTCAAGTTCGCTAATGGAATTGAGACTCCGGCGGAGTTGGAGAAAACCCTCAATAATATCCCTGGGGTGTTGGAGAATGGTTTGTTTGTCGATACCGCTGATGTGATTCTTGTCGGTGAGGTGAAAGACGGCCAGCCTAGCGTTCGGGAGGTTTAGGGAACCACAGAGTCACAGAGGACACGGAGAGGGGAGAGAGAGGAATTTGTAGGGGCGAAAAATGTATCGCCCCTACGGATTTACCTTATTTGTTCGGTTGGGGAGTCATGCGCAGGTAGGGTTTGATTTCTTCGACTCCTTTGGGGAATTGTTTTTTGGCGTCTTCTGTAGCGATTTTGGGGGACACCACACAATCGTCGCCATCGTTCCAGTTGACGGGGGTGGCGACTTGGTAGTTGTCCGTCAGTTGTAGGGAGTCGATAACACGTAGGATTTCTTGGAAGTTGCGTCCGGTACTGGGGGGATAGGTAATCGTCAGACGCAGTTTTTTGCTGGGATCGATGACAAACACCGTGCGGACTGTCACTTTAGCATCGGCTTTGGGGTGAATCATCCCGTAGAGATCCGAGATTTTGCGGTCTGCATCGGCCAAAATGGGATAGTTGATGGCGGTTCCTTGGGTTTCTTCGATGTCGCCAATCCAGCCTTTGTGAGAGTCGCTGTCATCGACACTGAGGGCGATGACTTTGGCGTTGCGTTTCTCAAATTCTCCTTTGAGTTTGGCGACTTCCCCGAGTTCGGTGGTGCAAACGGGGGTATAGTCGGCGGGGTGGGAGAATAAGACCACCCAGCTATCGCCGGCCCACTCATGGAAGTTGATGGTTCCTGCGGAGGAATCCTGGGTAAAGTCGGGGGCGATGTCTCCGAGTTGTAGGGTCATAAACCAAGCTCCTATGGATGTTCTTACAGGGTATCCTAGGTTTGATTGTAGTGGCGATCGCCCTCCTTATACTCCGGTTTTCCGGTCGGGTTTACGGTAAATAAAAATCTTAGTCTTGTCCACTCCAATATTCTGGGGGGAGGGGATCGTTGAACAAAAATAGCGACGCACTCCCCCACCTCGCATCAGCAGGTGGGGGTCAAGGAGCGTGGCCTAGTGGTACAATGTAACCAGCTTAATGGGCACGGCAAAAGACGGAACAAAGATTCCGAGTTCTCTGGAGGCACGATTCATTAAGTGAGGTTAATTCCCTATAAGTCCAACGAGTCGGCTGATACCGCTCAGACTCCAGGCAAAAGTTTTTCTAAAGCCCCATAGTGGAAACAACTTGGGGGTGTTATTGGGCAAAAGTTCCCAGTACACGGCGGGGATGCCGCCTTTCGCAAGGGCTAACGCCTTGTGACAAGACACCTACACCTCGCGCCAGCAGGTGGGGGAGCATTCATATCGTCAGATATCCAAACTTTGCCCCGATGGAGGCCAGCGACGCGGGGTTTGGGCGATCGCGGCTGCGGTTTAGGATATTTCTGGGCCAGAAACTCGATGTAGTCTAAAATCTGTTGCTGTTGCGTCTCGGGTAAGTCTTGGAGTTTCTCCAGAATCGTCTCAGAGAGGGAATTGCTGGTGTCAGTGATGGAGGGGGTCATGGGAAACCTCGAACGCCTACGCTGATAGTCTAGCAAAGCCCAATCTGCGCTGAGGGTTGGGGGTGTGAACGCTCTTAAGGTCATTGTCAGGCGAGTTAAGACCGATTTCAGTCTAGAACGAACCGAGCAACTGACCTATAATGGAGAAATTAGATTTTCCTCACCTCAAGTTGCTCCCATGTTTCAAGTCCTTTATGTCTTAATTAAGGCAATTGAGCCATTTTTGGTGCCGATTTGCTTCCTAAGTGCTTGGGCGATTATGCTAATGCTGCTGGGCAATTTCTTGGCGGCTGTCCGGAGTAGCCACCAGCGGGCCAAAGTGATGCACCAAATTCCCTGTGCCAATTGCGCCTATTTTACCAACGATCATCGTCTCAAATGTCCCCTACACCCCATGACCGCATCCTCTGAGGAGGCGATAGGCTGTAGCGATTATGAATCAACGCGGCCAGCATTCCTGGATCAATTGGGGTAAAATGTTGACCTCTGCCATCCTACGTGACCCTCCCCAGATACCGCTTCAGACCTCGATCGGGGAGGCGATCGCCCTCCTCGAAGCATCCAGGATAGACTCTAATGCGGGAGAGGGGGGAGTCCTAGTGGTGATGAGTCAAAGTCCGGAACCTCAACCCCTGGGCCTATTGACTCCGAACGCCATCACAGCACAACTGGCGGCGACTCCTTCCTTAGACCATTCCCTTCAGCAAAACCACCTCATCCCCATTATTAGCTTACCTGAATCCCGCTATCAGGATATCGAAGAGGTGCAACAGCTCTTTCAGGAGCATCAAGTCCCCTATCTCTTGCTAGTTGATAAAGCGGGGGAGATTACGGGCCTGCTGAGTCGTCAACGACTGCGATCGCTCCTGTTCCCAGACTCAGGACTATACTCAGACATCTGCGATAACTTAACCCCCTTCTTTGAAACCTCCTTAAACCTCCTCACCATCGTCGATCGTCAAGGGCGATTTTATCGGGTTAATCCCGCCTGGGAGACGGTTCTCGGATATCCCCGCAGTACCCTATTGGGTCAACCGTTATGCAACTTCATCCATCCCGAGGATCACCAGGCCACCCTAGCCGCCATGGCCCAACTCAACCAGGGACAAGCCGTGGAGGGATTTGTCAATCGCTATCGCGACCAACAGGGCGACTATCACTATGTAGAGTGGTATGCTCAGCCCTATGGCAACTTTATCTACGCCAACGCCCGAGATATTACCTCCCGTAAACAACTCGAACGGGAGTTGAAAAAATGGCAACTTCATCTGCAAGCCGCGCAACGCATCGCTCATCTGGGGAGTTGGGAATTTGACGCCACCACCGGCGAAATTACCTGGTCTAAGGAGGTCTTTCGGATTTTAGGGCAGGATATAGCCCTCGGCCCGCCAGACTATGACAAACTCTTACAAATCTATCACCCTGACGATCGCCCCGAACATGATCGGCTGGTTCAACGGGCACTCAGGGAGGGAGAACCCTATGATTTAGAATGTCGCGTTCTCCATGACGACGGCCATCTCTCCTATATTCAGGCCCGAGGAGAACCGGGGTTGGATGAAAACGGCCAAGTCGTGAACATTATGGGGACGATTTTGGATATCACCGAGCGCAAACAGCAAGAACTGCATCTGCTGCAAACCACCGCTCAACTCGAAGCCTCCAATCGGGAACTCGAAGCCTTCGCCTACTCCGTCTCCCATGACTTGCGCGCACCCTTACGGGCCATTGACGGCTTTAGTCAGTCCTTAATCGAAGACTACGGCGATCGCCTTGATGCAGAGGCTCAGGATTACTTTAAACGGATTCGCCGCAATGTCAGCCGCATGAGTCAGCTGATTGATGATCTCCTGCGTCTGTCTCGCGTCTCCCGAGTCGCCATTGAGCCGCAAGTGGTGAATCTCTCGGAGCTGGCCCAGGAAATCGCCGCCGAGTTACAGGAGAGGGAACCCGAGCATTCCATCACCTTAGAGATTGCGCCCCAGTTGACGCTCAACGCAGACCCCTCCTTGATGGAGATGATGTTAACCAATCTCTTAGAAAACGCCTGGAAATTTACCCGTTATCAACCTCAAGCCCAAATTGAGCTGGGGCGAGGTTCCTCACTCCAAGAGACTCTAAAAACAACCCCCGAGCGGGTTCAGGGACTCCCCCTAGCCGACGCCGCAGACAAGCTCAATCCTCGCCTTTTAGATGCACCAGTTTATTTTCTACGCGATAATGGAGCTGGCTTTGATATGAAGTACAGTAAAATGCTATTCGGGGTCTTCCAGCGTCTCCATGATACCCAAGAATTTCCGGGAACTGGCATCGGCTTAGCCACGGTTCAGCGGATTGTTCAACGCCATGGAGGACTGATTTGGGCTAAGGGTCAAGTCGGTAAAGGGGCAACCTTTTACTTTGTCATCCCTTAAGGAGTCCTTGAGCGGATTGACTCGCCATCAGCCTTGACCTAACCCTTGCTAACTACCGAGAGATTCCCAGCCATTTATGACCCCATCGATGCGCCCCGTTCTCCTAGTCGAAGATAACCCCGATGATGAGCAGTTGACCTTACGCTCTCTACGGAAATCGAACATTGCCAATCCGGTTTTGATTGCCCGGAATGGAGAAGAAGCCTTAACGGTTCTCTCTGAACTCAAGCTATTACCCGCCGTCATTCTACTCGATTTAAAGTTACCCAAATTAGACGGGTTTGAAGTGCTGCGACAGATTCGTACTAGCCCAAAATTAAAAACCTTACCCGTTGTTATTTTAACCTCATCAAGTGAAGATCGAGATATCATCGAGGGCTATGATTCTGGGGCCAATAGTTATGTGCGTAAACCTGTGGATTTCCAGCAATTTGTTGCAGCGGTTTCTCAATTAGGGTTATATTGGACTCTCGTCAATAATTCGCCTCCTTAATGCAAGACCCACTAAAAACAAGAAAACGAGTTAGTTAACAATAGGTTAATTATGATGGACAACGTTCTTAAATTTATCTTAATTGAAGATTCAGATGATGATGTAATGTTACTGACTCGTGCCTTGAAACGAGAAGGTTTTGAACTGGACTATCAACAAGTCCAAACCGCTGAGACATTCCGACAAGCCTTACAAGATTCGTCCTGGGATTTGATTATTTCGGATTATCATCTGCCGGGATTTGAAGCCCCCGAAGCCCTGCAAATCCTCAAGGAATCTGACTTAGATCTTCCCTTTATTGTCGTCTCTGGAACCATTGGCGAAAAAACTGCTGTGGGTATTGTGAAAGCAGGGGCCAATGATTACATCATGAAGGGCAATTTGACTCGCTTGGCGGAGGCGATTCGCCGCGAAATTCGTGAGGGACAAATTCGAGTTGAACGTCGCAAATCCGAGAAAGCACTCTGGAAAAGTGAGGCGAGAAATCGTGCTATTTTAGCGGCTATTCCTGATTTAATGTTTCGGGTAAAACCTGATGGAATGTATCGAGCCGTCGTCAGCAATGAGCCGACCGTAAAACAGCCCGCAGACCCCCTAAACCGACAAGGACAGACCCTTGAGGCTGTGTTACCTGAGCATTTAGCGCAACAGACCCGCAGAGTGATTCAGCAGGCCTTAGATACCGGGGAATTACAGGTTTTTGAACAAAGTTTTACAATCGAGTCAGAACTGGTAGAGGAAGAGGTACGGGTCATAAAAAATGGTCCCGAGGAAGTTTTGTTGATGGTTCGGGATATTCGCGATCGCCAAGCCGCCTTACGGGAACGCCAACGCAGTCAAGAACACCTGCATCGCCTCAACCAACAGCTCGAAGGAACCGTCAATAAACGTACCAAACAGTTACGAAAGCGAGAAGCTCAGTTGCAGGAGCTGTCCAATCGCTTAACCATGGCCCTCGAATCCGCTTCAATTGGCTGTTGGGAAGCAAATATTAGGGATGGCTCCTGCATTTGGGATCAGCGAGTATATGAGATCTACGGGATTGAACCCGGAACCCTCGTTGACTACCCGATGTGGCTTCAATCGGTTCATCCCGACGATCGCCCCATGTTAGAACGGGAAACCCAATTGATGTTAGAGAAAGATGAGGATAGCCACCTGGAGTTCCGCATTTGTTTACCGGATGGCACCGTTCGCACCCTAAAAAGCTCGGCTCGGGTACGACGAGATGAGGCGGGGGAACCGTTGAGTCTGGTGGGGATTAACTTAGATATCACCGATCGCAAACGCTCGGAATTAGCCCTAAAAGAGAGTGAAGAAAAGTTCCGACAACTGGCCGAAGCCATTGATGCGGTGTTCTGGATTGTCGATCTCACGAGTGGTTCTCACGTCTATGTCAGTCCCGCCTATGAACGCATCTGGGGATATCCCATTGAGGAACTTCATGAAAACCCCAACGCTTGGCTAGACCATCTGCACCCAGAGGATCGTCCTCGCCTTGAAGCGACTCCAGCCGAAGAGATTTTAGATGAGTATAACGAAGAGTACCGCATTATACGTTCTGATGGAGAAGTTCGCTGGATTCGCGATCGCGCCTTTGCCATCAAAAACGAACAAGGACAGGTGTATCGCGTCGCCGGTATCGCCGAGGACATCAGCGATCGCAAACAAACCGAGGCGCAACTGCAACAAAGCAACGAACAACTGCTGCGGGCCACGCGCCTCAAAGACGAGTTTCTGGCCAGCATGAGTCATGAACTACGCACCCCCCTCAACGCCATTTTAGGCATGACCGAAGCCCTCCAGGAAGACGTTTTCGGTTCCGTCAGCGACTCCCAACGCCAAGCGTTACAAACCATCGACAGCAGTGGCGGTCATCTGTTGGCCTTAATTAACGACATCTTAGATGTGGCCAAAATTGAATCGGGTCAAATTGAACTGAATCTCTCCGCCACGGCGATCGCTCCCCTGTGTGAAGCAAGTCTCAAGTTTATTAAACAACAGGCCATCAACAAAAAAATTGAGCTTCAACTCGACCTCTCTCCGACACTCCCGGATCTCCTCCTCGATGAACGGAGAATGCGTCAAGTCCTGATCAACTTACTCAATAATGCGGTTAAATTCACCCCGGAGGGAGGGCGCATTTGTCTGAAGGTTGAAGCCCTATTTGCCGAGGACGCTCCCTCGGAAACCGCCCCCATCACGGGAGTCCGTTGGTCTGTCGAAGATACTGGGATTGGTATTGCGCCCGAGAATCTCCCCAAACTCTTTCAACCCTTTATTCAAATTGACAGTGCCTTAAATCGTCAGTTTGAAGGAACCGGATTGGGACTGTCTCTGGTTAAGCGCCTGGTGGAACTTCATGGTGGTGAGGTGGGGGTTAGCAGCCAACTGGGTATTGGCAGTTGTTTCACGGTGATGCTTCCTGTAACCACTCCCAGCCGCTCCCAAGTCCTCAGCCCATCTCCCAGCTTGCAGGAGGTAGAACCTGAACCTGAACCCCAATCCTCTCCCTTAATTTTATTGGCTGAAGATAACTTAGCAAATATCCAAACCTTATCGAGTTATTTAACCGCCAAAGGCTATGAACTCATTTTAGCTAAAGATGGTACTGAGGCGATTGATCAGGCGCAAGAGCAACAGCCTGATTTGATTCTTATGGATATTCAAATGCCGGGGATGGATGGCTTAGAAGCCATGGAGCGGATTCGTCAAGAACCCTGGGGGGCTGATGTTCCCATCATTGCCCTAACCGCTCTAGCCATGGAATCGGATCAGCAACGCTGTTTGCAGGCGGGTGCTGATGATTATCTGAGTAAGCCGGTGAAGCTCAAACACCTCGTGACGCGCATTGAGGAGCTGTTGAACCGGTCTAGTATTCGGGTGTAATGGGGATGTATTTAGCTGAAATTACGTAGATGCCTTAGCATTTAATGGGTGACTACCGCGAAACTACTGAGCCGTAGACCTAGAGCCACTTTTTGGATAAATCCGGGCGTAATTACGGTAAATATTCGGCCAAAAATTATCTCATTTGCCGGAAATTTGCCTAAAAACTTGGCTATAATAGCCCTGGTTGGGGACCGAGTGAGATCCAGCTAATCGCTTAGTTGAAGAAGAAAAGTTATCTCATGGACGTCAGCTCTGGGTCTGCAATTCTAAGAAATCCTAATATCTTGAGTTCCCAAATCACACTTAAAGAGGCGATCGCCCAGGTGCGGGGTATAACCCCCCAGAATTCTCCAAAGGTCAGTCAAAACACCCTTAAAGACCCAGATTCAGACTGTTGGGTGGTGATGGAGGGCGATCGCCCCCTCGGGATTCTCAGCGAAGGGGATCTCCTACGGGGACTCATGCAAGCCCAAGGGGAAGACACTCCGATTCGGGAGTTGATAACTCAACCGCCCTTGTTTCTGCAAGAATCAGACTGTGAGGATATCTGGAGTCTCTGTCAGCAGCTACAGCAAGAGGGAATCAACTATGCCGTCGTGGTGGATGAGACGGAGGGGCTACGGGGCCTGATCAGCGCCAAGAGTCTGCTACAAACCCTTTGTCAGAATCGAGAGGCCAAGCGCCAACTCGATCAATTACTCGAAGAGAGTGAAAGGCGTTTCCGTCGCGTCTTCGATTCCAACGTCGTCGGGATGATGTTCACCGACTTTAGTGGCCAGATTAGCGACGCCAACGATCACTTTTTGCAGATGTTGGGCTATTCCCGAGGGGATCTGCAACAGGGGCGCTTAAACTGGGCCGAGATCACCCCCCCTGAATACCGGGATTTAGATCTCCAGGCTATGGAGGCCCTACAAAACTCTGGTAGCGCTCAGCCTTGGGAAAAAGTCTATCGTCACCGGGATGGCCATCCAGTCTGGGTGTTGGTGGGAGTGGCCCTATTATCCCCAGAACAGGGCAGTTGCGTCTGTGTGGTGGTGGATATTAGCGATCGCAAACAGAGCGAAAGCATCCTCAAGCGACAACTGGTGGCCATGGAAACGGCCATTGATGGAATTGGGATTCTTCAAAATCATCACTACATTTACCTCAACGGCGCTCATTGTCAGATTTTTGGCTATGATTCCCCCTCAGAACTACTCGGCCAGACCTGGCACCACTTATTTATGCCCGAGGAACTCCCCCGGGCAAACCAGGAGATTTTTCCCCAATTGTATCGGGATGGGGTTTGGCAAGGAGAAAGCCAAGGACGACGCCAAGATGGCAGTTCCTTTCCCGTAGAAATATCTCTGTCTCAGACCGATGAAGGGTTATTGATTTGTGTCTGTCGGGATATTACCGAGCGCAAAACCACAGAACAAAACCTACGGGACAGTGAAGAAAAGTTCCGACAATTAGCAGACGTCGTCGATGCGGTGTTGTGGATTATTCATTGCGATCGCCGCGATTGCATTTATGTCAGCCCTGGCTATGAACGGATTTGGCAGAAACCCCTCCAGGAGCTGTTTATTAGCCCGGATGCTTGGTCTGAGAGTCTGCATCCGGGCGATCGCGCTCGGGTTTTGGCCGCCATTCCCAAACAACTTCAGGGGCAATATGACGAAGAATATCGCATCCTGCGCCCCGACGGTGAGATTCGCTGGATTCGCGATCGCGCCTTCCCCATTTTGAACGAACAGGGACAACCCTACCGCATCGCCGGCATTGCCGAAGATATCACCGATCTCAAACAAGCGGCCCAAGAAAATCAAAAACTCTTCCAACAACTGACGGCCTTTAAATTAGCCCTCGATGAATCGGCAATTGCGGCCATTACTGATGCCGATGGAGTCATCACCTATGCCAATGACCGGTTTTTAGACATTTCCGGCTATCGCCGCGAGGAACTTCTCGGTAAAACCCATCGCTTGGTCAATTCTGGGTATCATCCCCCGTCCTTTTTTAAAGACTTGTGGTCAACCATTTTGCGGGGAGAGGTTTGGCGCGGGGAGGTTTGTAACCGTGCCAAAGATGGCTCCATCTATTGGGTGGATAGTACCGTCGTCCCCTTTTTAGATGCCCAGGGGAAGCCGGTTCAATTTTTAGCCGTTCGCTTTAACATCACGGCTCGTAAAACTGCTGAATTCGCCTTAAAAAGTAGTAATGCACTCCTCTCCACCATTAGCCAAGCCCAAGCCCAATTTATTACGGCTACCAATCGCTTAGTCATTTTTGAACAATTGCTAGCACAACTGTTAGACCTTACTGAGAGTCAATATGGATTTATTGGTGAAGTGCTGTTCCGGGATGATGGCAGTGCCTACCTCGACGAAACCCTCTTCAAAATCAGCGGAACTCCTTATCTGAGAACCCATAGCATCACCAATGTAGCTTGGGATGCGGCGACTCGCCAATTCTATGACGACAACTATGAGCAAGGTATGGAGTTCGAGAATATGAATACCCTATTTGGGGCAGTTGTTATAACCGGAAAACCGGTCATTTCCAACTCCCCAACCACGGACTCACGCCGAGGAGGAACCCCCGAGGGACATCCCCCCTTAAACTGTTTTTTAGGACTGCCATTTTTCCAAGGTGAGACCTTAATGGGCCTCGTCGGCATTGCCAACCGAGCCGGAGGCTATAATCAACAAATTATTGACTATCTCGCCCCCTTTCTCGTTACCTGTAGTAATCTCATCGAAGGCTATCGCATTGATCACAAACGCCGACAGGCTGAAGAAAAATTATCCTACACCAATGAACAACTCATTCGGGCAACTCGCTTAAAAGATGAGTTTCTCGCCAATATGAGCCATGAACTCCGCACGCCTCTCAATGCCATTTTGGGCATGACGGAAGCTCTACAAGATGAGGTATTTGGGGATATCAATGATAAACAACGGCGGGCGTTAGAGACCGTTGAACGTAGTGGCACTCACTTATTACAGTTAATCAATGATATTTTAGATGTTGCTAAAATTGAATCCGGGCAAATAGAATTAGATTGCGCCCCAACGTCTATTAAACATCTCTGTGAATCCAGTTTGGCTTTTGTGCGGCAACAGGCCTTAAAAAAAGGCATTCAGTTACGCTTAGACTTACCCCCTCACCTGTCAGCGGTAATTCTCGATGAACGGCGCATTCGTCAGGTATTGCTTAATTTGCTCAATAATGCCGTCAAATTCACCCTAGATGGAGGAAAGATTCGCCTGACGGTGACGGAAGTTCCTGCAGAAGCATCTGAGGAAACGGCCACACTTCGTTTTGCAGTTCAGGATACTGGAATTGGCATTTCCCCAGAGAATATCCAGAAACTCTTTCAACCCTTTGTCCAAATTGATAGTGCCTTAAATCGTCAATATGAGGGAACGGGTTTAGGGCTGGCGTTAGTGAAACGAATTGTCGAGCTACACCAAGGTCAGGTTAACTTAACCAGTGAGGTCGGAGTCGGCAGTTGTTTTAGCTTTACTTTACCCTATCGTCGGGTCAATCAAGCTGATTCCTTGACCCCTTCTCCCACCCTCTCGACGGCTGAAACCGCCTCGTCAGTTGAGTCATCTCCTCTAGTTTTAGTCGCTGAAGATAATGAAGCCAGTCTCAATACCTTAGCTAGTTATCTAACAGTTAAAGGCTATCGGCTGCTGACGGCTAAAAATGGAACTGAAGCGGTGCAGTTAGCCGCCTCTGAACGACCCGATATTATCCTGATGGATATTCAAATGCCGGGAATGGATGGTCTGGAGGCGACGCAACTGATTCGCAAAAACCCAGACCTAGAGGGAGTTCCCATCTTAGCGTTAACCGCGTTGGCTATGGAGGGCGATCGCGATCGCTGTTTGGCCGCAGGGGCAACAGATTACGTGACCAAACCTGTTAAACTAAGAGAGTTGGTTCAACAGATTGAACGGATGTTAGTCGACTCTAACTTTGAATAAAATTCGTCTAGGAGATGCCCAATGACTGCTAAAATTCTTGTTGTTGATGACGAACCGGATAACTTTGATGTAGTTGATGCCTTATTGAGTCAAGAAGACTATCAGTTAGACTATGCCGCTAATGGCTTAGATGCGATCGCCTCTCTGGAGGGGTATAATCCTGACTTAATCCTTTTGGATGTGATGATGCCCGATGTAGATGGTGTTGAAATCTGTCGGCGCTTAAAAAAGATGCCCAAGTGGCGAGCTGTACCTATTATCATGGTCACAGCCATTAGTTCTAAAGATAATTTAGCCCGTTGCTTAGAAGCGGGAGCCGATGACTTTATTGGGAAGCCCGTCAATGGCTTGGAATTGCGGGCTAGAGTCAAATCAATGCTGAGGCTCAAGCATCAGTATGATGAGCTGCAAGGCTTACTGCAATTGCGAGAAGATCTCGTTAAAATGATTCTCCATGACGTTCGCAATCCCCTCAGTGGCCTGTTGCTTGGCTTAGAACTTCTGCGCAGTCCTAACTATCCTGAAGCCAAACGCCTACATCGCCTCGAAACGGTCTATTCTCTGGCGAAGTCGGTGCAAACCATTGTCGAGGACTTGTTACAAGTCACCTTAACCGAATCAGGACAACTGAGTTTGAACTATGATTTAGTAGAATTAGGGACGTTAGCGCAATCTTGTTTAACCCGATTTGAGGTGATCGCAGGTCAGAAAAACCTCTCCCTGGTGAGTCAACTTCCTGAAACCCCGCTGACCGGAATTGAGCTGGATGCGGCTCTATTTCAGCGAGTGTTAGATAACCTGATCTCCAATGCCATTAAGTTCTCCCCTCAAGATACTCAAATCACCTTGACGGTAGGAGAGTTAAGCCCAGAACAGATCCAAATTGAGGTCATTGATGGGGGGCCAGGGGTTCCCGAGGAGTTACGGGAGAAAATATTTGAGAAATATGAGATTGGAACTATGATGGCTAATATCCCTCAAATTGGCTTAGGCTTAGCCTTTTGCAAAATGGTGGTTGAAGGGCATCAGGGGAGGATTCAAGTGCATCCCCATCCCACTCAGGGATCCGTTTTCCAGATTACCCTTCCCCGGCGAGTTTCCCGGAAATCGTTCCCTAAACTGTCTCTGACGAGTCCATAACCGTCAACAGGCGATCGACAATCTGCTGCCAGGTGAAGCCCTGTTGCACCCACTCTGGGGCCGTGCGTCGCGCCTGTTCGATGAAACTGGGGGTTTCGATGAGTTGGCTCATTAAGGCCACCGTATGCTCTAAACTCGGATGCAGATAATCCCGGATTTCGTGATCCCATTCCACCTGTTTCAGTTCACTGTCAATGTAGCGGGTGAAGCGGCGATCGGTAAAATCATCCGTTGAGCCGCCTTTCGTGCAGAGAATCGGCAACCCGGAAGCAGCAGCTTCCAAAACAGGCATATTAAACCCTTCTGCCAAATAAGGGGAAATATAAGCATCACAGGTTTGATAGAGTTGGGCCAACTCCTGAGTTGAGAGACTGCGGCCAATATAGGCTAAGCGAGGAATGACGCGATCGCGCTCCTGGGGCGTTAACATCTCATTGAGGCCTTCGAGGACAAACTTACGAGAGTTACGAATCGCATCACTGCCTTTCAAGACTAACCGAGCCTGGGGATAGCGGTCTGTCACCTCAGCAAAGGCTTTGACCAGCATTCGTAGGCCCTTATTCCAAGTCATCACCCCGATATTGAGAAAGGCAAAACAGCCCTCAAGTTGCGACTGTTGCCGCCAGCGTTGCCGTTGGGCCGCCGTCGCCGGATGAAACACCGCCGTATCCACCCCCAGGGGAACCACCCGCACCCGTTCGGGAACCGCACCCGCTCGCAGAAAACCATCACGAGACCAATGGGAGGGGGTAATAATCACCGTTTCGGAGTCTCGATGAGCCTGGCCAAAATCCTCAACCCCCATCATCTCCATCATGGCTTTTTGCACAATCCGCCATTCTGTGGTGGCAAAGACATAGGTTCTCTGGGAGTCGGAGTCGGATAAATCATAGGGCATCACCATGCGTAGGGTGGCATCGGCCCGCAGATGTAACGGGGGCGGCGGGAGTTGTCGTAATTGCTGTTCCTCGGCCTCCGTAAATAGTCCCGCTTGCGGTTCCCAGCTGTGATCTAAGTAGGGCAGTTCTCGATGAAAGACCTGTATCTGAGGACGGCGTAGAAATTCTAAGAGTTGATGTTGATTGGCCACCGCAAACGAGTGATGGACAAAACGCCAGCCTTCTACCACAAGTTTCATGATTTGTCAATTTATTTCAAAAAGGGATGAATGGGGAGCCAGAGGAAATCCAGTTTGAGGTTTTCCGTCCTCGTGTCATAGCCGAAGCGGTGACAGGCACTTTAGGCGGCTCTGCCACCTCGGTCAACTCAGTGCTTTTCAAGGCTTTCGGGGATTGTATGGTATAGTAACTCCAGGGTTGGGGTCAATCCTATCCTCCTGGCAATGCACCATCTTGGCTGCAAGAAAGCGGATACTTCTCGCGACGATCGCGAGGCAACGATTGAGGTTGACTCACGCGGTAGTGTCAGCCCACAGTCGGGTCTTGTCTCCCATAGGTCAATCCCATTCATGTCATCGACGCCTACTCTTTTTCCTGAATTTATTGCTCAGTTTCTGGATCTCCATCCCCCGGCGATCGCCCCAGAAACCCCCCTCAGCGACATCTGGGAGCAATTTCAGGTTCAGGTAGGTCTGACGGGAGAGGGGGCGTCAAGTTCCCCGAGTCCGTCTCTCCACTCTGGCTATGTCTGTGTGATGGAGGGCGATCGCTGTTTAGGCCTGATTACCACTCAAGAGGCGATCGCCGTTCTGGCCCAGGGTCACGATCCCCGCTCAATTCCCGTATCCCGTCTGATCAGCCCCGGACAAGCGGTGATTACCCCAGACACCCTCAACCATCCCTCCACCCTCTACGACGCCGCCCAACAGCATCCTTTCTTATTGTTGCTCGACGACGAGCAGCACTGTTTGGGAGTGTTACCCAGTGTCGCCCTCTTGAAGTTGCCCGAATTAGCGGACTTACCTCAGGAGTTCTGCTCACTGCATCCCTTTGAAATTGCCCTAAACCATCTCCCCATCACCGTGTTTCGCAAAGATCGTCAGTTGCGTTACACCTGGATTTATAAAAGCTTCCCCGGCTTAGATCCCAACCATATGTTAGGCCATGGCAATCATGACCTCTTCTCCCCGGCGGATGCCGAGCAATGGGAGGCGATCGAGCGGCGAGCCTTAGAACACAACCAAGGAAGCCGTCAGAAGATCGCCCTGACCTTAAACGGCACGTTTCACTATTATGACCTGACCGTAGAACCCTTATTCGATGATTCCGGGAGCATCCTGGGCCTGGTGGGAACCGCCTTAGAGATTACCCCGAGTTATCTCAATCAGCAAGCCCTGATCATGCTCAACCAGGAACTCGAAAACCTCGTCGAAGAGCGAACCGCTGAACTACAACGCAGTAATGCCGAACTCTTAGCCTCTCTCTCAGCGGCGCGGGAACTCAACGAACTTAAATCACGGTTTATTACCCTCACCTCCCATGAATTTCGCACCCCCCTAACCACCATTCTCGGCTCCGCTGAACTGCTCAAACATTATGGCCAGAACTGGAAGCCCGAAAAAAGACAACGCTATCTCGATCGCATCCATGAGACCGTTGATCACATGACGCGCCTGCTCAATGATGTGTTGACGGTGGGGAACGCCGAAGCGGGGCGACTCACCTTTTCCCCCAGCCTCGTCAATCTCCTAGACCTGTTCAAGAGTGAGATCGAGACGGCCCGCACCAAGACCTATCGCGATCGCACCATTGAGCTGAGCCATGACCTTCACGCCAGCCATCTCTATCTCGATCAGACGTTAGTCTCACAAATTGTCTCAAATCTCCTCTCCAATGCCCTCAAATACTCCTCGGCTGATTCGGCGATCGAGGTCTACTTAAAAAGCGAAGAGAACCAGGTCAGGTTCCAGGTGCGGGATGAAGGAATGGGCATTCCCGAAGCGGATCAAGCCGATTTATTTACCTCATTCCATCGCGCTAAAAATGCCGCTAACATACAAGGAACAGGACTAGGCTTATGCATCGTCAAGAACGCCGTCCATCTCCATGGCGGACAAGTCACCGTTGAGAGCCAAGAGGGTTCAGGTTCGACCTTTACCGTCCTGCTGCCCCTTACCCAATCTGTAGCTTATGACGACAATTCTCGTGATTGAAGATGAAGGTTACGTGCGAGAAATTCTCAGTGAGTTGTTAACCACCGAAAATTTTAACGTCCTGACCGCTGATAATGGTGATTTAGGCTACAAAATGGCCCAACGCCAGCGCCCCGACCTAATTTTATGCGACATCATGATGCCGGAGTTGGATGGCTATGGAGTCCTCAGCCAACTGAAAGAAAACCCTGCCACCGATGATATTCCCTTTATTTTCCTCTCGGCTAAAGCCGATCGCCTGGATTTCCGGGTGGGGATGGATTTGGGGGCTGATGATTATCTCACCAAACCCTTTACACGGGATGAACTCCTGACAGCGGTGCGGATGCGCCTGAAAAAGCAGGCGGTTCTCTCTCAACGACACCATCAGCAACTGCTGCGCACCCAAAGCCATTATCAACAACAACTTGAGCAAGCCAAACAGTATCTTAACCAGGTGTTAGCTCAAGATCCCTTAACGGGGTTACTGAATCAACTCACCTTGCGACAGGAGTTTGAGCGATTTATCAAGGAACTCCAGCCCCTAGAGCCATCGAGCTTAGTTCCCTTAGTCTGTGTGGGGGTGGAGCGTTTACGAGAGATTAACGCTGAATTGGGCTATAGCAGCGGCGATCGCTGCCTGCAAGTGCTGGCTCACCGGCTGCGAGAGTTCTTTGCTCAGTCCTCGCCCCTCATGGCTCGTCTTAATGGCAATGAGTTTGTCTTAATTTTGCCCCCCGTCAGCAGTCGGTATCAGGCTCAAGAGCAGGTAGAAGCCCTATCTCATCATCTCAGGGAACCTATTGCTCTGAGTCAGGGGGATATGGCACTTCAAATTAACCTGGGGATTGCCTTCTATCCTCGGGATGCCAAGCAACTCGATCCCCTATTGCAACATAGCCAACAGGCGCGACAGAAAGCTCGCTCTTCTGGGGGAACAGCCGTTGAGCTGTATAGTGGGGCCTTAGGGGGCGATCGCGGCGATCGCCTAGCCCTAGAGCGAGATCTCCGCTGTGCTTTAGAGAACCCTGAGCAGCCCGGTGAATTGCTACTCGTCTACCAACCCCAAGTTAACCTCAACAGCGGCCAGATTTGCGGCGTCGAAGCCCTGATGCGTTGGCATCATCCCCAGCGAGGTTCAATTCCCCCAAACCGGTTTATCCCCATCGCCGAAGAGAGTGATCTGATCATCCCCCTCGGGGAATGGGTGTTAGAAACCGCCTGTCGTCAAGCCCAAACCTGGGACGCTCAAGGACTCCCTCCCTTGCGTATGGCGGTCAATCTCTCCGCCCGGCAATTTGAAGATCCCCAGCTTTACCGACGGCTAACCGAAATTTTGCGCCGCTTTAACCGTCAACCCGGCTCCTTAGAGTTAGAACTGACCGAAACCAGTTTAGTCCGGGAACCAGAGACCAGTGTCCGCATTCTCAATCAACTCAAAGCCTTGGGCGTTTCCATTGCCATCGATGACTTTGGTACGGGGTTTTCCTCTCTGAGTTATTTACAACGCTTTCCCTTTGATATGCTCAAGATTGACCGCTGTTTCGTGGCGGCTATACACCGTCACCGCAAAAATGCCATCATTACCGAGGCCGTCATCGAGATGGCTCATAAAATCGGTCTGACGGCGATCGCCGAAGGCATCGAAACCCCCGAAGAGCGAGCCTGTTTACAACAACTCGGCTGCGATCAGGGCCAGGGCTATTTCTTCCACCGTCCCCTTCCGGCGATCGAGTTAAGTCAACTGCTGCGATCGAGTTAGAGGCGAGGAATTACCCAGCTCAACTCAACCGCCTCCCTGATGTCCCAACCCCCCAGATTTCCCTTTGTCCCGAATCCGCACTCTCTATGGCAACTATTCTAGTTATTGAAGACGAACAAGATATTTGTGAGATTATTTCCGAAATTCTCTCAGAAGCCGACCATACCGTAGTCACCGCTGCCAATGGACGGCTAGGGGTCGAACAGGCCCAAGAAACCGCGCCGGATCTGATTATCTGTGACATTATGATGCCGGAACTCGACGGCTATGGGGTGTTAACGTATCTACGCAGCCAGCCCCGTTTCCAAACTGTCCCTTTTATCTTTCTGACGGCGAAGGCAGACAAACAGCAGGTGCGAGAGGGGATGAATTTAGGGGCCGATGATTACCTTTCTAAACCCTTTACCATCGGTGAATTACTCGAAGCCGTCGAGGCGCGACTGGAGAAACAGCAGCTTTGGGAACAGTCTTCCAATCAGCGTCTTGGGGAACTGCGGCAAAATTTAACCCGTTCCCTCCCCCACGAGTTACTAACTCCCCTCAATGGCATTCTCGGCTATGCCACCTTCCTCTGTGAGGAGCATGAGGACATCGAGCCAGAGGATGTGTATGAGATGGGGGTAGGGATCCGTCGCTCGGGAGAACGACTCTATCACTCGATTCAGAACTTCTTGCTGTACGCTCAACTTGAACTGATTAAGGACGATGTAGAACGCAGCCGGGAGTTGTTTACGGGACAAAGCGAACAAGCTACAGAAACGTTGACGCTCCGGATTAAGTCTATGGCGAACCGGTTGCAGCGGCTTGGGGATTTAGAGATTTCCCTGCAAGACAGTCCGGTGGCGATGCCCGAGACTTGGTTGGTGAAGGTGATCGAGGAATTGCTCGACAATGCCTTTAAGTTCTCCGAGGCGGGAACCCCAGTGCGGGTGGCGTTGACGGCCGACGGGGATCAGGTGCAGGTGAGGGTGAGCGATCGCGGCCGGGGATTAGAATCGGAGCAGATTAAGCGTTTGGGGGCTTATGAACAGTTCGATCGCAAACTCTATGAACAACAAGGGTCAGGATTGGGGTTAGAGATTGTCAAACGCATCGTCAATTTGAATCAGGGAACCCTAGAGATTGAGAGTCAGCCGGGGGAAGGCACTCAAGTGATCCTGACCCTGCCCACGGAACTCTCCTCGGTGGTGTAGTTGGGACGGAATCCCCGGTAGAATACACAAGTTGTAACTCGAAAGGAATCTAACATTGTGGCGCGTCTAGCACTACTGAGCGTATCCGATAAAACCGGACTGGTGGACCTGGGGCGATCGCTCGTCGAGGAGTTTCAATTTGACATTATCAGTAGCGGTGGGACCGCCAAGGTCTTAAAAGAGGCGGGAATCCCAGTGACCAAAGTCTCGGACTACACCGGCTTCCCAGAAATCCTCGGCGGACGAGTCAAAACCCTCCATCCTCGCGTTCATGGGGGCATTTTAGCCCGCCGCGACCTCCCAGACCATCAACAGGACTTAGACGCCAATGAGATTCGCCCCATTGACTTGGTGGTGGTGAATCTCTATCCCTTTGAGGCCACCATTGCTAAAGCCGACGTCACCCTGGCTGATGCAGTCGAAAACATCGACATTGGCGGCCCGGCCATGTTGCGGGCCTCCGCCAAGAACTTCCAACATCTGACGGTGTTATGTAACCCCAACCAATATTCCGGGTATTTAGACCAACTGCGTCAGCATGGGGAACCCGGCTTCGAGTTCCGCCGAGATTGCGCCACAGCCGGATTCTGGCATACCTGTCAATACGATCGGGCGATCGCCACCTACCTCAACCAACAGGCCAACGCCGACAGTCTCCCCGACCAGTTTGGCATCGCCGGCAGTCAAATCCAAGCCCTCCGCTACGGCGAGAACCCCCACCAAAAAGCCGCCTGGTATCAAGTGGGCCAAACCCCCAGCGGTTGGGGTGCAGCGGAGAAATTACAGGGGAAAGAACTCAGCTACAACAACCTCGTCGACTTAGAAGCCGCGCGACGCATCATCGCCGAATTTCTCGGAGAGGACCAACCCCCCGCCGCTGCGGTGTTGAAACATACCAATCCCTGCGGCGTGGCCCTAGGGGAAACCCTCGTCGAGGCCTATGAACGGGCCTTTGCAGCGGATTCCGTCTCAGCCTTTGGCGGAATTGTCGCCCTCAACCGCTGTCTGGATGCGGAGACAGCCACCGCCATGACCAAAACCTTCCTCGAATGTGTGATTGTCCCCGATTGTGATGATGCGGCGCGGGAGGTATTGGCCAAGAAATCCAAGTTACGGGTGTTAACCCTCGCGGACTTAAACCTAGGAACTGGGGAAACCATTAAAGCCATTGCGGGAGGGTTCCTCGTCCAAACCGCCGACGATTTAGTCGAACAAACCCAAGATTGGCAAGTGGTGACTCAGAAACAGCCTACACCGCAAGAGTTGGAGGAGTTACTATTCGCCTGGAAGGTCTGTAAACACGTCAAATCCAATGCGATCGTGGTCACGAAAGACCGCACCACCTTGGGAATTGGGGCCGGACAAATGAACCGGGTTGGTGCGGCGAAAATTGCCTTAGAACAGGCGGGAGACGCGTGTCAGGGGGCGACGTTAGCCAGTGATGGCTTTTTCCCCTTCGATGACTCGGTGCGTTCTGCGGCGGCGGCGGGAATTACCGCGATTGTCCAGCCGGGGGGAAGTATCCGGGACAAGGACTCCATCGCGGCGGCGGATGAGTTAGGCGTCGTGATGGTGTTGACGGGGGTGCGCCACTTCTTGCATTAAGGGATTTGTTAGAGTGAAGACAGCCCAGACCTCTGGCCCCAGGGGTCTGGACTCGTTCTAAATCTTCTTTGAATCCACCCCGGAGGACTCCCCATGATTGCCCAATCGGACATTCCCTCACGCCTGACTCCCCAAGAGTATTTAGACTGGGAGGCCCAGCAGGAATACCGCTACGAGTATATCGATGGCGAGATTATAGCGATGACGGGGGGGACTATTCCTCATCATGAGATTGTCCATAATGACATTGCTCATAATGACATTGCTCTTAACTTTTACAGCGCCTTGAGGCCATTTTTGCGTCAACGAGGCTGTCGGGCGAATGTGTCTGATACGGAATCCGTTTCCAAATAATCCTTTATAATGTTTCAGAGAACAGTCAGGACAAACCCATGGCCAGAAAAGCAAAATTAGCTAATCATCTGAGCGTAGAGGAACTCAAAGACAAGTACCGCAAGAGCCGTGATGGTGTTGAAAGCCGACGATGGCATCTGTTATGGAAAGTGAGCTTAGGATGGACAATAGAAAACAGTGCCGTAGCGGTGGGGTTGAGCTATCGCTACGCCCGAACAATCGTAAAGCGATATAACCAGCAAGGAGAGAAGGGAGTCATTAACCAAAGGAACAAAACCAAAATCAATCCCCGAGGGCGGGAACCTTTACTCAATGGCGAGCAACTCGAAAAGCTTAAGCAAGCCTTAAAAAAAGCGCCGTCAGATGGAGGACTATGGACAGGACCCAAGGTGGCGCGATGGATTGAAAAAGAAACGGGACGGGAAAAAGTCTGGCCCCAAAGGGGGTGGGATTACCTAAAAAAGTGTCATTACTCTTGGCAGCGACCGAGACCCAGGCATCGAAAAGGAAATAAAGAAGCCCAAGAAGAGTATAAAAAAAACTTGCCAAAGAAAGTCACGGAAATTCAAAATAAACATCCTGATTCCGAAGTTGAAGTTTGGTTTTTCGACGAACACCGAGTGGGTCTAAAGTCAATCCTAGCGAAAGTTTGGAGTGAGACTGGACAACGCCCCGAAGCCGTGGTTCAGCACCGGTATGAGTGGGTCTATGTCTACGGGTTCGTTAATCCAAAAACGGGAGAAACACATTGGTATTTAATCCCAAGAGTGAATGTGAAGTGGTTGAATTTAGTCTTAGAAACCTTTGCCGAAGAAGTGGGGGTTGGAGAGAATAAAATAATCCTCTTAGTTCAAGATAATGCGGGCTGGCATCGAAGCCCAAAACTTCAGGTGAATGAGGGAATCTTTGTAGATTTTTTACCTCCCTATTCTCCCGAGCTTCAACCAGCCGAACGGCTGTGGAAGTTAGTAGATGAACCACTGGTCAATCGATGTTTTGATACCATTGAAGACCTGGAAGATGTTCTTGAACAACGTTGTTGTGTTCTTAGTGAACAGATGCAAGAAGAAATTCGCGATTTGACAAATTATCACTGGCTAGAGTACGCCTGAAAATTAAGGCTGTTTCAAAACTGGATTCCGTATGATGTCAAGGTTGAGGATAGTAAAAATGAACGCTATTTTTACCCGGATTTAGTGGTGACTTGTGATGCGGAGGATTTACGGGCGCAAGATTTGGTGAAACATCCCACGGTGATTGTGGAGGTGTTGTCTCCGAGTACCGCCGGGGGCGATCGTGGGACAAAACTAAAATGCTATCGTCAAATTCCCAGTTTACAGGAATATGTATTGGTGGATTCCCAGTCGATGGCGGTGGAACTCTATCGTCGGGGTGATGAGGGTCGGATGTGGGGCTATGCTCAGTATGAGGCGGGGGAACGCTTCCAGTTGGAGAGTCTTGACTTTGAGGTGGAGTTGTCTGTGCTTTATGAGGCGGTTAATCTGAATCAGTAGGGAGGCCGGTCACGACTGGAGGCATGATATTAAGATTCATTCCAGACGTTATGCAATTTGACGAGGTATGGCAACAGTATGACTTCACCGAAGCTGAATTACTTGGCATGGGTTGGCAGCTCCCTTACAATTATGTCCTTCATCTGAACTATTACTGGGACCTCAATAACCCGGAAACCACCGCTGATGTGGCATCGGTTGATCAACCCATAAAACTTATTCTCAATGGCTGTATTCACTTAGATATCCAAATGCAGCCAACCCTCAACGGAGACCTTCAAACACCTACACATCTCGGTACGATTGTGGGATGGGGTCAAGTGACTGCTTCTCCTTGGCTTGCACAACGTTCTCTTCCGGCTTCGGAGTGGATGCACCTATTTTTTGATATCGGAGGGAATCATAAAATTGAGGCGATCGCGCGATCGCTCTCGATTGAGTCTTTAACCGATTTTCCCTTGGCGACAGCGGTCAATCATGATTACCCTTAACCTCCAACCCACCCTAGACCTCAGTCATGACAGGTTCTGGCAACTCTGTCAAAACAACCCCGACCTGCGCCTGGAACGAACCGCGCAAGGTCAACTCATTGCCATGGCCCCTTGCGCCAGTCAAACCGGCCAACAAAACCTAGGACTTGCTGCACAACTGTGGATGTGGAATCAGCACCATCAACTCGGTGTCACTTTTGACTCCTTCAGTGGCTTCACCCTCCCCAATGGTGCAATTCGCGCTCCCGATGTTGCCTGGCTTAAGATGGAACGTTGGCAAAGTCTACCTGAGGCGGAACGCCGTAAGTTTGCCGCGATGTGTCCTGACTTTGTAGCGGAGTTGAAGTCCCCGACGGACAGCTTAACCATGCTGCAAGGGAAATTGCAGGAATACCTCGACAATGGCGCTCAACTGGGGTGGCTGCTTGACCCAGATGCGCGGCGGGTTTATCACTATTGTTCGGGGAAGTCGGTGCAATGTTTAGACGACCCTGAAACGCTTTCAGGAGAGGGAGTATTGCCAGGGTTAGTGGTTCGTTTACAGTGGGTTTGGGGGTGATTTTCGAGGAGTCAACGACTTATTTCTCAATTTGCCGGTTAAACTCTTGGTTGGACTACTTCTCAGGGTAGGTTGTTTGGACTGTAGAGTACCTGACATTCGAATGCCCTATTGGCATGATTTAAAATAAATGAGTTATACTGTGGAGCGGATATCAATCCGCCTAAAAAAATTACCCCACCTCCCACATATGGATCTACTTGCTCTTTGCACTAAGGTGACCGAGTTTCTTTCCCCCTTTTTGCCCTCGTTACTAAAATTACCCAACAAAGCTGCTGAAGCTGCCGTTGGCAAGTTTGGTGAAGATGCCTACACGAAAGCAAAAGCAGTGTGGGCAAAACTGCGTCCAAAAGTTGAGGCCAGGGAAGCAGCTAAGGAGGCTGTCACAGATCTCGCTGTTGCTCCGGAGGATGAAGATCTGCAAACGGTTCTGCGGATACAGTTGAGGAAGCTATTCGAGAATGATGCTGCCCTAGTCGAGGCGATCACCCAAATATTACAAGCCGATGCTTCTGATGGCACCCCTGGTACTCAGATTGTGCAAAGGGTGACAGGTAACCAAAACCAAGTGATTGGCCAGGTCGCAGGAGGCAAAGTATTTGGCAATGTAACAATCGACGAGTGAAGCATAGCGTTCTTAGGATCAAAAATATAACCGAAGCATGAAGTGGCTGATTAAACAATTTAGGCGCCTGCTGTGCTGGCTCCGACGGATCTTTAAACCAAAACTTTGGTTACATCCGCGTGTGCCTAGCAGTCAAAACCATATCGAGCAAACTGTTCAGGGCGATAGCAACCAAATAATTGCCCATATGTCAGCTGCGACAGCGATCAATAACCTCATCCAACATTTTCACCTGTCCCCCCAAGATATTCTGGCTCTCGAATCTTTTTGGAAAAACTGGTCGCAAGATACTAAGCTACACTTCAGTCCAAGCTTAGTGATAGGTGGACGTGAACAAGAGCGCGATCGCATTATTAGCTGGTTACAGGGTAGCCCTGAACCACTGTCATTACAGGCTGAATCACCAGAGGAAGCGATCGCTTTTCTAGCTGCAGTTGTTCACAGTTTAGAGGATGAGGAGCGAATCAACGTTCTACCTCGTGCTATTGTCGTTAATAGTGCTATGGCATGGCGAAGCCTGATCCTATCATCTGATGCGCCTCTGATTTTGATTCCTCGATTCCCAGAAGTACAAGGAATTGGTCAAGCAACCAAGAATGAGCATCATGTCTTCATTCCATTAGGGCGAACTAGCTCTGACAAGGAACACCATCTCCCACGGATTAGACGGGATGCCGCTGAGAAAGCGCTTCGAGCTATGGGCTTTAGCCGTGATAGTGCTAATAAGTTTGCCACCCTGGCCCGACGGAGCTTATCTGCTCTAAGGCGTAAACTGGCGATCGCCCCCAACATTCAGCAACCCGCATGGGCAAAACCACAAGAAGCACAAGTGCTACTAGCACCTCTACTGGTAAGTGCGTGGAAAGATTCGTGTGAGGGTGATCGCGAGGCTTTAGCACGGTTATCAAAAATGTCCTATGAAATGCTAAAAAGCCACCTGGTGCGTTGGGCAAATGAGCCAGATCCGCCGGTCCGAAAAGTGGGCGATATTTGGATGATTGCAGCACAAGAGGACGCTTGGCGGCTGCTTGCAAAGTATTTGACGAATGATTACTTACAGAGTTTTGAGGATGTTGCGATTGATGTTTTAAGTGAACTCGACCCAGCCTTTGAACTACCACCTGAAGAGCGTTATACTGCAAGTATTTATGGAAAAGTTTTGACCCGATCAGGATATATTCGGGGAGGCATTGCAGAAACGCTTGCCTTGATGGCAACTCTTAGCTACGAAGTCTCATTAAGTGACAATATAACGAGCGAGGATGTTGCTCAAACAACCATCGGCCTGTTGATGAAGAAAGTAAAAAATAATGCGGATCTTTGGGCATCGCTAGCCTATCAGCTTCCCCTTCTGGCTGAAGCTGCACCCGATATTTTCCTCAATGCCGTCGATACGGGTTTATCTAGGGAAAATCCAATTCTGGTCAATCTGTTTCAAGATCGAACTTCGGATACGGTGTTGATAAGTTCACCTCATACAGGTTTACTTTGGGCACTAGAAACTCTTGCTTGGCATCCTGACTACCTAAGCCGAGCTGCCTTAAACTTGGCACGACTGACACGCCTAGATCCAGGTGGGCGTTTTGGGAATCGACCCGACACAAGCCTGCGCGATATCTTCCTCTGTTGGTATCCTAATACAACTGCATCTCTCGACAGCCGTCTCAAGGTTCTCGACACGATCCGTCGTCAAGAACCAGAGGTTGCTTCGCATTTGTTGCTCAATCTCCTACCCAAACATCACAGTTCAGTTTCTCCGACCCACGCAACAAAATGGCGTGATTGGAGACTTGATACTCGGACACAAATTACAGGTGAGGAATACCTTAAAGGTACAAATGCTATTTTGGATCGACTCCTATCTGATGCAGGCACTGATGCAGCTCGTTGGTGTAGCTTGATTTCTGAAATAGCCAGTATGACAGATGAACAGCAAGAGTCCTTGCTTACACATCTAGAAAGACTAGAGCCAAATCAATTCTCATCAAAAGAGCGTAGTCAGATTTGTGATTGTCTTCGCAGAGAAACCACTCGACATCAAGATTTTCCAGATGCTAAATGGGCAATGCTCACTGAACAAGTTCAACGTTTGGAACAGATTTACATTCATTTTGAACCAGATGATCTAGTCGATCGCCATCAGTGGCTATTCAAATACAACATCGAATGGCCAGGAGTACAACATAATTCTTGGGAGGAGCGAGAAAAAATGGGTGCATCTCAGTTAGGCGCGATGAGTATATTTACTCAGGACAAATGGGTGTACTTGGAGTAATTAAGCCGCCAAGTCCCCATTCAGGTAAGCACAGCGATGCTTCAACACCTTTGGCACATTCTCCTCTCGCCATTGTGCCCCAGGCAATTTCACCCTGAGTCCAATTTGTTTGACCAGGGACTCGACTTGACCCGAACCAATTGAATGTCCCGCTTCCTGCCAGACCTGGTAGTCAATGATGCGCTTAGAATGATGCTTCAAATAGTTGATAAATCTCGTAGCTCCCCGACATCGCTCTTGGCGCAGATAGCGAATCACCTGACGGGTCTCCCCTCGCCACAACAAGGCTCGTATCCGCGATAGCTGGGCAGCTGTGCCTTGTACCTTATGAGCATTCTCCATCAGATGATACCAATCGAGGACTTCGATACGTTGCTCTGGTGTCCCGATACCGTCAAAAATGTTCCAGACCCCATCATGACCATCTCCGAGACTGATAAATAGCTCGGCTAGTAGCTGGATATTCACCCAGTCGATTAGTCCTTCATTATCTTTAAAGAACGCTACACCTCCATGCTCGTGGACATTTAAGGCTTTGTACTCTCGCCACTGACCCGGTTGACCCTCCTCAGTTCGAAGGCGAATCATCCCACCATCGAGGCTGAGTTCCTCTATTGGTTCAGTGACCTCGACCTCACACCAGTCCTCTCGCTGGACAAAGCGTTGGAGCGTACTGTGGGAAATGCTCAGCCCAGTCAGCATGGCGATATCTTCTTCGGCTCTTTGGTAAGAGGCGTTGGCAGTGACAACGGCACAACACTTGAAAAAATAGGGACTCCAACGAGTTCTGGGTTCGACTTGTAGTTGTTGGGCTTGAGCTGTGGTGAGGGTGAGTCGCCCAGGATGCTGGTTAGGGTGCGTTGTTTTCCGGTCGGTCGGTCGGTCGCCGCGTTGATAAAAAAATTCCCAGTTGAGGCAAAACATGTTCTTGGGCTTGAGCTCGAACGTTTTTCTCAATGCCTTCGAGGGTGGTCAGTTCAGCCGGGTCAGCTTCCTGGTAGAGAATCTTGGCAATTGCATCAAGATGTTGTTGGAGTTCAGCCTGCTTTTGAGGATTCATGGCTCAGGGGTGGTCAACAAGGCCTCCATTGTAATAGATGGACTGTTTCGAGGGAAACTGTCATTGAGTATAATTACTCACTCGCCTAACTGAGATGCACCCGAAAAAATTTTGGAAGACCGGCGGACAGAGGTGTTACAGGAGATCCTTAAAGTGCAAGGTTGGGATGGTGTCCTAAAACTGTCAGAGCAAGTGATAAAGCCAGCCTTAGTGGGCCAGACGCTAGCCAAAGCAGAATTGCTACCAATTGATTTAGGGTCATTTCTAGAAGGTAACCTTGGGGCTTCAGAAGCATGGCGCAGCCAGATGGCTCAAGAATTTGTAACGGTTAACGCCTACAAGCAGGGTGAGCCGTGGATTGCAGCTTGCGTAAACGAAAATTTAATGAGATGGAGTTCAGAACAATACGGAGAGTTTTTACTCTGTCTTCCATTCAATGTATCTCTATTAAATCGGTTAGATGCTGCAACTGATGAAGTTCAGAAATATTTTTGGAAACGTACACCAAATGTCCATTTTTTTGATGTTGATCAATTTAATGTTGATCAAGCAGATCACGTGCTGACACAATTGATAAAATTTCAAAGATTTTACTCTGCTATTAAAATTCTACAAAGGGATATAAAAAAAATACATGGAATTATCTCCCCTGAACGAATTGCTCAAGTTTTGTATTTATCTATCCAGGCACCTCCAGAACCGGATTTTGATATATCAATTCTTTCTTACTGTTCTAGCAAGTTGTTGAATTATCTTGAAAAAACAAAAATATCACGTGAGCGTCTTGTACATCTAGAATGGCTGTACCTTCAAATCAATAAACATTATCGCAGTCCCAAGCTTCTTTATGAAGAGTTGTCAACTAATCCTACATTCTTTGTGGAAGTGCTTCAGTGTATCTTTCCTTCAGAGAATGAGCCTTTGTCCGAGGAGCAATCTGCTAAAGCTAAAACATTTGCAAAGCTAGCATGGGATCTGTTGGAGTCATGGAACCAAATGCCTGGAGTTCAAGAAGATGACTCAGTTGATGCTGAATTCCTTCGAGAATGGGTAATAGGTGCGAGGAAACTTGCTGCTGAATGTGGTCGAACTGAAATAGCTGATATTTACATAGGGAATTCACTCGCATCTTCTCCAACCGATGAGACAGATGGAGTTTGGCCTCACCGGGCCGTACGTGACCTGATTGAGGGCACTGGTCGCTTAAGAGGTGATGTCATGGAACCCTCTCATGGTGAGAATTTCATAGATTGAAATTGGTCGATTGCAGTATCCCATCGCCATAGCCGGGGTAGTTTTCTTCCCCAGACTGTAATGGGGGCGACTCCAGTTGTAAATTAATCGTTGTACCTCTAAGACTCGCTGCAAACCCACCACCGTCTTGGCATAGAGATTTTGTCGGCGGCGATAAGCACTACAACATCGTCTCAAAGCACTGTTATGGGCCTCATTGTGATTGGCGTGAACCTCATCGGCCGGACTGATGGCCGTGAACGGGTGTTCTACCTTGACCCATTCGACTCGCGGCTGGCCTTGAGAACCTTTGATTTTCATGGCCACCTCGAGACCTTCTCGCCAAACCTTGCGCCAGGGGTAGTGCGTGCCGTGCGGTGACGGCTTCGAGATGAAGCGGCTAGCGAAAGTCCATAGAGCTTTGCCATAGCGTCGTTCGCCGTCTGTGAACCAACGAATAAACTCGGCCGCTTGTGCCCATTGCCAGGTCTGTTCTGTGCCGGTCGTGAATAGCCTCTCGTCTTTGTTACCCGCGTGAGCGGCAACCCAGTAACGACTCTTGCGCTCAATAAAGGTCAGCGTCCACCCTTGGCACTGTGAGGGGGGGGAGGTTCTCGCCCACGCGAGTATAAATTTCATCCCCTTCTAGGGTTACCTCGGCCTCCTCGGGAGCCGGGGGAGACCAGTGCGGATGTTGCTCGGCCAAGCGCTGTTCCCAGCCCATTATTGTGGTGTGAGACTTGTCAAAGCAACGTCCCGTTGCCCGGAGGCCCAAGCCTTCACTACGGACATTGATGGCGGCAGCTACCAGTTCGGGGGCGGTGCGTAAGCGTGCCATCGGTGTACCGGTGCGCTCATTGAACCGTTTGCCACAATTACGACACTTGTAGCGCTGTTGCCGTTGGCCGCTACGGATGGCGCTGCCGTTTTTCACGGTCTGTTCACTCTGGCAATGGGGACATCTCATCGGTTATACCTCACGCATTGCCACCATTCTAAACGGTCACCTCCTAAGACACCAGTGCCCAAAACCCCCCCGCAAATTTATCACTTATCTTCCTTTACTGAACAGATGTTCGGGAATACCGCGATCGCTAGTCGGATAAGAATCGAAGATGCCTATCCGAGTGCAGAACATCCTCTCAAACTCGAAGAACGCAATGGCGTCGCCATTGATCGGGTCTTTGGTTCCGTTGCAGTTGGACCGTTTAACTACCAAGTTTGCACCGATGGAGAATTTCGCACTAAAATCCATCTCAAGAATTTCACCCTTGCTCAACTTGCTCTAATTGGTCTAGTACTGCGGGACTTAGACCAGGGTTGGTTTGGCCTTGGATTTGGTAAATCTCGGGGACTGGGGACTGTGGACGTTCGCTATAACTCAGCTAGCGTTAGTTATCCTGGATGTATCTTAGAACAAGGTGAAATCAAACTATTAGGGTCTAACAAATCTTGGACAAGTGACAAACTTCTAGGTGCGGGAGAATTCATCGAGGACAACCCATATCAATTTCCTCAAAATGATGAGGTTAGTGTTTCTGTGAAAGCAAAGGAAATGAACTTAGGCTTTGGGGTTCAGTTAACCTGGGAAGATGCTGAACAGGTTAAAGATATCTTTATAGAAGCCATGCCCAAATGGCGTGCATTGTTGGGAGGCGTTGCGGCATGAAAGATGCATTTGTAGCGTATCAGTCTGGTGTTTCTTTAGAGCAACTCAAACAACAGCTTTATGTTGATGAAACGGTCTATTATTATCTGCAATATGTCGATCGTATCGAAGGATTTTCTTGCCAACTGCCGGAACGTCCTCTAAGTTCCGAGGGACGGATGTTTAACGCCAGCTTAGAACTCCGATGGACTCAGAATCGGGAGGGTTACGATCTCCTCTGGCTAGGAACTCAACCCCCTCCAGGGGAGTTTCAGACGATGGCGGGAGATTGGGAGTACTGCGATCGCCCCGCCAAGGTTTATCCCTCCAGCGAAACCCGTTTACCCAAAGGTTCTGCGGCAATTCCCAAGCATCTGGACATTGCTCAGCGCTATTTCCGCGATCGCGACACGGCGATCGTTCATTTTGTTGCCTTAACTGTGACCTCTCAAACTCTGAAATCCCATGGCTCCTTCTAACCGTCAACCTCCCAATCAAAATCGAGAACCCAAGCCCTATGAATTTGTCACTTTTCCTACCGAGCCTCCAACCTTAAAAGCCCCAGCCGGCCATGATCGCTATCGTCATAACCGAGTTCATGGCAAAATTCAATTAGAACTGACCGTTGGCACTGAACTGCATATTTCAACGGGGGCAACGCTGATGGGCAGTGATGTGGGACAGTCGAAAATTCCTCTTATCAAAACCATGCAGATGGGAGAGAATAAACTGCTCATTCCTGGCAGTTCCCTAAAAGGAGCAGTACGCTCGGTTTATGAAGCAATTACGAATAGTACTCTAGGTGTTGTCACTCCAAAATACAAAAAAAGGTTACCGAAATCACGTCTGCCTTGCCGCGACAAAGAGAAACTCTGTCCAGCGAGTCGAGTTTTTGGGGCATTGGATTGGCAGGGACTCCTAAGTTTTCGGGATGCAATTTGCATCAAGTCTGGTTTTGTACCTGGGTTTATGCCTTCTCTGTATCGTCCCCGTCCTGATGAACGACAAGACTATTTTGAACCGGTGGCTCGTAAGTTTTACTATCATGCTCATCAAGCGGTGAAGGGAGGACAGCGAGGAATCCCTGTGCAACAAGCAACGACTCAACATGTGTTTACAACTTCTGTGCAGATTCAGAATTTAACTCAGGCTGAACTTGGGACTCTTTTTGTGGCGCTTTGACAAGATTCCCAGTATTCGTTTGCCCTTAAAGTAGGGGCAGGAAAACCGATTGGTATGGGAAGTTTAATGGTTAAGGTCATAGCAATGGAAAAACCGGAGTCCATACAACAACGCTATAGTGACTATAATCACGACAACTCACAGTTAACTGGAAATTTACTTCAAAAATTCATGAAGGACGCGATTCAAACAGCACATCATCAAAAACTTGTCGAATTGGAACAACTCAAGCAAATTCAACGAATTTTGTCCTATCCAACCAACCGCTCTGCCCCTAAAGGAATATACTAAATTTTCGACTTTAGCAATGAAAAACTCACTAGCTAATCAGCATTTTCTCTCCGAACATCAATGGCAAATCGCTCATGCGATCGCCCAGCAATTAGTCCTTGATGATACAGATGTCAACGAGCTAAAAAAAGCCATGTCCTATTTACGCACCATGAGCCATCGGGATGATGCTGGAGACCGTTTTTTTAAGTATCTAGAAATGTTGGCAAGTCAAGGGCACCGCATTGGCCATAGTAAAAAAACAACGAATTACTATCGCAGTCTGGAGCAACTTTGCTGTCAGTATCTTCAAGGAGACAGGAAAGACAGCCAGGCGTTGCTGAGAATTCTCGGATGGACATTTCGGCTTATGCGCTATTATAAAAACGGCATTCCTCCAGATGTTTTACCCAAGATTGCAGCAGCAACAGAGGTGATGGAGGTTCAGTCAGAACGTCAAGCAGAAATTGCTGAGGTAATTGCGGAACAGGATTTGTCGCCAGGGACACAGTTAGCGGCCACCATTGCCGGAATAAAAGGAAATAAAGTTACCTACGAAATATTCGGAACCATTCGCCTGACACAAAAAGAACCTAAAAAGGCGAAACTCCTGACGGAAGGAGAGACAGTACAGGTCAAGATTACGGCTTTGAAAGAAGATGGCAAGATTAAGAAAATTGAGATTCTTGATTAACCGATTAGTCATAACTGAAGCCTCAGAAGCGGGGACAGGTCATCTCAAAAGAACGAGAGCAGTAAGCATCGATGGTGGCGATGGCGGTGGGACTGTTAGGATATGGTGAGCATGAGGTGTGGGAACGCTTCGGGTTAGAGAGTCTTGAGTTTGAACCGAATCATTGATTCGGTGGAAATACGCAGAACCTCTCAAGCGAATCAGGTTCGAGGTTTCCTTACAATATTACAAAACGTTAATTAAAAGGCGTAGTCTAAAAGTTTATTGTAAAGTGAGATTACTGGCAACTAGGTGAGAAAGACATGGGATAGTCTGACAGTAGTGCGATCAGAGCAGATAGCAGCCACCCTTTGAGAAGAGAGATGGAAAAATAGCTGTTTACGATGGTTGTCGATCTGTCCACCTTGGGTTTCTGGTAACTCACGTTTGCAGGATTATAGGGAATTGCTGATAGTGACGAGTCTGAGACATTCTTTGGGTTTTTATCTTCCGTCGATCGCTGGTGGAGTGTTGGTTGGGGGAATCGCGATCGCCTCGGGGGGATCAGGTCTCCAGTCAGGAATCGCGGCGATCGCAACTGGGGTGAGTGGCTCAACCTCAGCGGCTTTAGTCGCACAAAGGTCGCGCCATGAGCGCCAACTTTTTGAATCTGAACGGAACCAACTTCAGAAAAATCTAGACCGACAACAGAAAGCACTAGGGTTAAATATTGAGGTAGAAAGCCTAGAGCGGAAGCTAGGACTCTTGGGTGAAGAAATTCAAAAACAAGAAGAGACTCTAGAGCAACGTCAGCAGAAAATCCACCAAGAAATCCAAGAGCGGGAAGAGATCCTAGAAGAACTTCAGCGGAGAATATCTACGGTTAAAGCAGAGATGCCCAATTTAGAAGATTTAGAAAATCTCAGGGCTGAACTTGCAAGTTACAACACTCAACTCACTGAACGGCAAGCAGAGTTAACGACAATTAAACAAGAGATTGAAGAGGGAGAAGCTCGGCGACGAAATTTGGATGAAATTACCGTAGAGCTAAATTATAAGCAAAATGAGGTCAAAGACTTTCGAGATAAGATCAATATGCTCAATCAGCAAACTGTTGAATTAGAGATTTTTCGCAGTACCTACGATGCACTGGTGCAAGAGTCGGAAAATCTTAAAGAGCAGAAACAGCAGCTGCTTGCTGAAGTTCCGAGACTTGAACAAGAGCGCGATCGCGTTTTAGCGGAAATTCAAAAGATAGAATCCCGGGCGCAGGAATCGGCGCGATTGAGTCGTGAGGTAACTCAGCTTGAGGCGAGGCTAAGAGGGAAGCAGGGTCAACGGAGAACCTTGGAACATCAGATTGAACAATTGGATGCTGAGCGTGCCGGATTACAAGAGCAAATTGGTCGTTATCAACAAGAGATTCAGATGCGGAACGGCCAACTGCGCGAATTAAGCCAACAGATTGAGACGCGGGAACAACAACAGGAGCGATTGGGGAGCCAAGTTCGAGAACTCCAGGCTCAGATTGAACCCTTGGAACGTTTACGGGGTGAGGTAAATCAATTGGATGCCGATTTACGGGTTAAAAGAGGTCAGCAAGAGGATTTAGAACGACGAATTGAACAACTCAACTATGAACGCGCTAAGTTAGATGATGAGGTAGCTCGCCGGCAGCAAAAGATTGAGGCTCACGATAATCGACTGAAGGCATTAACGGTAGAACTTCAGACTCTGCAGCAACAACAGGAGCAGTTAGGGAGCCAAGTTCGAGAACTCCAATCCCAGGTTGAACCCTTAGAACGTTTGCGGGATGAGGTGAATCAGTTAGATGCAGATTTGCGGAACAAAAAAAGTTTAAATACAAATTTAGAACGGCAAATTGAACAACTTCAATCGGAACAATGGCGTCAGCAGGCGGCTCAGGAAACTGAAAGTCAAATTCTTAAAGATTTACAAGCTCAAATCCAGCGTGCCAAGGGAGAATTAAAAGACTTTGAAAGCAGCGCAAAAGAGGCCTTACAATCCTTAGAGAGTCCCATTGAGATAGGAGCAAAACAAAAAGGTAGCTTTGCCAATGAAGCCCAATTTTTAAACGCATTTACAGCGTATCTAGAACAGAAAGGTCTTTTCTTTCCAGAACGGATCCTGCGGGCATTTCATACCTCCCTTAAAGTCCAGGATATTTCTGCTTTGGTTATTTTAGCAGGAATTAGTGGAACGGGCAAGAGTGAGCTTCCTCAAGCTTATGCTGAATTCATTGGTGCGCCTTTAGTCATGCTACCCGTTCAACCCCGTTGGGATTCTCCCCAGGATTTGCAGGGATTTTACAACTATATTGAACGGAAATATAAACCAACAGAGTTGATGCGATATCTATATCAGCATAGCCATAATCCCCAGTTGCAGGGACGGATGGTTCTCGTGCTATTAGATGAAATGAACTTAGCTCGCGTGGAGTATTACTTTAGTGATTTTCTCTCTAAGTTGGAAAGTCGGCGCAACAAATCAACCTATTTAGAGCTAGAGGTAGGCAGTTTAAAACTTACTGAGCAGCAACGAAGAGTCTTGATTCCTAAAGAATTTCTCTTTGTGGGAACCATGAATGAAGATGAAACGACTCAAGCTCTTTCAGACAAAGTTTTAGATCGCGCGAATGTGTTAACCTTTGGTCGACCAGAGGAGTTGAAGTTGCGTGGGGAAAGACCTCAGACGGCTGAAGTATCCCAGCAGTATTTGACCTGGGATCAGTTTGATAGTTGGATTGAGCAGCCGACGGAAGAATCTGAACTGGCAAAAGAGGTTAAATCCTATGTCGATCGCGCGAATGGGATTATGGAAAAGTTGGGTCGTCCTTTTGCACATCGGGTTTATCAGGCGATCGCCAAATACGTTATCAACTATCCCCAGGCTGACCAAAATGAGTCAGTTCGGAAACAGGCGATCGCCGATCAGTTTGGTCAAAAATTACTACCTAAATTACGGGGGGTGATGGTGGAAGATTCCTTGGTTCGAGAGGCCCTTGAGCAAATGAAAGTCCTGATTAGTGAGTTCGGGGATGAGCCATTAACCCAAGCCTTTGAACAAGCCTGTCAGGGACAATATGGACAATTTCAATGGAAGGGGATGGTCTATCCACAGCAATAAACCTTTGAGTTCATTGGTCATCATAGTGTAGGAGTCATCCCCGTTATGCTCATTTATCCTAGCTTAGCCGATTATCTACAAAATCAGTCTCAGTCCTTTGAACCAGGGATGACACTTAGACTACGGGGACGCGATCGCCCCATATTCGTTCTTGAATCGCCGGAAAAATTTCCGGACTCCTATAACTTTCTCATGAAACGAGGGGAAAACCTTTATGAGGTGGGGTTTCCCTGGATTCAAATTGCGGATTGGGAGAGTCAGAAAACCCTGAGCCAAGATTTAACAGTAGAGATTGATCCTCTCGGGACACTTCATATCGTATTAGAGGATGAAGTCTTCGATGAAACTCAACTGAACAATGATGAAAAAACCGCTGAATTGTTACAAGACGTGTTAGGAAAAGCCTGTGATCGCGTCACCGCAGAAACTATCTCCATATTTGTGGGATTTTTTAATCTACTTCGTCGCCAACAACAGGGAAAAATCAAAAACTGTCCTGTTTTACAAATTCCATATAGTCTAGCTGAAGCGAGTCAAACTGAAGCTCGCTTACCTCTAGTATTAGCCTTAGAGCGTCGCTATGAACTTCGTCAAAAACTTCAGTTAATTACCTCCAAGCTACGCTCTCAACTCAATCGTCAAGCGGAATCCATTCCTTTGGGGAGGATTCAAGAGATGGATGGATACTGCTTACGGGACTATATTCGTCGTCCTGGAGGAACAGCAGCCGAAAAAGCTGGGGCGAGACAGGAGTTAATGGGGATTAAACGTCACCAAAACTTCAATACACCAGAAAACCGTTTTCTAGTCGGATTTTGTGACTTAATTCATCTCGACTGTCATGACTATCGAGATGAGTATAGCGAAGCGAAAGCCCTAAAAAATGCGATTCATCGCTTCCGACAAGACCCAACCGTTCAGACTATTCCTCATCGCCGTACCTTTATCGGTAAACCCAACTATGTCCTACAACAAAATCCTATCTATCGAAGTTTTTATCAAGCGTATCTAGATTACCTAAAACGCCGCACCGAAACCGAAAAACTTTGGAGTGTTCGTCAAGGACTATTGCTAGATATCACTATGATGTTATTGGTGGCAGGGTTACTTCACCTAGAAGGAAGTTATGTTAGCCCTATCCATGAGATTAAAGTCCGAGACACCCCTCGTCGGGGTCACTATTTAAATATGTTATCTGACTGGGGTTTAGAAGTATCCTGTTTTCTCCAAGAATCCGTGTTACGGTTTCATATTTCTCCCAGTTCCAATCCCACAGAAGGGGATCTAAAACTTCAAGTCGCTCAACAATTTTTAGATTTAGACCCACAGTCCGAACAATTATTTCGACAGGGGACACTTCCCATTTGGGTCTTTTGGTATAAACCCAGCCCAGAAATTCGCCAAAAATTCACAAATTATCGTTCCCCCACTCAAGCACTTTACTTATATTTATACGATAATTTTGATGACTCAGACTGTGAGCCACTTCAAGGAGATTGGCTACAACTAGCTCATCCCTTAAATGAGGGCTTAGACCTAGGGTCGAGACAGCTCTGTGAGGAAATTTGTCAACGATTAGGGAGACGATAGAGATGAGTTTAGCATCAGAGGCGATCGCCGAGCAACTTGAACAAAATATGGGGACTGTTTTACCGCGAACTGACTTAAATTTACCCACTTCTAACAGTCGTTTTCCTTTCCGTAAGCAACAAAGCCAAGGGTTAAACCTCGCCTTAAGTAATAGTCCCATTGCCGCGATTGCTGGAATCCCCGGAAGTGGCAAGACGGAAATTGCCCTAGCCGCCATCGCCACAGCGATTACCTATCAGCGTTCTGTTCTCATTGTTGCTCCTTCCCCCAGTCGTTTGCAACGGTATGCGGATGCTAATCTTCCCTTACCCCCCTTGTTTCTGTATGATGAACAATCTCCTGAGGAAGGAGTCAAACGTTGGCTCAATGAGCAATTTAAGCAGCCAAAGTTAGACTTTCTACCAATTCACCAATTGAGAGATAGCCTTTTAGAAGACGAACGAATTCAAAGCCAACGTCCGTTTTGGTTGTCCTTAATTCAGTCGGGTAATCAAGAGGAACTGCGGACAGTAGTTCAGCAGACATTCCCTGAACAATATCCCCCTCGCCAGACCTTACTGGTGCAAAAACTGCAAACCTCCCAGAGGCTACTGCAACAGCGAAATCAATTGCATCAAGCCTACCTAACCTTATCCGATCATGGATTGACACAACTGGCACAAACCACGTTACATTCAGCCAAAATTCCTTGGTTATGTTTATCAGAACAGATAAGTCGTGTTGCTCGTCGTCAGTTTGATATCGTCATTGTTGCCGATAGCCATGAGTTAGAGATGAAGCCATTACAAGCTGTGGCAACATCGGCGAAGAAATTGCTGTTATTGGGGGAACTAGCAGACTCTCAATCAGCTTTTGTTAAACTATTTGAAAGCTTGTTTCCTGCCTATCGGCTCGAACTATCGGAAAATCATCGTCTGCATCCAGATTTAGCAGAGCGCATCTTTCCAGTAGCGTATGATCGCCATCCCTACACGCCCCCAATTCATACGTATAGTTCAAGGTCTGCTGAACGTTTAGTTTGGTATCATACGGTGAATTTTGACCAATTAATAGAGGAAGTCGAACGTCAACTTGACGCCTTATCACCCAGGGAAAACCCGCCGGGACTTTTAACATTTTCAATCTCTTGGCGCGATCGCCTTCGGGAACGGTTTTCCCAGAGAAAACTTGACATTCACACGGTTGACAACTGGAGAGGAAAAGCCTGTCAACAACTCTGGATTATTTATGAGGGTGACGAGTTGCTACCTAGAGAACAGGCCCTCCGCTCGAGTTTAACCCGAGCGCGAGATGCGTTGGTAGTCTTTGGTGATCCCTCCGCACTTAACAACTCTCTGCTGGCTTCCCTCTGGCGGCAAAAAGCATTTCATGAGATTCGTGAACTTAAACTTGAGGAGGATTAATATGAAATTTTTCTATGAACTGATGGGAAATTACGAGCGAGTGGATGTTCAGGGAGAACCTGTTTCAGGTTACTCTTTGGAGATGCTCCTGTCCGGTATTCAAGATTGTGCGAGGTCTCTGCGATGTCATCAGGTTAAAACTCTACAGAAATCATTTGGTCTCTCCTTTTTGCCTCAAAGAGCTTTGCCCCATCTTATGGAGCAGTATCAGGGGCAATCTCCTCAGGTCACGGGTAACTATTCAGGGGGTAGAGGGAGGAGAGAAACTGGCTCAGAACGCAAAACCTGAATCAAGAACTCCAACAGGGGGCGTTCCTGCAACCGTAAAGACGTAACCACCGTCAGCAAGCGTTCGACAAACTCACTGCCCGCACGAGACCAGGAGCCATAACTCAAGTCACGCCAAATGACCGCCGTGCGTAAAGCGCGCTCGGCTGCATTGTTGGTCGGCTCAACGGATTCGACCTCAACAAACGTCCACAAGGCCGGTTCAACCTTTAAAATTTCCTGGCAGGTGCGTGCGGTTCGGGCCAAGGGCGTTCGCTCTCGGCTCGAATCACAAAGGCTAGCCGCTTCAGTGAGCAACTGGTGAACCCTTTGACGCAGCCGTGCCACGGCCGCCTCGAATAACTCTCTTGATAAGGTTCCATCCCGCACTCGGTGCCACCAGCCGAACAGACGCCGAGCTTGTTTAAGCAGAGCTTCACCAATCTCCTTGGAGACCCCACGGCGTTGAGCCATTCGTTGAAAATCTCGTATCAAGTGGGTTTCCAACACACTTGCCGTTGCTCAACCGGATATTGCTTGTAGACCCCATACCGGTCACTGGTAACTACACCCGCAAAATTCTTTCCTAATAGAGCTTCGAGGCTCCCGCGACTCCGGCTGAGGCTTACTTGATAGACCGCTACTTGGCAGCCACTGCCACCCACAACCAGCCCAAGCTGTTTTCGGGATTGTTCCCATCACCGTTGTTTTGACTCCAGCTGGTTTCATCCACATTCACCTGGTCACTGGCCATGACATAGGCTCGGGCTTCATTGACCACCTGGCTGAGTTGCTGACTGACTCGTTGACGGATACGGTTAACCGTTCCCGTACTCAGGTGCACTTGCCACAAGTCTGCCATCAGTGTTTTGACTTGATTGTGACTGAGACGATAGGCTCCACTCAGCAGCCCTACCAGACTTTGGAGGCGCTCTCCATAACCACTGGGGTTAACCTCTTCGGGCAATTGGGCGCGAGTGGTTTGACCGCAGCACTGACAGGTCAAGGCGTGAAGTCGGTGTTCGGTCACCACTGGCTCGACTGGGGGAATTTCCACAATCTGATGGCGGTACGGCTGGGGGTCTTCTCCTCTTAAGGGCGCTTGGCAATGCTTGCAAGTCTCGGGTTGATGCTCAATGATCTCGCTGCACTGACTCGGTTCGTATAAGTCTCGTCCAAATCCTTTGTGTCCTTTTTGCCCTCCCCGTTTACGTCCGCTTCCTTTGTCTTTCTTCTCGGCTTTGGCTTGGGGAGGTTGTTTTGAGGGGGGGATGGAGCTGTTTGAGGCGTTGAGTCCCAGACGTTCTTCGATAGCGGCGATTCGTTGCTCAAGATTGCTCACCAAATTTTTCACGCTTTCTGGGGTCTTTTCCCAGTCCGCGCGAGGAATCTTGATGCCGCCTATGGTTATGCTCTCTTCCATGTCCCCCAGTTTACACCATACCCCCCTGAATGGTTACGGTCACGGACACTCATGTTATTACGTTTCCCAAAAATACAAAGAGTGGATTTTCTGGCTTTAAATATAAATTCAAGACTCAGAAATTTCCTGGAAATTTTACCATAAATTTACAGCAGGACGACCCACAAATCCCAAATTTTAGAGGTGCAAGTTGTCCAGGAATTTATCGGTACCTTATCGAGGAAAATCTGAACAGTCATCATCCGCTCTTTGATATCTATAGCCAAGCACAACAGATATGGCAGAAAATTTTTAAAAGCGGGGAGAGAGATTTAGAATTGCTCCAAAATGCCTTACGGAGTCCAAATCCTGACGAATTTTCACTTGAGCTTTTCCCGAAATGTACTGTTTGGCTACGGCCGGATGAACTTTCCCCGGTGTTACAAGAAGCGATTTATGGCTTACTAAACCAAAAAGCTATAAAGTTGCCAGAGAGTCAGGACTTAATTGAACAGTATCGTCAACATCAACCCAACTCTAAGATTGACTGGGGGGTAATTCCTTCCTTATCTATCTCTGAGTATTCCCCACAGACTGAGTTATGTTGCGGACGAGGACTCCATCGCGATCTCCTTCAGCAGTTGATTGAACAGGCTCAAGAGTTTTTACTGATTAGTAGCTATCGTCTCGAAGATGAAGCCATTATAGAGGCAATTGTGGAAAAATCCAAGAGTATTCCCGTTTGGCTACTGACCAATTTTGACAGTGACGTTCAAGATCGAGTGGATACTTACTCAAAGCAGGGAGAGGGGATGGACTCACCCTATGAGAATTCTGATCATCTCAAGAAACGTTGTTTACGGCGACTCCTCCAGGGGGGAGTTCCGTTTCGCAGCGGACCGTTTCATCTCAAGACTTATCTGAGTGAACAATCCGCTTATTTAGGATCTTGTAATCTAACGGGGGGGAGTTTAAGCCGAAATCCCGAAGTTGGCTACATTTGGAAGCAGACCTCAGAACATCGTTTTTTAATTGATTTATTTCGCTATTTATGGAATACTAAATCCAAGGCTAAATGCTTGCCAATTTCTAGTGGAATTGGGTTTCATATTGAGACAGTTGAGGTGATCGCAACTCCTTACCCAACTCCCTCTAGCTTTCTCAATTTCTATGAGTACCGACGAGACTTCACTCAAGTCTTGCAGGAATTTTCCCATAATCCCCAAGGAGAGGTCGTCATTTACACGCGGAACTTGAATCCGACGCCTGAGCAGCTTAACCTACTGAGTCACCTTCCCACTCGGATATATTATGGTTACTCGAACAATACCCATCTCGAGGCCCAACTCCTCGATCATCTTCATGGTAAAGTCGTTGTGATTGGCGATCGAGTCGCTTACGTGGGGTCTCAAGACTGTGCCTTTAGTCGTCATCCCCTCATTGATCTAACCTTTAAAACTACAGATCCTCAAGTCATCGAGGAGATTGTAAATCACCTCCCTCATCTTCACAGTTAAACAACCTATTTTTAGCTCCCCGATAAAGTCATGACTCAACTCATCAATTTAGAATCTTACATCGACTGTTGTCAGTACGCGTTACTGTGTGGAGAAGACCCAATGTCTCTCATTCCTCCCCCTCAAACTAACGTCCTTCCTTTGAGTTACCGAGATTTTTGTAAACGTCATGGCGATCGCGAATTTTTAGAGATTCCATCTCTAGTTTCTCAGCTCCCCTCTCAGCCAACTCCTCGACCTGACCTGGAACTGCCTAAGGATCGCCTGGGTCTGACCCTTGATGATAAAAAATCTGAGCGAGTTATGGTCATCCGAAAAGCGAACATCTTTAGTTTACGATCGCTCCAATCAAGCTATCTTTATAGTGATATATATTATTACTGGAACTACGCTTCTCAGTTACAGGAGTATAGCCAGACTGGGAAGCCAATCATTATTTATAACCTAGATAATTTCACCCCACCTCAACTTTATCCTCTCACCTTTGAACCGCGTCCTGACGCACCCTATCCCATTCCCATTATTGACCCACGCCAAGAATTACCCATCCGACTCTCAATCAGCCATGAAAAAATTTATGACAGGATCTGTTTAGGCTTAGCCGATATAGTTCATGACAGGCTTAGCGTTCCGGCTGAGCTAGAAGAGATTGCAACCTATTTAAAACAGATCAATATATTTAAAATCGTCACCCAGAGAAGTCGTGACCATGAATTATCATTTATTGTCAAAATAAATGATAATTTTCATAAATGTGTCTTGCTTCTCAGCGAGATTTATCAAGTAGTTTATGACTTCTTGCCCCTAGAAGAGATCAATCAAAATGCCCGAAATTATAGTGACTATAAATTTGTTTTTATAAGCCCTTATAACACACTGCCGAATCTTCAAGACCGTCTAACTAGCTTAAAAATAATTGACCTGAATCGAGCCGAATTTCATAAAAACTGGGGAAAAAAGAAAGAAAATGCCTTTCCATTTTATGGGCAACATCTAGACCAAATTAGCTTTTTCGTCAAACGACAGTCTCAAGAAACTGAAATCAAGCTTCCGGATCGAATTTGCTATGAAGGTGAACAGGAGGTTGTCGTCTATGCAGAATATACTACGACAGACTCTGAACTAAGGCAAGAGTTCCCTCTGTCCACTCCTTTTGTGGAGCTTCCATTTAGAATTAATGGAGAAGAATATACTGACAATAATAGTCCGCAAGTCTATCGGATTGAGAATCCTTTTTTCAAGCAAAATCCTGATTCTCAAATCAAAATTCGTTTTCGCTTAAAGCCAGGTTTAGAACCCAAGCTTGAAGTTGTTAACGAAAAAAATCATGTTTTGAAGTCTCAGTTGACCACTAAAACAGAACAGTTGTTGGGATTTGTAAGAATTTCTTCGATTCAAGAGTTTAGGGAAAATAAAAATCGGAAATTTGTTCAGAAATGTGAGGAATCTAACCAGAAGTTAAAACAAGATCTCCTGAGACACAAAAACAGATTGACGGATAAAATAAGACTCGTCTTAGAATTGCAGAACATAACAGTTGCCGATCTTCGTACACTTAATCCAGAAATTCAAAAATTCAAGAGGCTGATCACCTCAAATAATGGAGTTGATCGACTGATGACCTTGACATATTATTCTGAACTATTTTCATATAGACAGTTAACTGATCAAACCAGACAATTGCTCGATAAACTCAAAAAAACGACAAATAACTGGAATGTTCAGCAAAAGAATACTGCTCGTCAAATCTTGGGAAACTTGCTACTTATTCTTGGAAAAAGCTATGCTTTAACCCAGGAAAGTTCAGTTACTTTTTTATTCGATAGCCACCACATGGTTTACAATAGGAGATCAAATCGGTCAGGATTGCTTGCTTTTAATTTTTACTGGCAAAACCTCGCGAGAATGTCTTGTTCATCTGAAAGATATATTAAGTATTTTGATTTATTTGAAGTCCAATGCCAGTACAGTCGTAAAAAGCTATATCAGACAAAACACTATATTTGGGGATATGCGAGAATTTTGCTGTGGTATGTTGATTTTAACCAACCTGAATTTATAGGCTATGAGAAGCATTTTGAGCATTTGTCTGGGTATCTCCACCAGCAGTTACTGTCTCGTAATAGTAACATTGACCAGTTTTACATACAAGACAGTCTTTTTGCTTTGATATATCTGCTAACATTTCGTGGAATCAACCCTAATTTTGTTTCGGTTGACTCTACCCACTACAAAATCGCAAAAGATATTTGTGTTGCCATCAAGGATAATCCCATTCACTCTCAAATCGCTAATATTGATATGTCTCTGAATGATTTTTTTGAAACTCTATTGGATGGACGGGCTACTCAAGAACAAGCTAGTAGAATGATTGAAATTGGTTAGGCAAATACAAGAACTTTGTGACTATACCACTCAATTTGCTCTCGCATAATTGTCATCCTTCATTTTATAAAACTGGATTCCGTATAAGACCACGGAGGATTGGGATCTCGGACGATCATCAGGCTGAGTGACTTGGGAACTCATAACAACGCCCCAATCTAGGCATTTAAAGGCTAGTTGGCCGTGTCTTCAGAGGTCTCGTTAGAGGTCGATTTAGAGGTGGTGGCGATCGCCATCCGCAACTCAGGAATCTGACGTAGGCGATCCATCACGGCGATCGCCCGGCCATGGGCGATCGACTCATCGGCATTCAGGACAACAAGAGTACTATCGGAGGCTTGCATCACCTGTTCAACTTCCCCTTGTAACTCCTCTAGGGTCACCTCATTGTCATTGACCCGAATTTCTCCGTCGGCCGTCATGGAAACGGTAATACGAGTTTCTTGTTGTATCTCGGAACTTTGCGCCTGGGGTAAGTTGACCGGTAGGCCCTCATTTCGAGATAAAAATAGGCTCGAAATAATAAAGAACGCTAAAATAGCAAAGATGACATCAATCGCTGACACAATGTTGATTTGTGCCGGAATATCTACGTCGTCATTTAGAAGCTTCATGGTGAGTTGGTTTAGTCTGTTAATGGCTTAAAAAGGAGATGTAACCTAAGTATATTCAAACTTGTTGTTTGACGGTTGACGCTGCTGGACGTTCCATTTTTCTAAACATCAGCTCTAACCGCCCGCTATACTCTTCAATCAACGCCGTTTGACGACGATAAAAACTCCGAAAGGCGTTAGAAAATAACAACGTGAAAATCGCCACGACTAACCCCAAAACTGTCGAACCTAGGGCTTCACTAATCCCACCGGTGACGCCGATCGTATCGCTCTGGCTCACATCCCCGAGTCTCAGAGAGGCAAAGGATGTCATCAGCCCTAACACAGTCCCCAATAACCCCAACAAGGGAGATACGGCAACAATGGTGTCAAACACCGTATTGAACCGCCGTAGGACAGGAACCTCGGCCCGGGCAGCCGTTTCCAGCGCAATCTGGAATTCTTCAATGGTCGCTGATTCTAATTCTAGGGCTTCTAAAAAAATGCGACACATGGGAAATTGTAAGTTTCTCTTTAAAATCTGAATTGCAGAGTACCAATCTGATTCTAACAATTGAAAAACTCGTTTTATTACTGTATCTTGGCGGCGCAAAATTCGCAGCCAAAAATAACAGCGTTCTGCAATTAAGGCAAGAGAGAGAATCGAAAAAAGCAGCAGAGGAATGGCAACGATACCACTTGATGTGAGAATATTCGAGTTCATAATGGGTATAAAGTGATTACAAAAATGTGATGTAAAGTGGAGGCTAGGGAACAGGGAACAGGGAATAAAAACACCGTAGGGGCATACCGCAACTGGCGCACCCTGGTGGGAGTTGCCCTGGGTAGGGGATGTTACTGGGTTAAAACATGGGTTGAAATCGAGTCAATGAGCTTTTCACAACACACTGACTTGGGAGGATCACTCTATGAGTCATGTTGAAATTCACCGTCAACCCAACGACCTTCTACTTGGGTGTCATCGGCAAACGTATAAACTCCTTCACCATGTTTAACCCCATGTTGAAATTCTCCCTCATAGCGCTCGCCATTCTCATACTCACAGACCACTTGTCCGTGAAACTCACCATTTTCTAAGGAACCCTCACAGCGATCGCCATTGGCAAAGAATAAACGACCCTGCCCCATCATCACCCCATCTTGAAACTGCCCCTCATAGCGATCGCCATTGGCAAACTCATAAATCCCTGTCCCATGGGGTTGTCCCCCAGCCACCTCCCCCTCATAGCGATCGCCATCATCATAGATCCAAATACCTTCACCCTGGGGTCGTCCCTCGCGAAACTGCCCCTCATAGCGATCGCCATTGGCTAACTCATAGACACCGCGACCTTCTCGACGGCCTTGAACCACCTCCCCCTCATAGCGGTTGCCATTAGCATACTCACAAGTCACCTGACCATTGAGTTGCCCCTCCTCAACCTCTCCCTGACAGCGATCGCCATTGGCACTGGTATACACTCCCTCACCACTGGGAACCCCCTCTATAAACGTACCATCGTAAAGATCTCCCTGGGCAGACTCATAGGTTCCCTGACCATGAAACTGGTTGTCAACCACCTCCCCCTCATAGCGACTGCCATCAGCAAAGTCCCACTGGCCGACGCCATAAAACAGTCCCTCCTGAAATTCCCCTTCATAGCGATCGCCATTGGCAAACTCATAAACCCCAGTTCCATGGGGTTGTCCGTTCTTAAACTGCCCCTCATAGCGATCACCATTCTCGTACTGACATTCACCTAAACCATTGAGTAAGCCATCCTCAACGTCCCCCTGACACCGGGTTTCGCCCACGGATTCAGACGCAGGCATTGCCGGCTCCTCAGAACCACGAACTGACGTTGGAGACAAGACTAGGCCCAAACTTAGGAAAGAACAAAAAATTAACGGCGATCGCATGACATTTAAATCATCTAAAATTAGCAACAATTGGCATGAATAGCCCCAAAAACAGAAATCTCAGTTATTTCTTCTGTGCTGGAGCAGCCGGAGCGGTATAGGCCGGTTCTTGATAAGCCGGCTCTTGATAAGCCGGTTTTTCATACACCGGTTCTTGATAGACTGGCTCCTGATAAACTGGCTCCTGATACACCGGTTCTTGATACACCGGTTCTTGATAGACTGGCTCCTGATACACCGGTTCTTGATAGACTGGCTCCTGATACACCGGTTCTTGATAAACTGGCTCCGATGTCGGCGTTGGCGTCGGCGTGGGGGTAACCGCCGGAACCTCCTCCTCCTCAACCGGCGAATCGACCCTCGGTGTCGCCTCCTCCGTAGGCTGAGGCGTAGAGGCTGCCGGAGTTGGACGCGGTTCAGAGAAGTCTTCAACGTTGGGTGTCGAGTCCTGTATAGGAGCCGGTTGAGCTTGTCGCTGTTGTTCCCGTTCTCGTTGAGCCTGTTCCCGTTCTCGTTGAACCTGTTCCCGTTGCCGTTGAACCTGTTGGCGATAGCGTTCCGCCTCCTCCTCATCGCGAGCAACTTGGGCCTCAATCGTGAACTCATCGCGATCGCCGTCATAGCGAGATTGACGAGCCGTTTCCAGAGCCGCTCGATCTGCCGCCTCACTGCCACTCGACTGAATCAACTCATAATCATAATCCCCATGCTCATTACGGCGAGCGCGAATACGGGGATTTCGGCGCACCGTATTTTCTCCAGAATACTCAAAAGTCCCCTCACAACCCTCAGCACAAGCCAAACCACTCCCACCTCCAGACCCAGAGCCAGATGGGTCTCGCGGCGGTGCTGACGGACGTCCTTGACGACTTGGATTCCCTGGGGAGCGAACCGCTCCTCTCTGGCTTGTCCCTCCATTGTCCCCATCACCGGAGTCTCCAGACCCATTGCCCCAATTATCAAAGATGCCTCGTGCCGTTGTCCCAGGGGTTACCGGACCCGCTGTCATGGCACTAACTGCTCCAGTCGTGACCCCTTCACTGGCCTCCCCAGACGACTCACCAGCCACTACAGCATCATCAGAAGCATCGTCAGACCCTGCCGTCACCTCGACATCAGGAACCTTCGTTCCATCTGCCGTTGCACTCTCCGTCGTCAACAGATCTGAACTTGGGCTAGGAGCATCCTCAACCGGGGTTGTGGCCTCAACAGGCTCCGAGGTTGTCGGCTCACGGGTTGCCTTCGCTGGTTCATCAGCTAGGATCTCATCCATAGGAGCCGGTGCAGGGTCAGCCATAAGGCGAGAGTCATCTTTGACTTCCTCAGACGGCTCAGACGGGGCCTGGGAAGACTCCGTTGGGGCTTGATTAAAACTCAGGGCCGAAGGAATGCCTGCATCTAAACTCTCGACATTCTCTGGAGTGGCCTCACTGACCTCAGAGGGAGGCTCAACGGTTGCCTCATCCAACTCAGTCACCTCTTGGGAGTCGGGGCGAATTTCTTCGATGACGACAAACTCAATGGGGTCATCTCTATCCACTTGGGTTGGACTAGGAGGCCCAGACAAAATGCTGAAGGTCAAAAGCACAGCATGGGCGATCGCCGAGCCTCCCAAACAGTACAACAAAACCTTCCGCAGCAGTTCCAGATCCTGCAAACGATATTTTTGACTCAAACTAGCGTGTTGTAACATGGCGCTCCCCTATTCTGTTCATCAGTGCTGTCTGGGCCGTTCTGCACTTGAGAATCAGATGACCCTTAAGATGAGTCCGCTGGTGGCTCACTTCTGTCAACTCCCGAAGCCTTGACAGAGCTTATTATGCTGCTAGTTAGAAAGTAATGTCAATAACTTGCCGATAAATCTTGAGTAAAATCGAGTGTCTTGGCGAGGGTAGGCTCGTTCAGCTAAAATCCCCGAACCTTTGTTCTAAAAGCTTTACAAGCCTAAATTAGCCCAGAATATCCTGAGCAATTGTCGTCCGAACTTCATCAGGCTGTTCATCAATGAGATTCAGGAGACAATTGCTAAAGATTTCTTTTAACATGACGCTCCGCGACATTAAGCTAACGCAATAATGGGGCTTCTAAGGTTAAAACAGGGCTAATTGCACTTCGGATACCGCGTTTGACCGCCACTACTTCCAAAATAGTAATAAACGGTCCCCAAGCTACATCTAAGACTGATTTGCTCAATTGAGTGCGAACCAGTTCCTTGCCAACGGTTGAACAAAAATAGCGACGCATTCGGTCCACCTCGCCGAACGGCAGGTGGGGGTCAAGGAGCCGCCGAGCTCAAAGCCTTGGGGTATCATACCGTTATGGCAACAAAGAAACCCACATCAATCATCCGTACAGACAAATGGAATCTTAACCCGACAGCCAGGCAGCGAGTTCTGTTGAGCCAAACGGTTAAGGTCTACCGTCGTGTCTGTCGGCATTTGATGGGGATTCTCTTAACCCATTGGTCATCTCTGGGAACGTTATCGAGCCAAAAACGGGTTCTAGCTGTCGAGAAACTCATTCACCAAACCGCGAAGAACCCTCAGCCAAAATACCGGCCATTTGACCAAACCTTTTACAAATTCCCCAGCTACTACCGAAGAGCCGCCATTGTGTTTGCCGCTGGCCAAGTCAGTAGCTACATGACCCGGTATCGGGAATGGCAATCGGGGACTCGTCAACGTCGGGATGCCAAACCTCCAGGCCTCAACCCAAACAGTGGCTGTTATCCCACCTTGTACAAAGGTCAATGCTATAAGCTGCATGGGTACGACCGCATCGAAATCAAGGTCTTTAACGGAACCGATTGGGTTTGGACGACTGTTCAAATTACAGGCCTACGAGAACGGCACACCGTAGACAGCAACAAGCTGCTGTCGCCCTCCCTGATTTTTAATGAGGAGAAGAGGACTTGTCACCTATCGGTTCCCTTTGAGTGCCATCCCCCCCAACGGGAGGGATATGGCAATGTGGTGAGTGTTGACCTGGGTATCAACACCACCGCTACCGTTGCAGTTGTAAATTTTGACGGCACTGTAATCCACCGGGAGTTTATTCATCCGGGGAGAGACATAGATTGTCGAGATAAGCGACTGAAATCGGTATCCAAACGAGCAAGTAAGACAATGGGAAAAGGTGGACGTCTCCAAAAAGGCTTCTGCTCCCATACCTATCGCAAGTGTCGTAACATCAACCGCCAAATTGGGCAGATTGTCTCGAAGCGTATCGTGCAGATTGCCCGACAATTCCAAGCTGATGCCATTGTCTTTGAGAACCTCAAAGGATGGAAAGCTAAGGGGGGACGAAAACGGTCTAACCTGCGCCAACGCTTTCATGGATGGCTTAAGGGTATGATTCGAGACTTGACCGAGATGAAGTGGCAAGAGATGGGCGGTCAGGTCATTAATGTCGTTGCTGCTTATACCTCAAAGCTGGCTTATGACGGCAGTGGAGTAGTGCGGCGCGACTCCAAAAACTATGCGCTGGCTAAATTTTCCTCGGGCAAGCGATACAATGCAGACCTTAATGGGGCGCTCAATATTGCTGCCCGAGGGATTCTTCAGCTCACTCGCCGAAAGGACAGTGAGGAGCGTTCGAGCCAACGTTCTCGACGTTCGCCTAGAAGCTGGGCTTGTTTGTGTGACCTGTGGACTAGCACGGTTCCAGGTTAGCACTGACACCCCCACCTCGCCCAAAGCAGGTGGGGTGAGCTTCATCCCACCTTTTTTACAGGAACCTTTTAGAAACGTCCCCCAGCCATGGCGGTGGCTCAGGCAGCGTTACAGCACCCACACCCCGAAGGGCCTGCCTTAGAGGAACACCTTATTCAACCATGACACGAGAGAATGAGACAAAGAACTGGGATAAGGACCTAATAGCCCGCCTCTTCTTCATACTCCGGCTGCTTCGTCTTCTGAGGAATATTCACCTTGGGAGGATCATACACCCGCGCATCCTCCTCCTCAGACCAAGCATCAGCCTCAATATCCTCATAGTCCACCGGCTGGGAATAGTCGGGATAATCCGCCTCCTCATACACCGGTTCCTCGCGGTAGGGTTCCGGCTCATAGGGTGGCTCATACTGACTGCGACTGGTTTCACTCCAGTTCTCCGTCTCCGGCTCGTCATACTCCACATACACCGGTTCGGGTTCTGGCTCATACAGCGGTTCGGGTTCCGGTTGCGTCCACTCGTCCTCATCCCATTGCTGTTCAACGGGAGCTTGCGCCACCCGACGACGGGGTTCCGGGGCAGCAGTAGGAATCCCACTGCCGAGTTGATTCTCCGGGCGAGCAGTGGGGGTGTAAAATTCTTCTTCTTCTTCCCGTTCCCAGGGCGCACTCCCTAAGCCTAACCGTTCCATGACCCCAACGGATAACTGAGTCAGCCGTTCCTCAGCCCCCTCAAAGACAATCAAACGGTTGGGGCCACTGCTGACAATCTCCTCAATGGGGAGTTCGTAGGTACTCAGCAGTTGTTCGGGAATTTGGGGAATGCCAATCGAAGCGACGATGATGGAGACGACTTTGCCATCGCGGGTATCGAACTTGAAACCTCGTACTTTGCCGAGCAGTTCCCCCACTTCGGTGATGACTTCACTGTTGATGATGGTGCTGTACATCTCAACATCGAGGTCGTCTTCGATGACTTCGTCGGTATCGACTAGGATGACATCACCAATCTGGCGGATGCGATCGAGCTGCATGTAACGGGGTAGCCCGGCCACCGCGAGGATATTATCCCGCATCCCGAGGGCGACCACTTCCCGGCGATCGATATCTACCCAAATTTGGCTGACGACTCCGAGCCGCCTCCCGCCGTCGCGGGTGATGACTTGGGTTCCTAACAGATCGGAGCGTTGACGGATGTGTTCGGATGTCATTCTAGATGGAATCCTACGAGTCGAATCCTGGTTAATATACTGTACTATCAGACCGATCGCTCTGGCGAGAGAGATTCTTGAGTCTCAGATTGCGGTTGCTGTTGCAACTTCAACCCCAAAACCTGGGTATACGCACCTCGGGCCTGGGTGACACCGATGGTTCTCGCGGCAGCAGCGATGGTCGGACGGCGCAAACTCACGACAATAAATTGTGCGGCTTGTGCCTGCTTTTTAATCATTTTAGCTAATCGTTCCACATTTGCCCCGTCTAGAAACATATCCACCTCGTCAAAGGCGTAAAATGGGGAGGGACGATAGCGTTGTAGAGCAAAGATAAAACTCAACGCTGTGAGAGATTTCTCCCCCCCTGACATCGAGGCCAACCGTTGCACAGGCTTACCTTTGGGATGGGCCACTAAGTTCAAGCCGCCATTGAACGGGTCTTCCGGGTCGCTCAGTTGCAGATGTCCGTCCCCCTGAGACAGTTCGGCGAAGATTTGGGCAAAATTCTCATTTACCGCGTCGAAGGCTTCTTTAAACGCCCGTAACCGCAGGGTGGTGAAGTTTTCGATGCGTAATAGCAACTCCTGACGTTCATCTTGGAGAATCGCCAGTTTTTCGGTCAGTTCTTCTAATCGAGCTTGGGTGCGCTCAAATTCTTCTAGGGCCAACATATTCACTGGTTCCATGGCCTCGATGCGTTTGGCGAGGCTACGGAGTTCTTTGTCCAACGCGTCTAGTTTTAGCTGGGGGGGAACCTCGGGGAGGGGGTTGGGGAGGTCTTGCTCCTGTTCTCGCAGGTGTTGGCGCACTTGCTGGAGTTGTTCAACTCGTCCCTCTTGGGTTTCTTGGAGTTTCTGTAAACGCCAGTCGGTTTGTTGTTGGTTGACGCGCAATTCCCGCAGTTCGGCTTCAGCGCGATCGCGGGCCTGTTTCTCTTCCCCTAATTTGGCCTCAATTTCGGCAAAACTGGCACGAGTCTGAGCGATTTGCTCGTCTAACTCCTGGTGTTGTTGTGCCAGTTGCGCCTGTTGCTGCTCAATCTCCTGGCCACGACTCTGGAGTTCTCCCAACTGTTGCTGACGTTCCTGGATTTTCTCTCCCAGTCGCCCCTGTTGACTGGCTAATTCTCGTAACCGTTCTTCTCCATCCCGCAAACTCTGGGTGCGTTGGGCCAGGATTTCCTCCCGTTGTTGAATCTCCTGTTGGTACTGTTGCCATTCTTGGTGGGTTTGGGATTTCTCCAATTCCGCTAGTTGTTCTCGGAGGGCTTGTAACTGCTGCTCTTGCTGAGGGAGTTCCTGTTGCAGTTGCTGTAAACGAGCTTGGGTGCTATCGAGTTCTTGGCGTTGTTGACTTTGTTGCGATCGCCCCTGCTCCTGTTGCTGCTGTAAACTCTCAATATCCTGCCCCAGTCGTTCCCGGCGCAATTGGAGTTCCCGATGTTGCTGTTTCGCCTCCATCAGCGCCTTGGCCCCTAATTTCAGTTCACTACTCCAGCGTAAAATCTCCTCCTCACAGCGTTCAAGGATCTCGCCAATCTGCCGCAGGCGATCGCGCAACCCCTTCACCTCCGCCGATTCCCCGGTCTCCACATGGCCAAAATGGAGATGAGACGATCCCCGCCGCTGACTTCCCCCCGTCATGGCCCCACTGGCTTCGAGGAGTTCCCCATCGAGGGTCACCATCCGCGCCTGTCCCAACAACCGACGGGCATTGTCTAAGCGGTCAAACACCACCGTTGAGCCAAACACATAGGCAAAAATATCGTCATAGCGTTCCTCGCAGTCAATCAGATTCACCGCATAGTCAATAAAACCGGGACTGCGTTCGACCTCGGGAGTCCGCTGAAAACGAGGGGCGCGAATCTTATTCAGGGGCAGAAACGTGGCCCGCCCGGCCCGTTTTTCTTTCAAAAGCTGAATCGCCGCAGAGGCAACTAAATCATCCTCAACGACAACAAATCCCAATCGTCCCCCGGCAGCGGTTTCTAGGGCGATTTGCACGTCGCTCTCGACCCGTCCTAGTTGGGATACCGACCCACAAATTCCGCTCAATCCCGACTGTTCCACCACTTGGCTGGCATAACTGCCGGAGGCTTCTTGAATGGCTTGATTTTGGGCTTCGAGCTTATCGAGGCGGCGTTGTTTGTCCCGCTGTTCTTGCAAGAGACGGGTTTGGGTATCTTGCTGAATCTGTAACTCTTCCTCGGCGGCTTGGCTGCTGCGTTCGAGGTGTTGCAGATGCTGTTGAGCGGTGTCTTCTTCTTGGCTGAGGTGTTGATACTCCTGTTGACTTTGTTGCAGTTGCTCCTCCCGTTGGGCGATCGCCGTCTCCCGTTGACTGAGTTGTTCCCCCAATTGGGCCAGCCGTTCCTGAAGTTGGGCCTGTTCGGTGCGTTGGGGTTCAAGGGTTCCCAGGAGGGTTTCGGTTTGTTGACGCAGTTGGGTTTGTTCTTGCACCCAAGCTTGAGCGCGATCAGCTAGGGCGTTGGCGGACTCTCGCGCTCGTTCGAGTTCGCCCTGGGCCAACTCCCGTGACTCTCTCAGGGTGGGCAGTTGGTCAGTTTCTAGGAGTTGCTGTTGTTGGCGAAGTTGCTCCTGTTGCTGCCGGTTTTGTGCGATCGCCCTCTCGGTTTGGGCGATCGCCCCCTCAATCTCCTGACGCTGCTGCTGCAACTCCTCCCGTCGCTGCTGGCGTTGCTGCTGTTCGGCTTCTTGACGGGCCAACTCCGACTGACGGGCCAAGAGTTCATCTTCGCCGAGGGCCTTCACCTGCTGATTTAACACATCGAGTTCATCGCTGGCCTGTTTCAAATTCTCCGTGAGTTGGGCCAGACTGTCCTGAAGTTCCCCCCGAGTGCGATCGCCGGCTGCCAATTGTTCCCCAATCTGCTCTTGGCGTTGGCGCAATTGCTGCCACTGTAAAACTCTAGCCCACTCTTGTTTCTGCTGAAGTTCCTGGCGTAATCGCTGATATTGTTCGGCTTTGAGGCGATCGGCGGCCAGGCGATCGCGTTGCGTCGTCAACTCCTTCTCCACAATGCGACAGCGATCCTCGCGTTCCTCCACTTCGGCGAACTTCTCTTTTGCCCGATCAATTTTGCGATCGAAGGCCGCCACCCCAGCCAACTCATCAATAATCTCCCGCCGTTCCCGAGCGTTCATGGAGATAATACTGGTCACATCCCCCTGAAGCACCACATTATAGCCCTCAGGATAGACGCGCAACTCATTGAGTTGTTCATGCAACTCCCCCAGAGTACAAACCTCGCCATTGATGGCATATTGCGAGGTATAGCCCCCCGACGGCGTCACTCGCAGCCGCCGCGTCACCCGCCAATCCTGATGCTGGGGTGGTGTCTCATCCTCCCCAGACCCCGCTTCAGAGGCCTCAGCGACGTTCTCCTCCTCGGAGTTGTCCGCTCGCTGCATCCGTCGCCACAACAGATCCTCCGGAGACAAATCAAAGGTGACACTGACACTGGCCTCCACCGTCGATCTGCGTTTATTTTGCTGTTGATTGACTAAATCCGGCAGGCGATCAGCCCGCATCCCCTTCGATGAGGCAATTCCCAAACAAAACAACAGGGCATCCAAGATATTAGACTTTCCAGAACCATTCGGCCCCGAAATGACCGTAAACTCCCGCCGGAACGGAACCCTTGTGGTTCCCCCAAAGGATTTAAAATTGGTGAGTTCGATTTCTTTGATGTAAACCATGGGGAAGGGAAGAGGCAAGAGGCAAGAGGCAAAAGAAAAGACGTAGGGGCTTACCCTTGTGGTCGGTGAGCGATAGCCGAACCGTGGTCCCTAGGCAACAGGCAACAGGAGAGCTGATGGGCGATCGCTCCTAACACCACTGGTTTGATAGAATGCCATTAAAGCCGCCTGGGGAGCAAGGGACACCGAGTTATGAATGTTGCCATCTTTGAAGTTTGTCGCAATCCTGAAATTCGTAAACAAACGGAAACCCTCTTGCTGTCCCAAGCCTTTGAACGCCTCGGCATTCCTTGTCAAGTCTATAGCAATGATGGAATTTGGCAGCGGCGAACCTTTCTCAATCGTAGCTTACTGCAGAAATCTCTCACAGAGGAAGCTGTGGATGTCGTTCACCTAGCCCTCCATGGCGATCGCGATGGCCTCGTCCTCGGATGGTCCAACGCCGAGAAAATCCGCGATCGCCGTCCCCAAGAGCGCCTCTCCCCCAGCGACATCGAGAGCATGACCCCATGGCGAGGCAAACTCATCATCAGTGGCGCCGCCAGCGTCTATCCCCTGGCTGACTCATTCCTGACCGCTGGTGCTTCTGGAGTCATCGTTCCTGAACGCTCCATCTCCTATCAGAACCTCGTTCCCTTCCTCGAAGAGTTTTATGGTAGAATCGCCAATCGCCAAGCCCCCCAAACAGCACTCGACAGCGCCCTTCGTCAATTCCCCGACCTCCAAAACTTCCGTTTCCTCTCTCGTCGCAGTCCAGGGAGCCTAACCTAACCCCTCGCGCCTAACGATCACACGCCTCTTGACAAACTTTTCCCTGACAATTACTCTCATTAAAGCCAATCGTAATTCGGAATAATTCTGAATTAGCGCAACCGACAACCGATGAGGATAGCAGCGAGCTATCCCGACCCTCAATCTGGCAAATGCGGCTCAGTTTATCCCAAACCCCTGTTTAGGGACAGCAACTGAGCCAATCTTGTGACCTCAGCGATGGAAAATCGTCAGTTTCCATCGCCGATGCACCTAAGCCAGAACGGATTGCCATGTTTAGCTGCACCTCACAATTGACAATTTTTATAAACTTTCACTGACGAGGAAAGTTGGGAGACGATCATGAAACGAAGAAAAGTCATTGCTCTAATTAGCTTAGCGGCCGCCACAAGCACAGCATTAATTGCCTGTGGTCCGCAGGATAGCCCAACCGCAGGGGGGGCAGCCGGCGAAGGGGAAACCCTCATCGTCTATTCTGGACGTAATGAGGAACTCATCGGCCCGATGTTCGAGCGTTTTGAAGCAGAAACCGGTATCGGTATAGATGTCCGTTATGGTGACACCGCCGAACTGGCCGCTACCATCCTCGAAGAAGGACAAAACTCCCCAGCAGATATCTACTTCGCTCAAGATGCCGGAGCCTTAGGCGCCTTACAAGTCGAAGGTCGCACCCGTAATATTCCTGAGACCCTACTTGACCAAGTCGACCCACGCTTCCGGTCCCGAGAAGGGCAATGGATTGGCATCACCGGCCGGGCCCGAGTCTTTGCCTACAATACCGATATGCTCGATGCCGAGGAGGTTCCCAACTCCATCTGGGATCTGATCGAACCGGAATGGTCCGGTCGTGTTGGCTGGGCTCCCACCAATGGGTCCTTCCAAGCCTTCGTCTCCGCCGTGCGAGAACATGAAGGAGAAGATCGTGCCCGAGAATGGCTCGAAGGGATGCAAGCCAATAATCCTCAAGTTTTTCGCAACAATACCTCCATTGTTGAAGGTCTCGGTCGTGGTGAAGTCGAACTGGGGTTAGTCAACAACTACTACCTGGCCCGTTTCCAAGCCGAAGATCCCAACTTCCCCGTGGCTCACCATTACCCTAGCGGTGATGTTGGGTCCATGATCAACATTGCCGGTGTCGCCATCCTGGATACCACCGACCAACCCGAGGCGGCTGAAGCCTTTATTGCGTTTATGCTCAGCCCCGAGGCTCAACAACACTTCGCCGAGGGGAACAGCGAATATCCCTTAATTGCCGGAATTGATCCCCCCAACGACCAATTGCCCATTTCCGAAATTAACCCCCCCGATATCGACCTCAGTAGTTTAGAAGACTTAGAGGGGACTCTCGAACTCTTGCAAGAAACCGGAGCATTGTAGAGGGTCTGGGTCTCCGATCTGCTGTCGTCACACCTACCCTGATGGGGGCTGCATTGGCTACAATGTAGCCTTCATTATCCATTTTGCCCGTTATCCTCAGCCAAATCCTCATGGAGTTACCATCCCAAACGGCCAGATCTGACAGTCCCCCTTCAGGGCGATCGCGGCCTCCCCTATTCCTAGTTCTCATGGCCAGCTTAGTTGCCGTCGGGATGGCATTACCCTTGGTGTACCTGGTCTTACGAGCCTTCGGGATTGGACTCGTAGACTTCTGGGGGATTTTGCGACGGCCGCGCACCATTCAGGTCTTTTTTAACAGTATTGGCATGGTCTTGGCGGTCACAGTGCTGTCCGCCCTCATTGCCATTCCCCTCGCCTTTCTCACCGTCCGCACCGACTTACCGGGGCGACGGTTTTGGAGTGTCACCTCCAGTCTTCCCCTCGCGATTCCCACCTATGTGGGGAGCTTTGCCCTGCTAGCCTTTGCCGGTCCCCGAGGCAGTATGCTGCAAATTCTCCTAGAACCCTGGGGAGTGCAACGGCTACCCTCGATTTATGGTTGGACTGGGGTGATTTTAGCCACGACCCTGTTTTCCTATCCCTATCTTCTTCTGACGGTACGAGCCAGTCTCCAGGGAATGGACCCCGCCATGGAAGAAGCCTCCATGAGTCTCGGCTATAGCCATTCTGAAACCTTTTGGCGTGTGACCTTGCCCCAATTGCGGCCCGCGATCGCCGCTGGGGCCTTGCTGGTGTCCCTCTATTCCCTGCAAGACTTTGGAACGCCGGCCCTGATGCGTTTTAACTCCTTTACGCGCATCATCTTCCTCCAATATCGGGCCAGCTTCGATCGCAGTATGGCCGCCGCCCTCTCCCTCGTTTTAGTGGCCCTAGTAGGCTGTATCCTCTGGTTAGAATACCGGGCCCGCTCCAAAGCCGCCTACTACAGCAGTGGTTCCGCCAGCCAGAATCAGCCCAAATTAATCCCCTTAGGCCCCTGGAAATGGGTAGCCTTGGCCTTCTGTAGCCTCGTGTTCCTCTCGTCCCTTTTCATGCCCTTAGCCGTATTAGTCTTTTGGCTCGGACGGGGCATGACAGCGGGCCAAAGTGCGATCGACCTGGTCACGGCCATGCTTCCCTCGGCGGTCAATTCTATTTATGGCTCAGGCTTAGCCGCTCTCATCGCCGTCATCTTCGCCCTACCCATCGCCATTCTCGCGGTCCGCTTTCCCGGTCCTCTGAGTAGTCTCTTGGAACGACTGTCTTACATCGGCTTTGGGATGCCGGGAATTGTCGTGGCCCTATCCCTCGTCTTTTTTGGAGCCAACTATGCCAGGGCCCTATACCAGACCCTCCCCATGCTCCTGTTTGCCTATTTAGTCCTCTTCATCCCCCAGGGCGTGGGAACCCTACGCAGTTCACTATTACAAGTCTCCCCAAGCCTAGAGGAGTCGGCCCGCAGTTTAGGGCGAACCCCCTGGCAAACCCTACGAGAAGTCACCGTTCCCCTAGTCCGTCCAGGAATCATCAGTGGAGCGATGCTGATTTTCCTGACGGCCATCAAAGAACTCCCAGCGACCTTATTACTCTCTCCCATCGGCTACCGCACCCTCGCCACGGAAATCTGGCAAGCCACCGCCGAAAACGCCGCCTTCACCCAAGCGGCCGTCGCCTCCCTCATGATGCTCGTCGTCTCCACCCTAGCCACCCTCATCATCCTTTCCCAAGAGCGACAGAACCGGAGGAGGCAGTAGGGGAAGAGGAGGCAGTAGGCAGCAGGCGGTAGGCGATAGAGAACCACAGAGTCACAGAGGACACAGAGGACGAAACAGAGATGGATTTCCCCCTCTTGCCTTTTGCCTCTTGCCTCTTGCCTTCTTCCCCCCTCTTGCCTCTTGCCTTCCCCCCCCATAGCAAAACTGGACAGCCTCAGGGGACTGCCCAGCATCAATGCGGTGATACCCACACGGAATTAATGACGAGGGACGCAATTAGTTGCTCGGGGCAACCTTTTCCTTGAACAGTTTGCCAGCGGAGAAGGCGGGAACCTTGGTGGCGGGGATAACCATCTTGTCACCGGTTTTGGGGTTACGACCTTCACGGGCTTTACGATCTCTGGCTTCAAAGGAACCAAAGCCCACCAGGGTGACTTTGTCATCGCTGGAAACCGCTTCCACAATGGTTTCCAGGGCGGCAGTCAGGACGGCGTCGGCTTCCTTCTTCGTGACATTCGCTTTCGCGGCCACGCGATCGACGAGTTCTCCTTTATTCATATCTGGATGTCTCCTTAAGGTCAGATAGTACGGGTTCGTAACTGCCCAAACGAGTCTTGAGGACACTTTAGGCAGGAAACATCGGATGGGCTTTTTGGACAAAAAACCTCGAAACTCTTGGTCTTCCGATGTTTCACTGACTCATTCTAATGGGTGTTTGCCCGATCTGGATCGTAGAAAGTATTAATTTATCTTGATTTGAGGATTTTTTTGACTTCTACCATTTTTTTTAAGGAAAATTTCGGAAAAAATCTTGACAATTCCCAAAAAATTGAGTAATAGCGCCTTCCTCTAGCGGCGCTTGTCTGGGGGGGAGAGGGCGATCGCCGCTCTCGATGTTGGCGGGGGTACTAATAGTTAGGGAGGGTTGCAATCTTGGCCATGAGGATGCTCTAGCCACTCGAAATCCAGGGTCATCCTGCCAAAAACGACTATATAGCAATCAAGGCTAGGGTGAGGATTGTCGAGGCCATCTGATACCTTGCTGAGGGTTTTAGAGTTTGTTTAGTTTTGAAAAATTTTAAGGGCGAGGCGTCCTGACGAATCGCTAAACCGCTAGAAACTCCTGAATCACCTCTTGGGAGAGGTCTTGCGTCTCTCCCGAGGCGACAATTCCTCCCTTCTGCATGGCGTAGTAGCGATCAGCTTGGCGGACGAAGTGTAAGTGCTGTTCCACCAGGAGGACTGAAATTCCCGTTCGCTCGATGATGCGACGAACGGCGGCCTCAATTTCCAAGATAATCGAGGGTTGAATCCCCTCCGTGGGTTCATCAAGTAACAGCAGGCGTGGTTTTCCCATCAGGGCCCGGGCGATCGCCAACTGTTGCTGTTGTCCACCACTCAAGTCTCCCCCCATACGCCCCAACATGGTCTCTAAAACCGGAAATAGCTCAAAAATCTCAGGGGGAATCACCTTCTTCGAGCGTCCTGGACGAGCCTCTAACCCCAGTAAGAGATTTTCCTTAACCGTCACCCGAGGGATAATCTCGCGACCTTGGGGAACATAGCCAATCCCCGCTTGGGCCCGGCGAGGCGTCGCCAGGGGTAACAGGGGGCGATCGCAGAAATTGATACACCCACTCCGAGGCGCTAACAACCCCATAATGGTCTTCAACAGGGTCGTTTTACCCACTCCATTTCGACCAATCAGACAGACCATCTGACCCATGGGGACACTCAAATCCACATCCCGCAAGATATGACTCTCGCCATAATACACATTCAATCCCGAGGCTTGTAACATTAACCCGGACTCTGGGGTCACGGTTCTGGTATCAATGGCTTGCATAATTAATCTTCCTCCTCCGAGGGCCCTAAATAGACTTCAATCACTCGTGGGTTATTTTGAATCTCATCCATAGTTCCTTCACAGAGGAGAGACCCCTGATGTAAGACACTCACCGTGCGGGCAATTTGCCGCACAAACTCCATATCATGCTCAATCACAATAATCGAGTGATTCTCCGCCAGGGTCAGGAGCAAATTGCCGACGTTTTCCGTTTCCTCATCGGTTAACCCCGCCACCGGTTCATCCACGAGCAGTAAATCCGGGGCCTGGGCCACCAACATACCAATTTCCAGGCGTTGCTTTTCCCCATGGGAGAGTAAGGCCGCCTCTAGGTTCGCTTTGGCACTTAAGCCGATGGTTTGCAGAATCCCGCTAACTGTCAGCCGTTCTCCGTGGTCGGGTTTGCCAAATAGGGTTTGAAACACCCCTTTGCGGCGATTACAGGCTAAATCGAGATTATCCCGTACGCTGAGATTGAGATAGACCCGGGGGGTTTGGAATTTGCGGCCAATTCCCAGGCGAGAAATTTGATGTTCGTTGAGGTTGCGGAGATTGCGACCTTTGAAGCGGACTTGACCCTGAGTGGGTTGGACTTTGCCGGTAATGGTATCGAGAAAGGTGGTTTTTCCGGCACCGTTGGGACCAATGATGACCCGTAACTCGCCTTTTTCGAGACTAAAGGTCAGGGCATTGAGAGCTTTGAAGCCGTCAAAGCTAACGGTCAGGTTATCGATTTCCAGGATTTTTTCAGTCATATTGGAGAGACGGAGAATTAGCCATCGAGATGTTCGAGTTCATCGTGTTCCTGCTGCACCTCTGGGTTGAGGTCGATGTCTGGATAGCTAACCAGGCGCGGTTGCAGGCCGAGGCGCGATCGCAGTTTGGGAATGGCCCAGTCCCGGAACCAACCGTACAGTCCCTGAGGAAGAACCGTCACCACAATCAGGAATAAGGCCCCCTGGAAGAATAACCAGGCTTCGGGAGACCATTCACTGAGGAAAGTTTGGGCACTACGAACTAGCAGCGTGCCGATAATCGCCCCAATCAGGCTGGCCCGTCCCCCCACGGCGACCCAAATCACCATTTCGATGGAAAAGGGAACCTCCATAAAACCGGGGGTAATCAGTCCCGTTTGCACGGTAAACAGGGCCCCAGCAATTCCGGCGATCGCCCCGGAAACCGCAAAGACTAAAATCTTAAAACCCGTGGGATCATAGCCCGCAAAGCGGGCCCGCACTTCGTCATCACGAATGGCCACCAGCATTCGCCCAAAGCGCCCTTGAGTCAACCAGCGACAGACTAAATAGACCAGGGCCACCATGACTGTGGACAGTTGAAAAAAGGCAAGCTGGGCTTCGGGCGCTCCCGAGGCGACTCCAAAGATTTCATAGCGATTGGTGCTGAGTCCATTGGTTCCATTGATGAGTTCTTGTTGTCCGTTGAAGAAGTTAAAGAACACCAAGAGAGCCGCTTGGGTCAAAATGGAGAAATAGACCCCTTTAATGCGGTTGCGGAAGACCAAATACCCCAGGAGGCCCGCGACGATCGCCGGAATCAGGACAATCGAAATGAGGGTAATGGGTAAGGAATAAAAGGGTTGCCAAATCCAAGGCAGTTCATCGACACCATAGAGACTAAAAAAGTTGGGAATTTGCCCCTCGGGAAGTTGCAAATTCAGGTACATGGCAAAGGCATAGCCCCCGAGGGCAAAGAAAATGCCATGTCCCAAACTCAATAAACCGGTGTAGCCCCAAATCAGGTCAATCCCCAAGGCAGCAATAGCCAGGGCCACAAAACGCCCCAATAGTCTGAGGCGAAACACCGGTAGAAATAAGGGCATGATGACAGCAAAGGCAATCGCAATGCCCAGGGCGATCGCCGGTTCGAGCCACCATTTGGAGCGAGGAGATTTGGCTGTTGATGGATGTGTTACTGAAGGCTTCATTATCACACTTTCTTCTTTTTGTCAATACCTAAAACAAGGCAATCGTCATTCACCCGGAACGATGGGTTACAGTTCAGCCGTTCGTCCTTTCTGGGGGAAGATCCCCGAGGGCTTGACTTGTAAAAAGGCAATAATCAAGACAAAGACCATAACCCGAGCCATACTTGTAGAGGTGAAGAAGCGGAGAAACTCAGCCACAAACTGTAAGGAGTTGATATCCTCAAACACACGAGCCAAGGCTCCAGAGCCGAGGAGATAAGTACTCACCCCAATGGTGAGAGCGGCGATAATTGCCCCAAACAGATTGCCGACACCGCCAACCACCACCACCATGAAGGTATCAACAATGTAGTTTTGTCCCACATTGGGACCCACAGACCCCAGCAAGGTGATAGCACAGCCGGCAATCCCAGCTAATCCTGAGCCAAGGGCAAATGTCAGCGCATCCACAGTCCCGGTGGGAATCCCCAAACAGGCACTCATATCGCGATTCTGAGTCACCGAACGAATCCGTAATCCCCAATCGGAGCGATTAAAGAACCAGTAAATTCCCGCCAGACAGAGAATCGTCAACACAATAATGAACATCCGGGAATAGGGCAGACGATAGGCTCCCAACTCAAAGCCTCCCCGCAACCAAGGGGGAGTACTCACATCCAGATTGCGCGGCCCAAACCAAGGCCGGGCCAGGGTAGCGTTACCGGTCATGGCCCAGCCGGCAATTCCGGCGATCGCCAACGACAGGGGTAAGAGGATGGCGATCGCCCACCCTTTCATCCCCTCCCAGTTGGGCCGACGACGTAGCAGCCACATCCCCCCAAAAAAGAGGGCGCAAAACAGAAGAATGGCGATCGTCAACAGCCAATTCACACTACGCACCAACTGGCGCAAAATTAAACTCACCCCCCAGGTAGCCAACAGGGTTTCCAGGGGTCGTCCATAGAGAAAGCGAATCACCCCCCGCTCCAAAATCAGTCCTGCTACGGCGGAGACCAAAAACGCCACCGGGAGAGCCACAATAATATAAAGTCCAAATACCCCGTCACCGGCATCCAAATCTCGGAAGAAATTTTGCACCACAAACGTGGCATAAGCACCCAGCATCATTAACTCACCGTGAGCCAAGTTAATAACACCCATCAGCCCAAACACAATCGCCAGACCTAAGGCGGCGATCAGTAGAACTGACCCAATGCCAATGCCGTTAAAAATACCAACAGCAAGCTCGATCATGGGTCGTGATTGAATAAAACGGACAATAAACAGACACAAATTGAGGGTGAGGCTCCTGTCGCCAAACACCCTCAACCTGGGTAGGGGCGAATGGCTATTCGCCCTAGAGAGGTTAGACCGATCGTCTAAGCCTCGTCGAGTCTAAAGCGTCCCCCTTTATTGGGGTCACTCCAGTCACAGGCATACCCCTTAGTCTCGGGGACATATTGGTTCCAAGGCTGTGGATCAACGCGATCATCCGTAGCCCAAACAATATCAAACAGACCATCCTCACGCACCTGACCGATACGAACCATTTGCGAGATGTGATGATTCTCATTCATCGTCACTAACCCTTGCGGGGCCTGGAACGATTGACCAATAGCGGCTGCGCGGACTCCTTCGATATCATAAGCCTCGCCACTCTGTTCTACCGCCTGTTTCCAGAGATAGACCATCAGGTAGGCAGATTCCATGGGATCGTTGGTGACGCGATCTTCCCCATATTCGGCTTTGAAGGCTTCAACCCAGGTTTCATTTTCTGGAGTTTCCACGGTTTGAAAGTAGTTCCAGGCCGCATAATGGCCCACCAATAAGTCCACACCAATTTGTTGAACTTCTTCCTCCGCCACACTCACGGACATGACCGGATAGCGTTCAGGGTCCATGCCGGCCCCTTGCATTTGCGTGAAGAAGGCGACGTTACTATCCCCGTTGAGGGTGTTGAAAATTACGCCTCCATCGGGTAACGCCTGTTGGATTCTGGCGATAATCGGGGTCACTTCCGTGCTTCCGAGGGGGATATAGTCTTCTCCGACGACGGTTCCACCCTCAGCCGCGAGTTGTTCTTTGATAATGGTGTTAGCCGTCCGGGGGAAGACATAGTCCGAGCCAACTAAGAAGAACTCATCCCCTTTGTTATCCAGCAGCCACTGCACCGCAGGCTCAATTTGCTGGTTGGGGGCTGCCCCGGTGTAGAAGATGTTTCGGGAGCATTCTTGTCCTTCATATTGGACGGGATACCACAGCATATGATCCCGAGTTTCAAAGACATCTTTGACCGCCTGACGACTCGCTGACGTCCAGCAGCCAAAGACCACGGCCACCCCATCTTGGTCAATCAGTTTTTCAGCTTTTTCGGCAAATGTCGGCCAATCGGAAGCCCCATCTTCGATAATGGCTTCGATTTGTTTGCCATTAACACCACCATTGGCGTTAATTTCCTGGATGGCTAATTTTTCCGCATCAACCAGGGTTGTTTCACTGATGGCCATGGTTCCACTGAGGGAATGGAGAATCCCTACTTTAATGGTGTCACCATCAGCACCGGGGCCGGCCGTCATTTGACCATTGGGGTCAGCGCAGGCCTTGAGAATTAAACTGGTTCCAAATGCGGCTGAACCATACCATAAAAATTTACGCCGTCCTAAACCTTTGTTCATATTCAGTCTCTTCGCTTAAAAATAGGAAACCGTTAGCTGTCTCTAATGAGAAATCCGGAACTCTTAACTTCCACCACTATCAGAGAAGAGAGTCCAGGGTTACAAAATTGTTGGTTCTGGATAGTTTGTCCAGGAATGTATCCTAGAGCAATTTCTTGAAAGCAAATGTAGCCTAGACTACCAAAAAATACCAAGGCTAATTAAACTGTTATAAAACGAAAAAATTAGGTTAAAAAAAAGCTCCCGTTTTTAATTAGGGACTCATTAACGGGAGCCTGCTCTCAATTTAGGGCACGTTGAGAAAGATTTAGCGAATACGATAACCAATATCACTGCGAAAATAGGCGTTCTCAAAGTCAATTTTGTTGACCGCCGCATAGGAGTTGGCGATCGCCGCCGAAAAACTATCTGCCACCGCCGTCACCCCCAGCACTCGTCCACCACTGGTCAGCAATTGGTCTTGTTTCAGTTGAGTTCCGGCATGGAAAACAATCGCCCCAGTCTCTTGAGCCTCCGTTAGCCCTGTAATTGCTTTGCCTTTCTCATAGTCTCCGGGATAGCCTCCCGACGCCATCACCACACAAACAGCGGCTCCGGGATGCCAATCTAAGGGAGGCTGCTCGGCTAACGTTTGATCTAAACAGGCTTGTAAGAGGGTATCCAAGGGGGTTTGCAGCAGAGGTAACACCGCCTGCGTTTCGGGATCACCGAAGCGACAGTTAAACTCTAAGACCTTAATGTCCCCACTTTCAGTCACCATCAAGCCCGCATAGAGAACACCACGATAGTCAATGCCCCGCTCTTGTAGGGCGGACAGAGTTGGCTCTAGGATATCCTTGCGAACCTGGGCCATCCCCGCGTCCGACAACACCGGCGTTGGCGCATAGACCCCCATTCCCCCGGTATTGGCTCCCGTATCTCCTTCGCCAATGGGTTTGTGATCCTGGGCCGGCAGCAGGGGAAGCACCGTTTTCCCGTCGCACAGAGCCAACACGGACACTTCCTGTCCCGTGAGAAACTCCTCAATGACCAGCGTCTCCCCAGCATCCTGGAAACGTCCGCTGGCAATTTCATCAATGGCGGCGTGGGCCTCCTCAATGGTTTGAGCGACAGTAACCCCCTTCCCAGCAGCTAAGCCATCGGCCTTGACCACAATCGGTGCTCCCATCCGTTGCACATAGTCTTTAGCCGCTTGAGTCTCTTGGCGTTCAAAGCTGGCCGAGGCAGCAGTGGGAATCCCCGCTTCAACCATTAAGGTTTTCGCCCAGGCCTTACTCGCTTCGATTTGGGCCCCGGCTTGGGTGGGACCAAACACCGGAACCCCACGCTCATTTAAATAATCTGTAATGCCCCTGGCCAGGGGCATCTCCGGCCCCACTACCACAAAGGGACAGCCCTGCACTTGAGCAAAGCGGGCAATGCCCTCAAAATCCGTGACCGACATGGCAAGGTTGAAGCAGTTGGGGAGGGTGGCCGTACCTCCGTTCCCAGGCACGCAAAAGACCTTATTGACTCTCGTGGACTGAAGCAATTTCCAGGCGATCGCGTGTTCCCGCCCACCGTTACCAATAACTAATACGTTCACTCAAACCTCCTAACATCCGATTCACCCCGGGGGCGATCGGTACAATCGTGCCAAGCCTGATTTTACCCTACTGCTGCCCTGGAGACCATTTTCTCCGCCCCTGCATTGGGGTAGAGGCGCAAATTTGGGTAGAATGATTGAGTTTGAAGAGAATCAATGTCTAAAATAATGTCTAAAATACAGTGGATCAAATCTAGGTTCGGCATAGGCTCGCGTTCTCGTTCCCTTTTCGTCAGTTTATTAGCCGGGATGATGCTTTTCCTGGCCAGTTGTGGGAATGCTCCTCCGGCTGAGCCACCCACCTATACCCCTGATGTGGTGCAGCGGCTGGAGTCCTACGCGAACGATATTCAAGGGATGCGCGATCGCATGGGAGAACTCGAGCAGCTTATCCAGGATAGAGACTGGATCTATGCCGATAACTTCATCCACGGTCCCCTGGGAACCCTGCGGCAAGATATGAGTTTGTTTAACCGCAATCTCCTGCCCCAGGATCAGTCCCAAGGCCGAGAGTTAGCCCGGGAAGTCTCTCGTCATCTTGAAGCCATCAGCCTCGCAGCCCAACAGGCCGATTACGCCACAGCCACGAAAAACTATCGCGAAATGCTAACAGACCTGGATGCGTTCCTAGACCTGCTTCCCAACGCTACATAGAGTTAAACTCAACGAGCGGGGCGAACCCAGGCGGTTCGCCCCAATCTATTACCCTCAGCGCCGAGCTACTTCCCCTAAAGGCTCCCAAACACCTCACGAGCCGCCGCGATGGTGCGGTCAATATCTTCATCGGTGTGAGCCAAGGAGGTAAATCCAGCCTCAAATTGAGATGGGGCTAGGTAAATCCCCCGTTCCAACATACCCCGATGGAAGTTGCCAAATTTTGTGGCATCGGAGAGTTTGGCATCATCATAGTTATGCACGGGTCCTTCACAGAAGAACATCCCGAACATGGCACTGAGAGAACCACCACAGACGGTATGTCCGGCTTCTTGAGCGGCATTCAGTAAGCCATCGGAAAGCCGTTTGGTTTTCTCATGCAGTTGCTCATACACCCCAGATTTTTGTAGCAATTCCAGGGTTTTAATGCCAGCAGTCATGGCCAGGGGATTCCCGGAGAGGGTTCCAGCTTGATACATCGGGCCAGCGGGAGCCACCATGGACATAATATCGGCGCGGCCACCATAGGCCCCCACGGGCAGACCACCACCAATGATTTTACCCAGGGTCGTTAAGTCTGGGGTGACTCCGAAGCGTTCCTGAGCGCCCCCGTAGGCGATACGGAAGCCGGTCATCACTTCGTCAAAGACCAGTAACGCACCGTTGTCTTGGGTGAGTTCCCGCAGGCCTTCTAGGAACCCTGCATCGGGGAGGATAAACCCAGAGTTACCCACCACCGGTTCTAGGATGACCCCGGCAATTTCATCGGGATTGTTTTTGAACAATTCCTTGACGGCTTCGAGGTCATTGTAAGGAGCAGTCAAAGTGGCGCTGGTAGCGGCTTTGGGAACTCCAGGGGAGTCGGGAAGTCCGAGGGTGGCGACCCCTGAGCCAGCTTGCACCAAGAAGCTATCGGCATGGCCGTGATAGCAGCCTTGGAATTTAATGATTTTTTCCCGTCCGGTAAAGGCCCGCATTAGGCGCAACACCCCCATACAGGCTTCGGTTCCGGAGTTGACAAACCGCACCATTTCAATGCAGGGAACGGCGTCGATGACCATTTCAGCCAGGACGTTTTCCAGATAGCAGGGCGCTCCAAAGCTCGTCCCTTTATCTAGGGCGTCCCGTAACGCACTGATGACTTCTGGGTTGGCATGACCACAGATAGCCGGTCCCCAGGTGCCCACGTAGTCAATGTATTGGTTGCCATCGACGTCCCAAATATAGGCGCCTTGAACTCGGTCAAAGACGATGGGTTGACCGCCCACGGATTTAAATGCTCGTACCGGCGAACTCACGCCGCCAGGCATGAGTTTTTGGGCAGCGGCAAAGATTTCTTCCGACTTGGTTGTTTGTAGTGTCGTATAAACCAAAGCAGGCTCCTTAATTGATGTCTAACGGCTTAAAGTCAAGGTCGCGCAGGATAATGTCTGCGATAAAATTGCATTTTGAGAAAACTCGAAACTTCTATCTTAACTGACAACGGCTCGGATCTCACGGGATGGGGCCGATGCTGAAGGAAATTGTCTTAGGGATGTTGGACTCCGGGGAGAGGGATGCGGGTTGCGCGGGACAGTCGGGTTATAGAGTGAGATGGACTCGACGATGGCATAATGAGGGTCGATTAATGACGCGTCTGGGGTAAAAACGTGCGAGTTCTACTGACAATCCCTCATTATTTTAATCCTCAAGGTTCCAACGCTCATGGGTCGTTGCAGGCGAATCCTCAACCTCGCATTGAGGGGTTGACGGCTTGTCTGCGATCGCTCTATGAAACCTTTGGCACAGGTCAGAGTTATTATGCTCACAATGCCGAGCAGTCTCGGGTAGAACGCCAACCTGCCAATGAACGGACTCAAGTTGAACTAGACGTGGTCATTTGTACCACGGCAGATTTCCATCTGTTAGATCAGCTCCCAATCCCGTCAGCCCTGTTTAGGCACGAGTCTTTTACTCTCGAAGATCCCAAATGGCTAGGACTTGGCTGTCATTTAATCCTAAAACGTCACTTGGGATTCTATGATTACTACGGCTATCTTGAGGATGATTTAATTCTTAGGGATAGCCACTTTTTTCAGAAACTCAAGTGGTTTAACCAGCACATCGGCGATGATGCGGTTCTGCAAGCTAATCGCTTTGAGGTCGCTGAGCAGGATATTCCAGAAAAGGTTTATGTGGATGCTGACTTTGAAAGTATTTCCCCAGTGTTTACCGGTTGCCCCCATGACTTTAGTGATAAACAGCGGCTTTCAGCTCAGTTTCTCGGTCAGCTAATAGACTTTAATCGGGCGAGAAACCCCCATTCTGGATGCTTTTTTCTCAATGCTCGGCAAATGAATCATTGGACTCAGCAGCCCCATTTTATGAATTTTTCTCGACGGTTTATTGGTGGCTTAGAAACCTGTGCAACCTTGGGATTGATGGAGACATTTTCAGTCTATAAACCGGCATTTGAGAATGCTAGCTTTTTAGAAATTCAGCACTGTGGCAATGCTCTAAGCCAAAAATGGCAAAAGGATGACCGTTTTCGCTATTTCAGCCGTCGCTATCCGCCGAGGCAGGACAATCTAAAGACCTTAGACGCGTCCGGCTAACAGAGGCGATTTGAGGATCGAGTCAAAAATGGGGGTGGTGGGACTTGAACCCACACGACTGTCACCAGTCAACGGATTTTAAGTCCGTAGCGTCTACCATTCCGCCACACCCCCAGGATGTAGGTTAGGCTTATTTATTTTAAGCGCATTCCCTCAATATAGCTGAGACGGCTTTTTTTGACAAGCCCTGGGCTGAAATTGCTCGAAAACAGGTAGAATGGCTGCCAGTTTAGCGGCAACCGTCCATCATGCAATCCATCGACTGGCTCATCGTTCTGAGTTACTTGGTTATCACTATGGGCTTAGGGATTTATCTCTCCCGCAAAGCCTCTAGTAGCTTAGAAGACTTTTTCGTCTCCGGGCGATCGCTCCCCTGGTGGTTAGTGGGGGTAAGCATGGCGGCCACGACGTTCTCGATTGATACCCCGTTACTCATTACCGGCATTGTCGGCAATCGGGGTATTGCTGGCAACTGGCTCTGGTGGAGTTTCGGCATCTCCCATCTGCTGACGATTTATCTCTTTGCCAAGATGTGGCGGCGTTCCGAGGTGATCACCGATGCGGAACTGACGGAAATCCGCTATGGGGGCAATATGGCGGCGGTTCTACGGGGTGTGAAAGCCTTTATTTTTGCAGTCCCCATGAACTGCATCGGCATCGGCTACGCCATGCTGGGAATGGTCAAAGTGGTGGATGCCCTGGAAATTTGGGAAAATTTAGGGATTGATGCCGGAGATACCCAGTTAAAAATCTGGAGTGTGGTAGGGGTGAGTGTGTTTGTCCTCGTCTATTCCGGGTTAGCGGGATTATGGGGAGTGGTGGCCACGGACTTCTTCCAGTTCATTTTGGCCCTGTTGGGGGCCTTGCTGGTGGCCGGAATTGCCCTCGATCGCATCGGTGGTATGGAAACCCTCGTTAGCCGTATCCCGGAAGTCACCGATATTAACACCCTAGCCATTCTTCCCTTTGACATTGGCGGCGAGGGGGGTCTGATTAGCTTTGGCGAAGCCGCCGGCATTACCGCCAGTGCCTTTTTTGCCAATATCTTCATTCAATGGTGGGCCTGGCGACGCAGTGATGGCGGTGGGGAATTTGTGCAACGGTTTGCAGCGGCGAAAACGGAAGCCGAGGCAGAAAAAGCGGCCTGGACCTTCAACATCATGCACTATGTAGTGCGGACTTGGCCCTGGATTGTGGTGGCCCTAGTGGCCTTGGTGGTTTTTCCTGATTTAGAAGACAAAGAACTCGGCTATCCCATGCTGATGTTGGAGTTTCTGGGGCCGGGATTGTTGGGATTAGTGGTGGCCTCGTTAGTGGCGGCGTTTATGAGTACCGTCTCGACATCCATTAACTGGGGGGCTTCCTTTATTACCAATGACCTCTATCGCCGCTTTATCAACGCCGAGGCGACGCAACCCCAGTTAGTCTTTGTCGGGCGGCTGTCGTCGGTTTTGGTGACCGGGTTAGGGGCGATCGCCGCCTTCCTGGCCAATGATATCAGTCAGGTGTTTGAGTTGATTATTGCCATTGGCACGGGGTCGGGGTTAGTGTTAATGCTGCGCTGGTTCTGGTGGCGAGTCAATGCGGCGGCGGAACTCACGGCCATTGTAGCCAGTTTTATTGTGGGGAGTGTAGCCACCGTAGCGGCCAGTTGGCAGGTTCCCCCTGGCAGTTGGCTAGAAACCTGGGTGGTGATTCCCATGTCCGACTATGGACTTCGGGTGATGGCGATTACGGTAATTGTCTGTACCCTGTGGATTGTGGTGATGTTTGTCACCCCTCCCGAGTCAGAAGAGACCCTAAATGAGTTTTATCGCAAAGCCCGTCCCGGGGGGCTAGGCTGGGGACGACAACAAGCCAACACGGGACTACTTCCGGCCCAAGATTTGACCTTAGATTTGAAACGATCAGTTGCCGCCAATCTCCTATTGTTTGGGATGTTACTCGGTTGCGGTGGCTTTCTGCTGTTGCGATCGCTCTTCGGCTGGTTCTGGCTAATTGTGGCAGTGATTGGCGGAATGTGGCTACGTCAACTCAATAAACACAAGGCGATCGCCATTCCCCGCCCAGGAACCGAAGAATAGGTAATAGAAAAGTAGGGGCGTACCTTTATCGTCGCCCTCTTCCGGCAGTAGGCAGTAGGGGGGCTTCTCCCTCCCCTCCCTCCCCTCCCTCCTCTCCCTCCTCTCCCTCCTCTCCCTCTGTGTCCTCTGTGACTCCGTGGTTCCCCTCTTGCCTCTTGCCTCTCCCTCTTGCCTCTCCCTCTTGCCTTCTTCTAAACCTGAAAGCGATCGCCCAAATAATACTGACGCACCAGGGGATTATCGTAGAGTTCCCCAGGACTTCCTGAAGCGAGGATTTCCCCTTCGCGCATGATGTAGGCGCGATCGGTAATTTCTAGAGTTTCGCGGACATTGTGATCCGTAATCAGGATACCGATGTTGCGATCGCGCAGGCGAGCAATCACCTGCTGGATATCATTGACGGCGATGGGGTCAATTCCGGCAAAGGGTTCATCGAGAAGTAAGAAGATAGGTTCCCCATATCCCGTCGAAAGGGAACGAGCGATTTCCGTGCGTCGTCGTTCTCCCCCCGAGACTTGCCGGCCGAGGGTGGAGGCGACTTTCCCTAAATTAAACTCCTCAATGACCTGGTTAAGTCGCTTTTGCCACTCGCGACGGGGAACCCCAGTCTGTTCAAACACCAGTAAGAGATTATCTTGCACCGTCAGATTACGAAAAATACTGGCTTCCTGAGCCAAATAACCCACCCCCATCTTGGCTCGCTCGTGCATCGGCAATAACGTGATATCCCGTTGATCGAGCCAAACCCGGCCGCGATCGGGTTTCACTAATCCCGTCACCATATAAAAGGTAGTTGTCTTCCCTGCCCCATTGGGTCCTAAAAGTCCTACCACCTCCCCCTGACTCACGGAGAGGTTGACTCGGCTGACGACAGAGCGTTTTTGATAGGACTTATGGATGTTATCCAGGACAATTTTCATAGATCAGGGAGAGGAACCGGAAACTAGAGTCAGCAGATTAACGAAGCGCAGGGGGTGCAGGAGCGGAGGGCCGTTGCCCGTTGCCATTTTCGGGAATCATGTAAATGGCTTCCACTTGCCGTTCTGGGAGCGGTTGCGCCACAAATAAGCCATCGTCAATCAGATAGGTGACCACCTCGCCGCGAATGCTGTTGCCTTCCTGGAGAACAAAGACATTCCCCGTCAGCACCAGACGTTGTTCATTACTAAAGAACTGGGCCTGATTGGAGGTGGCTTGGAGATTGCGGGACGGGAAGTTCACCTGAACATTACCTCGGGCGGTGACAATTCCCGTGCGTGCGTCGGCTTCTTGTTGGTCGGCGCGAACCGTCAGAGGGGAGCCACCATTCGCTTGGGAATAGGTGGGGGGGGCGATCGTTCCCGAGAGGGCGATCGGCAAAGATAACGCCAGCGCCAAGCGCCATTTCGCCAATGTTGGGATGTTCATAATTAATTACGTCACAAAGGCTGAATCGATGAGCCAATCAGAAGTTAAGCGGGTAAGCCAACCGGAATAGGTCCTAGGTTGCTGTAGTTTATCTTAGCAACGGCTGTTCTCCATGAACGATGCCATAGGACACTCTTCAACCTGAGTCGTCCGGTTTCCGGTTTAAGCCTAGGATGATCTAAATCGCAGCCAATCCCCCCACTGGCTGCATTTTTGTCACAACTGACTCCAAATCAACGCCTGAAACCCCTATAAACTGGTATCCCAACCCTCGCAACTGTCACAGCGTCCAGAAGACAGTCAGCAAAGTCAACTGTTTTCCACCCTAGAGCCAGAGTCCTCGGCACACAATGAACTCATACAAAACAAACGACCTCCCACTAAGGACTCTACCGCCATGAAAACCGCACTTCGCCTCGCTGCTCTCTCCACCCTCGCTGTCTCCAGCTTCGGCACTAGCTTCGTTCCCCAAGCCGCTCAAGCCGCCACTTTCGGAGAACGAGCTGTTGCTCAAGATAACTTCGTTGCCGTGGCTGCACCTGTGGGGAATACCGGACGGCATCAACTGCTCGTCATTGAACAACAATCCAACCGCCGCGACTGCTGGTCGGAAAATGGCTCAATCGTCAATCCTCTGTTAGCCAACTTCGACTTCACCGGGATTTGCGGACGTTATACCGACAGTAACGGTTACTCTATCCGTACTGGTGGACAAGACTTAGGGGTTCAATATAACCTACGCACGGTTCGCCAAGGCGCTGATCTCGTCTTACAAGGGGTTCCCTTCCTCCCCAACCGACCCACCATTGAACTCGGACGCGCTCCCTACGCTAACGACTTTGTCCGCATTGACCTCAATGATGGTTGGGAATTCAGCAAACGCAGCTATCAAGGACGCACCCTCGGTCATGTGTATCTCTCGAACTCCCAAAGTCTGAGCGCCTTAACCCAAAACTCCAACCCCAGTGCCAGCCGTCCTTCCACGCCGACTCCTCCCCGTCAGCCTCAGGAAAAACAACCCACTCCCCAACCCTCTCCTGAACCGTCTCAGCCTAGCCAAGAGCAACCCGTCCGGGATGAGATTGCCTTCAGCAGCAGCCAACAAGAGCGCATTACTGAAATCCGTCAATCCTATCTAGCGGAAAGCAGCCGCCTCGAAGGTGAACTGAATCAGGCCCGTCAGGAGTTGCAAGAGATGATGATTAGTGATGCCTCCACTCGTCAGGTGCGCCGCCAACGTAACCAGGTTGAACGCCTACGCCAACGGATTAGCGACAATCGTTTCTCCAGCATGATGGCGGTTCGTGATGTGATGTCCGTTGAACAACGCACGGCGTTTGCTGAATCGATGGATTTAGACAATGCGGACATGAATGCGGTGTTGACTGCACTAACTCGCTAATTTGTCAAGCTATTTTATCTCGCAAACTTGGCTAAGGTTCCGCCCCGGTTGTTTCCCTGCACCGGGGCTTTTTGTTCAGGTCCAGCAAGGTTCAACAATCAGGATGGTGATGTCCCGCGCAACCACCTGAACTCGGGTTCCGGGTTCTAGGATCAGATCCTGATGCTGACATTGCGCTTTCCACCAGGTGGCGCGGTAGTACACCCGTCCTGGACAATGGTAGGCAATCCGTTTCGAGACGGTGGCTTCCCCGAGTCGCCCCAAAATGGGATCATGGGGAGGTTCAGGAAGCTGGGGGGTAGACGCCATCAGGCGTTGGTGAAAGCCGAACATCGGGAGTCCTCCAAGTTGATCTGCTCTTTGATTACACCCTGATTTTTAGAGAATTTATGCAAGTCGATGCACCTGACGGTAGGGTATTGAGCGGTTAGCGAGTTCAGTGAATTGGTCAAAGTTTGTAATTCGCACCAAACCTCAAGTTGATTCCCTGAATCTCGCTAAAATAGATGCCAGCCCTTACTAATCTGTCTCGTCTGGATCACGATTTTTACGGGTTTCTCTTTTCTCCATGTCCTCTGTAACGCTGTGGTTACCCCTGGTTTGCCCTCTTCCCCCATGTCCATCTCTCTTCCCTGTCATTTCCTGGTTGGTATCCCTGCGAGTGGTAAAAGTCACTTTGCAGAGGGATTTGTGAAACGAGACCCGACCTATGTGGTGGTCTCCACCGATGCGGTGCGGGAAAAACTCTATGGGGATGCTGCCATTCAGGGGGATTGGTTTGAGATTGAGGCGGAGGTCTTGGCTCAGATTCAAGCGGCGATCGCCCAAGAGCGCCCAGTCATCTATGATGCGACTAATGTCCGCCGGGCCTGGCGCTTGGCCTTCTTACAGTCGGTAAATGCTCTGAGTGATCCATCTCTGACTTGGATGGCCTGGGTAATGGAGGTTCCGGTTGACGTCTGTAAACGGCGCAATCGCGATCGCCCTCGGGTGGTTCCCGGTCATATCATTGAGCGTATGGCCAACTCCCTGGCCGAGACTCCAGTGACAACGGCGGAGGGATTTCTCGATGTGCGATCGCTCCCCCTAACGGTTCACGGGGATATCGACTTTTCTCAGGTCTTTAAACAAATTGAGGGCCTCCCTCTGCGTCTGGTGCGCCGCCGCAATCGCAACTCCCAGGTGGTGTGGCATCCCTATGGGTCCCTGTTGGACTTTGAACGGCTGATGTTTCTCATCGCCTATCTCCTCAAACAAGGGGCCACGTCCCATTATCCCAGTCTCAGCCAGATTGTGCGGGATTTGAGCCAGCAGCAGGGGCCGGTGTATGCCGAGGAAGGGGCCCTAGCGGCGGATCTCCATTGGCTGCGTTCTCAGGAATTTTTTGCCCCCCACGCCGAGGGATTAATTGAGATTGAGACGGCGGAACTCCGTGATCCTCAGGGTTTAATTTACTGTCACCGCTATAGCGATCGCCAATGCTTCCTACGGCTACTCGAAACCATCCGCGCCATCTTGCAGCATCCCTTTGAAAACCACGCCGATTTGACGGTTCAGGAGAGTTTAGTAACGGTGGTGAATCGCCGTCACACCCTAAGCGATCGCGTCACGTTGCGCAAAGACATCGAACTGGCCCTATATCCCTATGGGATTCTCGATCGCCAGAAGAATTATCGCTCCGGCTATTATCTGGGAACCTCCATTTTCTCCCTAGAGGATTTAACCTGGCTGCACGAACAGTTACAGGGCCAGGCAGAATTTATCAGTCGTCCCGAAGACCGGGAGCGGTACTATCGGATTTTGCAGCAAATTGAGCGTCTGCATCCCTCCGCCTTACAATCCGACTATCCCATTTGGCGGTTTGGAAATCCCTCCATTATTCAAGTCGATGGTTTAGTCAATGTCTCCCTGGCGCGGCGACGAGGACGCATTGAACGGGCCATTCGCGATCGCGAACTGCTCTCGCTTCAGAAGTTACAGGGAACCGGAGAGTTTCCCGGCGACCCCGTGGCCTTAGAGGCCTATCCCCTACAACTGATTTTCCATCAAATCGCCTGGTATGTGGGTTGGGAGTCGAAAGCCGATGGTTTGTTGAGTTTTGAGCGTTTGGATCGTTGGTATTTACGGGTCGAGCGCACCCAAGTGTATCGCGATCGCCCCCCACACCAGAAAGCCCTGAAACGGCTACAACAGCTCCATGAAGCCAGTGTCGGGGTATTTCTCGGCCGCAGTCCTGAAGAACAAGCCCAGTACTTAAGTCGAGGGCCCAGACAGAGAGGGTCAACGGTACTGGTGGAATTGTGGTGTAACGATGCCAGTTTTCGCTTTATCCGGGAGGGAACCCAGCGCTTCCCCCTGCAACAGATGAGAATGTCCGATCCCGATGGCCGGGGCGATCGCCGTCGTCTGACGCGGCTGTTTTCCGCCAAGGGAACCGACGACCCCGATTATCCCCACCGCTTCCAAGTCCGACTCCCCTGTTGGTCTATTGATGATATTGACCTACGGCGTTGGATTCTCGGGTTTGGCGGTCAGGTGCGGGTGGTGAGTCCCCCCCGCTTGCAGCAGATGATCCAAGAGACGGGAGGGGCGATCGTGGCCAGCTATAACAATTTAAAAGAGCAATAGGACAAAAACAGGGGCAGTCCGCACCTGGCGTCTCCTTTCCCGACTCACCCACAATCCCCCCTCCCAGCAGCCAATTCACTCCACTGGCTGCCCTGAGCCGCAAGAATGTGCCCCAAAAACGCCCGAAACCCCTAAAACCTCGTTCCCCCAGTTGCCAACTGTCACAAGGGCAACCGGACAGTTCTCGAAGTCAACTGTTCCCATGCCAAGCCATCCCACCCTACCCCCACAATGAAGTCATAGCAAACAACCACCAACCCAATTACAGGACAACTACCATGAAAACTGCACTTCACTTCGCCGCCCTCTCCACTCTCGCCCTCTCCACCTTCGGTGCCACCTTCACCCCTCAACCTGCCCAAGCTGCCCTCTTCGGGGAACGGGCCGTTGAACAGCAAAACTTCATCGCCGTCGCTGCGCCGGTTGGAAATACCGGACGACACCAACTCTTAGTTCTCGAACAACAGTCAAATCGCCGCGATTGCTGGGCTGAAAACGGCTCAACCGTCGAACCCCTCCTCTTAAACTTTGACTTCACCGGTATCTGCGGACGCTTTACCGATAGTAATGGCTACTCCATCCGCGCTGGTGGCGAAGACTTAGGGATGCAATATCGCTTACAAATGGTTCGCCAAGGAGATGACCTGGTTTTAAGAGGTGTCACCTCTCGTCCCGGTCAACCCACCTTAGAACTCGGACGCGCACCTTATAGCAATGACTTTGTCCGCATTGACCTCAATGATGGCTGGGATTTCTCGAAACGAACCTATCAAGGACGCACCTTAGGTCACGTGTATCTCTCCAACCAATCGCAGTTGAGCGCCTTAGGGAATGACTCCAACACCGTGGCTGACCGTCCTTCGACTCCCTCAAATCCCAGTGAGGACAAAAAACCCTCTCAACCCTCTCAACCCTCTCAACCCTCTGAACCTTCTCAAGACCAAGACTGGCGCGATGAGATTGAACTCACGAATGAACAACAACGGGAGATTGCTGAAATTCGTCAGTCCTATCTGGCTCAAAACGGTCGCCTCGACAGTCAATTGACTCAGGCTCGGGAAGAGTTACAAGAGATGATGATTAGTGATGCGTCAGCTCGTCAAGTGCGCCGTCAACGCAATCAGGTTGAACGCCTGCGCCGCCAAATCCGTGATAACGAGTTTTCCAGCATGATGGACATTCGTCAGGTGATGTCCGCTGAACAACGGGTTGCCTTCGCAGATGCGATGGAGTTAGACAGTCAACTGGCGGATGCTGACCACATCATCACCATGCTGCTTCGCTAAGTGAGTTTCCCCCTTTTCCTTGCTTCTCCTGAATGTTACATCCGGTTTCCTGAGTTGAAACCGGATTTTTTTGGCTGGAACGGTAAAAAGGACAAGCCCAACTCTGGAATCCTCGCCAGGAGGGCAACTGGCACAAGATTGGATAGACAGTTAGGGAAGTAGAACCTCTCAGTCTCTATTCTCTGGGAGGTTCGGAGATACTAATAGATATCAGATGAATCTCCGATTCAGATTAGACATTAACCACGTTCACCAACAGGAATCACAGGTCATGAACACCGCACTTCGCCTCGCTACTCTTTCGACTCTAGCCTTCTCCACCTTCGGCGCTACGGTTACCCCGCAAGCGGCTGAAGCGGCCGCCTTTGGCGAACGGGCGGTTGAACAACGTAATTTTGTCGCAGTTGCCGCTCCTGTGGGGAATACGGGACGACATCAACTGCTGGTGATTGAGCAACAATCCAATGCTCGTCCCTGCTGGGGTGAAACGGGCAATCGAGTCAATCCCTTACTGCTGAATTTCGACTTTACGGGAATTTGTGGACGCTTCACCGATAGTAATGGTTACTCCATCCGTACCGGTGGACAAGATTTAGGGATTCAATATAGTTTACGGACGGTTCGCCAAGGAAGTGATTTGGTTTTACAGGGGGTTCCTTTCCGTCCCAATCAACCTACATTAGAACTTGGACGTGCGCCTTATACCAATGATTTTGTGCGTATTGACTTGAACGATGGCTGGGAGTTCAGTAAACGCACCTATCAAGGACGTACCCTCGGCCATGTCTATCTGTCCAATCCCGCCAGTTTGAGTGCCCTTGCCGGTCAATCTCGTCCGGTGGCTCATCGTCCCTCCGCTCCGGTTACAAAAGAACCCTCTCAACCCTCTCAACCTGCTCAATCTCAAGATTGGCGTGAACAACTGGAGTTAACACAACAACAACAAGACCAAATCGCTGAAATTCGTCAGTCTTATTTGGCTGAAAATGGTCGTCTGCAAAGTCAACTCACGGCGGCTCGCGAAGAGTTACAAGAGATGATGATTGGGGATACGTCAACGCGGCAAATTCGTCGCCAACGCAACCGGGTTGAAACGCTGCGTAAACAAGTCCGGGATAATGAGTTTTCTAGTATGATGTCAATTCGTGACGTGTTGTCGGTTGAACAACGACTGGCATTTGTGCAAGTGATGAATTTGTCTGGACAATCCCTGAGTGTTGATGAAATTATCACCACGCTGCTCCGCTAGAAATAGAACCTGTTTCAATTTGTTGTTTTAGGACAGGTTACTATGAATTTAAATCGAGGCGCTTCTACGATAGGAGGCGCCTTTTTGATGGAAGGTTCATCTAGTCAAACACGTTTGGTTTCTATAAAAATTAGGATGGTTGTTATTTTTGGTAAAATCTACTATAATTAGTGAGACCTCCTTTCAGTGAAACTGTATGGCCTCCCCGATCGCCCCCCTAACGGATGAACAGCGACTCACGGTTCGCCCCGAAGACTATAGCTTGCTGACGGATTTGTATCAGTTGACGATGAGCGCCTGTTATCTGGGGGAGGGGTTGGAAACGGAACGGGGGAGTTTTGAACTGTTCGCCCGCAAGTTTCCCCCTGGATTTGGCTATGCGATCGCCTTTGGCTTAGAAACCGCCATTGATTACCTAGAAAACCTGCGCTTCACCCCCAGCCAATTACAGGAGTTACGGGAAACAGGGATTTTCTCCCAGACGAGCGATCGCATCTGGGATGTACTCGCTAACTTCCGCTTCCAGGGAGATGTTTGGGCCGTTCCCGAGGGAACCGTAGTGTTTCCCCATGAACCCCTACTACGCATCGAGGCCCCTCTCTGGCAAGCCCAACTCCTCGAAAGCTATCTTCTCAATGTGATTAACTATCAAACCCTGGTGGGCACTCGGGCCGCCCGGATTCGCGATGTAGCCGGCGATCGCGCCCTCTTATTAGAATTTGGAACCCGTCGCGCCTTTAGCCCCCAAGCCTCACTCTACGCCGCCCGGGCCGCCCTCGCCGCCGGCTTTGACTCCACCTCCAACGTCTTGGCGGCCTTCAAACTCGGGCGAAAACCCACCGGAACCATGGCCCATTCCTTCATCCAGGCCCTAGTCGCCATGGAAGGAAGCGAAGCCAACGCCTTTACAGCGTTTCATCACCACTTTCCCGGCGCACCCCTGTTGATTGATACCTTTGATACGGTAGCGGCGGCCCGCTATCTCGGTAATCGCCTCGAAGGAGACGAGATTGAACTCCACGGCGTTCGCATCGATTCTGGGGATATCGTCGCCCTCTCCCAACAAGTGCGATCGCATCTCCCGCAAGTTCCCATTTTTGCCAGTGGCGACATGGATGAATGGGAAATCGCCAGACTCCTCGGAGAAGGTGCAACCCTCGATGGCTATGGAATTGGCACAAAATTAGTATCCGGGGAACCCTTCAACGGGGTTTATAAACTCGTAGAAGTCGATGGGATTCCCGTCATGAAGAAGTCTAGCGGCAAATCCACCTATCCAGGACGAAAACAGATTTTCCGGCGCATCGAAGGAGAACAATGGCAGGGCGATCGCCTCGGCTTAGCCGACGAATCCCCCGAACCCGGCGAAGAACCCCTATTACAACGGATAATTATCAACGGCGATCGCCAACAGCCCCTAGACACCCTAGAAACCCTCAGCAAACGCACCCGAGACAACGTCATGCAACTCCCCGGAGAGGTTCGCGACATCCATCACCCCCAAGTTCCCAACATAGAAATTTCCCAACCCCTAACCCAACTCCGCGATCGCGTCTCCCAACATCTCAACCAATCATCAGTATAAAATTCCCCTCGCCCCTCTCCCCTCTCCCCTCCTCTACCTCCGTGTCCTCCGTGACTCTGTGGTTCCCCTATTCCCTATTCCCTGTTCCCTCAAAATGCCCCACATCGCCCTCTTCGGAACCAGCGCCGATCCACCCAGCATCGCCCATCGAGAGATTCTACGTTGGCTGTGCGATCGCTATGATTGGGTAGCAGTTTGGGCCTCCGACAATCCCATGAAGCCCCAACAAACCCCCCTCAGCCATCGCTCTGCCATGCTAAAACTGATGGTGGAGGAGTTGCGGCAAACCCATCTCAACGCCGAAACTCCCCTATCTCAGAACATCGCCGTCGAAGAACGCCTCAGTTCCCCGAGAACCCTCTTTACCGTTGAAAAGGCGCGGCAAATTTGGCAAAATGCCCATCTGACGCTGGTGGTGGGATCGGATCTGCTGACGCAACTGCCCCATTGGTATCATGTCGAAGCCTTATTAAGCCAAGTGCAACTGCTGGTGATTCCGCGTCCCGGTTGCCCCGTCTCGTCCGCTAAGATTAAGGAATTGGAGGGGTTGGGTGGACAAGTCACGGTGGCGGATATGGATGCACCCGATGTTTCCTCGACACGGTATCGTAACAGGCAAGACTCCCAAGCGATTCCCCCCAGTGTTGAAGCGTACATTCAGCGAGAACAGTTATATGTCTAATTGGGGGATAGGGCGGTTGGAGAGGGGGCTATGGTAAAGGGAGAGGAACAGCAGCGACACATCTGCAACTCACTGGCGGCGTTTAAGGTGGGGGTAGATAATGCCATTTTTTCGGTGGATGTTGCCGAAAATCGGGTGTTGGTATTGTTGTTGCGGCGACAGGGGGAACCGGATTTGGGACAATGGAGTTTGCCCGGAACCCTCGTGCGTCAAGGGGAATCCTTGGAGGATGCCGCCTATCGGGTTCTCTCGGAAAAAATTTCGGTCCAAAATCTCTATTTAGAACAGTTATATACCTTTGGCGGCCCGGCACGAGATCCTCGGGAGTCGCCCCAGTCGTTTGGGGTTCGTTATCTGTCGGTGAGTTATTTCGCCTTAGTGCAACATGAGGAGGTGCAGTTACTGGCGGATTCTGCGGAGGAGATGGTTTGGTTTCCCTGCGATCGCGTCCCCAAACTCGCCTTTGATCACAATGAAATTGTCAAATATGGCTATCAACGGCTGCGAAATAAATTAGAATACAGTCCGGTGGCGTTTGAGGTGTTACCGGAAATGTTTACTCTCAATGAACTGTATCAACTCTATGCAGCAGTTTTAGGAGAAAACTTTGCCGATTATTCCAACTTTCGCTCCCGCATTCTCAAGTTAGGGGTTCTCTGTGATACGGGGATGAAACTCTCTCGGGGTGCAGGTCGTCCGGCGAGTTTATATCGATTCGACTCAGAGGCATTTGCGCCCCTAAAAGATAAACCCATGGTCTTTATTTAGATATTCATTGATTGTTGGAAGTTTTAGAATGAAAATTTGTATTGCCCAACTCAACCCAACCATTGGAGATTTGCCGGGAAATGCCCAACAAATCCTAGATGCAGCCCAGAAAGCTGCATCTGAGGGTGCATCAGTTTTATTAACCCCCGAATTATCTCTTTGTGGCTATCCTCCCCGCGATTTACTCCTCAATCCGGGATTTGTGGAGGCGATGGAACGCCAGTTAACAGAGTTGGCGCAACAACTTCCCAGCCAGCTTCATGTTTTGGTGGGAACTGTTCAACGGAATCCCCAGGCTCATCAAGGTGGAAAGCCTCTCTATAATAGTATTGCTTGTTTGCTGGGAGGTAAGGTTCAACAACAGTTCCATAAACGACTTCTCCCCACCTACGATGTCTTTGATGAACATCGCTATTTTGAACCCCATTCCCAGAGTCATCATTTTAGCCTCAGCCAGGGCGATCGCGAAGCGTGCGGGAACCGCAATCGCACCTATCGCATTGGAGTAACCATTTGCGAGGATATCTGGAATGATGAAGAGTTTTGGAGTCAACGTCACTATACTTGCAACCCTCTAGCAGATTTGGCTGATTCACAAGTTGACCTGATTGTCAATCTTTCCGCCTCCCCTTATAGTGTCGGGAAACAACAATTGCGAGAGTCGATGTTGTCTCATGCGGCCCGTCGCTATCAGGTTCCCATCCTCTATGTGAACCAGGTGGGGGGAAATGACGATCTGATTTTTGATGGTCGCAGTGTGGCCTTTAATGGAGATGGGAGTCTGGTGTATCGTGCGCGAGGCTGTGAGGTGGATTTCGCGGAGTTGGTGTTGACGGAAACGGGATTGAGTCAGGCTGAGGTGGTTCCCCTTCCCGATTGTCGTGAAGCAGAGATTTGGGCCGCCTTGCGGTTGGGGGTGCGGGATTATGCGCGTAAATGTGGGTTTTCTCAGATTGTCTTGGGATTGAGTGGCGGGATTGACTCGGCCCTGGTGGCGGCGATCGCAGCGGAAGCGGTCGGCCCAGAAAACGTGTTAGGGGTGTTAATGTCGTCTCCCTATACCTCCGAGGGTTCAGTGACAGATGCGATCGCCCTAGCGGAGAATTTGGGCATTCAAACCCATCATCTCCACATTGAAGCGGCCATGACGAGTTTTGACAAGACCCTGGCTGAGTTGTTTGCGGGAACGGAGTCAGGAGTAGCCGAAGAGAATCTACAATCGCGGATTCGTGGAACTCTACTAATGGCTATTTCTAATAAGTTAGGCTATCTGCTAATTTCTACGGGCAATAAGTCAGAAATGGCTGTGGGATATTGTACTCTCTATGGAGATATGGATGGAGGCTTGGCGGCGATCGCCGATGTTCCCAAAACCCAAGTCTATGCACTCTGTCGTTGGCTAAACCAACGTCAACCTGGAGTTGAGGTCATTCCCGAGACAATTATCACGAAACCCCCCAGCGCCGAACTCAAACCCAATCAAACAGATCAAGATTCGCTTCCCCCCTACGATGAACTGGATGACATCCTCCATCGCTGGATTGAACGTCATCAATCGGCGGCAGAAATTGTCGAAGCGGGATATGCGCGGGAAACCGTCGATCGCGTGATTAAACTGGTGTCTCGCGCCGAGTTTAAACGCCGTCAAGCTGCGCCGGGATTAAAGATTACTGATCGCGCCTTCGGAACCGGCTGGCGAATGCCGATCGCCAGCCGTCGTGGGGATATCCGTTAAGGTGGTACTAGCCAATCGAGTCTCTACTTGAGGGGATAAACCATGTCTCAACTGCACTTGTTAAGTCGCCATCTTCGTCAAGATCCCAATCTCCTGGCGGGGGAACCTCTAATTTTGGAGAATCGCCATAGCTTGCGTGCAATTATCTCCGCTTGGAAAGGAGGTGACTCCCCGGAACAAATTCAACACAACTATCCCCGTCTGACGCTGGCACAAATCTACGATGCGATCGGTTACCATCTTGATGCACCCGAATTACTTGAAGTTTACCCCACTCCCAATCTGGCATTAATTCAATCTCAGCCAGGGGTATGCGGTGGACAGCCTCGGATTCGCAACACTCGCATCACAGTCTGGACGATTGTAGCGTTGATGCAGCAAGGTGCAACAGATTCTGAACTGTTGACAAGTTATCCAAATCTGACGGTTGAGGATCTGCGTGCAGCTTGGGGATATTATGAAGTGCAGCCAATCGTGGGAGATGCGGAAATTATGTCGTTAGATGAGGAATGATCCGTCACCATTTCTATTCAGATGAAAATATCCCCCTCATCTTGGTTGACAAGTTACGAGATTACGGTCACGATATATTGACTTGCTATGATGTAGGACAAGCGAATCGGGCAATTTCTGATAGTCAAGTTCTCGAATTTGCGACAGCGGCTAATCGTGCAGTCATTACTCTCAATCGTCAAGATTTCATACATCTGCACCGGGAAAACATGACTCATGCAGGTATTATTATTTGCAAAACTGACCGAAATCATGTTAGCCAAGCCAGACATCTTCACGAGTCTATCTTTCAAATTAAAACTCTTCACAATCGGCTTTTTCGTATTCTCAAAATAAATCAGCCTGGTCAACATGAACCCACTTGGATTTTTCGAGAGTATGGACGTTAGTAGAACTTGAGACAGCCCAGAACGCCCTTGATTTGACCTCAGAGAACTGGACAATTTGATAGAATGAGATAAGATTTAGCAAACAGGTAAATTCCAGTAACGAGATAGGGACGACCTTGGTGAAACGAAGATTACAACAATTTAGCGATTGGCTCGAACGTCGTTGGGTGCAACCGGCCTTCGCAGGCTGGTTATGTCTGGGACTGTCTCTGTTTTATCTAGGTTCCGCCGCTAACACCATGTCTGGCTGGCTGTATGCGATTAGTGGTGCATCATTGGCCCTGTTGGGAATCGCCGCAATCCTCCCCCCGCGATCGCTGCGTCGTCTGCACATCCAACGCCAGTCCATCGATCCCGTCAGTCGTGGGGACTCCCTGACCGTTATTCTAGAGATTCACAATCCCCAACGTCGTCCGAAACTCCTCCTACAACTTCAAGATGAGATTCCACCTCGCCTGGGAACTCCCCCCCGACGAGTGATTGAATCTCTCCCTGGAGGGGAGACGTTGCGCTGGATTTATCAACATCCGGCCTCCCAGCGGGGAATTTATCATTGGGATCAGGTTAGCCTACGCACCGCTGCACCCCTGGGATTATTTTGGTGTCGGCGATCGCGCCAGGTTCCGGGAAAGGCGATCGTCTATCCCCAAGTTCTCCCCCTACAACGCTGTCCCCTCATCGACGGAATTGGCCAGGAAGACAATCCCGTCTTTTCCGCCTATGAACGTCAGGTTCAACCGGCCTCAGAAGGCTTAACTCGCGCCTTACGTCCCTATCGCTTCGGCGATCCCATGCGCATGATTCACTGGCGCACCTCGGCCCGCTATGGGGAGTTACGGGTGCGGGAGTTGGAAGTGTTCCAGAGTGGACTCGATGCAGTGATTGCGTTGGATACGGCGGCCCATTGGAATGCAGAAGACTTTGAACAGGGGGCGATCGCTGCTGTGTCTCTCTATTTCTACGCCACTCAGATTCAACTGAATGTGCGTCTTTGGACGGCAAAAACCGGCTTAGTCCACGGTCATCGAGTGGTGCTAGAAACCTTAGCTGGGGCAAGTTTTGGCGAATCGGAAGCGGCTGAACCCATCGGCGATCGGCCCACCCTCTGGCTCACCCCCAACGCCGCCACCTTAGAGAACCTCCGCGCCAGCAGTCGCTGGATATTCTGGGGCCAATCTGTCCCCCCCAGCTTAGCCAGTGCTGGACTCACTATCGACCCTGACAAGGATTTGCAACGTCAGCTACAATCACTATTGAAGTAAGTGGACGGCATCATGACGGAGTTTCCGCCAGAATTTTGGCAAGGGAAATAGATTGATATCAGGTCTAATGACACTAATCCGCCAGGTCGAAATCCGGGGCTTTAAGTCCATTTATTCCACAAGCCTAGAATTGGGCCGGGTGAACTGCTTGATTGGTGCAAATGGAGCGGGAAAAAGTAACCTATTAGAAGCATTAGGTGTGTTGGGGGCAGCGGCTAATGGAGTTGTTGATGATGAGAGTTTACTGCGTCGCGGCGTACGAGCAGGTCTACCCCGACTTTATAAAAGCTCATTTGCCAGCGATCGCACTCCGGCTCATATTGCCATTAGTGTAACTGGCTCAAAACACGAAACCTATCGCGTTTCTTTACTCAATCCTCTGGACTCTCCTGAACCGGCGTGGTCTTATAAAACTGAAGTTCTCAGTGATGGTGAGACCGAGATTCTTTCTCAGGGAGTCCGCAACAAGAAAAACCTGAATCCAAAAGCTGGTTTAGCCGCCTTAGAACGGGTGCATCTCAACCGCACAAATCTTGCGGCTCAACTCATGCAACGCCTTCAGGAGTTTGCGATTTATTGCCCGAATACCCCCACTCTACGGGGGATTTTACCCGATCAACAATCCCGGATTCCTGTTGGCCTCAGTGGTGGACAATTGGCTGAGGGGTTTGCGAGCCTGCGTCACCATTTGCAGAGTCAGGGGAATACGGGTGAGGAGATTCTTGATCAGGTGCTGGAGTTGATTGACTGGGTGCTTGACATCGAGACAACCGTTTCTGGGAGCAATTTATTGTCGCCTAAGATCCCGCGCACGAAGCGACTCCTGAAATTCAGCGATCGCTTTATGAACCCCAGCCGCAATGAACTCACCGCCTATGATGCGAGTGAGGGCGCACTTTACGTGATTTTCGCAGCCTTGCTGTGCCTGTTGCCCCAAGCGCCTCAATTGCTTGCAATTGATAATCTGGACCAAGCTCTTAATCCTCGGTTGCTTGTCCGGTTGATGTCGCGTCTTGCAAGCTGGCTTCGACACAATGAGGGCGATCGCCAACTGTTATTGACGGCCCATAATCCCGCTGCTTTGGATGGATTGGATTTAACCGATCCCGAGGTGCGCCTCTTTGGGGTGGAACGCAACAGTAATGGACAAACCTGTATCCGCCGTGTCACACTCACCCCTGAACTCACTGAACTGAATCAGCAATATCCCCTCTCACGGCTTTGGTTAATGGGTCATCTAGGAGCCGTTCCCAATGTCTGAACCCTTGAAAATCGGCCTAATCGCCGAGGGACCGACGGATTTTGAGGTAATTCAAGCAGCTCTAAAGGCCATATTACCCGACCCCTTCATCATGACCCTTCTACAACCTGAAGCAACTCAACCTCAACTCGGAGGTGGTTGGGGTGGCGTGCTGAAATGGTGTCACATGGCGCAACAAAGACATACTGGTTCACTGGATGCCGATCCCACCCTGAGTAGCTTTGATCTACTACTCATTCATATCGATGTCGATGTATCGAGTTTCCGATATGATAACTGTGGTGCATCAGCCAGTGAACTGGCCCAAGAGAACAATTGGCAAACTCTCCCCTGCTCACAACCCTGTCCTCCTGTCGTTGATACTGTAGAGGCTTTACGAAAGGTGGTTATAAGCTGGTTGGGTAACGTGACTCCCGGCGATCGCACCCTGTTCTGTCTTCCGGCCCAATCCTCTGGAACTTGGTTAGCCGCAGCAGTCCTCTCTCCTGACGATTCTCTCCTGGCTGATGCTGAGTGTAATACAAGGCTAGAGAAAAAACTAGCAGAGCTACCCAAGAAAAAACGTATTAAGAAAAATCGGCGCAGTTATCAACTCAATGCCCCGAATATCACTAGAAATTGGCAACAGGTTAAAAAAATTTGTAGCCAAGCCGCTGACTTTGAGCAAATAATATTCGACACTGTTCATCCCCCAGAATAATTTGGCGGCACTTGTTTTGGCTGGACACGGTGACTCCGTTAGACATGGCGGCCTATGGTAGAGAATCTGCTCCCCAGCTTAGCCAGTATTGGACTCACTATCGACCCTGACAAGGATGTACAACGTCAGTTACAATCACTATTGAAGTAAGTGGACGGCATCATGACGGAGTTTCCGCCAGAATTTTGGCAAGGGATTGAGGAATTTAATCGAGGTGAGTTCTACGCTTGTCACGACACCCTAGAAGCCATTTGGCTCGAATCTGTTGACCCAGAAAAGAAATTTTATCAAGGTATTTTACAAATTGGAGTAGGATTTTATCACCTCAGCAATCATAACTGGAAAGGCTGTTTAATGTTGTTAGGGGAAGGAACCAATCGCCTGCGGTCTTATCGTCCTGAATATGGTGAGATTGATGTAGAAGGGTTATTTTCTGAAGCCTTAGAAATTTTGCAAACCTTGCAAGAGGCGGGAGAGGAAAGAACGGCGGAGTTTGCGAGCAAGTATGGGTTAACGGGAGAGTCGCCGAAAATCTCCTTACCTAAAGTGAAGAAAGTGTCATCGTGAATTTGACGTTAATGAGTCCAAAAAATTGACGAACTGATGAGGCCTGGTTTCCCGGAAGAACTAAGTGTTTGATGGTCGAGCCAAGTCGTTAGCACTCATCAAGAATGCCGGGGAACCAACAGACGACTAACAATGCGTCCATCCTCAATTTTCTCAATTAGGAAATCTCCCCCCATCTGACGCATTAAGCGTTCAAAAATAATCAACTCTAACCCCGGTGGACGATCTAACGGAGAGGCCGCCAGAGCGTCGCGCTTGTCTCGGGGGGCGCTGAGAATCGCCGGCTGGAAGGCCCCTAAAATGCGGGGACTAACATCGCCACTATCGGTCACCGAAAGCTCGACAAACTCAGTTCCCGCCGCATCTTCAGCCGTCACGGGACGATACCAAATATCAATTCTGCCCCCCGCCGGCGATCGCCGACAAGCGGCCAACAACACCTCCACAAACACTAACTCAAACTTCGCTGGATCGGCATACAGGGTTACATTCTGATCCCGATGCACCTGCATCCAAATTTGTCGTTTAGCGGTTGCGGGTTCGACGCGCTCCAACACTCGCGAAAACAGCCGCACAATTGAGATCGGTTCCGGTTTCAGTTGCAAACGCCATTGCTCATACTTAAGGAGATGAATTGCCCCATTGAGACTATCCGAGAGATGACGTAACAACTCCTGATGACGCACCTGTTGCACCGATCGCGCCCGACTATCATCTTCCTCCAAATTCGCCACTCCCCCCGTCAAATCCGTTAACTGAGTCAGATGTTTAATATCTAAACCAATGCTGCGATACAGCTCCTCCAACCGGTGCTGTTTGTACCAATTCAGGGGGTCAAGGCGATCGCGATACCGATTGAGTCGTTTTTCCAATAATACCGCCCGTCGTCCCCACGCCAACTGCCCCGCCAATAACTCCAACACCTCTACCGGCCGCTCATTCCACTCCCGTTGGGGAGAATCCGCCACGAGAATCACCCCAGTCCCCTTACTGGTGGCGAAGGTTTGCAGAGCGATCGCCCGCAGAACTAACCCTTGCAACGGACTCAACCAAGCCTGACTCACCGCAGGGAGCCGATCTACCGGAACCGGGCCAAACACCCCGGAACGAGACAGGACCTTTTGCAAGAGGCGGTCCTTCTTCACATTAATCTCTTGTCCAGGCACAACTCCATAGGCCTCCTGCTCCACCAAGGTACTCAGAACCCCCGTTTTCAACCCCGGCTCCCAAGTCACAAGACCCACAAAGGGGGATTCCAACATCTCCGCTAAATACTGAATATGACTGGCTTCCGCTGCTTGCCACGTCTCAGCATTGGCTAAACAATCCAAACTATGGCGAATCCCTTTCACCATCCTTTGATTTTGTTGACTCTTCTGTTGCATCGCTTGACGGCGTAGAATCTGCCCCACCTGACGACTAGCCAGGGTCACTAACTCCTGTTCTGAACTCGTCCAGACTCGGGAGGATGGCTCAGCAATCACCACAAAGCTTTTCGGTAGTTGGCCCGGTTCTGTATTGGCAATCAGGGGCGATCGCACCCCCGCCTCAATAAATAAAGGTTGCCAAGACGTCAGGCGCATATCCCCCCCGCCTCGGGTCGATGCCTCATTAAAATCATCACTCAGTTGAAGAGCGATCGCCCCATCCCCATGTTGCAGTAACTGCCAATCCACAAAGGACAGAGACGGAAAAGACTCGCCCACTTCCCAACCGGAACTGGCCGGGTAGGCGGACAACAACTGAATCTCATTCGTTTGCGAATCCGCCGAAAACACCAACACCGGAGCATTTTTAAGCCGTTGACTTAGCCGTTGACTATAGGTTTCTAAACTGGTCGCTTCCTCCGGTAACGCCAGAGTCAAATCCCGATCCTGCTCAATCTCCGCCATACGCTCTTGTAGATGAGACAGAGGAGTGGCGATCGCCACCAACTGAGCCGCACCGCGAATATAATCCTTCTCCTCCTCCCGCCAAATACGAGCCTCCGTCCCCTCCACCGAGAGGAAGCCTAATAACTGTCCTTTCGAGAGAATCGGAGCCGCTAGGAGCGATCGCGCCCCAATTTGGGCCATCAAACGGCTGGTAGCATCAGCCTTCAACGACGAATAGGCCTCACCAATGGCAACCAAGCGATTACTACAGAGAGTTTTATGGAAACCACTAAACTCCGCCAAAGGAATTTCACCAGTTTCTTGATACTGAGAACCATTACGAGAGGTACTGCCCCCCGTTGGACTTTTACGCCAGGAACCAGAGGCTTGCTCTCGCGAACGGAGCCAAAACAGCTCGCGATCGCTGTCATACCAATAAATATGAGTGCGAGCTGGCATCAAAAACTGCTGCGTCGTGACCACAATCGTCATCAGGCGATCGTCGAGGCTTTGAGACTCCTGCAACTGAGACATCATCTCCAACAACGGCTCATGGGGGCGTTTCAGCCGTTCACGTTGCTGCTCGAGATCCGCCTGATGGAATCCCATCGCCAACTCCCCAAACAGCATCGAAAGCACAGAACGCTCTTCAACCGAGGGAAAATCACCCCAGAGACGTGATCCCAACACCACCACCCCAAAACACACATGGCGGTGACAGAGCGGAAAAACAGTCGTCCCCTGAATTCCATAGCGGCTGGCCAGAGCCTGCCATTCTCCCGCTCGGCTTTCCTCCCGTAAATCCGCCACCTGCACCGGCGACTGTTGAATCACTGTCTGTTCCATGATGTCCCCAGGACTGAGGGCAAACTGTTGGGGCATCTTCGCCTGACTCTCTTGAGTGAGTTGTCCCCCAACCCCCCGCAAGCGGTGGCTGAGGCGGTCATAGAGTCCAATCCAGAGCAGGCCGTAGTTAAACTCGCGGCGTAGGTAGTCTAGGGTGGTGGTCACCAACGCTTCAATGCTCTCCTGATCCCGGAGGGTTTGCAGGGTATGACTGAGACTAACCAGTGGATTTTCGGAGGTGGTCGTGTAAGCGTCTTGCATAATCCGGGTGGGGGGAACAGAGCAGTAACAGGTCGAGAATGTGCCTCAGGACTTGGCCCGTGATATACCTTAGAGTCCAGTGTAGGGTTGAATGGAGAGGATGGAGTTTACGGGGTTGCCATGAGCCTATACCAACAAATTTTTCGCCCAATCCTATTTTCCACAACCGATCCTGAATGGATACACCGGCAGTTTATGACGAGCCTACGGTATATTTCACGCCAGCAGACTGCAATTCCGCCGAACTTCCCCGCTCGGGCGATCGCCTCCCAAATCGAGAAGCAATTCTGTTTTAGAGATGATCGCCTGGAACAACAGCTTTGGGGATTGACCTTTCCCAATCCCCTCGGCTTAGCAGCGGGGTTTGATAAAAATGGCGAGGTGGGGCAGTTTTGGGGGTCGTTGGGGTTTGGATTTGCAGAACTCGGGACGGTGACATGGCATCCCCAACCGGGAAACCCTCCCCCGCGACTATTCCGCCTCATTGAAGACCAAGCTGCTTTAAATCGCATGGGGTTTAACAATTGCGGGGCCACGGTGATGGCGCAGAACTTGACGCAGGTGCGATCGCCGGAACTCCCCCAAATTCCCATTGGGGTGAACTTGGGTAAGTCAAAGATAACAGCCCTAGAGGAAGCCACTGGGGACTACCGCGATAGCTTCAAGGTGTTACAAGGCTTGGGGGACTATTTTGTGGTCAATGTCTCCTCGCCCAACACCCCAGGACTGCGATCGCTCCAGGCTCCAGAACGTTTGGAGCAAATTTTGAAAACCCTGATGGACATAAATGCAGATGCTAAGCCTATTTTAGTCAAAATTGCCCCCGATTTGGAAACCGGGGAAATACGGGCCATTCTCGATTTAGTCATGGGTCTAGAATTAGGGGGAGTGATTGCCACCAACACCACCATCTCGCGCACGGGGTTAAAGACCCAACGGTTAGCCAAAACGGGAACATCGCCTCAGGAGGAAGCGGGCGGCATCAGTGGTGCGCCCCTCAAAGCCCGCTCCACGGAAGTCATTCGTCAGATTTGGCAATATACTGAGGGAAAATTGCCCATTATTGGCACAGGAGGCGTTGCCAGTGCTGACGATGCTTGGGAGAAAATCACCGCTGGAGCCAGTCTATTGGAAGTTTACACCGGCTGGATTTATGAGGGCCCCGGACTGGCAAAGCAGATACTCTCAGGACTGGTGAACAAATTAGAAGACCAAGGCTTATCTCACCTCTCCCAAGCCGTAGGCCTGGCCCATCACACCTGATAGATCGCAAAGACATCCAGGAAAAAAGCGCCCTCGGTGCAACTTTCCCGATACAATGGCTATCTGCGGGCGGGCGGTGGAGCAGTGTGTCTTTAAGCTGCAAACGTCAAATCACCAGCGATCGCGCCCTCTTCTCCCTAACCGACACACGAGCGATGGGGAGGGGTTGCCATAAGCGAACACCAAGCTGCACATTATGCCAAAAGTTCTTGTTTCCGATTCCGTCGATCGCGCAGGGATCGAAATTCTCTCTCAAGTCGCGCAAGTTGATGTCAAAACCGGACTGCCTCTGTCCGAACTCATCTCCATTATTCCCGAGTACGATGCTTTGATGATTCGTTCGGGAACCCAAGTCACCAAAGAGGTCATTGAAGCCGGCGCACAACTGAAAATCATTGGTCGTGCCGGGGTGGGGGTCGACAACGTCGATGTGGCGGCGGCTACTCGGCAGGGGATTGTGGTTGTCAACTCTCCCGAAGGCAACACCATCGCCGCCGCCGAACACGCCTTAGCGATGATGATGTCTCTCTCTCGCTATGTCCCCGATGCTAACCACTCCGTCAAAGGCGGAGACTGGAATCGTAAAGCCTTTATCGGGGCCGAAATTTACAAGAAAACCTTGGGATTAATTGGCTTGGGTAAAATCGGCTCCCATGTGGCCAATGTGGCCAAAGCCATGGGTATGAAACTGATTGCCTATGATCCCTATATCTCCAATGAACGAGCCGAACAAATCGGCTGTCGTCTCGTGGAACTCGATGTTCTAATTCAAGAGGCGGACTATATCACCCTCCATATTCCCCGCACTGAGGAAACAGCCAACCTCATCAACGCCGAGGTCTTGGGCAAAATGAAACCCACAGCCCGCATCATTAACTGCGCTCGTGGGGGACTCATTGATGAAGCGGCCCTAGCCGAAGCCGTCAAAGAAGGACGCATCGCCGGTGCCGCTCTCGATGTCTTTGGCAATGAACCCTTAGAGGCGGATTCACCACTGCGAGAGGGCGATAAAAACTTGATTCTGACTCCCCACCTCGGTGCTTCGACCGCTGAGGCTCAGGTGAATGTAGCGGTAGATGTAGCCGAGCAGATTCGAGATGTACTACTGGGACTTCCCGCTCGTTCGGCGGTCAATATCCCCGGCTTGTACCCCGATGCGTTGGCTAAACTGCGTCCCTATCTCGAACTGGCTGAGGCGTTAGGTAACATGGTGGGTCAATTGGCTGGTGGCCGAGTCGAGTCTCTGACCATTTCTCTGCAAGGAGATTTGGCGAATCAGGACAGCAAACCGATTACCATTGCCGCTCTCAAAGGCCTATTAACCCCAGCTTTGCGGGAACGGGTCAATTACGTCAATGCCAACATTGAGGCCAAGGAACGGGGCATCCGTATTATTGAAATGCGGGATGCCTCAGTTCGGGACTACACCGATTCGCTGCATCTCGAAGCCAAAGGCTCTCGGGGTCAACATACGGTGACTGGAGCTTTACTGGGGGATGGTGAACTGCGGATTACTAATGTGGATGAGTTCCCCGTGAATGTGCCGCCGATTCAACATATGCTCTTTACCCGTCACCGGGATATGCCGGGGATTATTGGCCGCATTGGTTCCCTGTTGGGGAGTTTTAATGTCAACATTGCCAGTATGCAGGTCGGACGCAAGATTGTCCGGGGTGACGCAGTGATGGTGCTGAGTTTGGATGATCCCCTACCGGAAGGAATTTTAGAGGAAATTCTCAAGGTGTCTGGGATTCGCGACGCGTATACCGTCACAATGTAGGCAGGCTGAGTTGATCGGGGGCGAGGACCGTTGTTGACCCCTCAACGGTCCTCGCCCCCGACCTAACCAAGGACAAGAGGAGTTATGAGCAGTAGCTGGTGGGAAATCCAAATTTTGGGACATCCAGCGTTGGAGGAAACCATTTTCTGGCGTTTGGAAAAGTTCGGCTGTCGGGGAGTGGTGAGTGAAGCTGAAGCGGACTCCTGTTTGATGCGGGCCTATCTCCATCAAGATCAGGTGCAAATGCTCGACTTAGCGGCTCTATCTCTGTGGCTACGCCAGGATGCGATCGCCATCGATTTACCACCCCCAGGAACCCACTGGCATCTGATTGAGGAGGAAGACTGGTCCAGCAGTTGGAAGGAACATTGGCAACCGACGGAGATTGGCGATCGCTTTATCGTCTATCCAGCCTGGCTCGATCCTCCTCAGGGGAGCGATCGCATTCTCCTGAAACTCGATCCCGGTGTGGCCTTTGGCACTGGGGCCCACGCCACCACCCAACTCTGTCTCGAATCCCTGGAAATGCGCTTCAGCATGGGGGAAGAACATCCCATTGTTGCTGATATTGGCTGCGGTTCGGGGATTCTTTCCATTGGGGCCGCCTTATTGGGGGCGAAAAAGATTTACGCCGTTGATGTGGACTCTCTGGCGGTGAAAGCCGCTCGGGCCAATCAGGCCCTCAATAACATTTCCACGGAGACGATGGTTGTCGAAGAGGGAAGCCTCGATCGCATCGTCAGTCTCGCCAATCATCAACCTGTCGATGCCATTCTCTGTAACATCCTGGCGGAAACTATTGTTGAGCTAATTCCCCAAATGAGTGCCATTGCCGCTCCCCATACTTGGGGGGTCATTAGTGGTGTTCTCCTAGAACAAGCCAAACCCATGGCGGATGTCTTAGAACAACATGGCTGGATTGTCGCCACCCTTTGGAAACGCCAAGAATGGTGTTGTTTCAACATTCGCCGCAGTTAAATGAGTGCAAAGAGTTGTAACCAGAATCTATGGCTGAAGAATTGAGAGTTCGCTATCGGCGAGGGATTGGCATCACCCTACTGGCTGCCTCTGTTTTTGTGATTTTAGATGCCTTTGTGGTCTCCTTAAAGGGAGGCTTTCCCTTTAGCCTTATCTCCGGTTTTATTACCCTCTATGGGGGCTATTTATTTGTCAATAAAACCTATCTCACTCTCTCGAAGCATGAACTAACCCTGTATAAATTGACCGGAAAACTGGATCGAACCTATCCCCTGCGATCGCTCAAAGACTTAACGCTTGACAATAACCAGATTATCTATTGCCCCAAAAAAACAGCCACTGGGATTCCCATCTATCCGTGGCTGTGTCATCAAGACGATTGGCTCAACCTCATCAAGGCGATTGAAACCTCTGGACCTCACCCCCAGCCAAAATCTTAACCAAAGTTAAAAACTGGCCTCCCCCTGCCTCGACTGGGCAATGTCGTTTAGAATATTAGCACAGCCGACCCACAGCAAGGACAGTTCAAGGAGATTCGCCCATGACTACCCATGAATTATTTATGCTGGCCCTGTTACTCTCACCGGGCCTGCTCTTATCCGCTCTGGTGATGGGGGCGTTTTCCCGAGGGGGCTAAGTCAAGCCAAAATAGCCGCGTGACGGAGTGGACATCAAGCCGCCAACCCCCTCACGCGGCCCGGTATGGAACCGAACTATGGAACCCAACTGAGGTTAAATTGAGCCTCTACCAGCCGCTTTCAGCCTGGGAGAGAACATAAGCCGCCACATCAGCAATGTCTTTTTCACTCAAACGGCCCAAAAAGGCAGGCATGGCATTTTTGCCCTTTGTGACTTGATTGATGATGGCTTCCTCAGACGCCATATCATACCGTTCTAAGGCATCCTTACGTAGGGTTTTAGTGGCATTAACCACATTGCCACCCCCAGCATGACAGGCGGCACAGTTGGCACTGAAAATTTTGGCGCCGCTGGCAACATCACCGGCATAGGCTGTGCCACTGACGCTAAACAGAGCGATCGCCGCAAAAACTAAGACGGTCGAAATGAGCTTTTTCAAAACCTGTTCTCCTTTGATTAAACTGTTAGAACGATGAGATCTAATGGGGGATATCTCCAGATGAGTCTGTCTTAACGAAAACAACTCAACCTGTCAAAAGACGGCTTGTCATAGTGACCTTGACCCGTCATAATCACCTCTTAAAGACCTTCGTTAGAGTTGGAAGCTACCCCTAAGTCTATCATGGAGTCTCAGACCATTTCTAACTCCAACCGCGATTTTTGTAAACTTTTGTAATCCTATCGTCCTATCTTGACCCCTCAACTTGGCGTTGACATCAAAGCAAAATTCGCAAAAATCAGCTAACCGCGCTTAAATAAAGATAAGACTCGCCTAAACACGATCACCGACGACAGAATACGCATGGCAAAAGATACCAGTTCCGGCTATAAAGTCATTGCCGATAACCGACAAGCTCGCTATCGCTACAGCATCCTGGAAACCTATGAAGCTGGCCTTGAGTTACAAGGAACCGAGGTTAAATCCATCCGTCAAGGCCGCGTCAACCTCCGGGATGGCTATGCTCTGATTCGCGGCAATGAAGCCTGGTTACACAATGTTCATATCTCCCCCTACGACATTGCGAGTCAGTACTTTAACCATGACCCACTCCGGAATCGTAAGTTACTTCTCCATCGCAATGAAATCCGCAAATTGATTGGTAAAGTCGAACAACAAGGACTGACCCTAGTCCCTCTTAAACTCTATCTAAAAAATGGTTGGGTGAAGGTCAGTATTGGCTTAGCGAAAGGGAAGAAACTTCATGATAAGCGCGAGAGCCTCAAACGCAAGCAACAAGATCGTGAAATTGCTCGGGTGATGAAGTCCTATTAACTCCCCGTCAAGGGGTTTCCCTGGGGAGAGGCGACTTCACTGTAAGCTGCTCTAACTGAACGGATGTGGGGGTGGGAGAGGTTAGGGTTAACAGCAGATAGGCGGCGGGTTCCTCTGAGGTGAGGGTGATAGACTCTGAGGCCACCTCGGAGGTGGCGATTATCTCAGCCTGGGAATTGAGCAGATGAGCCACGAGAGATAAGGAGTCTGGATAAGGGGAAACCTGGAGGCGAATCGACTGCGGATTGGCAAATTCTCCGATATAGAGCAGATGTAGGGGTTCAGATAAGCGCTCAATGGCGAAATTCGCGGGGTTACTCCCCTGATATTGTCCCTGGAGGGGAATCCGGGGCGTGAGATTGACCCAATCTGATTGTAAGCCGGGGCGATCGCGGAACCGGGATTTCATCTGAGTTAAGGTCTTGACGGCGGTTTGCCAATCGGTGGGCCGTCGTCGCTGATAGAGTAACACCGTAACATCGTTCTCTAGGCTAAAGGTTTCTGGACGTTGCTCAAAATCTTCGGTGATGGCCCAGGATTCCTGAAATACCTCATAGGGAACGGCAATCACTTGTTGCTGTTGCCGAGGTAAATGATATTGTAACGGCTCGGCTAAGACGATGTACTCGGCAGCCAATAGGGGTTCTAGGGGATAGATACTGTTGGAGTCGGCCGTCGGAAGTCCCAGAATTTCGATGCCGCAGGGAATATGACAGGAAAGGGGAATCGACTCAGGCGCATAGTTGTACCAGTGCGCGTTACGAATTAACCCCCGATTGAGAGAACTGGAGGCGGCGATGAGGTGAACTGGCTCGTCATTGGGGGTTAACTCATGCAGGGTGTCCACCAACCGCAGCAGTTCCGGATAGTCTGGCCGTACTAAGGGGGGATGTGCCGTGGCGAAGAGTTCGCGGCCGGGGAGATTCTGGGTTCCCAAGGGAGTCAGTGCCAGTAGGAGATTGAGGCATAACACCCCCAGCAGCAGTTGACGGGGAAGCCGGGAGAGCGATCGCCATAACAGGCTTATCCCCACAATGACAAGCGGCGTCAGATGCAGGGTGTAATGGACCGAATCATAGCGGAGTAGAAAGACTTGGAAGGCGATCGCCAATCCTCCCCAGAGTAGCAAAAAGCCAGCGGCCCGAGAGGGAAGGGGCTGATATCGCCAACGCCGCCAAACTCCCCAAATCAGTAATCCCCAGATGAGATAGCCATAGGCCGAGGCAAAATAGTCGATGCTTTCGGGAATAGGAACACTAAACGAGGCATAAACGGCGCGATGATTGGCAGTCAGGGCGCGATAGGTAAAGTCTGGGGCAACAAGGAGGAGTAATGCCAAGCCAGAGAGTCCCATTAGCCCTACGTTGCGGCCATATTGCCAAACCTGTCTTTTCCAGTCCCGAGGAGACGGCGATCGCAGAATCAGCCAGAGTTCCACCAGGGCGATCGCCCCCCCCACCGCCAGGCCCCCATAGGCGAAGTGGCGACGAAACAACACCGCCAACGCCAACAAGCCACCAATCCCCGAAAACCGCCACCCGCCGTCCCGAGCCAAATACAAGCCACTCGCAGCCACCACGCACAGCATCCCCACCGTATCCGGGAATCCCCGCAAGCTGGGAATCCAAGTCATCGGGATAAGACAGCCGATCATCACCCCCCTGTAAAACGAGATTTTCGGGTGAACCGTTGGCTCTAGATAACGCAGCAAATAAGCCGTTAAGCCAATAAACGGTAAAACATAAAGGATCATTAAACTCAGAATATAAACCAGCCGAGAGGTTCCCAAAACCAGAGCAATGGGCAACAGGGGAATCACATAGAGTAAATTATAATCCCCATTCAGGGAATCAATAATTCGCCCAACACCCGTTTCAAATGAGTCTTGAAAGGCTAAAACCAGTTCCGTAACACGATGCTGATAAACAACAAAATCCGTCCAGTAAAACGTTCGTTCACTGACAACATACAGTCCAGACAAAAGGATAGGCAACAACCACCATCCCTCCCGAAGACCTCGACTCAGCATTGCCCTAAATCGGAATTGTTTAGATAGCATGATATAGCCAAAGTTGGTCTGAATCGGACAAAAGTAGGGGCAATCCCTTGTGGTTGCCCTAGGCAGTAGGGGCAATCCCTTGTGGTTGCCCTAGGCTACTACCCCCACCTCTTAGAGCGCCATCCCTGCTACAGTTCAGACCCTCTCCTCTCCCTCCGTGTTCTCTGTGACTCTGTGGTTCTCCTCCAACCCTACATCCGTTCCAACACCGTAATTCCCAACAGGGACAAGCCCAATTTAAGGGTTCGCGCACTCAAATCACACAGCAGCAAACGAGAAGTTCGCAACGGTTCCTCGACCTGTAACACCGGACATTGGTCATAAAACTGATTGAATTTCTGACTCAACTCAAACAGATATTGACAGAGGCGATTGGGCAGTAACTCCTGAGCCACCTCATCCAGAATCTCCGACAAACTCAACAGATGTTTAGCCAGTGCCAGTTCCGTCTCCTCCGAGAGGGTTAATTGACTATCTGTTAAGCTCTCAAACTTAATATTTCCCTTACGGCTAATCCCCTGCACCCGCACATAGGCATAGAGCAAATAGGGGGCAGTGTTTCCCTGGAGGGATAACATTTTGTCGTAACTAAACACATAGTTACTGGTGCGGTTCTGGCTCAAATCGGCATATTTGACCGAACTAATCCCCACCCCCTCAGCCACCTGTTCAATAAACTCGGGGGTTTCCGAGCGTTCCTCCGTCTCAATGCGCGTCTGTAAATCCACTCGGGCCCGATTCACCGCTTCATCGAGTAAATCCTTGAGGCGAACCGTCTCCCCGGCCCGAGTTTTGAGCTTTTTCCCATCTTCCCCTTGCACTAAGCCAAAGGGAACATGAACCGCTTCTACCGTCTCAGGCAGCCATCCCGCCCGTTGCGCTACCTGGAAGACTTGGGCGAAGTGGGTTCCTTGGCCCGCATCCACCACATAGATAATGCGCGTGGCCCCATCCTCTTGAATCCGATAGCGTAGGGCTGCTAAGTCGGTGGTGGCGTAGTTGTAACCCCCGTTGGATTTTTGGATAATTAGGGGTTGAGGCTTCCCTTCTTTGTTCTGATAGCCTTCTAGGAAGACACATTGGGCCCCTTGATCTTCGACCAGTAGACCACAGTCTTTGAGGTCTTGGACGACTTGGGGGAGTTTGTCATTATAGAAGGATTCCCCCCGTTCGTTGAGTTCTACATCGAGGCGATCGTAGATTTTCTGAAATTCCCGCCGGGATTGATCACAGAGGAGTTTCCAAGCTTGGCGGGTTTCTGCATCCCCCGATTGTAGCTTCACGACGTTGTTGCGGGCGGTCTCTTGGAACTGAGAATCCTCATCAAAGCGGATTTTCGCCTGTTTGTAGAAGCTTACTAAATCGCCAATCTCTAACGCATCTGCTTCAGTGAGGGCATTGGGATAGACTTCTTTGAGATAGGCGATTAACATCCCAAACTGGGTTCCCCAGTCGCCGACATGGTTGAGGCGGCGGACATCATGACCCTGAAATTCTAAGACACGGGCGATCGCATCCCCGATAATGGTCGATCGCAGATGGCCTACGTGCATCTCCTTGGCGATATTGGGACTAGAAAAGTCCACCACCACTGTTTCCGGGTTGGGGGTGGGGGCGATTCCTAGGCGATCGCTCTGCTGCATCTGTTGCAGTTGAGATTCTAGGAACTCGGGTTTCAGTCGCAGGTTAATAAACCCCGGCCCCGCAATTTCTGGGGGGAAACAGAATTGGGAAACATCCAGGGTCTCAATGAGTTTGGCGGCGATATCCCGAGGTTTCTGCTTGAGGGGTTTGGCCAGGGACATGGCTAAGTTGGCTTGATAATCGCCAAACTTAGGGTTATTTGTCGGGGCCAGGAGGGGATCTGTTGTGGCGAACTCCTCCCCGAAGGCGGCCACGAGGGCTGGACTGAACTGCTGCTGAAGCTGTTTGAGAATCGAAGACATGGATGGTAGGGGTGATAGGCGCGATCCAGAGTACCCGAAAGGGGCTGCGTCTGTGAATTGAGGGGGGAGGATCTAGGGTTGCGGGGCTTTTAATTGCGCCAGCAAGTCCTCCTGGATGACGTCTAGGGGGCGATCGGCGTCCACCCGTAGCAGTTTATCCTGGGGTTTGTAATAGCCGGTGATAGGGATGGTGCGTTGATGGAATAGATCAATGCGCCGTCGGATAATCTGGGGTGCGTCATCATCCCGCGATCGCTCTAGGGAGCGTTGCATGAGAACTTCTACGGGGGCATCGAGCCAAATTGCCCAATCTAGGCGTTGTCCCATATCCTGGAGCAAAAAGTCCAACTCTTCCGCCTGAAACGCCGTGCGAGGATAGCCATCTAAAAGCCATCCCTGGGCCGCATCCGCTTGACTGAGGCGATCGCGGATAAACTCAATAGCGATGGGATCGGGAACTAACTCCCCCTGTTCCACATAGGGTTTAGCCTGATTTCCCAAAGGAGTATCAGCGGCGATCGCCCGGCGGAAAATCTCCCCCGTAGCAATCCAGGGGATACCCAGGCTGTCACAGAGTAACTTGCCTTGAGTTCCTTTTCCAGCTCCGGGCCCTCCTAGAATCACCAGTCTCACAAAATCTTCTCCTGCTCGAAACACTCGGTAAGTTGTAGGTGCATTAGTCCTCAGTACAGTATAGTGTATGCCCAATCTCAATCAAACGAACCATCTTGCCCTCTCCCGCCATCTGTAGCCATATTTTTTTGACAGGGAGCCGCAAGTTGGCACTTTTTGCTGTATCTTGTTATGTGGTCTGGTAGAAATTCATAAACATCATGCTGAAAAACGACCAGTGGATTAAAGAACAAGCCCTGAAGGGAATGATAACACCCTTTGAACCGCAACAAGTCAGAACACTTGATAGAAAACCAGTCATATCGTATGGCTTAAGCAGTTTCGGGTATGATATACGACTTGCTGCATCAGAATTTCGTATTTTTCGTCACATCCCTGGAAAAGTTATAGATCCCAAAAATTTTGATTCTGATAACTTGGAACCCACAGGACTACACGAAGATGAATTTGGGAGCTACTTCATCTTGCCAGCTCACTCTTACGGATTAGGCGTGGCCCTTGAAAAATTGAGTATACCTGAAAATATAACCGTGATCTGTATTGGTAAAAGCACCTACGCAAGGTGCGGGATTATCGCAAATGTAACTCCAGCTGAAGCAGCTTGGAGGGGTTACTTAACTCTAGAATTTTCAAACTCCTCTAGTGCTGATTGTCGTATTTATGCGAATGAAGGGATTGTTCAGATAATGTTTCTAGAGGGAAATCCTTGTTCTATTAGTTATGAAGATAGGAAAGGAAAGTATCAAGATCAACCTGCTTCGGTCACCCTGGCTCGCGTCTAGCCAATAAATTTATGCTTGAGTGGAGTTGTAGTCATGAGCGTTTGGACGGATACGGATATTAAGCAGATACTGGTTTTCTCTGAAGACAGATGGAATGATGACAACAACAAGCTGTTAATAAAAAACGGTTCAGAAGCTTGTTTAACCCCTATGGGTTATGATTTACGGGTAGGAGAATTTGGAAAAAAACTTGTACAAAAAAGAAGTTTAGTAGACATTGCTGGCGATAAATCTGTGCAGATAAAACCCGGAGATACAGCTTTAATAGCTACTCTAGAGAGCATCAAAATGCCAAAAAATGGGATGATTTCTGCAATTATTTTGTCTAAGGTATCACAAGTTGCGAGAGGTTTGTCTAATGTTTCCACGAAAATTGATCCGGGTTGGTCAGAAGGAGAACTTTTAGTCCCAGTACAAAACTTGTCAAGGGAAACCATACAATTAAAGTACGGTGAAAAATTTTGTACAGTTGTGTTTTTACAAAATAAGAGTACTCCTTCTAGTCTTTATAGCATCAGATCTTCTAGAAAGAAATTTTTTAAGCTCCTGGCTCAAACTAGAAAAGAGTCAAGAAAAAAAGATGTGATTTCCGCTCTTTTTTCTCTTTTTATGATAGTTATTTTTTCCGGCACAGGTTATTTCTTATTTAGAGAAACTGCTGGTTTTCCTTCTATGATAGCTATTGGCACGGCTGTAGAGAGAATTTCTTCAAAGTTTATTGCTGATTGGTTAGGGCGCACTTCTATGTAAAACTAAATTTTATGGAAAAACTTTTCTGTACATAACAGAGTGAAACTTATGTAAAAATACAGTCTAGCTAATGACAGTAAATACATCATCTTTTTAGCAACCGGATGTAGATTTTGATCCTGAGCCTTGATTAGTAGGGACAAAAAACACGCACAGTCTGAAACTTGCAATTCACGCTCCTCCTAACCCACCACCACCTGATTTCGCCCTCCGGCTTTGGCTCGGTAGAGGGCCTTGTCGGCGGCCCGTAACAGGGCCCCTCGGGTCAATCCCTGTTCCGGGAACGAGGCGACCCCTAACGATGCCGTCACGGGGAGCAAGGGCTGACCCTGATAGGTTAATCTGAGATCGCGAATCGACTGGCAAATCTGCTCAGCTCGGCGAGTGGTCGCCTCGAAGGATGACTCGGGTAGCAAAAGTGTCATTTCTTCTCCCCCATAGCGACAGGCGATATCTGAACCGCGAACATTACGACTGAGAAGTTGACCGACTTGTTGTAATACAAAGTCCCCTGCATCGTGGCCATAGGTATCGTTGAACTGTTTAAAGTGGTCGATATCTAACATCATGACCCCAATAGCATGATGGTTGCGTTGGGCTCGCTGAATTTCTTGGTCGAAAAACTCATCCAAGTAACGTCGGTTAAATAATCCGGTTAGGGGGTCACGGATACTTTGCTGTTGTAAGGTTTCTCGGAGTTTTAAGTTGGCGATCGCCATAGAGACTTGCTCGGCAACAGTTCGAACCAATTCCTGACTTGTGCTGGAAATGGTCTCCCCTTGGTTTCCATTGATATATAAGAGTCCTAAGGGTTCTCCCTGGGCAATCATGGGGATACAGACGGCTGAAATTTCAGTACAATCCGTATCAATGTGGTTGCATTTCAAGCCATGATTGTGCGGACCAATACTATGAACAGTCCCCCGTCGTAACGCCCAACAATCTTGAGGATAAAACTGTTTTAACGACTCTAGCTCATTCCCCCAGGTTGCCACAGCTTTGACCTGATTTCGTGAATTATTTAGCATATAAATAGCCCCCGAGCAATCTGGAAATAGGGGTCTGATAAAGCTACCAATCGCTAGGCAGGCTTCTTCAACGGTTAAACAGGATTGCAGAAAATCACTAATCTCATTTAAGAGTTTCATATCCTGGTTGCGTTGTTCTAAGTCCTGTAAACGCGCCGCCAGTTGTTGATTTAGGTTATGTAGTTGCTGTTGAGACTGTTTCAGTTCAGTGATATCACGAAAGGTGACGGTAAAGCCATCTCCTAATTTCACAGCCATGATTTCAAACCAGGCATTAATTCCCTCATTATTATAGTAGAATTGCTTGGTGTACGGTATCCCAGATTCAACCACCTTAACGTAGTCATCAAAGAGTCCTTCCTCCCAATTTCCAGGCATTTCGACCAGTAACTGCTTGCCGATGAAGTTCTCTTGAGGTCGTCCCACCAGTTCACAGGCGCTAGGATTACTGAACAACCATTCAAAATCGAGAATTCTTCCCTGCGCATCACGAAGGGAACGAAAGGCCATAATTCCATCTAAGGACGTATCTAAAACCCCCTTGAGTTGCATCTGGGATAGTTCTAAGGCCTCCTGATATTGCACAATCTGGGTCATATCCGTTAGTAGTCCAATCGCACCACAGGGATGTCCCTGAGCATCTGTATTCGTGGCGACAGATACCATAACCCAAATCATTGAGCCATCTTTTCGCCGCAGTTTTGCGATATGATTCTCTCGAATTCCTTGCTTTCGTCGTCGCAAATGCTCAATTGCAGCCGGCTTATCCTCGTCCTCCATGAATTCTAAGAAGGAATTTCCTCTTAACTCATCTAGGGAGTACCCTAACATTTCTTCTAGTCGAGAATTGGCAAAAATTGTTTTATTCTCATCATCAATCACCCAGATTCCTTCCTGGCTATTTTCGACGATTTTACGGTAGTTCTCTTTACTCTCTTGTAGGGCAATTTCTGTTTGCTTTAAGTTGGTTATATCTAGGTTACTACCAATAATCCGGACAACCCGATTCTCTGAATCTTTCACGGCGATCGCCCGCGCATAAATATACCGAATCGAGCCATCTTTATGGATGAAGCGGATGGTCTTCAGAAATTCATTGATTTTACCAGTTCGATAGTCTTCTAGAAATTGAGATACCTCAGCCAACTCTTCGGGACAAATCACCTTGTGCCAGGTGGCTTCAGAATTGTCTAGCTCATGATCGTGATAGCCTAACATGGCTTTCCACTGCGATGAGTAGTAATACTCGTCGCTGCGGTAGTCAATTCCCCAAAATCCTTCTGATGCTGCCTCAATGACCAGCTCTAGCTGCTCTTTAACGTGCTTCAGTTCAAACTCATTTTGTTTGCGATCGCTGATATCTTCAACAACATAGGAAAAGCGAGGATAGGGGTAACAGAATATTCCTAGATAAGAGACGGTTGCGAGGAACCAATAGGTTTGTGTGTCGGTGGAGTACTGATATTCAAACTGAATCGGGCGTTGTTCAACTTGAGCTTGATGATATCGATCTAACCAAAGTTCAAAAATTTCTGAAGAGGGACGAATATCTGTCAAATCCATCAGCTTGTTTAGCTCAGGATTAGGACTGATTTCCTCAAATAAAACGGAAAGACTAGCCTGGTCATAAGAAATCATATTGATGTCACCATCAACGACCTCTTCAACTCCCATCCAGAGCGGACAAGAATTATAGAAGCTGCGTAAAATTGCCGATTGTTCTGCAACAGTTTCTCTGATTTTCTGGGCGTTTAAGGTGTTCTCTAACTCCCGTTGCCGTTGTGCGATCGCCTCGGGGCCGGTCATGGGGTCGTCGTCAGTCTTGGCAGTTCCCCGAGACTCCCATTGCAGAGAGTGGCTAATAGCCTGACTGATGTGAGATCCGAGTAATTCCAAGCCGTCTCGCTCAAAGGACTGCCACGGGCGATCGCACGAACCCTGTTGAATCATTAAAACACCCCAGAGCCGATTCGAGACGACTAGCGGAATACCTAAAGGCTTACCCAACGGACTCTCCGGCTCACAACCTGCTGCTGTGGTTGTGGGACTAAGAAGGTTGTCTAAGATGAAAAAATGCTCTGGGGGACGTATCCGCTCATCCCAGAATTGATCCAGTCCTATTATTTCTAAACCGGGTTGAACGATCGCGTCCCCCGGGAATGACCCAGACTGGGCCAAGATTTGAAACTGCTGCTCAGGATCGGCTGAACAAATATAGACATAGCTATCCTTGTCGTCATCGAAGAGCAATTGATGAACTTCATCAACCGTCTGCTGTAATAGCTCAGACAGGATTAAGGAACGCCGTAGTCGTAGAAGGGCAGTGTCTAAACGATGCTGCCAGGTTTGCCAAGAGGAACTATCAGAGTGTTCAGGAGAGCAGAACGGACTGAGAAACGGAGTCTCATCCCCATAACCTGTTGAATCTGAAGGATTCATAGTCTAGATAGCCATTGCACCTGGCTTTTCTCAATTGGATGCTTCTTCATACCCAGGGGCGGTGGTCTCCATAGAGATGCGCTTTGCAGTTGGCCAATTTTTAATAACTTCATTTGTAGACCCGTTCATATCTAAACTAACACGCAGTGTTAAATCATTAATCGAATTTTATGAAATCTTTAAACTCCTAACCGTAAAAACAGGGTGCAATTCCCCCGGAGTGGAGAAAGCACCCTGTTGAGACCAACGACGGTGTCAGCCTATTTCTTCTGTCCCTTAGAACTGAGTTCCTTTTCCGCCTTAATCGCGCCATTGGACATGACTAAGCCACTGCCGACTAGGATGGCGATCGCAAAGCCAACCACCACCCAATCCATCCAAGCTGGAATCTCCATTGTTGTCTCCTGTACTGTGGTCTACACTTGAGAGCTTATCGTATTTGCCCAGGAGTCCGGGAAACCCCCCTCGCAGTCAGCCCCGCTTTCGAGCTACAATTCTAAGAGACTTAAAGAAAGTTAACGATTTAGTTAAAGCAAGCGAAAACATCCGTGGAATCGTCTCAAGCCAACCCTGACCGCTCATTTGAGTTCAACAGCATCGAAGAGGCCCTGGCAGACCTCAAAGCTGGCAAGTGCGTTGTTGTCGTCGATGATGAGAATCGAGAAAACGAAGGAGATGTCATCTGTGCTGCCGATGCCATCACCGGTGAAACCATCAACTTCATGGCCGTCGAAGCTCGGGGGCTAATCTGTCTGGCCATGACCAAAGAGCGGTTAGACGAACTGGATCTGCCCCTGATGGTCACCAGCAACACCGAAGCCAATCAAACGGCCTTCACGGTGAGTATTGACGCCTCACCGGAGTTAGGAGTGACCACCGGAATTTCCGCCGAAGATCGCGCCCGTACCATCCGTGCTGCCGTTGATCTCACGACTCAACCCAAAGACTTACGCCGTCCTGGACATATCTTTCCCTTACGGGCCCAGAAAGGAGGGGTGCTCAAGCGAGCCGGCCATACTGAAGCCGGGGTAGACTTAGCTCGCTTAGCCGGCCGCTATCCCGCCGGGGTGATCTGCGAAATCCAGAATCCCGATGGAACCATGGCGCGACTCCCGGAACTCATCGAATATGCCAAAGTCCATCAGCTAAAACTGATCAGTATTGCCGATCTCATCAGCTATCGGCTGCAAAACGAACGCTTTATTCAGCGAGAAACCATCGCCGCTCTCCCGTCGGAGTTTGGCAACTTCCAGGTGTATGCCTATCGCAACCAGATGGACAACACCGAACATCTGGCCATTGTTAAAGGAGACCCCACCTCCTTCGGCGATCGCCCGGTTTTGGTGCGGGTTCATTCCGAATGTCTCACGGGGGATGCCCTGGGGTCCCTGCGTTGTGACTGCCGTCTGCAACTGCAAGCGGCCCTCAAAACCATCGAACAACGGGGCGAAGGGGTAGTACTATATCTGCGCCAAGAAGGACGCGGTATTGGGCTAATTAACAAGCTCAAAGCCTATTCCCTGCAAGACATGGGACTCGACACCGTCGAAGCCAATGAACGCCTCGGTTTTCCCCCAGACCTCCGGAACTACGGGGTGGGGGCACAAATGCTCAATGACCTGGGGGTTCACAAAATCCGGTTGATTACCAATAACCCACGGAAAATTGCTGGATTACGGGGTTACGGCATCGAAGTGGTCGATCGCGTTCCCTTACTGATTGAAGCCAACGACTACAACTCAGTCTACCTCGCCACCAAAGCCAAAAAACTCGGCCACCTGTTGCTGCAAACCTATCTAGCCACGGTGGCCCTGCACCTGCGAGAACCGTCGCGATCAGCAGATGAGCGATCGCAACTCATTAAAGACCTACAAGACCTGGCCCGGGAGCATCACCTACTCTTACAAGAAGAAACTCGCCCCGTGACCGTCGCCCTATTTGGTCCCTCGGTTTTGACCTTCCATTTAGGCTTCGACCAAGCCAACCTCGCTCAGTCAGATTGGTATGACAACCCTGACCATCCCTATGTCAAGGCCTTAGTGCAAATTCTTGATCGCCTCAGCACCTGGGAGGCGATCGCCTCTTTGGAATTTCTCCTGTCTAATGGTCAAGACCCCATGACCAGTCTCAAAGGGAAATTGGCCCGGCGCAAGCTGGCCCCAGGAGAATTTCCCTCCGCCATCTGCGCCAACTGGGCCACCCAGAACATCTATCATGTGGAGCCAACGTCCCTACATTAGGCCTTAGCCTCGACCATCTCAATCACATTCCCCTGAAGGTCTTTCAAGAGAAAATTCAGGGGCTTCTCACTGCGAATTTTATACTTAGCCCCCTGACGTTGGGCTTGCAGTAACACTTCTTCGAGACAGTCGCGGTCAAAGCAGACATGACGTTGACGATTCTGTCGTCCCAGACTGGCCCCAGCAATCACATGTAGCTGGGCATTCTTCTTCAGTTGATACCATAACCCCTCCGGCTCAGGAGCGGGTCGGGAGGGGCCAAAATCTGCCGACAGGTACAGAGGATCAACCGCCGCCGCCCCCAGGGTCTGGTCATAGTTGTAATAGTAATGTAGGGGCACTTCGGCGGCAGGCAGGCGTAGCTCACCCTCATAAAACTGTTGGGCGATCGCCAAATCGGAGACCATCACCGTATGCACCTTGGGGGCACTGGTGAGGAACATCCACATGGCAACGCCGTAAGCCGCCAACAACATCACCATGATGCCCTGGGTGGAGAATAGAGTATCCATCAAGGGGAGGGCGGCGAACAAACTCGGGGGGATCAGTAAACTAAAAACAATTTCAACCATAGATGTGTGCGAATGGGGGAAACTCTCCCGCTTTGGATTGGCGAATGTCTCCCTATAGTCTAGCCAATCCGAGAAGATTGTTAAACTCAGTCTGTCCCAACTCCTAGGGCTGAGTCCTCGCAAAACCCATCAATCCGTCCTCGTTGCTCTTGATTCGGACAGTCACCAAGGTATGCTAAGGACAGGTTTTTCCCACTGGCGAATCATCGTGCAAATCCCAACCTTCCCCGAAGCCCAACACCCGATCGTCAAGTCCCTGTTTCACCACAGCGATCGGGAACTCCTGACCCTCTATCAGCGCTATCCACAAGAGGGAAAATATTTTACGGCCCTGTTTTGTCGCTACAGTGCCATTGTCTATACCCTCGTCCACCATTCGGTGACCTCTCCGGTGCGGGCCGATTACCTGTTTGTGCTGATTTGGCAACGGATTTTCCATGAAATGCGATCGCTCGATCTCAATCCTAGCGCCGATGCCAATGAGGATGAGACGGGAGAGGTGACTCTGCAAAATTGGTTAATTCAACTGACGGCCCTCTCGATTGATCAAGCCCAACTGCCGGAGGTTGAGGCCATTCAATACTCCCTCGACAGCGCCCCACCTCCCTTATGGTGCTATCTTCAGCAAGCCTTAGACCTCCTCGACCCCCTGTTACGCCTGATGGTGGTCATGTCCCAGACCTTTAAATGGAGTGAAACCCGCATTGCGGCTTATCTGCAAGCGGAAGGGGAACGACTGACTCCAGCCGATGTGGCGCGGCAGTTACCCTCAGGCTATCGTGAACTAGAAACCAATCTCCCCGAGGACATTCGGGCTATCTATTTGGAAACGGCCGAGAATCTCTCTGAGTCGTCCAATGCTCATTTGTCGGAACAGATGTCGTGATATTGAGGTGATAGAGGTACTATGCCAACTTGGGTTAGGACATTGACGGGGATGCCACTTTTACTGCTGCTGGGGCTTCTGTCCCCCGATCCCTTACTGAGTCAAGGGGTTGAGGACAATAACTCAGGAGTCCGCATTGAACGCAACCGCGAGCTTTCCCCCCGCAGTGAAGCCGATCGCTTACTCCAGGAAGGACGCAATCAACGAGATGACGGCAATTATCGCGAGGCGATCGCCCTCTGGCAACAGGCCTTAGAGTTATACAGGCAGATGTATGACTGGGGAGCGATGACCCAACTCTATACCCAGTTGGGGTCAGCCTATGCTCAGTTAGATAACTTAGCCCAAGCCCAGCAAATGTTCGAGGCCCAGGTCTCTCTGACACGACGGCGAGATAATCGGCGGGCCCTGATGGCGGGGTTAAACAATTTAGGGACGGTGTTATTACGCCGTGGCCAGTTGGCTGCCGCCGAAACTCGTTTTAATGAAGCTTTGGCCCTGGCTACGGACAGCAATGTGATTCGGGTTTTGGGCTTAACTCACAGTAATTTAGGCCTACTCGAAGCCAGTCGCGGCAATCACCGGGATGCCATCCCTCTCTATGAACGGGCCCTGCAATATCGCATTCAAGCCCGAGATGTTTCGGGCCAGGCGAATACCTTTAATCATCTCGGGGATGCTTATTGGGCTTTAGATGACTATGAGAATGCGATCGCCAATTATGGGGCGGCGTTGCGACAGGTGGAAGGACGAGAGTCTCAGTTCGAGAATTACTTACGGGCCGTTGATGGTCTGGCGAGGGCCCACCAGTCGGTTGGACGATATCTGCGGGCCCAGGAACTGCTGGAAACTCGCCTGGAACGAGTCCGAGAACGGGGGGATGTACGGCAAGAGATGAGGAGTTTGGAGGCCCTGGCCCAACTGTATCTAGCAGCCGGAGAGCGAGAGGAGGCGATTCGTTTCTATAGTGGGGCGATCGCCCTCGCTGAACAGCTAGAGGATATCCGCGCTGTCTCCGCCTTGGAAAATGCCTTAAGCCGCCTAATCCAGCGGTGACACCGGCAGACAACCTGTCTAGCCCAGACTACTGAAAAGACCGACCGAAGGGGAACAGGGCCAGTTGGATCAACTTAATATGTTGTTTGGCGAAGGGTAAGCCAATGATGGTAATGGCCAAGATAGCGGCGTGAAGGAGGTGCGAGAGGGCAATCTCCCACCCAAATAGCAGAATCCAGATGACATTGAAGATAGTCTTCAGGGTGCTATTGGGGTTTTCATCTTCGACGATTTTGCGTCCAAAGGGGGTCATGGTCGCAAAACCGAGCTTGATGGCTTGCAGTCCGAAAGGAATCCCGACAATGGTCAGACAGAGTCCTAGTCCACCGACGATATAGCCCAAGCCCGATAGCAAGCCGCCGAAAATTAGCCAGATAACGTTACCAATAAGGCTCATGATGGTTTGGGTTGAGGAAAGTTTGGCCTAAGCTCTTATTATAACCACCGATTTCCAGGAAACTCATTGATGGACGAGCAAACAGCCCGTAATTTCATCCTCGATCAAGGAATGGCGTTACAAGAGCGACGCAATGCCAATGCCTTCTTGATTTTATTGCAGCAGGGAAAGTCGCCGGTTCCTGGACAAATGACCTCGCTGTTACTGGCGTTAAAGATTCTCTATCAATCCTTGGAGGGAGCATCACACATTGATCGCCCTCTGGCCTATGCCCTCCACCGCCTGGCTCGGGATAGCCGCCATCATTTTGAGGAGGGCCGCCGTAAGCGGGTGGCTTGGTCCCCCCTCCTCATCTCCGATTTGGAACGCCTCGATCAGTTAGTCTCTAGCATTCTCTCGGGCCAATGGCAGGGATGATTAATCATCACCCATGGGCGAGTGATAATAGTTGTCCTCCTCCTCCTCTCCCGCTTCCGGGTCTTCCTCAACGGAGGAGTCCAGGGGGGGAGCCAGGGCCTCTAAATCAGCTTGGACTGTGGGAATGTCATCAAGGAGAATCAGGGCGAGTTTGCCCAGAACTGGCTCTTCTCCATCTCGTTCGGTGAGTTCTAGCCAGTAGCCAAAGCGATCGCCCTGCCAGAGTTGACCTCGACGTTGATGCTGGCCCGTGGGACCCGTGGGGCTGACATAATCGTAGATTAACTCGGCGTTACGATAGTCTTGATAGAGATCCAGGCCATAAATGCCTCGGACGGCTTCAATGAGTCGCTCGGAGGTGACCCCATTGTTGTAGTCCAAGACTTCGAGCCATTCACTGCGAATCCGCCTTTCCCCGATGCCTAAGCCACGCTGGGTGGGGAGGGTTTTGGAGGCGACAAAGGTAAACCGTTGTCCGGGAATGTCACTGCGGCTAACTCGTAAACTTCCCCGTCGGCCGTCGGGAAGCAGGGGATTGCTGTAAATCCAATTGGCTACCTCATCGACCGCTTCTCCCGGAAGGGACCAGCCGGGGCTAGGGGCCATCAGAACCAGGGCGATCGCACTGCCAATCAGGGACGGAAGGGGTCTGACGACGGCTTGTTTTAGCATGACCAGGTATGTCTCCATTGTTGAATCCGTGTTAAGACACGTTCGCTTAAATGACGGTCTTTGACATCCAACCATTCAATTTCAGGATAGGCGCGAAACCAGGTTCGCTGACGCTTGGCAAATTGGCAGGTGTGTAACGTAGTTTGGGCGATCGCCTCCTCCAGGGAGATCTCCCCACGCCGGTAGCCTCCCATCTCGGCATAGCCCAAGGTCTGTAACAAGGGTAAATCATCACCATAGCGATCGCATAAGGCGTTGACTTCCTCGACAAACCCCATCTCCACCATCTGCTGAGTTCGCTGGGCGATGCGATCGCGCAACAGGTCTGGATCAGCGTGCAGTCCTAGGTGTAAAATAGGATACTCGGGCGGCTGTTCTCCCTGTTGTTCCGACAAGGGATGACCGCTAACATAATAAACCTCCAAAGCCCGCAGGGTGCGGCTGGCATCATTGGGGTGAATCCGTTGACTGGTTGGCTCGTCCACCTGTTGCAGCAATTGGTAGCATTGCCATTGACCGAGGGTCTGAAGCTGCGATCGCAACTCAGGCTGAGGGCTAATCGCCGGCATCCTTAAGCCCCGGGTGATGGACTTAATATAAAGTCCCGTTCCCCCCACCAACAGCGGCGGCGACTCAGGACAACTCTGATGCTGCTGGGCAATCTGCCGTTGCGCCTGGCGTTGATACTGCCCCATAGTAAAGGTCTCACGGGGGTCACAGCTATCAATAAAATAATGAGGAACCTGCCGCTGTTGCTCAAGGCTCGGTTTCGCCGTACCGATGTCAAACTCCCGATACACCTGGCGCGAGTCCGCACTGAGAATCACCGAGCCTAACCGCTGCGCCACGGCGATCGCCAACTGCGATTTTCCCGTTGCTGTCGCTCCACAAATCACGATTAGGCCGCTCACCAATTCTCTCCCCGCAAACTCAACAAATTTTAGTATATCCAACCCCCACCCTAATTTATCCCCAATTTGGTCTAAACGCGCCGTGAGCCATTTTGTGTTAGAATTTTGGTGATTTTTGTCGTTATTTAAAAAATCTAGGGGTTCAACCCCCTATACGTGTGGAGCAATTTGTCATGACTAGTAGCTACAGTGCCGATCAAATCCAAGTTCTCGAAGGGCTGGAGGCGGTTCGCAAGCGGCCGGGGATGTACATCGGCTCCACAGGTCCACGTGGCTTACATCACCTTGTCTATGAGGTGGTCGACAACGCCATCGATGAGGCCCTGGCTGGATACTGTACGCATATCGAAATTGATATCCACGCCGATGGCTCCGTTAGCGTCACCGACAACGGGCGCGGCATTCCCACCGATGTTCACTCCAAAACCGGACGTTCAGCCCTCGAAACGGTCATGACCGTTCTCCACGCCGGGGGGAAATTCGGCGGCGGTGGCTATAAAGTCTCCGGGGGTCTCCATGGGGTCGGTGTATCCGTCGTCAACGCCCTCTCCGAATGGGTAGAAGTCACCGTTTGGCGTGAGAAAAAAGTTTATCTGCAACGCTACGAACGGGGAAAGCCCGCCTCAGAGTTAACCTCGAAACCCAGCTCTGAGAAGCAACGCACCGGCACCTCAGTTCGTTTCCTCCCCGACCGTGATATCTTCGTCACCACCGGCATTGAGTTTGATTTTAATGCCATCGGCGCTCGGGTACGGGAGTTAGCCTATCTCAACGCCGGGGTTCGCATTACCTTTACCGACTATCGCCTCGACTTGTTGGGCAAAGAGGAACCCCGAGTTGAAACCTATTTCTATGAAGGGGGGATTCGCGAATATATCCAATATATGAACCGCGACAAAGAACCCCTCCATGAAGAAATCATCTATGTGGAAGGGGAACGAGACGGCGTCGTGGTCGAAGCCGCCCTGCAATGGTCAGTGAATGCCTACAGTGACTCCCTCCTCGGCTTTGCCAACAACATTCGCACGGTGGATGGGGGGACACACCTAGAAGGTCTCAAATCGGTCCTCACTCGGACCATGAACGTCACCGCCCGCAAACGCAACAAAATCAAGGAGAATCAGCCCAATCTCGGCGGCGAGAATATCCGGGAGGGCCTGACGGGGATTATTTCTGTAAAAGTCCCAGATCCTGAATTTGAGGGACAAACCAAAACCAAGTTAGGCAATCCCGAAGTGCGGGGAATTGTGGATTCTTTGGTGGGAGAAGTGCTGACGGAATATCTAGAGTTTCGTCCCCATGTGGCCGATGCGATTTTAGAGAAAGCCATTCAGGCCTTCAACGCCGCCGAAGCCGCCCGCCGGGCCCGGGAGTTGGTCCGTCGTAAGTCGGTATTGGAATCCTCCACCCTACCGGGGAAACTGGCCGATTGTAGCTCTAAAGACCCCTCAGAGTCGGAAATTTTCATTGTGGAGGGGGATTCCGCTGGAGGAAGTGCTAAACAAGGACGCGATCGCCGTTTCCAAGCCATTTTGCCCCTGCGCGGTAAAATCCTCAACATCGAGAAAACGGACGATGCCAAGATTTATAAGAACAATGAGGTGCAATCTCTAATTGCGGCGTTGGGATTAGGGATTAAAGGGGAAGACTTTGAGGTATCCCAGTTACGCTATCACCGCATTATCCTCATGACTGACGCTGATGTGGATGGGGCCCACATTCGTACGTTGCTCTTAACCTTCTTCTATCGTTATCAGCGGGATATGGTGGAACAGGGCTTTGTCTACATTGCCTGTCCGCCTCTGTATAAGGTGGAACGGGGTCGCAGTCATCACTATTGTTACAGCGATCGCGAACTCCAGCGCCATCTCAACGAACTCCCCAGCAATGCCAATTACAACATCCAACGCTTTAAGGGCTTAGGGGAGATGATGCCTACCCAACTCTGGGATACCACGATGAACCCAGAAAGTCGCTTATTGAAACGAGTGGAAATTGAGGATGCGGTAGAAGCCGATCGCATCTTTACGGTTCTCATGGGGGATAAAGTCGCCCCTCGCCGAGAATTTATCGAAACGGAAGGGCCAAAACTGAATCTCACAGATTTAGATATCTAATTTCAGAGGGAACAGGGAACAGGGAACAGGGAACAGGGAACAGGGAAGACGCCCCCTACTGCGTACTGCCTTCTTTCCCCCCTCTTGCCTTTTGCCTCTTGCCTCTTGCCTCTTGATAAAAAAACGCCCCGACGAGATCACTCTCATCGGGGCGTATGTTTAATCTCAATCTGGTCTAGAGAAGAGATTGGGGTGAACGGACTTATTCGCCTAAGTGGTTGCGTTGATAGACATCGAGGCCATAAGCCGGGACGCGCTCACGATAGTTGGTTTTCTGTCCGGTGAAGGCTTCGGCGAAGCGATCGAATCCTTCTGAGTTCCAATTGCGCTCGTGGATGGGCTTGGTTTGCTCCCCACGGAAGTAGGCTTGGGTTCCGAGTACAGCGGCTGCGACCCAGCCGGTGAATAGTAAGGCAATGATAAACAAAGTCATATTGAGTTCTCCTATGTCGGTTTCTTTCTGCGTTCTGTAAACCATCATAACATTTTGTAAAACTTTGTAAAGTTCCCTTGACGAAATAAGAGTCGTAATATCCGTACAGCCAAGACCGGTTCCCTGACCAGACCCCCGTAAGACAGCCGTCTGAGATACAGGAATATAATTGATGGTTTTGTCCTTATTTTTTTTATACTTGCTGGTAATATATGTATATGTATCAATGAAGCGCCATGACTCCAACCTCTCCCTCCTCCACTCCCCGCCCGAGTGATTGTCGTTTAATCGAGATTCCCCCAGAAGCCCTCAACGATATTGCCGAATTCTTCAAGACCCTGTCCGAGGTGAGTCGCCTGCAAATCGTCTGTAGCCTCAAGGCGGGCGAGAAAAACGTCTCGGAGATTATCGAAGCCACAGAATTGGGACAGGCTAACGTCTCCAAGCATTTGCGAATTTTGGCCCAGGCCGGACTCGTCACCCGTCGCCAACAGGGGGTTCACGTCTATTACCGTATTGCCAATCCTGTGGTCTTCTCCCTCTGTGAGTTAGCCTGTGATGTCCTGACGCTACAGCTAGAACAGCAAAGCCAATCCTTTGCTGCTATGAAGCGATTGAAAAATTCCTTTTAAATTTCAGTCAGCAGTGCTACCATATAACCAGTCAATTAGATACAAGAAGAGAGTGCCCTAAACCTCAAGTCGTCACTCTGCGCCCTTGTTCCTCTCAACCCACATACCACCATGCTATTTCGCCAACTTTTCGACCCAGAGACCTCCACCTATACCTACCTGATTGCCGATGAGGAGACTCGCGATGCCATCCTCGTCGACCCGGTTCTCGAACAACTCGAACGAGACCTGCAACTCCTCGAAGAACTAAACTTGAAGCTACGCTATGGCTTAGAAACTCATGTTCATGCCGACCACATCACGGCGACGGGGAAATTGCGAGAACGAACCGGCTGTCAGGGAATCGTCCCCGAAAATGCCCAGGCCAACTGTGCCGATCGCTTCATTAAAGATGGAGAGGAGTTGGTCTTAGGTGGGGTCAACATTCAGGCGATCGCCAGTTTAGGCCATACCGATAGCCACATGGCCTATCTAGTGAATGGAACCCATCTCCTCACAGGGGATTCCCTCTTAATTCGCGGCTGTGGACGGACAGACTTCCAAAGTGGTGATGCCGGAAGCCTCTATGATGTCGTCACAGAGCGGTTTTTCACCCTGCCTGAGAATACCCTCGTCTATCCAGGCCATGATTACCGAGGTCAGACCGTTTCCACCATTGGCGAAGAAAAACGCCATAATCCTCGCTTTGCGGGCCGCGATCGCGCCGAGTTCATTGAACTGATGGCCAACCTCAATCTTCCCAATCCCAAGAAAATCGCCGAGGCGGTTCCAGCGAACCAACGCTGTGGGAATGTACCTGCCTAACCGATGGATATTACTTGGATTGTCGGACATATCCTGGCCGTAGGGATTGGCGTTAGTTTAGGATTGCTCGGGGGCGGTGGTTCCATTCTGGCCGTTCCCATCCTCGTCTATGTGATGGGCCTATCGCCACGAGAGGCGATCGCCGCTAGTCTCTTTATCGTGGGGGCCGTCAGTTTAATGGGACTGATTCCCCATGCCAAAGCTGGTCATGTCAGTCTTAAACTTGCATTAACCTTTGCCCCAGCCGCCATGGTGGGGGCCTATGCTGGAGCCAGACTAGCGAAACTGCCGTTTGTTAGCGACACCCTCCAACTGGTAGCTTTCGGAATCGTCATGTTCCTGGCCAGCATTTTCATGATTCGTAAAAAACGGGATGCTGCCCCTCCTCTAGTCGTGACCCCTACCGCCCCCAAATCCACCTCTTTCGCTAAAGTCCTGCTCATCCCCCTAGAGGGGCTTTTGGTAGGGGTAATTACTGGATTTGTGGGGGTTGGCGGTGGCTTTGCCATTATCCCCGCCCTTGTTTTACTGGGGGGAACCCCCATCAAGGAGGCCATTGGCACCTCCTTACTCATTATTGGTCTGAAATCCGCCACCGCCTTTTGGGGCTACCTCGGTCAAGTCTCCTTGGATTGGGGACTCATCATCTCCTTTACCCTCGCCGCTAGTTTCGGGACCTATGGCGGGGCAGTGTTAAGCCGTCGCATTGACGCGTCTCATCTCCAGAAGGCCTTTGGCTATTTTGTCTTGGCCGTCTCGATTTTTATCTTAATTCAACGGTAACGAGGGGCAAGCTGGGGCAGGTTAGCTCAATTTCGGGCGAATCTCATCTAGTAAGCCCTCACAGGCATCGAGAAGTAAGTCAATCACCCGATCAAATCCTTCTGCCCCGCCGTAATAGGGGTCTGGAACCTCCTTGAGCTGATGGTGACGGCAAAAATCACACATCATCCGCACGCGATCATCATACTGTCCGTGACGATCTAGGGCCATGATTCCGGCATAATTATCGCGATCCATGGCCAGAATCAGGTCAAACTGGTCAAAATCTGCGGGAATAAACTGGCGAGCTTGCCCCACTAACTCAATGCCCCGTTTTTTAGCCGCCGAGCGCATCCGAGCATCGGGAGAACTCCAAATGTGATAACTTGACGTTCCGGCTGAGTCACAGATAATTTGCTCCTCCAACCCCGCCTGGGCCACTAAGTGACGCATGATGTTTTCTGCCGAGGGCGATCGGCAAATGTTGCCCAAACAAACAAACAGTAAACGATATGCCATAGTGCTTTTAGTTTCAGATCACCCTCCCAAGACGGGAGGAACCCCACAATAACAAAGCCTGCACTCGCAGGCTTTGGAGGTCTTAGACCGTGTTGTCATTACATTCCCGGCAGATTCAGACCACCGGTGAGTTCTTCCATCTTCTCCCGCATGGTGGCCGTGGATTTACTATAAGCATCCTGCATGGCTTCAGTCACCAAGCGCGAGACGGCTTCAGATCCCTGGTCCAGGGCCGCTTGAGAGATCTCTGCTCTCCGAGGTTCTTGGTTACCACTCAAGACGACTGTCACCGTCCCGTCACCGGATTGGCCAGGGATTTCGAGCAGATCTAGTTCTTCTTGAAGACGTTTGGCTCCTTCTTGAACCTCCTGTGCTTTCTGGAAGGCGGCGGCAAGTTCTTTCATTTTGCCCAAGCCAAATCCAAATCCTTGTCCTTGTTGTTTAGCCATCGTGCTTAAAACTCTCGCGTCAAATTAATTACAAGTACGACCCATTGTGCCATTGCAACGTCGTTGTCACCAAAGATCACTGACATCTTGGGAAAACTCCCCAAGCAGTTTTACCTCAGTTTGCAGTTCAACATCCCAGCGATGGCGAACCTTCTCCCGCACATGACGGATGACGGCGATCGCATCCTGAGTCGTTCCTTGACCACTGTTGAGAATGAAATTGGCGTGTTCGTTCGCCACATGGACTCCTCCCACACAATACCCCTTCAACCCCGCTTGTTCAATCAACCAGCCAGCGGCTTGAGGTTTGGGATTGCGGAAAACACTCCCACAACTCGGGCGGTGATAGGGTTGGGTTCCGTGGCGTTGTTTCAGATGTTTGTCAGTCCGCAGCCGCACCCGCGCCGGGTCTTCTCCGGCTTGGAGTTGTAGGGTTGCCCCGAGAACCAGACGAGAACTCCCTTGTAAACAGGAGGTTCGGTAACTATAGCCCAGGGCGCTTCGGGGTAGGGTTACCACCTGACCATCGGCTTCTAAGACCTCCACCTCCAGCAAATTATCCGCCAAACAACTGCGGTGGGCACCGGCATTCATCACCACTGCCCCACCGACAGTTCCCGGAATGCCCACGGCCCACTCAAAGCCACTTAAGCCATGACTCGCCAACTCCCAGGCTAGTTTGGGCAACGGGAAACCGGCAGCGACCCTCACCGTTCCTGAGACATCATCGAGATGATACTCCCGTAAATAGCGGGTGCTGACCACTAAACCCGAGATACCGCGATCGCCAATCAGTAAATTTGAGCCGGCCCCGAGAAAGGTAATCGGGAACCCTTCCGAGTTGGCCCAAGTCAAGGCAGCATAGAGGTCATCAAGATGCCGTGGGGCCATGTACCACTGAGCGGCGCCTCCGACGCGCAGGGTGGTCATCTTAGCCAGAGGAATTTCGGGATATAGCGGGCATTTCGCACCTAGAATATGAATCGGCCTGCGATCGGGCGAGTCCATTGATAGGGGAGGGCTTAAATGGGAAAACATTATCATCGCTCAGAGATAGCTAGGAACGGGAAGACTGCATGTGATCATGCTTATGTTCTACCTGGCGATGCCAGTCTAGTAAATCCGGGACAATCTGATTGAGATCACCAGCACCCAAAAATAACGCTAAGTCCCCCGGTTGTAGAAAGTCCTGGAGAAAGGTCTTCAGTTCAGACAGGGTTGGCTGAACATAAACGGCATCGTGATGTTCGGCAATGGCGGCAGCCAGATGGCTACTGCTGACCCCAGGAATCGGGGCTTCACCCGCACTGTAAACCGGTGCAATCACCACTGCATCCGCATCGCTGAAAGCAGCAGCGAACTCACGAATGAAGGTTTGGGTTCGACTATAGCGGTGAGGCTGAAAAATTGCCACTAACCGACGACTGGGTGACTCGGGTCCCTCGACCTGCAAACGGGCCGCCGAGAGGGTGGCGGCGATTTCACTGGGATGATGAGCGTAATCGTCAATAAAGCGAATTTGATTGGCAACCCCGAGCAGTTCAAAGCGACGCCGAGCCCCCTGAAAGCCCTGGAGAGCTTGAGCGATGATGGGAAACTCCAGTCCTAGTGAGCGGCCGACGGCGATCGCCGCCAGGGCATTACTGAGGTTATGGGTTCCTAACAGAGCGAGCTGGAGTTGCCCCAGACAAGTTCCCCGTTCCCAGATTTGGGCTTGCGTTCCTCCGGCGGACACCTTGACCGCATCAGCGGTGTAGTCAGCCCCTCGCTGGGGATCTAGGCTGTAGGTGATGTCCGGTTTGAGGCGATCGCGGACTACATCACAATCAATACAGCCAACGGTGGTTTGACAGCGTTGAGCAAATGTCCGAAAAATGCCGGTGACTTCTTCGAGGCTTTGGTAGCGATCAGGGTGATCCAGTTCAACGTTGGTAATGACCCCCACCTGAGACTCAAATTTAACCAAAGACCCATCCGACTCATCGGCTTCGGCCACTAGATAGGGGCTGGCTCCCAAACGGGCATTCCCTGACCAGGCTTCCACTTCCCCGCCTACGACAATGGTTGGGTCAAGTCCCGTTTGTAAGAGCAGATAGCCAATTAAGCTGCTGGTGGTCGTTTTTCCGTGGGTTCCGGCAACGGCGATACTGTGGTGAGTTTGGATGAGGGCTGCCAGAACATCGGAACGGTGGAAAATTGGGCAACCTAGGGCCATGGCGGCTTGGTACTCCCCATTGTTGGGGTTGATGGCGGTCGAGCAAATTACCTGGGGGAGTTCTTGAGGGGCGATCGCCGCTTGGCTGGCCTCATCTCGCTGGCGCGTCTCAGTCCCGGAGGGGGCGGAGTCCGGTCTAGTCGTGAAAACCTCTAGATTCTTCGCTTCCTGTTCCCAGAAAATATGAACACCTAGCTTTTGTAGTCGCTGAGTAATATGATTCGACTTGAGATCCGAACCGAAGACAGGAAGCTGGCGCTTCGCTAAAATATATGCTAGAGCAGACATGCCAATTCCACCGATGCCGATGAAATGAAATGGCTTGCCGCTGAAATCAACAGAATCCGGCATTTTCGCTCCTAACACACCACACCGTACCGATAACACGCGACATCATATCAGGTATTGTTATTTTGCGATACGACTTTGGACAAATTGAACACCATTCATCTTACCGAGATCGGCAGAGGATGGCCGAGGGATTTGTCAGCTCAATCGTGGTATCTGTGAACGGGTTTGTCTGTCATTGAGCTTGACCTCTGGGGTTGAGGGCTATGATATCTCCTCAGGAGCCAGACCCCAAATCCCACTCAGTCCCCGAGGTTGACCCGCCATCTGAGTGACTCCCTTGGCTCGATGAGCTTGGGGGAATCTGTCAACTCGCTTTCAGCGGTAGGTTGAGGAAATCCGCGCAATTTTTCAGCGTCCGGATTTCCGGCAGGGGGAGTTAACCCCGTGATCAGACCGTCAACGCCTAGCCTGGGGAGTCTTGGACATCCTCAGTTCCCCCTGACAAAAATGATCAGGAAACGGACAGGCTTTGCGATATGATTAGAGGCGCTACCTGAACTTGCCAGAGTGCCACCACCATGTCTTAAAAGGCAAGGGGTTGGAGAATGGTGAGGAGAGCCGATAGGATAGCAGACAAACCCAATAATCATGTTGTGTTGGGTCGGTAGATGTAGGTCAGAGTCACCGAACTGCGTCACGAAAATTTCATAACGACTTGTTGACCCCATGCACTCAGATGCAGTGTGACGATGGGACGTCAACTAGATTCAAAACTGCCTGTGGAGGCGATCAAACGCGAGACACCAGCCGTCTGCCCAGACAGGCGCCGGTTCGCTCTCCCGTCTAGATTCGTTCTCAACGACGCAGGAGACTCAGTCTGTCGAGATTGAAAATCTGTGAACGAGCATTATAGCTCGATTGTAACGTCAAGCCCGTTTATCGATTTGGTGGGCGATCGCTGTTAGGAGGAAACAAGGTGATTAGAGTAGCAATTAATGGTTTTGGACGTATTGGACGCAACTTTTTGCGTTGCTGGCTAACCCGTGAAAATACCGGGTTGGAAATTGTGGGGGTTAACGACACCTCCGACCCGAAAACCAATGCGCACTTGCTCAAGTATGACACCATGCTGGGCAAGTTGGACGCAGAGGTCAGTTGCGATAGTAATTCGATTATTGTCAACGGTAAGACGATTAAATGCGTCAGTGATCGCAATCCCCTCAATCTCCCCTGGAAAGAGTGGGATATTGACTTAGTGGTGGAATCCACCGGGGTCTTCGTCACGGAAGAAGGTGCATCCAAGCACTTGCAGGCTGGCGCGAAAAAGGTTCTCATCACCGCCCCGGGTAAAGGCGGCGAGATTGGAACCTACGTGATGGGGGTTAACCACGAAAGCTATAAGCACGAGGACTACAACGTGGTGAGCAACGCCAGTTGTACCACCAACTGCTTAGCGCCCATCGTCAAGGTGTTGCATGAGAACTTCGGCATCATCAAAGGCACCATGACCACCACCCACAGTTACACCGGAGACCAGCGGTTACTCGATGCCAGTCACCGGGATGTCCGTCGTGCTCGGGCCGCGGCCATGAACATTGTCCCCACCTCCACCGGTGCAGCCAAAGCCGTGGCCCTGGTCATTCCGGAAATGAAAGGGAAGCTCAACGGGATTGCGCTGCGGGTTCCCACCCCCAACGTATCTGTGGTGGACCTCGTGGCTCAAGTTGAGCGTAAAACCTTCACTGAGCAATTGAACGAAGTGCTCCATAGTGCGGCCAATGGTCACATGAAAGGCATCTTGGGTTACAGTGATGAACCTCTCGTCTCTACGGACTACAAGGGAGCTAACGAGTCCTCCATCGTCGATTCCAGCCTCACTTTGGTCATGGATGGAGATCTGATTAAAGTCGTTGCCTGGTATGACAACGAATGGGGCTACAGTCAACGGGTGGTTGACTTGGCTGAACTGGTTTCTGAGAAATGGGTCGGCTAGTCAAGGTTGAGGCTTGGGGGTATTCAGGATACCTCAGACCTCTCAATTAGACAATTAACATAATATCCCCACGAACAGAGGCGGCCATTCAGGTCGCCTCTTCTATCATGGGGAATAAATAATCTGCACCAGGACAAGAATCATGACTCCCCTCAATCTACTTTTGCCTCAGCTTAGTGGTGAGATTAAACACCTACCAATCCTCCACTTGGCCCAAGTCCTGAGTCCCACCGACGATCCTGTTGCCATTTTCCTGATTATTCTGGCCATCATGTTAGTGGCACCGCTTTTATTTGAGCGGTTCAAAATGCCCGGTATTATCGGACTCATTTTAGCCGGAGTGGTTGTCGGTCCTCACGGTTTAGGAGTTCTCGAACTCGACAGCACCATTGACCTGTTAGGGACGGTCGGCTTATTGTTTTTAATGTTTCTGGGAGGATTGGAAACTAGCCTAGAAGATTTACGCCAGAATGCCAAAGGTGCGATTAGTTTTGGTTTGGCGACGTTCTTATTACCCATGGTGATCGGAACGGCTGCAATCCTGATGCTCGACTATTCCCTACTGGCTGCAATCCTTGTCGCTTCTACCTTTGCCTCTCATACCCTCGTCGCCCTACCGGTGTTAAATCGTCTGGGAATTATGAAGTCGCGGGTCGTCACCTCAACCCTTGGGGCAACTCTGATTACCAATGTTTTAGCTCTACTGGTCTTAGCGGTTGTTGTTCGTGCTGAAGAGGGAGAACTGACCCTAGAATTTTGGTTATTTTTAATTCCTTCCCTAATTATTTACACGTTTGCTACCTTATGGGGCATTCCCAAACTGGGCCGTTGGTTTTTTATTAAGTTTGGCCATGATGATCGAGCCGAATTTATGTTTGTCCTGGCGGCTTTATTTGTGGTCTCTTATTTAGCCAACCTGATCCAAATTGAGCCGATTGTCGGTGCCTTCTTAGCGGGGGTTGCCATTACACCACTGGTGCCGCAACTCAGTCCGCTGATGAATCGGATTCAGTTTATCGGCAATACCCTGTTTGTGCCCTTTTTCCTCATTTCTGTGGGGATGTTAGTGGACCCGATGATTTTGATCGAAGAGCCAGAAGCCTTGCTAGTGGCGGGGGTCATGGTTGCAGCGGAGGTGGTGAGTAAATTGGCGGCGGCTTGGGGAAGCGGCTGGTTTTTGAAATGGTCTGGCCCCGGTCGTATGGTGGGGTTTGGCTTATCCATCGCTCAGGCGGCCTCGACCCTAGCGGCGGCTACGGTGGCCCTGGATATTGGCTTAGTGGATGAGGTAACCATCAATGGGGTAATCCTGATGATTTTGATTACCTGTGTTGCCTCTCCCTGGATTACCGCTCGCTGGGGGGCACAATTGGATACACCTCAAGCCCAGTCGTCAGAACATAGCGAGGAAGACCGTGCACAAGACGGATGGTGGGCAAGAATTTTAGTGCCGGTGGCCAACCCCAATACAGAAGATCGACTGCTGCAATTGGCGATTATCTTGGCCAAGCGCAAAGAAGGCACCCTACTGCCGCTGCATGTTTTATCCGATCGCGGGGGGCCTGTGTCCTCGGCGGCACGGGAGGGACAAAAACAGCTCTTAAGTACCGCCGAGATGATTGCTCATGGAGCGGTGACGGCAGTGGAAACCATCGGGCGGGTGGATGATTCCATCGATTGGGGGATTCTGCGAGTTGCCCAGGAGCGCAATGCCAGTCTCGTCATTTGTGGTTGGAAAGGCTATTCCACCTATCGCGAGAATTTCTTTGGCAGTGTTATCGATAATGTCGTTCGTCAATCCCCCGTTCCGGTGTTGGTCGCGCGCTTTCCCAAACCTTTGGAAAATATACAACGGGTGCGATTAGCGGTCACCGATGCTCAGGTGGCGTCGCCTCTGTTTCGGCCAACGTTGAGGTTGGCTCAGTCGGTAGCCAATGAATTGAAAAGTGATCTCGCGATTCTACAGGTGCTTCCGAGTCGCGCAGAGTCGCCACGGGTTAACTTATCTGATTTGGAGGAGGTAAGCCTAGATCTTAAGCGTGGCGGCTTAGTGGTTCAGGTGATTACGGTCTTAGAACCGAATGATTTATTGGTGTTAATTGCCGGTAAAACTCGTGCCGGTGGCCCGGCGTTAGGCCGGGCTGCGGAAACGATCGCCCGCAGTCAACCGAAGTCCTCGATGTTGATTTTGCATTTTCCCGAAGAGCGGGAGGAGAGTTGAGCGATGATGGTCAACTGGGGAGCGGCTCAGGGAGTCTCTTGGCGGTATGCCTATAAAAAACGCCGTAAATCAAAACTATTTGCCTCTTGGGTATTGGGGTTACAGACAGCCGTCAGCAGCAATAAGAGGTTTTCCGTGTAGTCCACGGCTCCTCGTAGTTCTCCTTGGAGAATTTCCAAACCGCCATTGGCATACTCCTCAAAAATTTGCAGCCGTTGAGCTTCTGCCTGGGAGTCAGTGGGGGAGAGAATGCTGGCATCTTCGGTGGCCATGATGGCCAACAGTTGAATCAGGCGGTCATAGCCACGGGAGATAAAAATATCGAGGGCCACAGGGGTTGGTTCGCGGCTGACCGCGGCCGCAATGGGCGATCGCCGCTTATGTTTGGCCCCGAGTGCCGCCGCAAAGGCCAAAATATCCGCATAGGTGGGGAAGGGAGACGTCGTCATCTCTCCCTGACGTAGCAGCGATCGCACCAAATCCGCCTTATCCTTGTCCACACGCACCCGATGTACCATGATGATCAATCTCGTCTGATATCAACTTGGAGGAATCTGATAGAGGGTGATCATCCGTTCAATCACGGACCGGCTCACCGGGGCCGCCACCTGTCCTCCCGTCCCAGACAACGGTTCGTCTAGGGCAACAAAGACCAAATAGCGGGGATTCTCAGCAGGAAAAATCGCCACAAAACTGGCCACCACTGCCGAACTGGAATAGCCGCCCCCATCCCCTAAACTTTTCTGAGCCGTCCCGGTTTTCCCAGCAATGCGATAACCCGGAATCCGAGCATTTTGACCCGTTCCTTCTTCGACCGCATCCTCCATCATCTTGACCACATTGCGTACCGTTTCTTCAGAAAAAATGCGAACCCGTTGGGGGCGCTGAGGCTCATGCTGTAACCGGCCTGCCGTATCTACCAGTCCTTGAACCACATGGGGCGTCACTAAATAGCCCCCATTGGCTAAACTGCCATAGAGGCGGACTAACTGAATTGGGGAAATGGCAAATCCCTGGCCAAAGGAGGTGGTAGCCGCCTCGACAGGAGACGCAAGAAACGCCTGACGGCTTTTAAGAAGTCCTTCCGTTTCAAAGGGCAGATCAATCTGGGTTGCTTCTCCTAACTCTACCCGTTGTAGCCAATCATAATAATCACTAGGCTCCATCCGCTCCATAATGCGAACCATGCCCACATTGCTCGAATCCCGCAGAATATCCGTCAAGGTCAGTTCTCCTCGACCCCCGGCATAGGCATAATCATAGTTAGAGATGGGCCAGCCATCGACCATGATGCGGCCGGGATCATTGAAGGTATCCGTAGGCCGGATGGCTCCTGACTCTAGGGCGATCGCCACATTGATAGGTTTGAACGTAGAACCGGGTTCATATAAGTCATGCAACGCCCAATTCTGGAAGCGTTCCAGCGGAGCCTCATAAAACTCATTGGGATCGTAGGAGGGCAGAGACACTAACGACAACAGGGAGCCATCCCAGGCATCCATCACGATGACCGTTCCCTGTTTGGCCCCAAATTCCTCCATTTTTTGAGCCAAAACCTCCTCCGCTGTTTGTTGTAGGCGGGTGTCTAGGGTTAGTTGCAGCCGTTGATCATCAAAGCGAGCAAAGGGAGGGGCCGCGCGATCGATAATCCCCCGCTTTTGGAGATCTTCACCCACCCAGACGGCTTCTCGTTCTAAAATCTCGTTTTGGGTAGACTCCAGTCCCGCCCCGCCATTCCCATCCATATCCACATATCCCAACACCGCCGCTGCACTCTCCTTCTGTGGGTACAACCGACGAGATGAGCGGACAAGTTCTAAGCCATCGAAGCGGAGTCGGGCAATGCGCACGGCGACCTGTTGCGGTAACCAGTCTGCCAAGGAAATGCCGCTGGGGGCACTGTTGAATTTGTGTTGAAGTTGAGCGGGAGATTCCCCCAATAGCACCCCCAACTCGGCGGCAATTTCCCGTGGGGGTGCGGTGAACAGTTTCGGGTGGGCGTACAGATCAAAGACAGGACTGTCAAGCGCCAAGGGGACTCCTCGGGCATCCACAATCATCCGTCGTGGCACGAGACTCCGGGGCGGCGGTTGCTGCTGAGCTGCCGCCCATTCCTGAAGTCGGGGCCCTTCGAGAACTTGTAGAACAAATAGATTGAACATTAAGCCCAATCCAGCCGCTGCTAACACCGCCCAAACCACGAACAAGCGCAACCGTGAGGGGGTGGCGACCACGTCCTGGAACTGCGTCACCGTCCGCTCTGAAAACCCTTCGAGGGTGGTGAGATAGGCGGCCAGTTGGGAGCGGTAGGTACGAGAACGAGAGGGCGAGCGGCTGGTCCGGGGACGGCCAGAGGGCGATCGCCTTGGGGGATTGGGAGACCGGGAGACCCTTGAATGTCTCCTCTCTCGTTGGTTGGGGGGTAGCGGTCTACCTCGCACGTGACGCATCAATTTCTCGGCTTTGGGGTCGCGAATGGGACAGGGTTGAGATTGGGGGTGGGTTAGTATCCCAGAGGGAAGTCAGCGGCTGGACTGGGGCTGGGGGGTTGACTGGAGGTGTCCGGGCCTGACGGGCGGCGGGGGGGGGCCGGGGTCATGTAGAGGGTTTGCTCGGAGATGAGGGTTAAATTCTCTAACTCATCCTGTAGCTGAAGCTGCATTACATTTTGCCGCAGGGCTTCCGTGGCAATGACCAGTTGTCGTTCTTGTTGCCGCAGTTGTTCGAGTTCACGGGTGGCGTCATGCCACTGTTGTTGAGAATAGACGGTTCCTCCATAGACCGTGAGGGTGCTGGTGGCTAATAGGGCGCTGATGGCCATGGAACTGCGTCGCAGCCAGGGGAGTGGCGCCAGGGAGCGAGCTGGGGTTGGCTGCTGGCGCAGTTGTTCGCGGGCGTGCAGCGGAATGACCACGGAGTTCGTGGGACGGCGTTGGCGAGATGGTGAGACAGAGGATTGACGACGTAAGTCGAGACGGCGTTCGAGTGACACGACTCGATTCGTTTCGCCGGTTGCACGAGAGGATCTCACGGACGCAGAATGAAGCGCGTAAGTCATAAACACCACCAATACGAGAGCAAATACGAGAGCAAGCGGAACGAGTCCGTCTATCAGTCCTGGAAGGATTACTGAAATTGAGTTAACCTTTGGCCATGACGTCGTCGGACTCCTTGTCCACATCATCCTAACACCGTCAGTTTCCCTTGGAAGCGTTCGGCCAGGTCTGTCTTTGGGCACATTTTTTTTGTGATCACCGATCCTTTGGGTTAAGTTTGAGTTAAATTACAATATCGCTGCTCAACTCAGCCTGAAAGCTGTGTTGACGTTGTGGGCATTTGACATAAGAGGTACAAATTCATGAAAACTAAACTTGTAAGTTTGATGGCCGTTCTGGGACTTTCCCTATTCCTAGGCGCCTGCGCTGAAGATACCGCTCCGACGGATACCGCTCCTGGAGAGGCTCCCATGGAACAAGAAGCTCCGATGGAAGGACAACCTGAGGGCATGCCTGAGGGAGAAGAGCCGATGGAAGCTCCCATGGACCCGGCTGAAGATGAAGCGGCCCCGATGGAACCTGAGACTCCCGACGCTCCGTAGTTCAGTCTCTAGCAAGTCCCATCTAGTTAGCTTATTGCCAGGGTGCTGCGGTTGATAGCCGCAGCCGCTCGTCGGTGGGGGGTCGTTTTTGGGTATTATCCCAGGGGCGGCTCCTTGCCTCTTTATTTCCCCTGTTTTGATGTTGTCCCCATGCGCCTTCTTCAGTTCAGCACCTCCCACTATTGCCGTAAGGTTCGCCTGGCCTTGGGCTATAAGCAGATTCCCTATGAGGTGGAGAACTTAACTCCCGGTGCTCACCGCTTCAAATTGAAACCGTTGGTGGGGTTGACGACGGTTCCTGTGTTGTTGCCCGAATCTCCTGACGGCCCGGTGGCGGTCGGGGACTCGACGGAGATTTTAAAGTTTTTAGAGGGATACTCCCCTGAGCCGTCTTGGGCCGTGGAGGAGTCTGAGGGTCATCGCCGGGCCTGGCTGTTGGAAGATTGGCTCGATGAGAGTATTGGCACGGCTACCCGCTTTCTCTATTACGATTTCCGAGCCAAGGAGGGAAAATCGGTCAATCCCTCTTGGTTTGCGCAAACCTTAGTTAAGGTGGTGCGGGTTCAGTATGATATCAGTCCGGCCGGGGTGGCTTTGGCTCGCCAGCGTCTAATGTTGGCGTTGACGGAACTGGGAGCGGTATGGCAAGAATCGCCCTATTTGGTGGGCGATCGCCTCAGTGTGGCGGATATTACAGCGGCGGGACTGTTGAGTCCCCTGGCGTTGATTCCGCAATACCGACAGGACTATCCCTGGCTGTTTGAGCGGATTGAGCAGATTCACGAGTGTTGTCAGGAACCCCTCCCCCCAGGATTGATGTCATGAGAGTCATGATGGAGCGCAACCCCTTAAGCGGCTTGATATTAGGACTGACGCTGATGCTGATGGCGGTTCCTGAGGGGGCGATCGCCCTTCCCCCTGCTGACGATACCCCCGAAGAAGTGTTACGCAATCAGATTTTACTAGAGGCGCGATCGCCCCTTGATGGCGAACCGCTTACTCCTGCCGAGTATGCCGCCCTGCAAGCCCAACTACAAGAGCCAACCGATCCGCCTCAACTCAGTTCCGAGATTCGCTACAACATTTTCTTGCTGCAACTGTTGCGGATGTTCCGAACCCTGACCCCCTTCTAATCTGCCCCCAGCTCACATTCGCATTTCCTGACTTTTTGCCCCCCTCCCAGATAGAGGGGGGTTTTTGCTGTATCTTCGATTGTAAAGATTTATTGCCGAACTCCCCTGTTTCGGCCAAAATCTTCAGGGAGTTCCCCCCCGAGGACTGACGGCGCATCGCCAATGCCGGCCAGCGGACAACAGACATGTCACACTAAGGCTTAGTCATCTACCGGGGGTATACCGGGGGGCGATCGCACCCGAACCTCTATAAGAAAACAGCACAGAGCCTGAATACCCATCCATTCCCTTAAAACTCATGTCAAAAACCATTTCCACCGAACAGATTGACTACATCGTTCATAACAGCCACCAAGACCCCTTCTCCGTCCTCGGCGCTCACACCATCGAACGAGATGGGAAACCCGTCTGGGTGGTGCGAGCCTATCTCCCCGACATCGAAGCCGCCTGGGTTGAACTCCCAGAAGAACGGAAATCCTACCCCATGGAATCCGTCCATCACCCGTACTTCTTTGAATGTGAACTCGATCGCCCCGTCGACAAACAAGAAGACACCGATCCCTTCCCCATCAACTACCAACTACGGCTCAAACAAGGAGACCATGAGCAGGTCATTTACGACCCCTACGCCTTCCGGTCTCCCAAACTGACGGACTTTGATATTCACCTATTTAGCGAAGGCAATCATCACCGCATCTACGAAAAACTCGGCGCTCATCTCCTCACCGCCAACGGAGTCGAAGGGGTGTACTTTGCCGTTTGGGCCCCCAACGCCCGCAATGTCTCCGTCTTAGGAAACTTCAACAGTTGGGATGGCCGCAAACACCAAATGGCTAAACGGGGGAACGGAGTCTGGGAAATCTTCATCCCGGAAGTCGCCGTCGGAACTCCCTACAAATACGAAATTAAAAACTACGACGGCCATATCTACGAAAAGTCCGACCCCTACGGCTTCCAGCAAGAAATCCGTCCCAAAACCGCCTCCATCGTCACCGATCTCGACAGCTACGAATGGTCAGATACGGAATGGATGGAAACCCGGCGTCATACCGACCCTATGACCTCCCCTGTTTCCATCTACGAGGTGCATCTCGGATCATGGCTGAATGCCTCCTACGATGAGCCAGGAACCGACTATTTGGGCAATTCCCTACCCCCCGTTGCGGTGGCAGACCTCAAACCCGGGGCGCGCTTCCTCACCTACCGCGAACTGGCTGATCGCCTCATTCCCTACGTTAAAGACCTCAATTTTACCCATATCGAACTGCTTCCCGTCGCCGAACATCCCTTTGATGGGTCTTGGGGGTACCAAGTCACCGGCTACTACGCCGCCACCTCCCGCTACGGTAGCCCTCAAGACTTGATGTATTTCATCGACCAATGTCACCAACATGGCATTGGCGTTGTCGTCGATTGGGTTCCCGGCCATTTCCCCAAAGATGGTCATGGCTTAGCCTTCTTCGATGGGACTCACCTTTACGAACATGCAGACCCCCGCAAAGGAGAGCATAAAGGCTGGGGAACGTTGGTGTTCAACTATGGCCGCAACGAAGTGCGCAACTTCCTAGTGGCCAACGCCATCTTTTGGTTCGACAAATTCCACATTGACGGAATTCGCGTCGATGCTGTGGCCTCGATGCTGTACCTCAACTACGATCGCGAAGACGGCGAATGGGTGGCGAACCAATATGGCGGCTGCGAAAACATCGAGGCGGCGGACTTTATCCGCCAAGTCAACCATGTGTTGTTCAGCTACTATCCGGGTATCCTCTCCATTGCTGAAGAATCCACCGCCTGGCCTATGGTCTCTTGGCCCACCTATGTGGGGGGCTTAGGCTTCAACCTGAAATGGAACATGGGTTGGATGCACGATATGCTGGACTACTTCGCTATGGACCCCTGGTTCCGCCAGTTCCACCAAAACAACATCACCTTCAGCATTTGGTATCACTACAGCGAAAACTACGTCCTGGCCCTATCTCACGATGAGATTGTCCATGGCAAGAGTAATATGCTGGGTAAAGTCCCTGGCGATGAATGGCAGAAGTTCGCCAACTTGCGCTGTTTGTACGCCTATATGTTCGCCCATCCCGGCAAGAAAACCCTGTTTATGAGCATGGAGTTTGGCCAATGGAGTGAGTGGAATGTCTGGGATGACTTAGATTGGGATTTATTAAATTATCCTCCCCATCAGAATCTCAAAGGCTTTGTCAGTGCCCTGAACCAGATCTACCGCCGGGAACCGGCACTCCATAGCCAAGACTTTGAGGAAGCGGGCTTTGACTGGATTGACTGTAATGACAACAGCCATAGTGTGGTTTCGTTCCTGCGGCGTGATAAGTTCTCCGATGATGTGATTATGGTGGTCTGTAATTTCACCCCTCAACCCCATAGTCATTATCGCGTTGGGGTTCCTGAGGGCGGTTTCTATACAGAAATCTTCAACAGCGATGCGGCAGACTTTGGCGGTAGCAATATGGGCAACTTGGGCGGAAAATGGACTGATGAGTGGTCGTTCCATACCTATCCCCAGTCCCTAGACTTGTGTTTACCGCCCCTGTCGGTGTTGATGTTCAAACTCGATCGCAACAAGTCCACCGTTACCACCGCCGCCGATACCGTCTCGGTGAATACCACCTTGTAAACACCTCTGCGAGAAAATCCAGCAAGACGATGGGGGTCATCAGACTCCCTCCTCTGAGTTGGTGCGGTCGAGTTCTCCCCTCAAGCTGCGATAGGCTAGAGGGGACATAGATTGATCATCGTAAATTTAGGAGCGTACCCTTGAAGAACGCACAGCCAAGCCCCCAGAACTTACAATCGATTATTATCGGGGCCATTCTGGCGGCGATCGCCATTATTGGATTTAGTTCCTTCGTCGTCATCTCTCCCGGCCAAGCGGGAGTCATTAGTATCCTCGGTAAAGCCCGAGATGGTGCCTTGCTAGAGGGGATTCACTTCAAACCCCCCCTGGTGTCCGTCGTGGATATCTATGACGTCACCGTTCAGAAATTTGAAGTTCCCGCCCAAAGTTCCACCAAAGACCTTCAGGATTTGACGGGACGCTTTGCCATTAACTTCCGTCTCGATCCGACTCGGGTGGTGGAAATCCGCCGTACCCAGGGGACGTTACAGAACATCGTCAGCAAAGTGATTGCCCCGCAAACCCAGGAATCGTTCAAAGTCGCCGCCGCCCGCCGCACTGCTGAGGAAAGTATCACCAAACGGACGGAGTTAAAATATGACTTTGACATCGCCCTACAAAGTCGTTTGGAGAAATATGGGGTAATTGTCCTCGATACCAGTGTGGTCGACTTGAACTTCTCGCGGGAGTTCGCCAAAGCGGTTGAAGAGAAACAAATCGCCGAACAGCGGGCCCGCCGAGCGGTCTATGTGGCTCAAGAAGCCGAACAGGAAGCCCAAGCGGAGATTAACCGCGCTCGCGGTAAAGCTGAGGCCCAGAAACTCCTCGCAGAAACCCTGAAATCCCAGGGTGGACGTTTAGTGCTGCAAAAAGAAGCCATCCAAGCCTGGCGCGAAGGGGGCGCACAAATGCCCAAAGTGTTAGTACTTGGCAGTGACTCCCCGGCGGTTCCCTTCTTGTTCAACCTGCGAGATATGGAACTAGACGCCGTATCTAGCCCCTAACGGCTTTGGTTCAAGGTCAGTGAATCGGGTCTTCAGGATTTAGGGTCATGAGCAAATCTGGATAGCCGATTCAAACCTTTACCGTAGGGGCGAGCCGTTCGCCCCTACAATCTTCTGCTTCATGCAACCCATTAAACGGCATGACATGAAGACCCGTCATTCGCCCAAAAAGACGGTATTTTGCTAATTATTTAATGTTGATTGTTTTCGGTTAATTATTATGCTTGAGTTAAACTGGCTTGAGTTAATTCGCCTGCATCCCTGGCTGTTTGCCATCGGTTTAAATAGTGTTTTATGGCTGTTTGCCGCTGTGCTTCCTAAGAAACTACTAACCCCCGCCGGTTATGTTCATGCTTGGATTTTGGGGGTATTAGTTTGGGGCTGTCTCGGTTGGCAAGGGTATATGATTGTCATGTTTTATTTCTTATTCGGTTCAACGGTGACGCGGATTGGGAAAGCCCAGAAAGAGGCGGCGGGAATTGCCGAGAAGCGAGATGGGGCCAGGGGGCCAGAGAATGTCTGGGGGTCAGCCTTAACGGGGACCTTGTGTGCGATCGCCCTGGCCCTCTACGCGCAAGTTCAAGGGGTTCCCAGCCATCCCTTACCGGCTGTTCCCCCGCTCGTGATTATCTTGCTACAACTCGGCTATGTGGCCAGCTTTGCCACAAAATTGGCAGATACGACGGCCAGCGAAGTGGGGAAAGCCTACGGGAAACGGACTTTTCTGATTACCAGCTTGCAGCCTGTGCCGGCTGGAACCGAGGGAGCCGTTAGTTTGGAGGGAACCCTCGCGGGACTGGTTGGAGCGGTGGCGATCGCCCTGCTAGGCTACGGATTAGAGATGATTGACAGCATCGGGATGCTCTGGTGTATCGTCGCGGCCTTCATTGCCACGAACATTGAAAGTCTAATTGGGGCCACCCTCCAGGAGCAACTGGACTGGATGACGAATGAAGTGGTGAATTTTATCAATACGGCCATTGGCGCAATTTTAGCCATTCTCCTCGGCTGGGGTTGGGCCTTACTGTTGATTGCCAATAGTTGAGAAGAAGGCAGTAGGCAAGAGGGGAACCACAGAGTCACAGAGGACACGGAGGAAGAGGAGGAGGATGATGAGGAGGAGGAGGAGGAGGGGCCCCTAGTTCCCTGTTCCGGTGTTCGCTTCTTGTCCCCTTTTGCCTTTTGCCTCTTGCCTCTTGCCTCTTGCCTGTTTTCGTTACAATAAATTAAGCAATCATCTTAGAAACTGTTATATATGCCTCCGACTGCATTACTGACCAAAGGACTTCCCACCGTCAAACCCCATAACCCGAGCGATCGCTTCGACGACACCTGGCGCGCTCCTCTCGCGACGCTTCTCGGCTTAGGACGCGCTGCTGGAGCCGATTTTATCGAATTTTTCCTCGAACGCACCAACTACATTAGCTGTCTCGCTGAAGATGATGCCATTACCAGCATCTCCCCCCGCCTCTCCACTGGTGCAGGGGTGCGCGTCTTCCGGGGTAAAGCCGACTGCTACGTTAGTACCAACGACCTCTCTTTTGACGGCTTAAAAGCCGCCCTAGAGAAAGGATTGGCTATTATGGGCCTCGCCCTCCCCGGTAATAACGCCTATATCCCCGACATCAACCTGGAAATCACCCGCGACTATGCCAAAACCAACCAGAAAGAAGGCTGGCTGGCCGACTGTAGTTCTATGCGGGAAATGAGCGATGTCCTGCTGGCGGCCAATGACTGCATTAACCAGAAAGCTAAACATGTCCAATCCCGTCGCGCCGCCTATTTCCGCGATTGGCAGGAAGTTCTCGTGGCCGCCAGTGATGGGGTGTTTGCCCGTGATATTCGCCTGACGCAATCCGTCGGCTATAGTCTCCTCTGTGCCGATGGCGAGAACCGCTCTTCCATTAGTCAACGGATTGGCGATAGCAGTAACCCCAGTTTCCTGCGGGACTGGAACTACGATCGCACCGCTGAGGAAGTCTCCGAAGCCGCCGGAACTATGCTCTACGCCGATTATGTGGAGTCGGGACAGTACCCGATTATCATGGCCAACTCCTTTGGTGGCGTGATTTTCCATGAAGCCTGTGGCCATCTCCTGGAAACCACGCAAATTGAGCGGGAAACGACCCCCTTCTTAAACAAGAAAGGTGAGAAAATTGCCCATGAAAATCTCACCGCCTGGGATGAAGGACTCTCGAAAGGAGAGTTTGGAACCCTAGATATGGATGATGAGGGAATGCCCGTTCAACGCACTTTGTTGATTGAAAATGGCATCCTCAAAAACTTCATTTCTGACCGAGCCGGTTCTATGCGCACGGGACATCCTCGCACCGGAAGCGGTCGCCGTCAGGGCTACACCCACGCCGCAGCCTCCCGGATGCGTAATACCTACATTGCTCCTGGTGAGTATGAGGTGGAAGACTTGTTTGCGTCCGTTGAGAAGGGCATTTATTGCAAGAAAATGGGCGGCGGTAGTGTTGGCCCAACTGGGGAATTTAACTTCGGTGTGGATGAAGCCTATTTGATTGAAAATGGCAAAATCACTAAACCCTTGAAAGGGGCAATTCTCATCGGGGAAGCCACGGAAATCATGAATAAAATTTCTATGTGTTCCAAAGATGTGGAACTCGCGCCGGGGTTCTGTGGTTCCATTAGTGGCAGTGTTTATGTCACCGTGGGACAACCTCACATCAAAGTGGATTCTATCACCGTTGGCGGTCGTTAAAACTCTCGCTCAGACGCATATTAAGGAGGGGACGTCATGGGATTGACCACCTGGAAGTTCACCGTCAAGGACTATCACAAAATGGCTGAGTTGGGGATTCTTCACCCTGATGAACGGCTAGAGTTGATAGATGGGGAAATTTTGAAAATGAGTCCAATCGGCAGACGACATGCGGCTTATGTAACGAAGATTGCCAACCATTTTATGAGATTGTTGGGTTCAGAGATGACCATTGTTAATGTTCAAAATCCGATTATTCTCAATGATTTATCGGAACCTGAACCGGATGTTAGTTTGTTGAAACCTCGGCAAGACCAGTATTTTTCTGGACTTCCACAAGCCGCTGATGTCTATCTGGTGATTGAAGTGGCCGAGAGCAGTTTGGAGAGCGATCGCAGTGAAAAACTACCCCGTTACGCCGCTGCTGCAATCCCTGAAGTCTGGCTCATTAACGCCTTAACCCATCAACTCGAATGCTATCGCCATCCTGACAATGGACGCTATCGGGAATATCAAACCTTAGAACGGGGTGATTCCCTGAGATTGGTGTCTTTCCCTGACGTTTTAATTAACCTCGATTCAATTTTGTTTGAGGGTTAAGGATTTAGAACTTTTAACCCATCAACCTGCTATTACCAGCCAGTTAAACCTATCAACTGATTCAGTTCAAACGATTCTATGACAGACATTCAAAGCCTTTCTAACCAAGTTCAAGAGATTGCCCAAAAAATCGGTATCCGTAAATATGACATCTCTGGTTCTAGTGTTGATGAAACCAGTGTTCAAGTCGATCGCGGCGAACCGAAACAAGTGAAAGCCTCCAATCGTTCTAGTGTGACGGTGCGTGTCTGGAATGACAACAACACTGTGGGGATTGCTTCGACGACAGATAGCAATGCCAAGGGGTTGGAGTTGGCGTTAAAAACTGCTGCTGAAGCCAGTGAATTTGGGGCCAAAGACCATGTTCCTGATTTTAGTCCCGAAGCCACCAAACCCATTGAGAACTTGAAGACAGTTCAGGTTCCGCCAACGGACGTGACGGAACTGATTGAGCGGTTGGTGGATTTGGAGAAACAGTTACTGGATGCTCATCCGGCGATCGCCAGTGTTCCTTATAATGGTTTAGCCCAGCGGGATCTGTCTCGCTTCTACCTCAATAGCCAGGGCGCACAGCGTCATGAAGCCCATTCTGTGGCTTCGGTGTACCTCTACAGCAAAACGGAACAAGAGGGCAAGAAACCCCGTTCTGCGGGCGCGTATAAGGTGGATGTGGGAGTCAATCATCTGGACTTTGAAGGCTGCTTGAAAGAAGCGGCGGAGAAAACCATTTCTCACCTCAACTATGAGAAAGTCAAAACCGGTAAATATCGGGTTGTTTTCTCCCCGGAAGCCTTTTTGAGTCTGATTAACGCCTTTTCTAATCTCTATAACGCTCAAAGCATTCTCGACAACCGCAGTTTATCGAAGCTAGACTCCCTGGGAACCCCAGTAGCGTCGCCGCTGTTGTCGGTGTTTAATGATGCTCTTCACGGGGATAATCCCACATCGAGTTACTTCGATGGCGAAGGTACGCCGACGCGCCGGGTTCCCTTGATTGAGGCGGGTGTTTTGACGGGATTTCTCCACAGTGCGGGAACGGCGAAACGGATGAACGTGCAACCGACGGGCCATGCGAATATGGGTGCAAAAGTTACGATTAGTCCTGACTTTTATCATATTTTTGCGGCGTCGCAACCGGAACAGACCTATTCTTTAGAGACTGAGGAGAATGTGGTTTTTATTGATGATTTGAGTGCGTTACACGCTGGGGTGAATGCGTTGCAAGGGTCGTTTTCTCTGCCGTTTGATGGTTGGTTAATCAATAAAGGTGAGAAGGTGAGTGTGGATTCGGCTACGGTGGCGGGGGATATCCGCGAGGTTCTCAAGTCCATTATTTATGTGGAACCGGAAGCTGAGGTAACGCCGGGTGGGGTTTGTCCTCGCATCTGGGTGGATGGTTTGTCGGTGACTGGGGAGTAGTCGCCAACCCCTATAATTTGGGGTGTGTTCCGGCGTTGTTTCATCTGTTGGGTTTATTCACCATGGTTGACTTCGTTGGAACGCACCCCTGAGTTAACGTTCATCTTGAGTCAACCCGGTGATATCTCCGAAAGCCCCACTTTTGCAAAAATGTATTCACTATCTTGAAAGTTTGCCTCATCTTGAGGTTGAGTTGACTGCTGAACCCTATGATTCCCCATCCGTTCTCGCCGATGGAAAGTTGATAATTGGGATAGGTAAGGCGAGAAATGAGTATGTTTGTGAACTAAAACCCAGACTCAGCCAAGATTGGCTTGAAATCGTCCCTGAGTTTCTATTAAAGTTACAAAAACGGCTTCAACCAGGAGAGTGTCCTCTCCTCATTACGGAAGGCTTATCCAATTTTGTGGCTAAGGAATTGGTCGCAAAAAATATTGAGTTTGTAGATGTGAAAGGCCAGGTTTATTTGAATCGACCTGGACTCTATATATTGGTATTCCATCAACCCTTACGCAAAACTGGGAAGTCGGCAGATTCACAGTCGTTACAAATTACAACAGCTACTTTGAAAGTGATGTATGGGTTACTCTCTCATCCAGCGGGAGAGTCACTGGATAAACTAGCGAGTTATTCAGGGGTTAGTTTAAAGACATTAAAGCAGAGTTTAAGCAAGCTTCAAAAGCTGGGATATATTCGCTTTAAGTTAGATGGAGATTTACAAGTTTGCTATAAAATTCAGACCTCACTTAAACTGCTAGAGCGGTGGGAATTGGGTTATTCGGAACAATTGCGTTCGGAATTACTAGTAGGATGCTTTAACCCCATTAACCAACGGGCTTTTTCTGATATACAACCTCAATTACTAGAGATTGCCGCTCAATATGGTTGTCGAATTGGCGGAGAGTTAGCGGCGGGTATGCTGACGGACTATCTTCAGCCAATTGGGGGAACACTCCATCTCCCCCAAGATTGCAATTTTAGAAGGTTAGCTCTCGATTTGAGGGTTAAACCCAGTGATGAGGGTTCGATTACGTTTTTACGGGAATTTGGGATGTCTGATAGGGATTTAAATGCTGATGGGATTGAACAGACGACTTTTGTAAACCCGTTACTCATTCATGCAGAGTTGATGTACCACGGGAACAGTCGTCTGCGGGAAACGGCGCAACGACTTTACGATAAATATTTACGTTTTGAGGTTCAATAAAGGTGATTTTAGATGCAGATAAGTCAAGCTGATCAGAATTTATTAAGAGATTTATTTTTTGTTTTACAGAAACTGAATTTACCCGCTATGATTGTCGGGGCTGGAGCGATGCAACTTGTTTTTTATTCTAAGTTTGGGGAAGGACGTAAAACTAAAGATTGGGATATGGCTGTCTCTCTGGAAAGCTGGGATGATTATAGTTCTCTTGTACGGGAGCTTACGGAAGGAGAGTCGGCAAAATTTGAGAAAACTCAGTCTGAGCATAAGTTGATTTATCGAGATACGAATACTGAAGTCGATCTAATACCTTTTGGTAACATTGCTGAACCTGAACAAGACATATTATGGAAAGAGAGCGATCGCGTCATGAATGTGTCAGGATTTTCAGAAAGCTTTTCACAAGCTACTTTAGCAAAGATTAATGATCGGGACGTTAAGGTAGTAGATATTCCAGGATTAGTGGTGTTGAAGATGTTTGCTTGGGATGATCGCGGAATGGATGTGGATAAAGATTTAGAAGATCTAGATTTTATATTGAGTCGATATGAGGATGATGACCGTGTTTATTCTGAATTATACGAGAAACTAGCAAATGAGGAACTGAACTATATAGATTCCCATGTCTATTTACTAGGGCGAGATATCGCTAATATCTTGCAAACCCAAACGTTCATTAAATTGGAGGAGGTTTTAAGTCGGATGATTGAACAGGTGAGTTGGGAGGAAGCCGACGCTTTGGCTCAACACCTCACGGTTTTACAACGAGGACTGCGATCGCTTTCATCTGATAATGAGGTAGAGTAATAATCTCCGAGGGCGATCGCAAATTTAGAAACTACACGATACGATCGCCCCTAGTTCACCTCCTCCACAAGCCTTAACAAACTGTTGGGCAAACTCCGGGTTACTACGAAAATGTAAATGAACATAGCTGGCGAGACTATTTCCCAACACATAGCCTTCGGGAAAGTCTCCAATACGCCAACTGTGGGCCTGATAACAGGTGGGAATCTCGGGAGGAACCGTCTCGGGAATCAGTTGAGAATAATGGAAGCGATGGCCGTTAACCCTCAGAGGCGCTTGGCAGAAAGGATGATTGCCCGTGGTTTCGATTTTCGTGTAGCCTAGGTTGGGGCGATCGCCCAATCGGGTCCAAAAGGGAAAAATTCCCGCAAAGGGATAACGAACGTCTTTGACCTCAATTCCCTGAGACAGATAAATCAAGCCGCCACATTCCCCATAAATAGGACGATTGTTCGCCGCAAACTGCTGTAATCCGGCTAAAAACCCTTGATTCTGACTCAGGCGTTCCCCATGTAGTTCTGGATAGCCGCCACCGAAATAAAAGCCGTCAATCTCCTGGGGAAACTCATCTCGTAGGGGCGACACCTCAATCAAGGTTGCACCGGCTTCTCGCAACAGATTGAGATTTTCCTCATAGTAGAAACAAAAGGCCGCATCGCGGGCGATCGCAATCCTCGGCGATGACGTTTTTGACGGTTTTTGAGGCAAACTCCCCGGAAGAGTCTCCTCAACCGCTAACTCTCCCTGCCAATCGGGCAAACTCGCCAATAAAGCATCCAAATCCAGATAGCGTTCCGTGGCCTCGGCCAACACCTCAATATAGGAATCTCCCAGATTATCCTCCTGGGCCAGCCATAATCCCAGATGACGCGAGGGGATTTCTGGGAAGCTGTTTTTAGGAATTTCTCCCCAGATGGGAATCGAGGTTACCGAGGCGATGGCCTCTCCCAAGCGGCTTAATTGGCTTGTAGTACGATATATATTGCGGGTATTACCGACTTTATTTAGGGCAATTCCCGTAATTGACAAATCGGCATCAAAGTGCATATATCCCGAGACTAACGCCGCCACACTACGAGACATCCGCGACGCATCCACCACCAGCAACACCGGAACCCCCAGCCACTTGGCGATTTGAGCGGTACTTCCCGCCTCAGACGTGGCCCCATAACCATCAAAAACCCCCATGACTCCTTCAATAATCGCCACATCACAATCGCGGCTATATTTGCGAAATAGGGCTAAATTGTCAGCTTTTGATAACATCCAGCCATCTAAATTGTGGGAAATGCGGCCCGTCGCCAGGCGATGATGTCCAGGATCGATGAAATCCGGCCCGACTTTAAAGGACTGGATTCGCAGCCCTCGACGACGCAACGCGGCCATAATTCCCAGAGATAACGATGTTTTGCCGACGCCACTACGAGTTCCGGCAATGACTAGGGCTTTCATAGGGCTTTCATGGGGTAGACTTTCCTTGGACAGTTGTTTGAATCGTGGCATTGTCTAGTTGAGGGGTTCCCTGTTCATGGAGCCAGAGGAGATATTCCACATTGCCCGCCGGTCCTTGGATGGGGGAGGTGACGAGGCCGCGATCGCACCAACCCAGGTTTCTCGCCGCATCCCGAACTTGAACAATGGCATCCGCGCGATCGCCGAGATTGCGGACAACCCCTTTTTTGCCAACGCGCGATCGCCCCACCTCGAACTGAGGCTTCACCAAAACCAGAGTTTCCCGAGGCGATACCAACAAATTCCAAATCGCCGGCAACACCTTGGCCAGAGAAATAAACGAAACATCCGCCACCGCTAAATCTGGGCGCGGGTCATCCCCTTGATACAATTGCTCCGGGGTGAGATAGCGTAAATTCGTCCGTTCCTTAAGAATCACCCGCTCATCCTGGCGCAACTTCCAATCCACCTGGCCATAGCCCACATCCACCCCATAGACCCGTTGCGCCCCGCGTTGCAACAGACAGTCGGTAAAGCCGCCGGTGGAAATCCCGCCATCGAGACAAACCCGATTTTCCACCGAGATGGGAAACACCTGTAACGCCTTATCCAGCTTTTCCCCACCCCGAGACACAAAGGGCGATCGCGGTTTCACAGAAATCTCCGCATCCACCGCCACAGCAGTTCCCGGCTTATCCACCAACTGCTGATTCACCCGCACCTCCCCAGCCCGAATCCAGCGTTGCGCCAACTGACGCGACGAACAAAGTTGTCGCTCCACCAACAGCGTATCCAAACGTTGCTTCACCAAAACCTCTTGCCTACTGCCTACTGCCAGAAGAGGGCGCGCCACTTGCGGTACGCCCCTACGTCTTTTCTTTTGCCTCTTGCCTCTTGCCTCTTGCCTCTTGCCTATCCCCTACTGCCTTTCTTCTCATGCTTCTCATAGGCCATAACAATCTTCTGAACCAGAGAATGACGCACCACATCCGCCGCCGTCAACTGGCAAAAGGCAATACCATCAACATTTTTGAGAATCTTCTGGGCCACCTGTAACCCGGACATCTGAGTTGAGGGTAAATCCGTCTGGGTGACATCTCCTGTCACCACCATCCGGGAATTAAAGCCCAAACGAGTCAGAACCATCTTCATCTGAGCCGATGTGGTATTCTGAGCTTCATCGAGAATCACAAAGGCATTATTGAGGGTTCGTCCGCGCATATAGGCGATGGGGGCGACTTCCACAATTCCCCGTTCCATCAAATCGGGAATCTTCTCAGCATCGATGAGTTCATAGAGAGCATCATACAGCGGACGCAAAAAAGGACTCACCTTTTGCTGCAAATCTCCCGGAAGGAATCCCAACCGTTCCCCCGCTTCCACCGCCGGACGAGTCAAAATTAGCCGTTCATAGCGTTTGTCGAGTAACGCCTGCACCGCCAACATCGCCGCCAGATAGGTTTTTCCCGTTCCCGCTGGGCCAATGCAAAAGGTTAAATCATGGTTGCGAACGGCTTTGACATATTGACGTTGACGAAAGGTTTTGGCGCGAATATCCTCACCGCGACGGGTGCGGGTGAGAATATCATCTCGTAAATCCTTGAGTTCGTCCTGTCGCCCTGTATCCAGGGCATGGATGGCTGTGTTAATATCCACATCAGCCACCGGCTTGGCAACTTTCCAAATCGGCGCGAGGATGTGAATCAGTTGTTCGCAGCGTCCGGTTTGAGTATCGGTTCCTGTGACAAACAGTTCCTGACCCCGTAAGACTAACGTAGCGCCGGTTTGCTGCGCTAGGGTTTTGAGATTGACTTCCTGCTGTCCCACCAAGGCGAGGGCGCATTCAGGACTGTGGAGATCAATGGTGAGTCGCGGGGTCATATCCTAGGGATAGATGTTTAGCAATTAACAATGGACAACTCTTATGGACACTTCAAAATATGCAGATTTTATTTGCAAAAGTCTTTCTAAGTTTAAAACCCTGCTTGTCTTGAAAGTCCTATTTGATGTGACTTTTTACTGGCTGAGCAGGGAATCAAAACAGAGACTCGGCTTAATTCTAGTTTAGAGCCATTTTCAGCATGGTGTTAGGGTCTAACTTGAAAAAAACCGAGCCTAGCCGAGGAATTTTGGGATAACCGCCGCGATTAGGCGCTAGCTTCGCTGGGTTCAGCTTCCGTGGGTTCAGCTTCCGTGACTTCCGTTTCGCTGGGTGCAGCTTCAGTTGATGCAGCGGGGGTTGCAGCCGGGGTTCCGACGGGAGTTCCGGGTTTGGGGCCAACGAGATTAGCTCGACGGAGGATGTCGCGAACGGTATCTGTCGGTTGTGCGCCATTGTTAAGCCATTTGAGCAGTTCTTGACTGTCGAGGCGCGTCTCGCCGCTACGGGGGTTGTAGAACCCGAGTTCTTGCAGAGGACGGCCATCGCGACGGGAGGAACTCTCCATGGCCACAATCCGATAACTGGCTTCTCTTTTTTTACCGAGGCGTTTGAGTCGAAGTTTAATCATCTGTGCAAAAGTTGGCTATTTTGGCTTTAACCTTCTGTACCAGGATAACGGCAAAAGGTCAGTCTTCTAGTATAAACTGTTTTTTCCCATTGAGCATCCCCATAATGGCTCGGGGCTGGCTTGAAATAACTCCTTGAGGCAGTATAATTGCCCCTAAAATCGACGATAGCTATGGCACAGCGATATATCCGCGTCCGCACGGCTGAAGGACGAATTTATTATGGCTCGTTGCAGGTTGACCGCAGTGTCAAGATCTTCGATGCCCCACCCTGGTTGAATGGAAAGCCGACAGAGATGAGCTGCGCGGCAGAGACCTATGAACTTCTGGCCCCCTGTGCGCCCTCGAAAATCATTGCCGTGGGCAGAAATTACCGGGATCATGCTGAGGAGATGGCGGCGGAGGTCCCTGAAGAACCTCTGTTGTTTCTCAAGCCTCCCACCACGATTGTGGGTCATGATACCGCCATCATCTATCCCCCCCAGTCTCAGCAAGTGGACTATGAGGGTGAGTTGGCCTTAGTGATTGGCGAAACCTGTCAGGACTGTTCCCCGGAACGGGCGGGTGACTATATCTGGGGATATACCATTGCCAATGATGTCACGGCGCGGGATTTGCAACGGCGCGATCGCCTCTGGACAAGAGGAAAAGGCTTTAACAGCTTTTGTCCCCTCGGGCCCTGGGTGGTGCGAGAAATTAATCCAGGGGCCAAACTGCAAACCTTTGTTAACGACGAGGGGAAACCTCGCCAATCCGCTAAACTTGAGCGGATGGTTCATTCTCCCGATGAGTTGGTGTCCTATATCTCGGGGATTATGACCTTGTTACCGGGAGATGTGATTCTCACCGGAACGCCGAAAGGAGTCGGCCCCTTGCAGGTAGGCGATCGCGTGCGTGTGGAAATCGAGGGAATCGGTGCCTTGGAGAATCCGGTGATTCCCAAGCCGACTCCCCTACTGGACATCTCAGCGTCAGCCTAAAAGACCTGAGAATTGGCTGCATCAGAGATTCCCGGAAGTTCGGGATATTCTCCCCGCAGACATTGCACCAGACTAAAGCCAACAGCGGCGATCGTTGCTAAGAATAGGGTATTGACGAGAGTTTCCAGCAGCAATGGTGCGCCGGATTGTAAGCCAGATCCGAATAGACTCAAGATGAGGCTACTAATCGAGAGGATAATCGTCAGCAGAACCGCCTGCATCCCGTTAAAGCGGACAAAGCGGCTGAGACTATCATTGCGAACCACCGCAAAGAAGAGGACAAAGAAGAGGATCAGCCGTCCGAAGGGGATGGCATTATAGAGTTGGATGACCGGAATCAGGGGGATAAAGAGAACCTGGAGGATGGGAAATTGGCGAAACAGAAAGCTGCCAAAGTTGAGACCTTCCATCAACGGAACCAAATAGACGACGGCCGCGCCGAGGCGATCGCGCCAGCTAAAATTAGAGGGGCTGTTCATAAAACAATCAAAAATGGATGATTTTGGATTGATGTCAATCTCTCTCCATCCTATCGGAGATCAGCGCTGTACCTGACGATACGCCGCATCCGAAACCACGGGGAGATCAGGATAGCGTCCCAAAGCTGCCTGAATAATGGCGTAGAGAGAGCCACCAAAGAACGCCAAAAACAGCATATTCGCCAAAACGATCGCCAAAAGATTCCCCGACATCGCGGCGCTATGCAGAGGCAGTCCCAGAAGTTGGCTGACGATCGCCACCAACGAGAGAGCAATCTTGAGGATTATAGACTGCATGGCATTGAAGCGCAGAAAGTGACTGAGATTGGTATTGCGAACTACCAGCAGCAGCAAAGCGAAGAAAATAATCAAGCCAGCAAACGGAAACGCTTGTAGGATTCCCTGGTAGAAACGTAGCAAGGGAGAGAGGGGAACTAAAATCAAGGTAGCCAGCAGCGGCAAGAGATTGAAAATATAGCCGCCATAACGGACTGATTCTAGCAGGGGTAAGAGGTAGATGACACAGGCTAGGATGCGATCGAGTGGGGTGTTTGAGCCTCGCCAAGTCATAGGACTGTCTCCAGTGGGGGTTAATCTCCTTACTATGGTAATAGATGGATGTTACGACGTAACTGGGAGCAACTAACCCCATGAGACTTAAGATTCAACCTCTGACCCCAGTGACTGGAGGGTTAGCAAGCTCGGTATTGGCGTTGCTACTGATCAGCGGCTGTTCCACACCAACAACGGTGGACTCTCCAGGCGACACCACCACCGACACCACCACTGATACGGCTAATCGGGTGGAACCCCCAACTGGAGACTCTCCCTCCCCTGAGTCTGCCAAATCTCTCCCTTTAGACCGAGATTGGCAACACACTACAATCATTGAAGATTTAGAACATCCCTGGGGACTCGACTGGCTACCTGATGGAACCCTGCTGATTACCGAACGGCCCGGACGCTTACGCCTCGTCCGCGACGGCGTCTTAGATCCCAACCCAGTCTCAGGGGTTCCTGATGTCTTAGCGATTAATCAGGGGGGATTACTCGATATTGCCGTGCATCCCCGCTTTGAGGAGAACTCGCTACTTTACTTCACCTATGCCGATGGCACTCCCGATGCGAATCAGGTGCAAGTGGCGCGAGGCGAGTTACAGGACAACCGTTTAGAGAATGTCGAGGTTATTTTTACTGCCACTCCCCCAAAACCTGAAGGACAACATTTTGGGTCCCGCATGGTTTGGCTTCCCGATGAAACCCTACTGGTGAGTATTGGTGATGGGGGAAATCCCCCCGTTGAACTGGAGGGAGAGTTAATTCGTTTACAGGCCCAAAATCGCGAGAGTCATTTGGGAACCATTGTTCGCCTTAACGACGATGGTTCAATTCCTGAGGATAATCCCTGGGTTAATGATGGGGAGAGTGACCCCGCAATTTGGAGTTATGGCCATCGCAATATCCAGGGGTTAGCGTTGGATTCCCAAACTGGGGAGGTTTGGTCTACGGAACATGGGGCCCGGGGTGGCGATGAGTTGAATCAGATTAAAGGGGGAGAGAATTATGGCTGGCCCCTGGTGACGCATAGTGAGGAATATACAGGAGGCCCGATTTCCGATCGCCGAACCCATCCTGATATGGTTGACCCCCATATTGTTTGGACACCGGCGATCGCCCCCTCAGGACTCACGGTATACAATGGCGATCTCTTTGCTGGCGGCTTAGTCTCCCAATCTGTTCATCATATTCAGTTAGATGACTCGGGTGAGGTGGTCGACCAACGGGCGATCGAAATTGGTCAACGAGTTCGGGATGTCCGCGAAGGCCCCGATGGCCATCTCTATGTGTTGACAGATGAGTCTCAAGCTCAGTTAATTCGCCTCGATTAGGTCTTGGATATATCCAGTGGTGGAGGAGTCTTTTCAATGAGGGTCATTGCACGACGACGGTTGCGGGAGTTTTGGGAAAATCACGCCGATGCAGAACAGCCGTTAAAAGCGTGGTTTCATGATGTGGTTCGGATGAACTGGCAGAGTCCAAAGGATATTAAGCAGATTTATGCAAATGCAAGTATTATTGCTAACAATCGGGTGGTCTTCAATATAAAGGGTAACGATTATCGTTTAATCGTCCATATCCGTTATGACATTGGAATCATTTTTATTCGCTTTATAGGGACTCATGCTGAGTATGATCGTATCGATTCTACAACAATTTAAGGAGGTCGATTTATGTTGAATTTAAAACCAATTAAAACAGAGGCTGATTACGAGCAAGCGTTGTTAGAAATAGAAAGCTTGTTTGATGCTCCCTTGGGGACACCGGAGGGTGATAAGTTGGAAATCCTAGTGACCTTGGTAGAAGTCTATGAAGAAAAAATCGAGGCGATCGCCTTGCCAGAACTTAGTGAGCAGACTTTGTATTTTCTAGAATCACGAAATTTTGAGGCTTCACCGTTTATTGCCAGTTTGAAGCGGCGAGGTGTGAGTGATCAGGTGATTCGAGAAGCCTTGAGTGAATCACTCCCTTAAAGTTAAAAAATCAGGAATCAACCAATTGTCTTCACTCGATTAAATTCTAATGGGTTGCTACCTTGACTTCATTAAACATGAGTACATCCCCTCAACTTCCCCAATACGTCAGTGATTTAATCGCCCTCTACGGCCAGGACTATGGAAATCTATTAGGGTCAGCGGTGTTCTATGACATCCTAGATCCCGACGCTGACCTCGAACAAGTCGCACTCCGTCATCAGCGTGACTTTGTTGGCCCCAAGTGGTTTACCTCCAAACAAGAGGATTGGCTAGGGGGATGGATTCTCCTTTATCGCCGCCCCATAGGGCAAGTTAGCAACATTGTCAAGGAGTTTGAAGCAGTTTATGACATTTATGAGAAGATCTTGGAGAACTTCCTCGAGCCACTGAACAGCGGCGATCATAGCATCGCCTGCCAAAAACTGGCGATCGCCTTCGATGACCCCGATGTCACTGATTTGCGCATCTATGAAATGCATGACCAAGACATTCTCACCGGACGCTTGGTGATTGGCCGCCGTTCTAATGGTGAAACCACAACTCTCGTTATTGTCTGTGACTAGAGAGGTTGCTGGGTAACACCGCCTTAGCCGCAAACATAAGTAAAACCTATAACTATCATCATTTATTCTTTTGTTAAATCTCTTTACAAAGCGTTACAAAGTCGTTAAGGTAGTACCAGATTCATACCAATCATATCCACCCAACTACAGCTTTTGTAGTTACACAGCAATCATTTGATTATGACAACCACACTCCAACAACAGCAATCCGCCTCCCTTTGGGAACGGTTTTGCAGTTGGGTCACCAGCACCGACAACCGGCTTTACATCGGCTGGTTCGGCGTTCTGATGATCCCGACCCTGCTAACCGCCACCACCTGCTTCATCATCGCCTTCATCGCCGCTCCCCCCGTGGACATCGATGGCATCCGCGAACCGGTGGCTGGTTCTCTGCTCTACGGAAACAACATCATCTCCGGTGCCGTAGTTCCGTCTTCTAATGCGATCGGACTTCACCTCTATCCCATCTGGGAAGCAGCTAGCCTCGACGAGTGGCTTTACAACGGCGGTCCTTACCAGCTCGTGATCTTCCACTTCCTCATCGGCGTCTTCTGTTACATGGGTCGTGAATGGGAACTGTCTTTCCGTCTCGGAATGCGTCCCTGGATTTGCGTCGCTTACTCCGCACCTGTTGCCGCAGCTAGCGCCGTCTTTCTGATTTACCCCATCGGTCAAGGTTCTTTCTCCGATGGAATGCCTCTTGGCATCTCGGGAACCTTCAACTTCATGTTAGTGTTCCAAGCTGAGCACAACATCCTGATGCACCCCTTCCATATGCTTGGTGTGGCTGGTGTCTTCGGCGGTGCTCTGTTCTCCGCAATGCACGGTTCTCTGGTGACCTCCTCCTTGGTTCGTGAAACCACCGAGAGCGAGTCTCAGAACTACGGTTACAAATTCGGTCAAGAAGAAGAGACCTACAACATTGTTGCCGCTCACGGCTACTTCGGTCGCTTGATCTTCCAATATGCGTCTTTCAACAACAGCCGCTCTCTGCACTTCTTCTTAGGTGCATGGCCGGTAGTCGGAATCTGGTTCACCGCTCTTGGTGTCAGCACCATGGCGTTCAACCTCAACGGGTTTAACTTCAACCAGTCCGTGTTGGATAGCCAAGGTCGTGTCATCAACACCTGGGCCGATGTGATTAACCGCGCCAACCTCGGTATGGAAGTGATGCACGAGCGTAATGCTCACAACTTCCCCCTCGACTTGGCAGCCACTGAAGCGCCTTCGATTAACGGCTAGACCCCTCTCTCTCTAGCTAAGAACTCAAGCGCCTCCTGCGGGGGGCGCTTTTGCTGTTGGGGCTATTCTGTAGGATGAGAACAACGTTTTTCTGTCGTTAATGATTCATCGTTAATTCTCAAGTGCTATAGCAATCGAAGATTACCTTAGGACACTCAGCAAGGATACTCTGAGTTGGAAGAGAATCTCCTGCCTCGGGCGACCACAAGGGTACGCCCCTACGTCTTTTCTCTTGCCTCTTGCCTCGGGCGACCACAAGGGTACGCCCCTACGTCTTTTCTCTTGCCTTCTTTTCCCCAGTTTTTTTGTCCGATTCAGACCAACTTTTGCTATATATAGCAAGTGAAGGTTCGCTTAGGACAATCTTTGCCGGAAAAGGGCAACCACAAGGGATTGCCCCTACGTAGTTTCTGTCCTATCCATCCCTGCTATTGCTATATGAACTCAACGTTAGCATTCAACCTAAATAAGCTTGAACAGCTCCCAAACTACAGCATCCCTCAAGCTGCTCACTACTTGAGGATTCCCGAAGCTACAATTCGCACCTGGGTTAAAGGCAGACAATATCCAAGCCAAAATGGGACAAGAACCTTTCAACCTATCATCGAGCCTCCCCAGGTTCGCCCCCAACGTCTCAGCTTCATTAACCTATTAGAAATCCATATCCTCCGCGCCTTGCGAAGCCAACATAAAATTGACCTGGCCAATGTCCGCACCGCTCTTGACTACCTACAAACCCAATTTGACCAACCCCATCCCCTCGTGAGTCATCGCTTTCTCACCGATGGCATCAACTTATTTATTGAAGGCTGTGGCCACCTGCTCAACGTCAGTCAGAATGGACAACTGGCCCTGCGAGCGGCTTTAGACTTACATCTTGATCGCATCGAATGGAACGATCGCGGTTTAGCATTCCGACTTTATCCCTTTACCCGAACTCTCGAAGAGCAAAGTCCCAAAATCCTTGCCTTCGACCCGCGAATTGCCTTCGGTCGCCTTGCACTTCCTGAAATTGGGGTTCCCACGGACGTTGTAGTGGATCGCTACCGCGCCGGGGAAACCCTGCAAGATTTGGCAGAGGATTACAACTGCGATCTGGCTTGGATTGAAGAGGCCATTCGTTGTGAACTTCCTGCCGTGGTATGACTCCACCGGTTCCCATTGACCCCATTATTTTTTATATTGACCGATGCCTCGGTCGGAAACTAGCGCGAACATTGCAACAACATGGCCTAACGATCGCCCTCCATGATGACCATTTTCCGCAAAACGCCCTCGATGTCGACTGGCTGCCAATTGTGGGACAACGGGGTTGGGTTGTCCTGACGAAAGATGCTCGTATCAGCCGCAACACCATCGAACGCCTAACGGTTGCTACCTACAATATTCGGATGTTTGCCCTAACGTCCCAGAACCTAACCGGTGACGAGATGGCGAATGCCTTTATGGCGGCGATGACTCGAATCCAACAACAGGTGAGACAGCAGGACGCTCCCTTTATCGCCAAAGTCTATCGCGATGGTCGTGTCAAACTGTACCGCGATCGCCCAGCGCTTCTCGATGAACTCCAACAATCTACTTAAATCCGCAGCGCCTCCTCCGGGGGGCGCTTTTGCTGTTGGGGGCTAGGATATAAGATGAGACTCGACAGTCCTATCTCCTCTTTACCTCATTTTCCTCTTCGCTTCCCCCTAAGGTTGCCCCATGATTCCCATCGGTTCCATTGCCCAAGTTCGCTCCCGCCAATATCTCATTGAACAGGTTGAACCGCCTCAATTTCCTGGGGGAGATACCCAAGTACGTCTCGTTTGTGTGGATGACGACGCTCAAGGGGAAGAACTCGAAGTCTTTTGGGAACGGGAACTCGATGCACAGGTTCTGGGGAAAGCCGCCTGGGATAGCCTCGCCTCACGGGGGTTCGATAATCCTCGCTACTTTTCCGCTTACCTACATACCCTGCGTTGGAACTGTGTCACCTCCACCAAAGATAACCTCTTTCAAGCCCCCTATCGCGCCGGAATCCAGGTCAAAGCTTACCAGCTAGAACCGCTCCGCAAGGCCTTACAAATGCCCCGGATTGGCTTATTCATTGCCGATGATGTGGGACTGGGAAAAACCATCGAAGCTGGCCTGATTTTGCGGGAGATGTTGCTGCGGCAGAAAATTCAGCGGGTGGTGATTGCTTGTCCTCCCTCCGTAGTTCGCCAATGGCAAGAGGAGATGGAAAACCGCTTTGGACTCACATTTATGGTGTTCGATCGCCAGTTTGTGATGAGCAAACGCAGTGAGCGAGGCTATCATATCAACCCCTGGACAACTCATACCCGCTTTATTATCTCTCATGCCCTGTTGCGGGATGAAACCTACGCCGCACCCCTGCGAGATTGGTTAGGAGACTTCAATACTGGGTCGATGCTCATCCTAGATGAAGCCCATAACGCAGCTCCCGCCAGTGCCAGTCAGTATGCCATCGACTCGCAACTGACTCAAACGGTGCGCGATGTTGCCCCCCGCTTTGAGCATAAACTGTTCCTGTCAGCAACCCCACACAATGGGCATTCCAACAGTTTTGCCGCTCTCCTGGAAATGCTAGACCCGCAACGATTCTGTCGTGGGGTTCCCGTCAAGAGTAAGAAACTTCTCGATTCGGTCATGGTGCGACGACTGAAACGGGATTTACGGGAAATTGGCGATCGCGATTTTCCTCAACGAGAGGTGATTCCCCTCTCCATTGACGGACTCCCCAGAGATGCCCCAGAACTGCTGCTATCTCGGCTGCTTAAAGACTATCGAGAGGCTCGGGAACAGCGGCTGAAAGACCGACCGAAATCTCAACGGCGAACCTCAATGCTGGTGGTGACCTCCCTCCAGAAACGTCTTCTCTCGTCCATTGAAGCCTTTGCCCGCACCCTCAATGTGCATCGTCAAGCCCTAGAACGTCAACAACAGCGGAGGACTTCGACTACGCTCAGTCCTAGTCAAAACCGGCCTAATTTTGCACTGCTGCGGGAGTCGGTGGGGGCTGAGGACGATCGCGCCGAACTCTCGGAAGCGGAGGTGGAAGCCGAAGAAAACGCCCAAATGACCGCCGCCAGTCAAGCCGATGAGGGGGGCATCACGGAGGAGGAGCAGAACTTGCTCAATCGCATGACAGAGATTGCTAACCGCGCTCGTCATCAGCCCGATGCCCGCATCAAACGACTCATCGCTTGGATTCAGGAAAACCTCTGTCCCAACTTGGGAGAAACTGGGGCGACCTGGGGCGATCGCCGTCTGTTAATCTTTACCGAATATACCGACACTAAACGCTATCTCGAACAACAACTACAGCAGGCCATTGCCGGTTCCAGCCAAGAAAACGCCCGTATTGGCAGCTTTCATGGTGGCATGGGAGACGATCGCCGCGAAGCCATTAAACGAGCCTTCAACGCCCCACCCAGTGACCATCCCCTACGGATTCTCATCGCCACTGATGCGGCACGGGAGGGGATAAACCTACAAAACTACTGTGCCGATTTGTTCCATTTTGATATTCCCTGGAACCCCAGCCGCATGGAACAACGCAACGGTCGCATCGATCGCAAACTGCAACGGGCCCCCCTGGTGCGCTGTTACTACTTTACGCTTCCCCAACGGGCCGAAGACCGAGTGCTAGATGTCTTAGTTCGCAAAACGGACACCATTATTAGTGAATTGGGCAGTCTCTCCCCCGTCGTTGAGAAAAATATCAGCGAACTGTTCGATGACGGCATTGATCACGGCGATCAACTTCGTTTAGCCTTAGACGAGGTGGACCAGCGCGATGAGAGAACCCAACGACATCTCGGCAGTATTCGCGAAGAACTCGACGTCGTCCGACCCGAAGTCGCCCAATTACGCCAACAGGAACAGACTCTCCAGAACCTGTTACGAGATGCCCAACAATGGTTAGGACTCGATGCCCAACAGTTTCGGGAAACCCTGTCCGCCGCCTTAGAACTCCTCGGGGCCTCGCCCTTGACCCCCCTCAACCCGGAACAGGCCGCCCAAAACCCCGAACAGGCTCCCTGGCAATTTCCGCAACTGAGTGAGTTAACCGGCGACGCCACTTGGGCCGAAACCTTAGATAGTTTACGGGAACCTCGCCCCTCAGGTCAGTCTTTATGGGAATGGCGCAAAGAGACCCAAGTGCGTCCCGTGGTGTTCCGAGACCCCGGCTTATTAGATGAGTCCAAAGTTCACTTGCACCTCGAACATCGGGTTGTGCAGCGATTATTAGGACGATTCACCGCCCAGGGATTTGTCTATGACGAACTCAATCGCGCCTGTATCTGTTTATCCGACGACCCAGTGCCTAAAGTCATGTTACTCGGTCGCCTGTCCCTCTACGGCGATCGCGCCAGCCGTCTCCATGACGAAGTGATTGCCGTAACCGCCGAATGGACTGACCCCCAATCCCGAGGGCGATCGCAACTCCGACCCCTCGACCCACACCGTCAAAAGGATGCCTTAAGGGACTTAGAGACGGCGTTAGTCTCCCCCCGTCTGCGGCAAATTTCCCAGGGATTAAAGGAGCGTCTAACGCCCGCTGTTGCCACAGATATTGAACAGTTACTCCCCCACCTAAACGAGCAAGCCGTCGCCCTAGAAGCCGAAGCCGCCGCAGCCCTCAAAGACCGAGGCCAGCGAGAAAGTCGGCAGATGCGAGACCTCCTCAAACGCCAACAGGAGCGGATTCGCAAACGGGAACAAGAAGTCAACGGACAATTAGAGAGTGCCACCTCCGTTCAGCAACTTGAACTCGACCTAAAAACCCTCTCCAAACCCGAACAGTCCCAACTCGAAGCCGATCGCCGCTATTGGATGCGCCGACTGGTACAACTCGAAGAGGAATTAGAGCGCGAACCCGCCCGCATCCGTGCCAGCTACGAAATCAAAGCCAATCGCCTAGAACCCGTCGGGTTAGTCTATTTATGGGGAGTCAGTAGTTAAATAAAGAATAACCTATTCCCTATTCCCTATTCCCTGTTCCCTCCACAATAATGCCCGACAAACAAACCATCCAACAACTCAACCAACACCGAGAATGGTTAGGATTTTTGCAACCCGTTGGCTTAGTGGTCTCGGCCACAGCCCTCGTCAATGCTGGCGTGATTATCGATCGCGCGCGGGTGGTGGAACGGCAACAACAACTGCAAAACTTCCTCAATCAGCAGCAGGAGGCTCCCTCCCAGAACTCGGCCGAGTCCTTCGCCAATTTCGTGGAGACGCTCTTGGAGTGGATGCCAGACCAGGATTTGCTCGACCCTCCGGCGGACTTGGAAGTGGTTCTAGCTGATTATGGGGAAACCCTGCGCCCCACCTATGCGGTGCCACAAGCCCCCGATGAAGGGGATGGCTGGGTGATGTTGGTGCAATGTCTGGAGAAGGGACGAGCCTTAGATAGCCAGTCCGACGAAGAACCCTGGCACGCCACCCCCCAGGAGAAGTTTGAGCGACTGTTGCGGGGAACCAAGATTCCCATCGGTCTGTTGTGGACTGAAACCCATTTGCGCCTGGTCTATGCCCCGCCAGGGGAGTCCTCGGGCTATTTGACGTTTCCCCTCTCCGCCATGGCCGAGGTGGCAGGACGCTCGATTTTGGGGGCGCTGTGGGTCTTGTTGGGGAGCGATCGCCTCTTTACCGCTCCCACCGCTTACCGTTTACCCCGCTTACTCGAAGCCAGTCGCCACTATCAAAATGAAGTCTCTGAACGCCTGGCGGAACAGGTTCTCGATGCCCTCTGGGAGCTGTTGCGGGGCTTCCAACAGGCGGATGTGGAAATGGCGGGTCATCCCCTGCGTCACCTCGGGAAAACCAACCCCCAACATCTCTATGGTGGCTTGGTGACCACATTGATGCGCCTGGTCTTCCTCCTCTACTCTGAAGAACGGGGGGTTATGCCTGGCGATGCGGTGTATCAGCGTCATTACTCCGTCTTGGGCCTCTATAGCAAACTGACCCAGGATGTGGGCAACTATCCCGATACTATGGAACAGCGTTATGGAGCTTGGCCTTGGCTATTGAGTCTCTTTCGCCTTGTCTATGACGGCGGTGGGGCCACGGAAGACTATTTACCCGCTCGTCATGGGCAATTGTTTGACCCCGAGGAATATCCCTTTTTAGAAGGACGACTGTTTGACTCCGCCAACTCCAGCCCCCGGCTGCCCCGCATTCCCGATGGGGTGGTGTTTCGGATGTTGGACAAACTGTTATTACTCGATGGAGAACGAATTTCCTACCGCGCCTTGGATGTCGAGCAAATTGGCTCAGTCTATGAAGCCATTATGGGCTATGAGATTGAACTGGCCCAGGGAGCGGCGATCGCCCTTAATCCCAAAGATGTCGTGGTAGATTTAGAGGCGCTTCTGGGGTTGAAGGGCAAGGAACGCAGCAAATATCTTAAAGATAACGCCGACTGTAACGTGACGGGGAAAGGGTTGAAAGCCTTGAAAACCGCCCAAACCGTTGAGGAGATTGTGGCGGCTTTGGAGCGTCGCGTCTCCCGTCGCACCCCCAACACCCTACCCCCAGGGAGTTTATACTTGCAACCAGGAGAAGAACGTCGCCGCAGTGGGTCTCACTATACCCCCCGCAGGTTGACCCAGCCGCTGGTGGAGACGACCTTACGCCCCATTTGGCAACAGTTGGGTCCCCAGCCGACGGCGGAGCAGATTTTAGACTTGAAACTCTGTGATTTTGCCATGGGTTCAGCGGCGTTTTTGGTAGAAGCCTGTCGTCAACTGGCGCAAAAGTTGGTGAACGCCTGGGAGATTCAGGGAATGCCCCAGGATTTACCCGATGCCGTCGAACCGTTACTCTATGCTCGGCGCTTAGTGGCGCAACGCTGTTTATATGGGGTGGATAAGAACCCCTTTGCGGTGAATTTGGCCAAGTTGTCTCTGTGGTTGGTGACGTTGGCCAAGGATTATCCCTTTACCTTTGTTGACCATGCCCTGAAATGTGGGGATTCTTTGGTGGGGTTAACTCAGTCAGAAATTGGCAGTTTTGGTCAGGATGTCACCCAAGATTTACCGCTGTTTAAGTATCTCCGGCAGCAGGTGCGCCGCGCTAAGGACTATCGCGCTCAGATTCAGGGCTATGATACCCGCAGTGATGAGGACGCTGAGACGAAGTCGCGACAGTTCCAAGAGGCGGAAGCGGCGTTACAAGATGCCAAGCTGGTGGGGAATGTGAAGCTGGCGGCGTTCTTTGAGGGGGGAAGCAAAACACAACAGAAGCAACGGTACCAGGAGTATGGGGAGGCGGTGCGTCAGTGGCGTTCTACTCCCGAGATGAGTCTGGAGGAGTCGCCAGTTTTGCAGATATCTCGCAGCTTGGCGGAGAAATCTCGGCCGATTCAGCCCTTTTATTGGGAGGTGGAGTTTCCTGAAGTGTTTGACCGCGAGAATCCGGGGTTTGATGCCATTGTTGGGAATCCTCCGTTTGCTGGGAAAAATACTTTAATTAATGGCAATCCAGAGGGCTATTTGGATTGGTTAAAAACAGTGCATCCCGAATCCCATGGAAATTCTGATGTTGTGGCCCATTTCTTCCGGCGAGCGTTTACGTTAGTTCGTAAAGGGGGAAGTTTTGGGCTGATTGCCACCAATACCATCGCCCAAGGAGATACTCGAAATACGGGTTTACGGTTTATTTGTAATCATGGCGGTACGATTTATAATGCCACGCGGCGCTATCGCTGGCCGGGTGTTGCGGCGGTAGTGGTGAGCATCGTTCATATTTTTAAAGGATAATTTTAGACCATGTTAGTCAATCGCCAAGAACTTCTCCAGGGAATTTCCATCAATTCAAAAGTTATAAACAGGAGGATTGATTGATGTATCCGAAACTCGAAATTGTACTGGACGGTCGCCCAGTTGAGAAAATCACTGCTTTTTTATTTGATAAAGGTGGAAACGATGACCCTAAGCCGCTACAGGAGAATGCAGGAAAGAGTTTTATTGGTAGTTATGTTTTAGGGATGGGATTTACCTTTGATGATACAAATTCCGATGCAACTCCCATCGCTGAGATGCACCGTCTGATTGAGCAAAATCCTAAAAATGCTGAGGTTATTTTTCCTTATATTGGTGGATCTGAGGTCAATTCTAGCCCCACTCATAAGCATCATCGTTATGTGATTAACTTTGGTGAGATGATGGAGGAGGAGGCGAGAGAATATCCTAAGTTGATGGCGATTGTTGAGGAGAAAGTTAAGCCACAGAGACTAGCACAAAAACGAGAAATTCGAGCAAGATACTGGTGGCGTTTTGGGGAAACTACACCTGCATTATTTAAAGCGATCGCCCAGTGCGATCGGGTGTTAGTTATCTCTCGTGTTGGTCAACATGGCTCGTTTGCTTTCTTGCCTAGCAAAATGGTTTATTCAGAATCTTTAGTAGTATTTCCTCTATCAAGCTATTCCGCATTTTGTACCCTTCAATCACGCTTTCACGAAATCTGGGCAAGATTTTTCGGTTCATCGATGAAAGATGACCTTCGCTACACCCCCTCAGACGGTTTTGAAACCTTCCCATTCCCCAAAAACTGGGAAAGCGACCCCACCCTAGAAGCCATCGGCGAAACCTACTACAACTACCGAGCCGAATTAATGATAAAGAACGACCAAGGCTTAACCGACACCTATAACCGCTTCCACGACCCCAACGAAACCGACCCCGACATCGAGAAACTGCGAGAACTGCACCAAGCCATGGACCAAGCCGTCCTCACCGCCTACGGGTGGGACGACCTCAACACTGACTGTGGATTCGTCTTAGACTACCTTGACGGGAACCCAGAGGACTTCCCCGCAGCCGTTCAAGAGCGAGTCCTCAGCGGCGACCTATTCTTCCCCCATCCCGAAGAGGCCCTAGCCTTCGACTCCCAAGTTCGCAGTTCTCGCCGCAAACTTCCCTGGCGTTACCGTTGGTCTGAAGCCACCCACAACGAAGTCCTGGCCCGTCTGCTGAACTTAAACCAGGAACGCTACGAAGCCGAAGTCGCCGCAGGGAAACCCAAGAAAAAGTCCAGCAAATCTCGTAAACGAGGAAACCCTAAGACAAAAGACACCTCCTCAACTCTGCCAATTCCCGGTTTGGATTTGAACGGAGATTAGGAGTTGAAGCAACAGGTCATAACGTTCATAAACGATTGAAATCGGACAATGGCTGTAAAAACACGTTCTCACTGCGATCGAGTTGTTCTGCACAACCTAAACTGGCAACAATTTGAAACACTGCTTCAGACCCTTGGAGAACATCGCAGTGCGCGTGTCGCCTACGATTTTAGCACCCTAGAAATTATGACCCCACTTCCCGAACACGAACGACATAAGGACAAAATAAGTGAGGTCATTAAAGATATTGCCGAAATCCTAAACCTTGAATACGACTGTTTAGGTTCAACCACCTGGAAGCGAGAAACCCAACTCGCCGGCGTCGAACCTGACAATTGCTTCTACTTCCAAAACGAATCACGAATTCGCGGACTATCTCGCTTCAATCTCGAACAGGACCCACCTCCCGACTTAGCCTTAGAAATCGATTTAACCAATAAATCCCTGAATCGACGTCCCATTTACGCAAGACTTGGCATCCCCGAGATTTGGAACTACGACATTGACCAGGGACAACTGACGATTTACCAACTCAACGAGGACAGCTATTCCATCTCAGAAACCAGTTCCATCTTCCCGCAAATTTCCATCCGCGAGATTCCCAAAATCCTCAATCGTCATCGCCAAGAGGGACGACTCGCAACTCGCCGAATCATGAGAGAATGGGTACAAACTCAACTTCAAACGTAAACGAGGCAGTCAAGGGGAAGAAGTCCTAGATCAGCTTTTTGATGCTTCAAGCCGTTTGAGGAAGTGGTTGATAGTGAAGTTGCATCAATTGATTGACCCTTAACGTCTCTAAAGCGTAGGTTTTACCCTGAAGGTCAACAAATTCGACTTCAAATACATCGGGTTCATAAACTTCAATAATCGTACCGACTTGGCCCTTATGAAGATTGAAGTCAGGTAAATTTTCCGTTAGGGCAACTACATCTAAAAGTTTCATTCGGTGTTCTCCTGGGGACTAGGGAATGTAACAGGTGATGAGCCGTGGGAAGTCTTCATTTTGCCTAATAATCCAGATACTTCTAATGATGGCACTTCTACTGTCCCGCGTCATTTCAAAGTCGATCTGATATTTCTGCCCGTAAATATTGTATTTAGTGGGGACAGCGTCTTGAGCTTTGAGAGCTTGGCGCAGAGCAACCCGTAGTTCCTCAGCTTCTTCTAACCCAATGCCCAAGGCAGATTGAAACACAATAGCTTTGTGCCGACCTTCCGAGTGATTTGGATCAAGCGAATAACCCCCCTGGCGGTTGTTCCGAAGCCACCCACAACGAAGTCCCGGACTCTCTGCTGAACTTAAGCCAGAAACGCGACGAAGCGGAAGTCACCGTAGGGAAACTGAAGAAACAGTCCAGCAAATCCCGTAACTGAGGAAATGCTAAGACAAAAGACAACCCCTCAAATCCTAAAATTTCCGTTTTTTAACAAAAAGTTAACATAAAACAACAAATTGTTACTTTCTGGAATCATCAAGTCTGTTATACTATGCTGTGTGAAATACATATTTTTTTAAACGTAGATGTTGTTGAGTACGAGTTTTTACGTAATCTGGAGGAAGAAAGAGCAGTTAGCAGTTAATTTCGAGCCTATAGATTTCAAGTTCACAGCTTATTTCCAAATATTGATTCTAGGAGTATAACCTCATGGGCGAAGCTAAGCGCCGCAAAGATTTAGACCCAAATTTTGGGAAGCCTGGTTCTTTTAGATCCGATCAAGAATTTAGACTGGAAGTAGAACCAGATTATCCGTACCTTATTGATGTTTATTTATCCGAAGGATCTTCTGGACTAATCTGCGCTATTCAAGAATGGTTATTAGAAACTGATCAAATACATAGTAACGAGCCTCCTTTCGCACTAACCAGCCGTTTAAACCAGGTCAGCATGACCGTTTACAGTATGGCTGCAAAGCAAGTTCAGTCCTTAGCTTCGCAGTCCCCCAAACTTGCTGAGTTTACCTTGAAAATCCCTATGGAGCCTGAGGATTTTGGGAGATATGCACCAGTTCAAAACAATGTGGCCCTAGCAACTGAGGCGATGAGATTAATTAACTCAGGGTATTTCAATAATGCGATCACATTCCTTATTAATAGTGACGGAGATGCAGTCAAAACCATGAGAAACCATGTAGTTATTCTCTACATGGGGACTAATGCTGCCCTTGAAATCATCGATGCTGCTTGTGCTTTAGTAAAATTAACACCTTTCAATATAGTCACCTATGCTGGTGAGCAGCGTGATAGTATTACTGGATTAATCACTAAAACTTTCTCCCCTCTGGCCAGCAAAATACAAAATTTCAGGATAAATAATAAAGGTGCTGATAAGTTTCCTTGCTTGTCACTACTTTCAATGATTGAAAACAAGTCAACCGGAGCGAGTTGCGAATTTCGGAAGCACTATACTGCCCAGGGAGGAAACCAGTTAGTTATTCCTGGTTATAGTGCTGGAAACCAGGGTATTTCTTTTCATTACCCGCCGATGGATGTACTCGGTAAACCTTCCAATATTCCAGTTATCCGAGGGTTTGACGATAAAGATAATCAACGGTAAAATGAATCTGAAAGACCTTTGTAACCAATCAAGCACGTAATCAATCTTCCTGTTAAGAAGCCAAAGTAATTGTATTTGAGGAAACTGAAAATGGAAGAACTAACAGGCAACTTTTCAACCGCTTCGAACTGTGAAGCATTCCGGATCACAGCCAATATTTTAGAAGAGACATTACAAAAAGCTAAGGCACAAGGCCGAAACTATGTTTGGTCACCGTTAGATGATGACTACTGGCTACCTGAAAAGAGTGACTTTAATTATGAAATCACCTGTCCTAATTTCACAGTTCGTAAGGTTGAAAGTGCTTTAACACCTGTTTTAGAAGTTGAAGTTTTGGCACTATTTGAACAGTATCAAGGATATCAAAACTTTTTTTCAGCATTTGCAAAAGCTTTTCAGGTGAAAGGTGAACCAAATCTTGAAGAATTGGCATATGTTGCAAAAATGTATGCGTATTTAAGATTTTCATCTAGAGACTATGACCGAGAACTGGATCAAAAGTTTTGGTCAAAATTCATTACTGAAAACGTCGTTAGTAATGAAACAGTGTTAATTTTTAAAGAGGATAAGAAAGTTGCTTTAACGTGGTCTCAAAAAACTTTTCCAAATAATAGCTATAATGCCTGGATTGGAAAATGTGGAGAGTTTGTATTTGCCGGGTGGGCTGGTGAATGCTGTTTGCCCGTATCTAGGGTCGATCTAAAACCGCATGAAGACGGTGATGAATATGACTTCTCCCATGACACCCTGTTGCTTAATCCCAATGGTAGTCAAACTCTGAAGCTAGATATTAAAGCGTTTCAGATAGAATCTGGAAAATCGAGAGACTGGTGGAATGTAAGTGAAGGTTGTTTGAGAGGAGAACGCGCACAGGATCTAATTATTTTTGTAGTAATTGACGAAGATTTCAGGATGGGAAAAGTTATCGGTTACTTAACTCCCAAGGAAATCTTCAATAACTGTCAGTACGTTAGTAGCAATGAGTATTTTGGTTCCAGCGGCTATTTCAGAGTATATCTTAGTGAATTGAATAATCCTTATTACTTGAGATCTATAGTTGATTCTCAAAGTCAGGTAATGTCGGGGTTATTTTTTGGGGAAAATCCTCATAAGGTTGTGGAGGAAATAGTGAAAGGTTATCCTCTAGATCCTATCATTGCTTATCGTACTGGGCGTGATTGGACTGTGCTTAACCGTGGAGGCACGACTAACTTAAGGGCTACTTGTAGTTTGGAAATGTTCTGTCGCCCAAACATGTCATAAAGTTTATCTTTAAAGTGAAAGGAGTGAAACTGAGGAGGAAAATTTCATATAAATTTTGGAAAGTAGCTTTTTTTGACAAACAGTTCTGTCAAGACACCGGACACAAGTATTGACCAACCTCTAAAATATCATCGAACTCAACAGCCAGGTCATTTGAGATATCATCAATGACATTGGCATCAATTAAATTCGTGTCCTCTGACATAATTGGCTTACATCCCTCCCTCGACAAACTATAGACTGAAACATCTTCATATCGTAAATGTCGAGACGAGGGTACAATATCCTGCAAATTTTTCAATTTCTCTTCCGAGAGATTCCGAGACACCAACTCAGCTTGGATTAAATTATTGAATGCCGTTAAAATATAAGGACTATGGGTTGTGATGAAAAATTGCAACCGCTCAGGATTGGCGTTGTAAACTGTTGCAATTAAGTTCACAACCTCCCGCTGAGCTGCAGGGAATAAATGAGCTTCGGGTTCTTCCAAATAAATCGAGTGGCCATAACTACCCCGGTTGTAAATTGCCGGAAGATTTTCCAAAATTATCGTAATAGGCAGCGTCTCTTGTTGACCGGACGATGAGTTAGATAACTTAACTCGCCGTCCGTCCTGCATTTCAATATAGTCCTTTTTATTTTGTCGCTTATATTGACCGCAAAGAATGGCTTGATTAAGTTGCGCGATCGCTTTTCTCAAAGATTGGTAAGACTCCTCAGACTCAGAACGTTGCGCCAATCTAAAGGACGATCGCGATTTCATGCGCTCATAATAGGAGCCAAACTCAATTAAAAATGGGTCAATTGATTCATTCTCCGAGAGAAGAGAAAATATATTCTCTCCAATATGGGCAAAGAAAGACCGGCCAGCGGGGATAAAAATTTGCTCAAATCTTGCCTCAGACGTAAGAGAGTCCAGAACCTGCTTCATCAGCATCTCTCGAACCTGACTGAAGACAAATAACATCCGACGAGCCTCATTATCTTGAGAAACCGCTTCCTCAATACTTTTGCGGTAATTTCTCACTTTAGTTAGAGATTTCTTATAAAAATCAGAGTATTGAATATCAAGTTTGACTCGTGAACGGCTAGAGCTTTCTCCAAGTTTACCAGAGATGGAAATAGACTCCTCAAAACCCTCATCATAAAGCCAGTAATTTATTTTAAAAGGTAGTTTACCCCAACCTTCTGGTGGAAAATACAATAAAAACTGCTTTTCAATTCCTTTATCAAAGTCTCGTTTATATTGCTTATTTAGACCAGCAGATAAAATTTCACCAACAAAAGATTTAAAGAAAAACAAAAGTTTAACAACCACACTTTTGCCGGTTGCCTGGGGGCCAATCAAGATATTAATTTTTCGGATTTCAATCTCAAAACTGGTAATCCCAGCAAAGTTTTCAATCTGAATTCGTTCCGTCATATCAATATTGACCTAAGTGAAAATACTTAGGTATCCCAATCCGCCACTGGACTTCTACTATTCAAAGCCAGCCTAGCCATCCTTCGGGCCACGCTGTTATATTAAATCATGCGAAGCCCCAATGACACAGCCAGCGCGTCCCATCAGGTTTCCAGCTCCTCAAGCCAAGCCCCAAATTGTTGTATAACCCCATTTATTGCTGAGGGCGACCACAAGGGTACGCCCCTACCCCTATTGCCTATTGCCTGTTGCCTATTCTTTTTCCTATGCCCCCCAAAACCTCCGCCGAAGTCCGACAACACCTCATCAAGGCATTGCAGCTTGATTTAATTGGCCCCTCCCCAGAAGACGAGGAGCGATCGCAAGAAATCCTCAAAGACGAATCCCCCTCCCGCTGGTATCTCACCGGATTTCTCGTCCCCTACGAAGCCGGTCTCAGCGATCGCAGCGACCCCACCGCCGACGACGAATTTACCGAACTCTCCGAACATCCCCGCAACGACGATAACACCGAACCCGAGGCCGCCTCCGCTCGTAAAGCCTACTTCCCCTCCTCCATGGGCCTAACCGTCCTCGTTGCCCCGGAAGTCAATCAGCTAACCGTGGAAGTGAACTGGGGCGACTATTTCCCCTACGACACCGGAGACTCCCCCAGCGCCGACGCAGACGAGACCCCCCCCTCCTGGCGACGCATCCCCAAACAAGCCGAATTAACCCTCACCCTTCCCCAAACCGACGCCGCCTCCGCAACCCGCCGCGATCGCAAATCCCAAACCCCAATCCCCGACAGCAACGGCTTACAACTGGTTCTCTCCGTTCAACCCATCCGCCTCAGCATCGATGGAGATCACCAAGCCGCCCAGTCCGTCTCCCTCTTTCTCGTCAACCAGCGCCAAGCCAAAAGCGCCCCAGAACAAGATTTAGCCTACGCCTTCCAAACCCAACTCACCGTCCGCAGTCCTCACCCCTTCGTCCCACGGCCCGACAGCAGCGGTCAAAACAGCCACGATCGCGACCTCCGCATCGCCGACCTACATTATCGCGATGTCTATGAATATGCCGTCGGTCATAACGTCTCCGCCACCGCCACTCTCACCGAAAACACCTGTCACGACGTTCGCACCACTTGGATTCCCATTGGCGTCGTCGAAAAAGTCGAAGCCCCCAGCCTCGCCGACGTTGAACTGGAGATGGAGGCGATCGCCGAATATGAGGAAGCCTCCCACCTCCAACACGCCCTAGCCAACCTGCCCCAAGCCTATCAGCAGTGGCTCGACCAGCAACGACAACAAATCTCCCACCTCAACCCCAAAAACCGTCAAGACGTCGCCCAAGACCTCCTCGATCGCGCCCAAGTCGTTTGTCATCGCATCCAAGCCGGCCTAGATAGCCTCAGTGACCCCCAAGTTTTCGACGCCTTCCGCCTCGCCAACCGCGTCATCGCCCGGGCCCTGCGTCAACGGTTCAGCCATGACGGCGATCGCCTCCCCGAAGACTGTCCCACCCCCCAATGGCGACCCTTCCAACTGGCCTTCATCCTCACCAACCTACGAGGTATCATCGACCCCAACCACAGCGATCGCCAAGTCGTTGACCTCCTCTTTTTCCCCACCGGCGGCGGAAAAACTGAAGCCTATCTAGGACTCGCCGCCTTCACTCTCCTATTACGACGACTGCATCACCCCGGAATTACCTCCGCCGGGGTCAGCGTTCTAATGCGCTATACCCTACGCCTGCTCACCCTCGACCAACTCGGACGGGCCGCCACCCTCATTTGCGCCCTAGAACTCGAACGACAGAAAGACCCCGAGAAATGGGGGCAACACCCCTTTGAAATTGGCCTATGGGTGGGAATGAGTGCCACTCCCAACCGCATGGGTCGCAAAGGAGACAACAACTCCGACAGCGCCCGCAGCAAAACCATCGCCTTTAAAAACAACAGCCGCCATAAACCCTCCCCCATTCCCCTAGAAAACTGTCCCTGGTGTGGCAGCAAATTCACCGCCGAATCCTTCCATCTCCATCCCAACGAGGCCAATCCCCAAGAACTACGCATCAACTGCACCAACCGCAAACGACACCGCAACCGTCAGCCTCAATGCGTCTTTCACGGCGACAACCCCCTACCCATCGTTGCCGTAGACGAGCAAATCTATCGTCATCTGCCCAGTTTCCTCATCGCCACCGTCGATAAATTCGCCAACCTCCCCTGGGTTGGACAAACCGCCGCCCTCTTTGGTCGAGTGAGTCATTACAAACCCGGCCAGGGCTTTTACAGCGCCGCCGATTCCCATCCCCCAGGTCAACGGCTCCCTCAGTCCCTACCGCCACCGGATTTAATCATCCAAGACGAATTACACCTCATCTCCGGCCCCTTAGGAACCCTAGTGGGACTCTACGAGACGGCGATCGAGGCCCTGTCTAGCCGCAGCAACGGCGATGACGAGAGTATACCTCCCAAAATTATTGCCTCAACTGCGACAGTACGCCGCGCCGAACAACAAATCCGGCAACTCTTCGCCCGTTCCCACGTGGATGTCTTTCCGCCGCCAGGTTTAGACCGACGAGATGTCTTCTTTGCCCGCACCGTTCCCGCCCAGGAGCGCAATCCCCGCCTCTACTTGGGTATCGCCGCCCAGGGACGCAGCCTAAAAGTCGTCTTACTGCGAACTTACCTGGCCCTAATGGCCGCAGCACAACAGCAGTGGCAAGCCGCCGGGGGCAAGAAAAACCCCAATAACCCCGCCGATCCCTATATGACCCTGTTAGGCTATTTCAACTCTCTCCGGGAGTTGGGGGGAAGTCGTCGCATCATTGCCGATGAAGTTAACGCCCGTTTAGCCAACTATAGTCAGCGTCGGCGAGTAAACGAGACAGACACACCCTTCCGCGATCGCAAAATTGCCAACGAACCCCTAGAACTGACCTCTCGGGTCAAAACCAACGAGGTCTCAGAAACCAAACGACGCCTCGGCCTACCGTTCCACGACAAAGAGCATGTGGACGTGGCGATCGCCACCAACATGATTTCCGTCGGCTTAGATATCACCCGTCTCGGCCTCATGGTCGTATTAGGTCAACCCAAAACCGCCGCCGAATATATCCAAGCCACCAGTCGCGTCGGACGCAACGACGAGCAACCCGGATTAGTCGTCACTCTCTTAAACGTCCATCGACCGCGCGATCGCTCTCATTATGAACGCTTTGAAACCTGGCATGAATCCTTCTATCGCGCCGTCGAAGCCACCAGCGTCACCCCCTTCTCTCCCCGAGCCTTAGATCGAGGCTTAGCCGCCGTCGTCGTCGCCCTAGCCCGTCTATTGAACACAACCCTAACCCCACCCGAAGGCGCCGCCGCCCTCCCAAACGAGCGATCGAACGTTGATTTTGTCGCCGGTATCCTGGCTAAGCGAGTCGAACAACTCTACCCCAACCAAAGCGAATCCGAAGCCCAACGTTCCGACCTAAATAAACGAGTTCACCAGCTTCTTGATGCCTGGAGTGCGATCGCCCAAGACATCGGAGTCCTACAATACCAACGAGAAATCGGCGGACAACCCCGGTTACTCTACGATTTCCTCGACCCCGAAGTCCCACAGTTAAATCACAACGAAAAACGCTTCCGCGCCCAACGCAGTCTCCGAGACATCGAACCCACCGTCAACCTCTGGCTCATAAAACCGGAAGACTCCCAAACCCTCTAACCCAGCACCGTCCCACCAGCCTCTTCCCGAGGCGGTGCGTTCCGGCAAGTTACCATTGATCGGTCAAAGCCCAAACAGCTTGCAAGCCGGAACACACCCTACCCCTAGGGCAACCACAAGGGATTGCCCCTACGTCTTTTCTATTGCCTATTGCCTATTGCCTATTGCCTATTGCCTTCTTCTACCTATTGCCTATTGCCTATTGCCTTCTCCCACCTATTGCCTGTTGCCTGTTCCCTATTGCCTTCTTCCATGTCTAACCATCCCCACGGCGAACTCCGTCAAAGCCAACTCCTCACCACCTTCGGGGTGGGTTCAATGGTCGATTTACCCGATCACTCAGTTCTCATTAGTGGTTTAAACCATTGGCGGGGCTACGAGAACCATCCGATTGAAGAACCTCGTCTGGCCCAGCGAGTTTCCGAAATCCTCAATGTTCCCCAAATCAAACTCTACGCCCCCCCGGCAGCGGAATCTGACCCCAATCAACCCAAAACCGGCATTCCCGTATTTGAGTTTCCTAACTGGGTGGTGGCGCAAGTTGACCAAACCTACCGAGATAACTCCGGTAAAACCTATCAGACACGCCCCCTCCTGCCTCGGAAACGACTGGTGAAAGGCAAATATGAAAACGAGAAGCGCAAGAAGTTTTCTGTGGTTCCCGTTCGCTTTGTCCAAGCCTGTCGCTATGGTCATCTCAGTGATATTGACTGGTATCGTTTCGTTAATCCCGAATGTGGTCGTAACTGTCCGGCCCAACTCTGGCTGGATGAAGGAGGAACGGGGAATGACTTTTCTAATATCTTCATCCGCTGTGAGCAATGCCAAAAGCGTCGCCCCCTTGCCAATGCCCTCTTGAAAGGAATTTTGGGCTATTGTCAGGGCGATCGCCCCTGGCTTGGAAAATTTGCCCGCGAGCCTCATCCCGAAGACCAACCCGAAATGAATTCTTTATTGGTGCGATCGGCAAGCAATGCCTATTTTTCCCAAGTTCTCAGTGTCATTTCTCTGCCAGAAACCGACCAAAAACTTCGGGATGCCGTTACCGCAGTTTATGATGATTTAGAAGAAGCAGAAGAGTTTGCAGAGTTAAAAGTCTTTAGCAAAAGTAAGCGAATTAGAAAACAATTAGAAGGGTTCGATCTAAAGTTAGTTTGGAACGAAGTACAGCGACGACAGAAAGGCGAAGCGCCGCCAACCAAAACCATTAAACAAGCTGAAATTGAAACCTTACTTTCAGCCGATGAAGTGGGAACAGACGAACCAGACAGCCAATTTTATGCCTATGTCCGTCCCCTCGGTTCACTCCCAAAGGTCTTAGAAAATAAACTCGAACGCATTGTCCTCATTCCCCGACTGCGCGAAGTCAGAGCGCAAGTGGGGTTCACTCGCTTTGAACCCCAAGTTCCCGACTTTGACGGAGAATTACCCGAAGATAACCTCGATTTAAAAGTAAAACGAGCGCCGTTAGACATTGATACTAGCTGGATTCCTGCCATTGAAAACCAAGGAGAAGGAATTTTTCTTCACTTTAACCAAGATGCCATCGAACGCTGGTTAGATCGAGAGGCAGTGAAAGGACGAGTCCAACAATTACGAAATGGATTTAACCTCTGGTGCAAACGACGGGACATCCCCCGAGACCAAGTTAAATTTCCTGGGTCTGCCTATATTTTAATGCACTCCCTCTCCCACCTTTTAATCACTGCCATTTCCCTCGATTGTGGCTATTCCTCCAGTGCCATCCGGGAGCGAATTTATGGCGGGAACTCAGGGTATGGCATTCTCCTATATACCGGCAGTTCTGGCTCTGAAGGAACCCTAGGGGGGTTAATTGAAGTGGGCAAGTCCATTGAACAGCACTTGCTTCGCGCCCTAGACCTAGGAAGACTCTGTTCCAACGACCCCATCTGTTCCCAACATCGTCCCACAGACACCCACGAAGAACGATTCCTCCATGGTGCCGCCTGTCACGGCTGTTTACTCATTTCCGAAACCTCCTGCGAACAACGCAATGAGTTTCTCGATCGCGCCCTCGTTGTCAACACAGTCAGCGACAGCGAAACCGCCTTCTTCCCAATGGACTCTTAACGCGAACTCCCATGTCGCCCGTTCCCCCTTCACCCTTGTTGCACCTGAGCCGTCCCACTTTACTCGACCTAGCCTTGAGCTTAGAAACAGGGCGTTTGCATCCCCCCTATTCTGAGGTCAAGTTATCCGCCAGTCTCGGTGTAGAAGCCGATCAGTCAGTCATTGAGGAATTGCAACGCCTAGACAGTCAGGGAATGGCTCCCGAGCATATCGCCTATGGTCTCAGATTGGTCAGCCAGGAACGACAGAACACCCAATCAATGCGCGATCGCTCAGAATTAGTCTGGACTGGGGAATCTCCAGAGTTTATGCGAGACACCCGCGCCGTGGTGCGCGACCTGTTCACAACAACCCGTCAATCCATTCTCATCTCCAGTTATGCCATGGATCACGGTCAAAAGGCGCAAGAGCTATTCAGTCCCCTAGCACAACAGATGGATGACCATCCCAACCTAGAGGCCCAGGTGTATCTGAACATTCCCCGTCGTTTTGGCGATACCCGAGCCAGCGATCGCCTACTTACAGATTTTGCCACCCGCTTCGGCAAGAGTTGGCCCGGCGATCGACTTCCGCAACTGTTCTACGATCCGCGATCGCTCTCCACCGACTTTCATAAGAGAGCCTGTCTCCACGCTAAATGTATCGTTTCAGACAACGAACGAGTGTTCATTACCTCCGCTAACTTCACCGAAGCGGCCCATCGCAGAAACATCGAAGCTGGGGTATTACTCAAGGATGCCAGCCTGGCCCAAACCCTCTCAGGTCAATTCCAGGATGGAGTCACCTCAGGCAGATTACGTCCCCTCTCACTCCAGTCATCCTCTTAATGGGAGAAAGTTTAATGACAGAAACCCAATTCACTCCTTAACCCTGAACTTCCAGATTGAGGACATAGCGCCCCAGGGAGAGTTGGCCTGACCAAAGTTCATAATCGAGGCGGAGACGTTCTGGAAGCGACCCCCCGGAAAATTCCAGTTGCCTTGTGTAGTTGCGCAACCGCATCTGACTGTGAGAGTGGGGTTCCTCACCCCGTAACCAGTAACGGCTGATGCCATACATCCCCCGTTCCCAGAGGTGACGGTAGCTTAATCCCCCTTGTCCCTGCATGGTGGCGATCGCCCGATAGGGAGAAATCTCAAACCACAGCAGACGCGTGGGGATAGGCTCCGCATCGCGATCCGCATTGCTGCTGCACTGGGGTTGCCACCCGAGAACTGCCGGCTCGTTCAACAGCAGATGAAACCGATGTTGGTCTTTTTGATAAAGGGTCGCCGTGGTTTCTACCATAGACCAAAGGGGAAGATCCGTAGAAATCAGCGACAGACAGGCGGGTTTGCGGTGAGTCAGCATGAGAAAAGCAAGAGAGTTCAGGAACGGACGCAAATTGGCAATCAGGGGAAGCATCCACGGGCTAAGATAAGTCCACTGTCCTAGCTGTTCTAGTAGATGATATGTCTTCCCCTATCGTAACAGTCAAAACCGATCAAGAACGTCAAGATTTAGTTATTATTCCCCCAACATCAGGGGTTGCCCTATCGGGAAAGATTAACGTCCCTGGGGATAAATCCATTTCTCATCGATCCCTAATGTTGGGGGCGATCGCCGAAGGGGAAACAACCATTGAAGGCCTACTACTCGGAGAGGACCCCCAAAGTACCGCCGCCTGTTTTCGGCAAATGGGGGCGGATATTTCTGATCTCTCGGGCCCAACCGTTCGCGTTCGCGGTTTGGGCATCGGCAATCTCCAAGAACCGAACGATGTCCTCAATGCTGGCAACTCAGGAACCACCCTGCGCCTCATGTTAGGCCTGTTAGCCTCCCAACCCGGACGCTTTTTTGCCGTCACTGGGGATAAGTCCCTGCGATCGCGCCCCATGTCCCGAGTGGTCACCCCCCTCGAACAAATGGGGGCCAAGATTTGGGGACGAGAGGCTGGCCAACTGGCCCCCCTCGCCATTTCCGGCCGTCATCTCCAACCCATTCATTACCACTCCCCCGTCGCCTCGGCTCAAGTGAAATCCTGCATTCTCCTGGCTGGACTCAGTACGGAAGGGGAAACCAGCGTCAGCGAACCGGCCCTCTCCCGAGATCACAGTGAACGGATGTTGCGAGCCTTTGGGGCCAAAATTCAGGTTGACCCGAGTTGTCACCGCGTCACGGTCACGGGCCCGGCGACTCTTAAGGGACAATCTGTCGTGGTTCCCGGTGATATCAGTTCAGCGGCCTTTTGGTTAGTCGCCGCTGCCATTCTCCCGGGTTCGGATCTGCGGGTGGAAAATGTTGGGGTGAATCCCACCCGCACCGGGATTTTAGAGGCCTTACAACAGATGGAGGCGGATCTCACCCTAGAGAATCAACGGGAAGTTGCCGGAGAACCCGTCGCCGATATCCGAGTCCGCAGTTCTCAACTCAAGGCCTGTGAGATTGGGGGGTCTTTGATTCCCCGCCTGATTGATGAAGTGCCGATTCTGGCAGTGGCGGCCACCATGGCTGAGGGAACCACGGTGATTCGCGATGCCGAGGAATTACGAGTGAAGGAAAGCGATCGCCTCTTGGCCATGGCCCGGGAACTCGGGAAACTCGGTGCAAAAGTCAGCGAACGTCCTGATGGTCTGGAGATTACTGGGGGGGTTCCTCTCCAGGGTGCTGACTTAGAAAGCTATGATGACCACCGCGTGGCCATGAGTTTAGCGATCGCCGCCCTCCTGGCCCAGGGACCCAGTCATCTCTACAATGCCCAGGCTGCCTCGATTTCTTATCCCGATTTCATCGGTACCCTGAAAACAGCTCTAAATGAGTGATACCCCCTTCCTCAAGGTTTCCCCCCCTTAACCTCCCGCCCTGAGGAGACTGTGTCCTAAGCCTTGGGGGTCAAAGCAAACGGATCGCGGTCTTGCTCCCAGGTCCGTTTTTTTAGCAATCGAAGATTGCCTTAGGACACTCTGAAGGATATTTTGAGTTGGAAGAGAATCTCTTGCCTCTTGCCTCTTGCCTCTTGCCTCTTGCCTCTTGCCTCTTGCCTCTTGCCTCTTGCCTCTTGCCTCTTGCCTCTTGCCTCTTGCCTCTTGCCTCTTGCCTCTTGCCTCTTGCCTTCTTATCCCCTGTTTTTTGTCCTATTCAGACCAACTTTTGCTATTTAACGACTCATTTATTGCAAATCATTACAAATTAAACAGACGCAAATTCGCCAACTTGGGCGGTTTTCTTCCCAAATGCGCCATATCTCGGTTGGTTTGGCTCACATAAAATCGGCATTTGAGACGAATCACCCTTGTCAACTCCAATTTAATTGACTACAATTCTCACTAACAAGCCAAACCTTCACGTCAAGCCATGAGTTCCCCTAAACGCCAATTCCATCTTGTCGGACGAGTCCTCGGTGTTAGCAGTAATAGCAAGGGCCAAATCAAAGCCTTGAACCTTCTCAACGACGAAGGGACCCACCGGATTAAACTCAGCTCCTCCCTGCGATCGCAACCCTGGACCCTAGAACTGGGAACCTGGATTTCCGTCCAAGGGACTGAGAAATACAAATCCAAAAACAACGAAGTTAAACGCAAAGCCAAACAGATTCAACCGCATCCAGGGTTGCGGCAACTCAGCAAGCCCGGATCTGGAGACCCATGTCCCGCCCTGGAGATCCAGGGTCCTCAATCCTTAGAGAACCCACCAGCCGCCAACGCCATCAAAGCGCCTGCCGGGAAAATTCTGGTTTGTCAAAAAGGCAAATGTCGTAAACGGGCCGGCGCCGATCTCTGTAAACTCCTCAAACAGAGCCTCGACGAGCAGGGACTGGCCGATTCCATCCAAGTCCAAGGAACCGGCTGTCTCAAACGCTGCAAATCTGCACCAAACCTGGTGGTTCTACCCGAAAAAGCTCGGTACACTAACATCAAACCCAAAGAAATCCCAGCCTTGCTCGAAGAGCATTTCGGCTAAGAGATTTCGGCTCAGAGCCAAGCGGCGACTAGAGAACCTCGTGAGTGTATTGATGTTGTTTGACGTTATCGTCAGTCGTCACCACGCGATCGCTATTCAGAACGCGCTTACGCTCCAAACTGTGATTAAACTCGCGGTAAGTCGTTCCCACACCAATATGCTGAGTTGCCTCAGGGCGTTTGGCATAGGTGCGGGTACTGGCGATAATCCGCTCCGTCAAGTCATTCCCCAACTGAGCATCCTCGGGGAAAACAGCGGGAACCTGAAACGTTTCCCCATCAAAAATCTCACCAATCGTCGTGGCATAGGCCAACTCATAAGACGTGGGAATGCCTTTGAGCAGTGCTTCGAGGGATGACGAGGTAATCGGTTCGATCACGCGAACCTGTTGCACCTCTCCATCTTCTTGGAGGAAACACACCGCGAGTCCGAGAACCACATAATGATCTGCGGTGACGTCGGGGGCGTTTGCAAGGGCATTTGCCATAATTGATAGTAAGTTGAAAAGACTGCAAGAGAACGGGTTTCGGCGAGCGATCGCCCGTTCACCCTAGAGGAATTTTACCAAACCCATCCCAGCGCCATCGCCGTCCCCTTACAAATCTTGATGGGACTGAAAATCTGTCATCCCATCGCCCCACCCCGGAAGACTCCGTAGAAACTTGCAGGTTGAAGCCATCCAGGCCATCCGGATTGAGAGTCCCTGAGGCTGTACCTAGAGGAACCGCGAATTTTGCCGTCACGGTTGACCGTCACCCTCTAAGTCCTATGACAGACCTTAGCCCCTCAACCCAGCCTCAAACCTGTGCCAACCCAGCATTTCCCCTGGTGCGTCAGGCCTATTTACCCCCACCGAAGCGGGCCTTGGTTCATGAACATTTGCCCCTTCCCCCTGCGCCCAAAAAGATGGTCATCAATGGGGAACAAGACGAAGACAAGACCCCCGCGTGGTGTTACGCCTTAGGAACCAGTGCCGGAATTACGGCAGTGCTTCTAGCCAGTCAATATTACGGCCAGCAACTGTTTCAAGCGGAATCCAATCGGGAGTTTCCCCCCCTTCCCGAAGACTTAGCCCAAGTCGATCCTGATCTCGTCCTAACTCCGAGTACCGTCGCCCCAGAAGTTTGGGGAGAACTGGCCCAACAAGAACTGGAGTTATGGAAACAGGATTTAACCAGCTTCGCCCAAGAGGTTCAGGCTCGCGTGCAACCCCAGCGGCGTGGCGATCGCCCCAACACCGTCAGCGCCTCCTCAGTCACCCCCTCCGCTCAACCCTCCCACGACCAAAAAGCTCAACAGATACTACAACAGGCCTTCAATCGGGCCGAGAAACGGGATTTTGCCTCCGCCATCACCCTTCTCAACAAGATTCCCGAGAATACCCCAGTCAGTGAGTTGGCCCAAAGCAAGCTGCTGGAATATCAAGAAAAACGCAACACCCAGGCTGACTACTGGCTTTATCGGGCGAAATTTCTCGCCTATGCCGAGGACTTTGCCGGAGCCATTGGCTATCTGCGTCAAATTCCCCAAGAAACCAATGCCTACCCAGAGGCTCAACAGCATTTAGGACTCTACCGTCACGCCCGAGAAAAGCAAGCTCAAGAGCTATTGCAACAAGCGGCCCACTTTGCCGAACAGGGGAACTTTGCCACCGCCAACCGTCTCCTGCGCCTCATTCCCCAAGAAGCCGCCGCCTATGCCACCGCCAAAAACCGCCTCGTTGACTATAGTCGCCAACTCTACCTAGCCCGTCAGGAGAACCGATCTGCCTCTTGACCCAAAGCACTCATCAATTTCCCTAAACGATGACGAAATGCTTACAACTTCCCCTTGGATTGGCTGGCCGCTGATTCCTCCACCGTGACCCTATCGGCTCCCGAAATTCGCGGTTAACGTTGATGTTGCTAGAGATAGGAAGTTCAATTCGCTTCTCGTTTATCATTGACGAGTTTTCTGATGCCAGCCAGAAAAACTTGAAAGCTATGAGATTTGTTGTCGGCTAGAGATAAATGGGGGGCGATCGCCTTAGCGTGGGTTGCCGGATAGTATTCACGAACTAATTTTCTGAGTTCTTGTTTGGCAGAATTAAGTTGATCCGGATCTCGGAATTTGCGCTGGTCTTGTTTGCTGCTGAGACTCTTGGGTTTGAGAGCATAGGCTTTTTCGACGGCCGCTAGGTCACCGAGAAACCAAGATTCAAGTTCATGGCAAATAATCCGAATCGATACATCTAATTTTCCAGCATTTTGACAGATTTTTAACAAATCGGCTTTCAGGGTTTTGCAATCGTGGGAATCTTGGTCATGAACGATCACAAATTTTGTGGCCGGTTTGAACTGAAAGGCTTTGATTTTTTTGGGGATAGATTTGGCTAAATCTTGTTTGCCTTGGTGGGCAATACAAATATAGTGAACCTCATCTGGAATAAGTGTGGGAAGAATCTCCTCTAAAACAATCTTAATCGAGGGTTCTTCTAACAAAAAAATCAAATCGTAACTCATTAGGGGGCAACTCCTTCAAACCAGCCCTGGTTCCAGAGATAACCGGGCAGATCTCCTGCTTCTACAAGACGTCTTAAGGTTTCGCTATCAGTGGCCTTCTGGATTTTGGTGATGCCTTGGTGTTTGATGAGCCAAAAGATGCTGTCTAGGGGAACCGCATTGAGAAAATAGGGGGAGTGGGTGGAAACAAAAACTTGTCCGCCTCGATGGGCATAGCTGGCAAATTCTTCGGCAAGTTGTTGTAAAAGGCTGGGATAAAGTTGGTTTTCTGGTTCCTCAACACATAATAAGGGGTAAGGTTTGGGGTCAAATAGCAGAATTAGATAGGCAAACATTTTCATAGTGCCATCGGATACATAGCGATCAATAAAGGGATCTTGAAAGGCTTTATCTTGAAATTTCAGGATTAGTCTACCGTCTTCGGTGTTCTTAGCTTCGACTTGCGACACACCGGGAATTCGTGCCTGCATACGCTTCAAGATTTCGTCAAAAATTTCGGGATGTTCTTGGTAAATATATTGGGCAACGACTGCCATATTGTCACCGGTGGGGGAAAGGTGTTCAGCATAGAGTGCATCTTTGCTACCTCTCGCATTGCTAATATGAAAATCAGAAATATGCCAATTTTCTATCAGGGAACGGAAGGCATTGGCGGCTTTAAATCGTTGAAATTGCCCTAGTCCTTTAATGGCTAAAATATTAGCAGATTCTAGCTCTTGTTGTTCTCGCTCTAGGTCTTCATCACTCTTGAAGTCTTCCTCATTTTTGATGGCGTATCCTTTACCATTCTGGAAGTCGATAAAATGAAAAGGGGAGCCATATTCGCCGCGTTTGTAGCGTAATATCTCTCGCTTTATGACGGGTTTTTGCTGGTCTTGTCCGATAATCAGCACATAAGTCACTAGGCGTTCTGTGCCAAGAATTTCCATACGAAACTTTAATTCAATTTCGATGTCTTCGTTTTGTTTGCTTCGGGTGATAACTTCGTTAAATCCACCTCTGATCTGGAGGGCTTGGCGAATGTTGTTTTTGAGAGCATCGCGGAGAAATTCAAAAACATCAAATAGGGTTGACTTTCCGGTTCCATTGGCTCCGATTATGACGCAGAAAGCTGGGATATTCTTGATTTCTATATTTTCAAAAACCCGATAGTTTTTGATTTTAATAGAGACAATTTTCATAGGGTTAAAGCCTGTTACAAAACCGTGTTATGGATTCTTATCCAATTATAAGGCCCGAACCCAGTTCTCCCGCAACGAGAGTCCCGTGCGCCAGACTGCCTGCCTTTAACATTTCGGTCCGAAAAGAACAAGCATCATGGGGTAGTTGAAGGGGGGATACCATTATCTCCAATCCTTTAAAACTGAAAAAATCAAGTTTTTATATATTTCTGAACTCAAATTTTGCGATCGCCCTACCCAGATTGGCGATTGACTCACCGCCACCCTGAAACGTCATGGAGACAAAGCTTTGCGCCTCTCAACCTTAACGTTTATCAGTCACCCCGCCTGTTGAGTCCAATCTAGGGATTGCTATACTATCGAATAAGCACCGTAAAGCGATATAACTGAGACGCTTATTTGACAAAATCCCCTTTTTAGCCTTGATTTCGGCGCCTCTATGATGCCGAGCATTGATGACTTGAACGTAATTAAGCAACCATGACTCCAACACAACCTCCAAGCCAATCCATCCCAGCAGGCTTTCTCAACATTATGGGCTATGTAGATGAATCTGAAGTGAATGGCCCCGGTAAACGGGCCGTCATTTGGGTACAAGGCTGCTTGCGGGAATGTCCAGGCTGTTTTAACCCCAGTTCTTGGTCCTTTGAAGCCAATCAACTCATTTCCCTTGATGAATTAGTCGAACGGGTGACTGGCAATGCCTTAAACGAAGGAGTAACATTTTCTGGGGGAGAACCCTTTTGGCAAGCCCCCGCCTTAGCCGAGTTGGCGCGACGCTTGAAAGGCCAAGGATTAACCGTGATGTCCTTTAGTGGCTTTACCTTGGACGAACTGCGATCGCCCAATGCCCCTCCAGGGGCCTCGGCCCTACTCGAACAATTGGATTTGCTCATCGATGGCCCCTACGTTGAGACTCAAGCCATCCATGATCCCACCTCCCTCGTCTCCTCCCGCAATCAACGGGTGCGAGTCTTCAACCCAGAACTACAATCTCGCCTCGACTGGGCCAGTGATCAGATGGAAATCCATATTCTCAAAGACGGAACCCGAATTATCACCGGATTTCGTGGACAGCAAGGAATCGGCGAGGAGTTATCGCCCTAAGCATCCTTTACCAGAACCCCATTCAGGAAGATATCCGCCAAACCATCGGCCATCTCTTTCATCGCTTCTGGGGAGGGATTCCCTTCCATCAGGGTTTGATAGCTAAACCCAGAGATGGCAAAAATGCCCAGAAACACCTTGGCCACTAAGCGGGGGTTCATGGGGCGATAAATCCCCCGTTCGATGCCCGTTTCCACAAACGCTTCCGCCACATCCATCATTTTCGCGATCGCATCCTCTTGAATGCGATCGCGCAGTTCTGGGTGAAACTGAGCCTCCAGAAAGCAGACTCGCATCAAATCAGCATTTTCCCGGAGATGGAACAAGCGACGCTGAATCACCTGTGAGACGGACTTGTAACTCCCCATCTCACTCAGTTCCGTCAGTAAATCCGTCAGCAGTTCCACCCAACCTTGAGTGGCCACTTCCACCAAAATGGCCTTTTTGTTGTCAAAATGTCGGAAGAGGGTTCCCTCCGCCACCCCAGCGGCCCGGGCCAGGGCGCGAGTGGTGGTGCCCTCAAACCCTTGGTGGGCAAATAACCGACGAGCCGATGCTAAAATTCGCGTGCGGGTTTCCGCCTCTGGGGTGCGGGTCGGGTGGAGCATTGTCTTCATCGGTCTTAATAAAACTCGAGGACTTTAGCTTTAAGAGTTGCTAACATTATTTTGGGATAAGTTTTGAAAAAAATGCGGAAACATTCACAGATTGTTATCAGAAGTTATATATCGCAAAACTTCTAAATCTGGACTCACATTAAGCCTCAGCCTTAAGACCCACTCAACGACATCTGACTCATCTTATGTTCACATTTTCCCAGGTTTGGCAAACCCTTTTGAGCGGCGCTGCGATCAAGCCTCTCCGTCGAGGACGGGCGATCGCCCTTCTTCTCATCCCCCTTCTCTTGGCGTTAACCCTGATCCCCGCTCCGAGTTGGGCCGATTCCATCAAACCCTACCTCGATCGCACCCAGGCCCAAATCCGTGAATTCACCCTAGACAATGGCATGAAATTCATTGTCTTAGAACGTCATGAGGCTCCCGTCATCTCCTTTATGACCTATGCCGATGCCGGTGGGGCCAACGAACCCCCCGATAAAACCGGTGTCGCTCACTTTCTCGAACATTTAGCCTTCAAAGGAACCCCCCGCATCGGCACCAAAAACTATGAGGCCGAAGCCCCCCTGCTGCAACAGCTTGACGAACTCCATGAGCAAATCCGCCAGGCCCAAGCCGCCGGCGACGACGCCCGAGTTCAGGAACTCGAAGCAGACTTCCGAGCTGTCCAACAACAGGCCTCAGAGTACGTCATTCAGAATGAATTTGGTCAAATCGTCGAGCAATATGGCGGCGTCGGCCTCAACGCCACCACCTCCGCCGATGCCACTCGCTACTTCTATAGCTTCCCCGCCAACAAACTCGAACTCTGGATGTCCCTCGAATCCGAGCGTTTCCTAGAACCAGTGTTTCGAGAATTCTATGAAGAACAAGAGGTCATCCTAGAAGAACGTCGCCTGGGAACCGACAACTCCGCCATCGGCAGTCTCGTCGAAGAATTTCTCCTCACCGCCTTCTCCGTTCATCCCTACCGCCAACCGGTGATTGGCCATGAAGCCGATATCCGCAACCTCACCCCCCAAGACACGCGGGAGTTTTACGAAACCTACTACGTTCCCAACAACCTCACCGTCGCCATTGTCGGCGATGTTGAACTCTCCCAAGTTCAGGAGTTGGCCCAAATCTATTTTGGTCGCTATGAGCCAGGGCCCACTCCTCCAGATGTCACCGAAGTCGAACCCCCTCAACGGGACACTCGGGAGGTTGAAGTGCGCTTCCCCAGTCAACCCTGGTACTTAGAAGGCTATCACCGTCCCGCCCGCACCCATCCCGACAACGCCGCCTATGAATTGCTCGTGGCGCTCCTGAGCGATGGCCGCACCTCCCGACTCTATCAATCCTTGGTAGAACAACAACAAATCGCCCTCACCGCCCAAGGCCTCAATGGCTTTCCCGGTGATAAATTCCCGAATCTCCTGCTGTTCTACGCCCTCACCGCTCCCAACCATAGCCTAGACGACGTGGAAACGGCTCTGCGCCGGGAAATTGAGCAGATGAAACAACAGACTGTCGCCTCTGAGGACTTAGAGCGGGTGAAAACCCAAGCCAAAGCCCGTTTAGTGCGATCGCTCAACTCCAATTCCGGCATGGCCAGTCTCCTGGCCGAATACCAAGCCAAAACCGGCGACTGGCGTAACCTCTTTCAGGAAATCGAAGCCATCGACGCCGTCAACGCCAACGATATTCGCCGTGTTGCCCGACAAACCTTCCGGCCAGAAAATCGTACCATTGGCAAATTGCTCCCCTCCTAGAAACCTATCCTCTATAGCAATCGAAGATTGCCTGCTTGATACCCTAAGTTGGGAGAAAATCCCCTGCCTGTTGCCTGTTGCCTGCTGCCTTCACCCCCTATCCTGACCTCCCGATTCTGAACTTATGTCTGAGCCGTCCCAAACTCCCTTCTGGAACCATCTACGTCCCTATTTAGCCTTACTCTTTCTCGTAGGGCTATTGATTAGCCAATTGTTGCAAGCTCCTCCCTCTGTTGCTGCCACGCCGCGACATTACAGCGAGTTAGAGTTTCCCCCCCTGCCAGAAATCCAACTTCCAGAGTATGAGACATTTCAACTCGATAATGGTCTCACGGTTTATCTGATGGAAGATCACGCTCTGCCGTTAGTCTCCGGTGTCGGCCTGATTAAAACCGGCAGTCGCGTTGAACCCGCCACGAAAGTGGGGTTAGCCAGCCTCACTGGGGCCCTCATGCGCGCTGGAGGAACCGTCAGTTATCCCCCTGAGCGGCTGAATCGGGAGTTAGAACAGAAAGCCGCCTCCGTAGAGGCCTCCATTGGCACCAGTAACGGAACCCTGCGCTTTGATGCCCTCAGCTCTGATTTAGAGAGCGTCTTTAATCTCTTTGTGGATGTCTTGCGCGAGCCAGCCTTTGACCCCCAACAGTTGGCCCTGCTCAAAAACCAGGCGCGGGGGAACATTTCCCGACGCAATGATGAACCCGGTAGAATTGCCAATCGTGAGTTTCAGAAACTGATTTATGGTGAGCAGAGTCCCTATGCTCGGACTATGGAATATGACACCCTCGATGCCATTGAGCGAGAGGATATCCAGGATTTCTATCAAGCCTCCGTGCAGCCCGATCGCCTGATTTTGGGCTTGGTGGGTGACTTTGACTCTGGCCAGATGAAACGCCGAATTGAGGAAACCCTAGGAGATTGGCAAGCCACGGCCTCCTCCTTAGCCGATCCCTCCACCTTGTCCGAGATTTCCCAAGCTGAGACTGGGGGAGTGTTTATGGTCGATCGCCCGGAGTTAACCCAAAGTTATGTGGAATTGGGTCATCTCGGGGGAGTCCGCAATGACCCAGATTATCCGGTGTTGGGGGTGATGAACAATGTTCTGAGTGGTTTTGGCGGGCGGCTGTTTAACGAAGTGCGATCGCGCCAAGGGTTAGCCTACTCCGTCTATGGCTTTTGGGGCGCGCAATATGACTATCCGGGAGTCTTTCGAGCTGGGGGACAAACTCGCTCCGAGGCGACGGTTCCCTTTATTCAAGCGGTGCGACAGGAACTCGATCGCCTTCGCCGGGAACCCATTACCCCAGAAGAATTACAGTTTGCCCAAGATTCCACCCTCAACTCCTTTGTCTTTAACTTTGCCAGCCGTGCCCAAACCCTCTCGCGCCTTTTAACCTACGACTATTACGACTATCCCACGGACTTTCTCTTTCGCTACCAAGACGCAGTCATAGAGACCACCGTTGAGGATGTCTTGCGGGTGGCTCAAACCTATCTCAACCCGGAGCAGTTGGTCACCCTGGTGGTCGGTAATCGCGACGCCATTGACCCGCCCTTGGATGCGATCGCCCCCCAGGAACAGGTCACGTTCATTGATGTCACCATTCCCGAACCGAGTTAAATCGGCTGACCTCTCCCCAGACTAAGATAGGAGGCGCAAGAACAGGTGATACCTCACTCCCGCACCGCCAGGTTTGCGGGTTAACAGGCTCCTGTTGACTGTTCCTTAGTGATTCCCGGATTTTACCCTTGTGAGTCGTTCATACACTCTGAGAAACTGCACGGCCCTAAAGCTATTGCGAGCGAAACTCTTACAGAGCCGCTTACCCCAATGGGTGCGATCGTTCGTGCATCATAACAAGGGTCTCATCAATTCCCCCCTCTTGGCTCTCAACCTGCTGGTGATGCTCATGCTCATCCTGTTGCAGTCGCTTGGGAGCTTTGAGAGGGGAGAACTGGCGCTGTTTGATGCCGCGATACGTCGCGGCAGCCAGGAGTATCTCGATCCTCGCTTAGTGATTGTAGGCATCACCGAAGAGGATATTCAGCGTTATCAATGGCCCCTCTCAGATGGGCAATTGGCTGAGGTCTTAGCCGCCTTGCAGGAGCATAATCCTCGGGTTATCGGTTTAGATATCTATCGTGATCACAAGGTTGGTGAGGGAGAAGAAGCCTTAGCTGAACAACTCCGTGCTGACAACCTGATCGCCATTCAGAACCTTGCGAGTGGCGTTACTGCCCCAGCGATAGTTCGGGATGATCAGGTGGGGTTTAATGATGTCATTCTCGATCGCGACCAAGTGGTTCGTCGCCATCTGCTTTTCGCCAACACCCTGGAGGGAGAGATTTCCTATTCGTTTGGCTTGCGAGTTGTCCTCAAGTATCTCGAACCTGAGGGAATTACCTTAGAAAATGATCCCCGTCATCCCGAAGGGATTCGTTTCGGGAAGTCGCGTCTGGTTCCCCTCTCTAGTTCTGCCGGGGGCTATCATCACATCGATGATTCAGGCTATCAAATCTTCCTCAACTATGTTCAAGATGGCCCGTCCAGTGAGGCTCAGATAATATCGGTGGGCCAGTTATTGGATGGGGACTTTAACCCCCAACTGCTGCGCGATCGCATTGTCTTAATCGGGTCCATAGCCCCGACATTGCGAGATCACTTTGCGACTCCCTTTAGTGCCCAGCAGACAGAGAGTGACACCGTGAAGATGCGGGGGGTGGAACTGCACCGAAACATGGTGAATCAGCTCATCGGCTTGGCCCTGGGACAACAACGGACTTGGCGGGTGGTTCCGAATTGGCTGCAATGGCTCTGGGGGTGGGCTTGGATTGCCCTGGTGATGGGCCTGGTTTGGCGGCTACGGCATCCGGGACTGCTACTGGGGGCGCTGCTGCTGACGGTGCTGGGGTTGAGTGTTCTGGAATGGGGTTTCTTGGCCCTGAAAATTTGGCTACCGGGCATTTGGATTCGTTGGGGGATGGTGTTGGCAGGAACCCTGACCTTAATCTACGCCCTGGCCCATCATTTTTTAAATGACCCCTTGACCAAACTGCCCAATCAAACGCTTTTGTATGAGGTGTGGCCAAGCTGGCGCTTTTGGACTTGGGGACAGTCTCGGTGTATGGGAGCGATTGTCTTGGATCTCAATCGTTTTAAAGCGGTGAATACCTGTTTGGGCTATGACCAGGGCGATCGCATCCTCATCGATATCAGTAAACGGTTACAGTCGTTGTTACAGCCAGGAGACTATCTCGCCCGTGTGGGTGCGGATGAGTTTGTTCTGTTACTGCCCAAGGCCCCGAGTTTGGATGCGGTGATGGAGGTGGCTCAACAGTTGCGTCGTTATCTGAGACGACCCTTTATTTTGGAGACGGGCCAGCCGGTATTCCTAACCGCGAGTATTGGGGTAGCCTATGGCAGACAGGCCCAGTCCCTATTACTCGACGATGCCAATTGTGCCATGCACCGGGCTAAAGCCCTACAAATGTCTCAACCCATCGCCTTTGACCCTGAAGTCAATCTACAGGCGATCGCCACCTTTCAACTCGAACTCGATTTACGGGAGTCGATGAGTCACTCCCAAGTCTATCTCCCTCCCCAACATCCAGCTCATGAGGAGGGACTGACGGATTCTAATTTGCCCCATTCGGAACTCGGCGATCGCTTCCGAGTCTATTACCAACCCCTCGTAGACCTCCATTCCGGGCAAATTGCCGGCTTTGAAGCCCTCCTGCGTTGGCAGCATCCTCAACGGGGGATGGTCTCTCCGGCGGAGTTTATCCCCGTGGCGGAGGAAACTGGGGCCATCGTTCCCCTCGGGGCCTGGGTGCTTTATGAAGCGTGCTATCAAATGCAGGTCTGGCAGCGTGAGTTTCCTGGTTATGAGCAGAGTATTATCAGTGTGAATTTATCCCCTTACCAGTTACAGGCTTCAGATTTGAAGCAACGGCTGCGGGATATTTTGAGTGAGACGGGGTTAGATCCCCAATGCCTGAAATTGGAGATTACCGAAAGTGCCGTCATGGAAGAAATCCAGACCACCCTAGAGATTCTCCACGATCTTAAATCCCTTCAGGTTAAGTTAGGAATCGATGATTTTGGCACCGGCTATAGTTCCCTGAGTTACCTAAATCGCTTCCCCGTGAATACCCTGAAAATTGATCGCTCCTTTGTCTGGCGCATGGAGAATTCTGCGCAAGATCGCGCCATTATCCGCACTATTCTGGAATTGGCTCATATCCTGGGCTTGGACGTGATCGCCGAAGGGATCGAAACCCCCGAGCAACTGGCACAACTGCGGGCACTCGGCTGTGATATCGGTCAGGGCTATTGGTTCGCCAAACCCCTCCCCGCCCCAGCAGCCGCCCAACTCCTAGCCCGTCGTCCCTCTTGGTGAAATCCAAAATTCACCTTAAAACTTTGACCCTTTGGAAGGATTTCGCTATGATGGAACTAACGCCTAAAACTGTTAAAGCTGTGGTAGCTTGACCGGCGAGTCAAGGCCTGCTGCTCAACTGAAGGAGCTATCGGATTAATGGATTACATCGAAAAGGTATTGGACAAGGTTCGAGAATGGACTCGCAAACTCATAGATGCAGTCCTCGGACCCGAAGCGCAACCCGAACCCGAGGCAATTCCGATTCCGGTTAACGATCGCCGGGTTCGTCGTTAGTCTCTTGGTAACGCTGTCCAGCCAAGACCCCTCGTTTCAGATTCTCGTCCTCCATGGCCCGAATCTGAACTTGTTAGGTCAACGGGAACCCAATGTGTATGGCTCACTCACTCTGACTGAGATCAACAAACGCATAGAAGCACAGGCACGGACTTTACAGGTTAAAGTTTCGTGCTTTCAGTCGAATCATGAAGGGGCGTTAGTCGATGCCATTCAGGAGGCCTGGGGACAATATCAGGGATTGCTGATCAACCCTGCGGCCTACACCCATACCAGCGTCGCGATGCGGGATGCGATCGCCGCTGTCAAGCTGCCCACGGTGGAAGTTCACCTCAGCAATATCCACCAACGGGAGGCCTTTCGTCACCACTCCTACATCGCCCCCATTGCCCTGGGGCAGATTAGTGGTTTCGGCTATTATAGCTATATCTTGGGACTCCAGGCCCTCGTCGAACACCTGCGAGAGAGCAAAACCCCATCCCCCTCAACCTAAAACCGTACTGTGATGGCCTTAATGGTTCTACCCCGATTTGAGAGCTTTCGCGGTGCGATTTTGGCTGCTGAATTAGGCTATCTACAACAGCCTTCCGGGCCATCTCTCTGGGAAGCCATCCCGCCGGAACTCCTCCACAGTCTAATTCAGCAGCGAACCCTTCCTGCACAACATTCTCAGTATGCCGAGTTTCCGGTGCAGTTGGGCCTGGCGACGGTTGCTGGCTTGTTCTACCATCAACGGCTAGAGGCCTTGTCGGAGTTAGCCCCCGAGTTACAACCGTTGGCCATGGCTGTCGGGTTGGCCGTGGGCGATCGCCTCCTCAGTCAATCCGAGCAAATTACAAACCCTACTCTCGCTCTCAAACAAGCCCTTAGCACCCTCTTAGCGTTTCAAGGAGACGGCTTTAGCGCCAATTGCGACTTACAAGAGGTTAGAGCCATTTTAGGGGCATTAACGGGGGCGCTACGGACTCGGGCAGGGATTCCAGCTCGGGAGCGGTTGCGGTTGTCCGGCGATCGCCTCGATGCCCTCGATAGCCTAGCTTGGGAGATTTGGCAACGCTGGCTAGGGCGACTCGACTGTGACCCCTGGCCCCCTCCCCTGGGGGCGATCGCCGTCACTGGGGAGCGTCTCGATTCGTAGATAATAGTTGATATGTTTGCTGTTTCATAGGGCTAGGCGATCGTGGATTATATCGAATTTTTCAACTGCATCAACCCAAGTAAAACCCTAGTCATTAGCCAAGAAGACGATAGACAATACTATATCGACTTTACAAGCGTTCGCGGCTATGACAGCATCAGTAAACTTAAGCATCGCATCGCTGTATTACGACGAAAACAGCCAAGTTGTTCCCTATTTACCGGACATATTGGCTGCGGTAAATCGACAGAACTTCATCGATTACAAGCCGAATTAGAAGCCGAAGGATTTTGTGTCGTCAACTTTGAATCCGACGAAGATATCGACACCGCCGATGTGGATATTATTGATGTTCTCTTGACCATTGCCAAGCGCGTCAGTGCCAAACTCGAAGAGATTGCCGTCCCCGAAGCCACCGGGTTAAGGAGACTGATTCAGCGGACTCAGGAGGTTTTGACCACAGAGATTGACGTGAAAGCCTCCCTAGGAACCTCGACCCTGAAGGGAGAATTAGATACCCAAAAAAACAGTGTTTCCCTCTCCGCCGGGATTGCTTCCCTGACGGTGAGAGCGAAAAATGACTCACGGATTCGCGAGAAATTAAGTCAATACTTGGGGCCAAAAGTGACCGGCTTACTCGCAACGCTCAACGAGGAGTTAATCCAACCGGGAATCGAGTCCTTGAAAAACCAAGGCTATGCTGGATTAGTGGTAATTGTAGATAACCTTGACCGCATTGATAATCGTCCCAAACCTTCAGGGCGATCGCAACAAGAATATCTTTTCGTCGAACGAGGGGAATTACTTACAAAACTCGCCTGTCACACCGTTTATACAATGCCCCTAGGGTTGCGTTTTTCCAACGAATTTGGCAATCTAACCCAGCGATTTCCAGATAAACCCGAATGTCTCCCCATGGTCTCCATCCGTCATCGCAACGGCGACGATTGTCCAGAAGGGTTAGCGAAACTCAAACAAATGGTCTTGGCCCGGGCCTTTCCCCAGTTGACGGAAGCCGAACGCCTAGAGCGAATTAGCGAGATTTTTGAGACTCCCGCCGTCTTTGACCGCCTCTGTCGCGTGACGGGGGGCCATGTGCGGGATTTGCTGCAATTGCTGTCTCAATGGGTTGAAGAAGAGATGCAACTTCCCTTAACTGAGGCTACTCTGGAAGAAGCCATTTGCGATCGCTGTAATGAAATGACGTTAGCGATTTCCCCTCGGGAGTGGGAGTTGTTGCGGGAAGTCCGCCAAACCCAGAAGGTACAAGACCAAGTTGGCTATGAGAACCTGATTCGCAGCCGCATGGTCTTCGAGTATCAAGAACGCCGTCAATCCTGGTTTGATGTTAATCCCATACTCCTAGAGGCGGCGGAGATGAACGATTCATAATTAACCCTGGCCAAGATGGATGATGACTGCTGATGTCGCCGCCAAAAATCAGAAGACCTTGCAGCAACTCGCTCAGGCCATGGCCCTGTCGCGGGGTCACTTTAAGCTGATTCTGGTGCGTTGTAACTATGGCCAAGCCTGCGAACGCTGGTCTAAGGAACTGACCCAGATTTGCCAAGACCAATATCAATTCTCACTCACAGCGGTTCATCTCCCCCCAAATGCACAAAACCTGGCTAAAGCGGCCCAAGCCATCGAGCCATCCTCCCCGGAAGGCGTGCAAATCTTGGGACTCAACCAACTGGCCGACGTACGCCAGTTTCTAGCCAATAGTAACCAAATCCGCGATCGCCTGCGCCGGGATTGTCCCTTCCCCATAGCCATTTGGCTCGACGACAACAGCCTCACCGAGATGCTGAACCTTGCCAACGACCTCCACAGTTGGGCCACCAGTAAACGCTTCTACCCCACCCCAGACGACTTAGAGCAAGAACTGCACCATCTCCTAGACCTCTTCTTCCAACGTCTTCCCCAAGCCTCCCCAGAACAATGGCTAGGGAGTCAACCCCTCCTCTCCCAGAGCGAACAGCGAGAACTCGACCTGGCTCAAACCGAACTCAACCGCGACCTCTCCCCCAGCCTCCAAGCCGACCTGGCCATCATCCAAAGTCACCAGCATCTCCTCCAGCAACAGCTATCCCAAGCCGAACAACAGCTCAACCAGGAAGCCAACCTTTGGCAAACCATCACACCCCCAACCCCCACCAGTCAGAAACGCCTCGGCTGGTTAGCCTTTCAGCAGGCCATCCTTCCCCTCTGGCGCAGTGAACAGGAGCAAAGCCACCTCCATTATCCAGAGCTGCATCCCCTCAACCGCCAGTTCCAAGAGAGTCAGCAGCACTTCCAAGCCGCCGCCGAGCCAGACCTGGCCCACCTCGTCGCCAACGCCGCCGTGGTGCAACTGGTCAGTAGCTTAAGCGAAATCACCCGCGAAATCACCCATCCCGAAACCTCCCCAGACCCGGCACACTTCGACCATCTGGCGGCGGTGAACGAGCAACTGTGCCAACAAGAGAGTTTCCCCTTTCCCAACCTCTGGCTGAACGCCTTAGAGCAGCTGCATCAGTTTTATTTTCACGACTGCCAAGACTATCGCCGCGCCTTCTCCATTCAGCAACAGCAATGGCAAGTGCAACGCTACGGCGGTCAGCGAGCCTTTGTGGGAGCCAGTCGCCTGCAAGGGATTCTCTATCAACGCTGTTCCCTGGACAATCTCCCCCCAGAAATCCAAGAATCGGGACGAGAAGAGGATGTCCGCAACTTGCAAAGCCGCCTCTCGGGAACCCAGAACAAGATTCTCGTCATTCACGGACAGTCTGGAGTTGGCAAAAGCTCCCTCATCAACGCTGGCTTACTTCCCGTCTTGCGTGAAAAGACCTTCAGCGGCGGACTGGAGGGGGTTCCCATTTTGGTACGACTCTATCAACCCTGGACTGAGACCCTAGAGACCGCCATCGACCAAACCAGCCAACGCCATAAAAAGTCTCTGGCGGGGATATCCCAAGAGTCACCTCAGCAACGGATTGCAGCCAAATTGCAGGCCTTGGAGAAGCAGCATTGTCAGGTGATTTTGGTGTTTGACCAGTTTGAGGAGTTTTTCTTCGCCAATCCTGGCCAGCCAGACCATGAGGAGTTTTTCGGGTTTATCGGTGAGTTGTGCAGCAATATCCAGCAGTTGGGAGCCTTGAAAGTGGTGTTTTCCCTGCGAACGGATTATGTGGGTCAATTGCTGCTTTGCAATGATTTAGACTCCATGGACTGCATTGGTCGGGATATTCTCAGCCGCCAGGTGTTGCACAAATTGGGGAATCTCTCGCCGCAACGGACGAGTCAGGTCTTAGCAAAACTGGCTCCCCATTTAGAGGCAGACTTGAGAACGCGCCTGGTGGCGGATTTGAGCCAGGAGACGGGAGCCGTCCGTCCCATTGAACTTCAGCTAGTCGGCTTTCAGTTGGAGTCTCAGCAGATTCGTGAGATGTCTGCCTATGAGGCGTTGGGAGAGCATCCCAAACAGCAGTTAGTCCAGGGATATCTCGATGATATCGTCCGAGCCTGTGGTGCCGAGCAAGAGCGCCTAGCCAATGGGGTGTTGTACCTCCTCACCGATGAACGGCGCCGGCGACCTCTACGGTCCTATGAGGAACTCTGGCAGGACTTACAGCCGATTCCCCAGGCTCCCCAGGGTCAGGCGTTGCAGGACGCTTTGGATTTAGTCCTGGAAATTTTTACGGCCTCGGGGTTGGTGGTGGTGATTCCGGGGGAACCGCAACGCTATCAGTTGGTGCATGATTATCTGGCGGAGTTGATTTATGAATCCCGCCAGTCGGAGTTAATCGCCAGTTTGCAGGAGGAACAGCGAAAACGGCTGGCAGCGGAGCGAACCTTAGAGGAGTTGGAACGGCGGCAAACTAAGGTGAAGCGGCAGACTCGTTGGCTGAGTGCGGTTGGGGTTCTTGTTATAGCGGTGTCGTCAGGTGCTGCGGTTTGGGGAAATCGGGAGTTAAACACGGCACGGTTGATTACGCGATTGGAGCGCAATAGTCGCTTGGCCTTGCAACAGTTTGAGCGCAATGATGAGTTACAGGGCCTGTTAACGGCAACGCGGACGGCTCGGGAGTTGCAGCAGACAACCCCGTCTAACCAGAATTATCGGACGGTGCAACCCATTGAAAGTCTCAGTGGGGTTCTACGAGATATCCGTCTTCGCAATACATGGCAGGCTCATTTGGGTGAGGTCACGAGTGCGGAGTTTAATAGGGATGGCACGAAGGTGGTCTCGGCTTCATCGGACGGAACGGTGAAGCTGTGGGATGTGGACAGTGGCGACCTTCTCCACTCCTTTGAGGCTCATTCGGAAAGGGTCAGGAGTGCGGAGTTTAATGGGGATGGCACGAGGGTGGTCTCGGCTTCATCGGACGGAACGGTGAAGCTGTGGGATGTGGACAGTGGCGACCTTCTCCACTCCTTTGAGGCTCATTCGGATTGGGTCACGAGTGCGGAGTTTAATGGGGATGGCACGAGGGTGGTCTCGGCTTCATCGGACGGAACGGTGAAGCTGTGGGATGTGGACAGTGGCGACCTTCTCCACTCCTTTGAGGCTCATTCGGATTGGGTCACGAGTGCGGAGTTTAATGGGGATGGCACGAGGGTGGTCTCGGCTTCATCGGACGGAACGGTGAAGCTGTGGGATGTGGACAGTGGCGACCTTCTCCACTCCTTTGAGGCTCATTCGGGTTGGGTCACGAGTGCGGAGTTTAATGGGGATGGCACGAGGGTGGTCTCGGCTTCATCGGACGGAACGGTGAAGCTGTGGGATGTCGACAGTGGGGAACTTCTCCACTCCTTTGAGGCTCATTCGGGTTGGGTCACGAGTGCGGAGTTTAATGGGGATGGCACGAGGGTGGTCTCGGCTTCATCGGACGGAACGGTGAAGCTGTGGGATGTCGACAGTGGGGAACTTCTCCACTCCTTTGAGGCTCATTCGGATTGGGTCACGAGTGCGGAGTTTAATGGGGATGGCACGAGGGTGGTCTCGGCTTCAAGGGACGGAACGGTGAAGCTGTGGGATGTGGACAGTGGCAACCTTCTCCACTCTTTTGAAGCTCATTCGGATTTGGTCTGGAGTGCGGAGTTTAATGGGGATGGCACGAGGGTGGTCTCGGCTTCATCGGACGGAACGGTGAAGCTGTGGGATGTGGACAGTGGCGACCTTCTCCACTCCTTTGAGGCTCATTCGGGTGGGGTCTTGAGTGCGGAGTTTAATGGGGATGGCACGAGGGTGGTCTCGGCTTCAAGGGACGGAACGGTGAAGCTGTGGGATGTGGACAGTGGCAACCTTCTCCACTCTTTTGAAGCTCATTCGGATTTGGTCTGGAGTGCGGAGTTTAATGGGGATGGCACGAGGGTGGTCTCGGCTTCATCGGACGGAACGGTGAAGCTGTGGGATGTGGACAGTGGCGACCTTCTCCACTCCTTTGAGGCTCATTCGGAAAGGGTCAGGAGTGCGGAGTTTAATGGGGATGGCACGAGGGTGGTCTCGGCTTCATCGGACGGAACGGTGAAGCTGTGGGATGTGGACAGTGGCGACCTTCTCCACTCCTTTGAGGCTCATTCGGATTGGGTCACGAGTGCGGAGTTTAATGGGGATGGCACGAGGGTGGTCTCGGCTTCATCGGACGGAACGGTGAAGCTGTGGGATGTGGACAGTGGCAACCTTCTCCACTCCTTTGAGGCTCATTCGGGTTGGGTCAGGAGTGCGGAGTTTAATGGGGATGGCACGAGGGTGGTCTCGGCTTCATGGGACGGAACGGTGAAGCTGTGGGATGTGGACAGTGGCAACCTTCTCCACTCCTTTGAGGCTCATTCGGGTTGGGTCAGGAGTGCGGAGTTTAATGGGGATGGCACGAGGGTGGTCTCGGCTTCATGGGACGGAACGGTGAAGCTGTGGGATGTGGACAGTGGCAACCTTCTCCACTCCTTTGAGGCTCATTCGGGTGGGGTCTTGAGTGCGGAGTTTAATGGGGATGGCACGAGGGTGGTCTCGGCTTCATCGGACGGAACGGTGAAAATTTGGAAAGTGCAAACCTTAGATGAACTCCTCCATCGCGCCTGTGACTGGTTGCGACCCTACCTCACTCATAATCCTAACGTCTCCGAGGGCGACCAAGCCCTCTGCAACATCCCACCACCCGAAACGTCCCCCAGCGACTAACCCCGCCATCCCAGAATCATCGACAAGCACCGCACTTCAGCCTATACTGCACCCCAAAGAGCGCCCAAACCTCCGCCATGAGCCAACGACCAACCCAGCAAATACGACAAGGGGATTGTTGCGACGTTATGAGTCAGCTTGAACCTGACTCCATCTCAGTCTGTATCACAGACCCTCCCTATAACTACGAATTTATCGGACATCAATGGGATAACACAGAAATCCAAAGACGAGTCCAGAAAGCCAAGCAAAAAGAGAGTAAAACCTTAGTCAAAAACATTCCCTATGGGAGTGGCTTGGCCGGAGGAGTTCGCAATCGCCGTTGGTATGAGCGCAATCGCCAAAACATTCTCGACTACCAACAATGGTGTTTAGACTGGGGAACGGAGCTATTTCGTATCTGCAAACCCGGTGCCACCGTGCTGGTTTTTAATAGCACCCGAACCGTCGCTCATGTTCAAGTCGCATTAGAGTCAGCCGGATTTTACGCCCGAGATATTCTCGTATATCGACGCTCTAGCGGCATTCCCAAAGGTGTTAACATCCAAAAACAGCTTCAGAAAAAAGGCTATGACCATCCCGAGGAGTGGCAAGGCTGGCATAGTTGCCTAAGAAACGAGTGGGAAGCCATTTGTGTCCTGCAAAAACCCTTAGTCAACAACTACCTAGAAACTCTAATGGAGTATGGAACCGGCTTATTCTACACCCAAGATGAATGGGGCGGGTTTCAATCCAACATTTTAGAAAATATCCCCCGAGATAAAAGTGAAAATTTTAACATTCACTGTACCGTCAAACCCCTTGCCCTAATGAGGAAATTAGTAGAAATCTTCGCCCCCCGAACCCCCGACTCCGTTCTTTTAGATCCCTTCGCTGGGTCAGGAACAACCCTTGTTGCGGCCAAGGAGTTAGGCATTCATTCCATTGGCATTGAGATTGTCCCTGACTATATTGAAATCATCAAGAAGCGGCTAGACAACACTAGCGGTTTACAGGGTAAGCTCCCACTTTTCTCTCCAGGAAATTCCTGAGGTCAAACCCAGTTAACTCCTGCAAAAAACTCAACGAATCATCACCGATATGCAACTGCCAGCCCCCCTTTTGACAAGCCTGAATCGCCGACTTTAGATTATCGGCTCTCAAAATCAACAAAATGGGGGTATAGCCTTGCTTTTTAAGCTGAACTCCATAACGCTTAAACTTTTTCAACGTCCCAGAATCCCCAGAACCCATGCGATATTTTGTGTCAATTGCATAACGTCCAACTACTAAATCACAAGGTTCATCTTTTCCAAATTTCAGAGCAGGCTCAAAGTCATCACAGTTCATTTTACAGATTTCAGTCACCAGCAACTGCCAACACATCCCCAATTCTCGACCCCAATATTGTCGATTTTCTCGCTTAAGGTCAGGTGATAGATTAAAGACATCCATCAAAAGGTCATGCTCATCATTTTCTTTTGCATAAACCTTGTCAATAAAGGAATTTTGATAATTGGTTAAAATTCCATCCAACAACTCCTCATTCATTCTCTTGAACTAAGTCACATAATGAGACAGAAAGTGCCTCAGCAATTTTTTGTGCATTCACCAACGTGATATTTCGTTCCCCCCGTTCCACAGAACCAATATAAGTGCGATGTAATCCGCAATGTTCTGCAAGTTGCTCCTGAGAGAATCCTCTCAGTTTACGAACTGAGCGAACTCTATGACCAAACCGCACAGCAATTTGCATAAATATTGCACTTATAAAATCACTTTTCGTCTTTTGACGACTATAAGTAGCGTAATTCTTTTAATCAACAGACTATAAGTAGCATTTTTACCAAAACCCTGCCGGTTGGTCTGCCAGTATCCAGACATCCTCTAAGAAAAATTTATGGCAGGTTATGCCCCTTGCCGTAGGGGCAAAAATCCCCTCCTGGGAGGGGTTAGGGGTGGGTTTCCCTCCTGGGAGGGGTTAGGGGTGGGTTTCTTTCCGACTTTGTATCTAATGCAACAAATTTCACCCAATTTGCTGAAGGCTCAAAGAAATTAGAGGCCCTGATTAGCACCCCATTAAATGGTGCCTGTGATGAGTTGCAACTCTACCTCACCTCTAATCCTAACGTCACCGAGGGCGATCGCGCCATTTGTGATCTAGAATAGTACCTCACAGATGTTGAATGACCGCTGGGATGAGAAGCTGAATTTCTCCAGTCTTCAGACTTCAGAGTTATTCTGATCTCTCAGGAAACTTGCAGTGCTATTTGACCCAAATAGTCATCTCGGCAGTTGTTAAAAGAAAGACCCCTTGAACGTATAGGAGCGATCGGCAATGCAGATGAACCAAGGAACTGTTAAAATCGCTGTAGCAGTCATCATGATGGTCGCTCTAGCAACAGTTGCCAGTCGGGTTCATCAAGCCTTAAAAACAGCACAGCTCGTCACCCGATTAGAAAAAAACAGTCGCTTAGCTTTAAAACAATTAGAGCGAGAAGATGAGTTACAAGCACTTCTGAGCGCAACCGAAACCGCTCAAGAACTTAAATTCACCACATCCTCCCAACAGCCGTATCCGACAGTAAAACCCATTGCCAGTCTGAATCAGATTTTAGAAGCACTTGGTCTTCAGACCACATTGCAAAGCAAATTAGAGGCCCATTCCAATTGGGTGATTAGTATCGCATTGAATAGCGATGGGACACAAATCGTGTCGGCCTCCAACGATGGAAGCGTCAGGCTGTGGGATGTGGCAACTGGAGAACTCCTCCATTCCTTTGACGGTCATCAGGCTCCCGTCCATAGTACCGAGTTTAACAACCAGGGAACTCAGGTGGTCTCTGCGGCCTGGGATGGAACCCTGAAGCTGTGGGATGTGGCGACTGGAGAACTTCTCCACTCCTTGGACGGTCATTCAGGTTCAGTTTTTAGTGCTAAGTTCAATGACCAGGGGACTCAGATAGTCTCTGCCTGGCACTGGTCGCTTAAGAGGTGATGTCATGGAACCCTCTCATGGTGAGAATTTCATAGATTGAAATTGGTCGATTGCAGTATCCCATCGCCATAGCCGGGGTAGTTTTCTTCCCCAGACTGTAATGGGGGCGACTCCAGTTGTAAATTAATCGTTGTACCTCTAAGACTCGCTGCAAACCCACCACCGTCTTGGCATAGAGATTTTGTCGGCGGCGATAAGCACTACAACATCGTCTCAAAGCACTGTTATGGGCTCATTGTGATTGGCGTGAACCTCATCGGCCGGACTGATGGGCCGTGAACGGGTGTTCTACCTTGACCCATTCGACTCGCGGCTGGCCTTGAGAACCTTTGATTTTCATGGCCACCTCGAGACCTTCTCGCCAAACCTTGCGCCAGGGGTAGTGCGTGCCGTGCGGTGACGGCTTCGAGATGAAGCGGCTAGCGAAAGTCCATAGAGCTTTGCCATAGCGTCGTTCGCCGTCTGTGAACCAACGAATAAACTCGGCCGCTTGTGCCCATTGCCAGGTCTGTTCTGTGCCGGTCGTGAATAGCCTCTCGTCTTTGTTACCCGCGTGAGCGGCAACCCAGTAACGACTCTTGCGCTCAATAAAGGTCAGCGTCCACCCTTGGCACTGTGAGGGGGGGGAGGTTCTCGCCCACGCGAGTATAAATTTCATCCCCTTCTAGGGTTACCTCGGCCTCCTCGGGAGCCGGGGGAGACCAGTGCGGATGTTGCTCGGCCAAGCGCTGTTCCCAGCCCATTATTGTGGTGTGAGACTTGTCAAAGCAACGTCCCGTTGCCCGGAGGCCCAAGCCTTCACTACGGACATTGATGGCGGCAGCTACCAGTTCGGGGGCGGTGCGTAAGCGTGCCATCGGTGTACCGGTGCGCTCATTGAACCGTTTGCCACAATTACGACACTTGTAGCGCTGTTGCCGTTGGCCGCTACGGATGGCGCTGCCGTTTTTCACGGTCTGTTCACTCTGGCAATGGGGACATCTCATCGGTTATACCTCACGCATTGCCACCATTCTAAACGGTCACCTCCTAAGACACCAGTGCCCTCTGCCTCAGCAGACAGAACCGTGAAGCTTTGGGATGCCCCCACGGGGCAATTACGCCACTCTTTTGAGGATCATATTCATGTGGTTAAAGGTGTCGCGTTCAAGGGGGATGACACGAAATTTGTCTCGGTCTCAGCAGATGGACTCATGAAGATTTGGGATTTAACTAAAAGAGAGTTAGTCCAGTCTTTCCGAGTTCACATCGATTTGACCACGAGTGTCAGTTTTAATGCCGATGGGACTCAATTAATACTTGCCTCAAACGACGGAAAGGTCAGGCTGTGGGATGTCTTAACGGGACGGAAACTCGATGTTCTTGAGGTTCATTCAGGTTCCATCCATCACGCCAAATTAAATTCTGATGGCACTTGGCTAGCACTTGCTTTAGATAACGGAACCGTAAGTTTATGGGATGTGCCTACAGGACAAGAACGTCAGTCTTTTAAAACAGATTCACAACAGACTAGCACCGTCGCCTTGAATGGAAATGGGACAACAGTTGTCTCTGCCTCATTAGACGGAACGGTGAAACTTTGGAACGTGAAAACCTTAGATGAACTTCTCCATCGCGCCTGTGATGGGTTGCGACCCTACTTCGCCTCTAATCCTAACGTCACCGAGGGCGATCGCGCTCTCTGCAACATCAACCCTAACGCATCCCCCAACCCCTGAACCGTGCCCCCATCTATCGGGTTCGCTCCTGAAACGCCAAACGCCTTTTTTTGCCCAAAAGCTCCCCCTTCGCAAAAATCTCCTTAACGGGAGAGGTTTTCGGGGAATGCACAACACCATAGCACCCATTATCCCTCACCCTTGGCTCAAAATCCCGACAGGCGATCGCCTCCTCAGACAAGGCTCGATACGGATGAACCGTACATTTGAGGCGACAATCTCCGGTAAAAAAGGCACAACCCGCACAAGGAATCTGATGCAGTCGTCGCAGACGGGCCAATCCATCTTGAAACGCCCAACAGACTGCAAACCCGAATAGAACCATCACCATCCAAAGTCCCAGAAGATACCAGCCGCACACGGAAAAATCAGCCATCGATAACATCCCCTTAAAATCTTGCCCAATCCCCAATCCCCAGGGCGATTAGACTCCTGCAACGCGAATCATCCTGGGGATTGAGGTTAACGACTATAGCCCAAAGGCCCCCTTCAACTGAGTGGCCCAAGCCTGAACCCGCTCCTCAGTCAACTCCGACTGATTATCCTCATCGAGGGCCAAGCCGACAAACTTACCATCCCGCACCGCTTTCGACTCCTCAAACTCATACCCATCCGTGGGCCAATGACCAACGGTCGCACCCCCTAATTGAGAAATCTTCTCTTCTAACATCCCCATGGCATCTTGGAAGTTTTCTGCATAACCAATCTGGTCTCCCACTCCAAAATAGGCAACCTTTTTACCACTAAAGTCAAGAGCATCCAACTCATCATAGAGTCCCTCCCAATCACTTTGTAGCTCGCCAATATTCCAAGTCGGACAACCAATAATCAAACAGTCGTACTCACTAAAATCATCCAAATCTGCCTCAGCCACATCATGAAGGGTGACAACACTATCGCCCCCTAACGCCGACTGAATCATCTCAGCGGCTGATTCAGTATTTCCAGTTTGGGTTCCAAAGAAAAGACCAATTTTCGACATAATGAAAGAGATTTAATTCAACAAATTCTAGGACAACGAGGTCTGCAAAATTCAAGGCAACACGCAAAATCCAGCTCCAATCAAACCCTTGTTGTAGGGGCAAAAATCCCCTCTTGGGAGGGGCTAGGGGTGGGTCTCCTTACAGTTTGATATCCAAGGTAACGAAATTACACCATAGACTCTAACCCCTCCCTAAAAAGGAACTCAATTTTCTCGACTTAACGGCGCGAAGCCACCAGCATTTCCATGGGTTTAACCGTCTCCCAGCTCGTTGTTGAACTCGGAAACACCGACCGACAACTCGGACAGAACCAGGTCAGTTCACGGCGACTCACCTGACGCAGCAATTTTCCTGAACAACAAGGACAGTTCATAAGTCAATGTGTGAAGAGCGATAACAGAGTAGAGAGATAGGAGAGAGAGAGAGGAGAGAAACGAGATTAGGTTTCCAAGGAATTTAACGCCTTGTCAACTCGACGAAAATCGAAGCCCATGGCTCGTAAGGCGTGCCATAAATGCCCTTGCAGGAAGAAGAAAGACAGGAAGAAATGGGCATTAGCCAACCAACAACGAGCCGTATGAGTGCCGAAGGGTAAGTCAGCAGTATCCGCAAAGTAAGGAGTAATTCCAAGTTTGACCTCTAAGGCGGGGCCATAAAACTCCACCGGATAGGCCAAGGTATTGACGGCACAGAAATAGGAGGCAACAAATCCAGCCAACGCAATCCCGCCCAAGGAGTAGGACAAAATTGCTTCCCCGGAAAAACTCAGCACCTTTTTCGCCCAATTCAGCGGCGGAACTAGGATATGCCAAATTCCACCCCCAATCAGCATCACACCTACATAAACATGGCCACCCACCAGGTCTTCCAAATTGTTAACACTGGCGAAATGAGTTTGATAGCCATAAATCACAAAGGGATTCAGGGTGGGTTCGCTGACGACGCGAACCGTCTGACTGGCTGCATCATAGAGTCCACCCCAGTACATGGCTTTGCCCACCAGCAGCAGGGCCCCCGCACCTAAAAAGAGCAGATGATGTCCCAAAATGAGACCCAACTGTTTGGGGTCGTCCCATTCAAAATGGAAGCGTTTGGCACGGCCTGAGGCAGTTTTGAGGTCTTCTGGGGCTTTGAAGGTATGGAACAAGGCCCCGGCTCCTAAGACGGCGGAGGAAATCAGGTGAATCGCCCCCACGACGAAGTAGGGATAGGTATCGACAATCTGTCCACCGTCACCCACACCCCAGCCGAGGGTGGCTAGGTGGGGGAGAAGGATTAATCCCTGTTCTCCCATGGGGAGAGTTGGGTCAAACCAGGAGATTTCAAACAGGGTAAAGGCTCCAGCCCAGAAGGTAATCAGGGCCGCCTGGGCGACATGGGCGGCGATAAACAAGCCCGACATATCGGTAAATCGGGCATTTCCTGCCCACCAGTCATAGGTGACTTTGGGGTTATCGTAGGTTTGCATAGGCTCAACTCACAAGTTCGTGGTTTCCAGGGCTTATTGCTAAAGTTACTCAATAAGCGACTGACCCTTAGACTAGAATCTTTCTCAATAAAAAGCTATTAACTTTTGTAAAGATTTGCGAGATCCGGGGGAATGTAGGGGGTTGAAACCCTTGTTGGGTGATGAAACCAGGCAATTTATCCCACCTTGGCTCGGCGTATCATGGTGGTAATCCTGGCTACTTATTGCAAGTAAGTTTTATTACATGGGGTAAAAATGGGTCGAATGGGGTCCCAATTCCCCGAGGGAGGGTTCTATAGCAAAAATTGGCCTGAATAGGACAAAAAATGGGGGAGAAGACGTAGGGGCGTACCCTGGTCACTGAGCGATAGTCGAAGTGGTGGTCGCCCTAGGCAGTAGGCAGTAGGGAAAAGAAGGCAACGGGCAATAGGCAGGCTAGCAATAGGTGGGGAAGTCTTTCCCAACGAGTAAGTCCTAAGTCAATCTTCGATTGCTATAGTTCTGGTAGCTACTATAAAAACGCACTAGAGTATTGCCGTAGGGTTTTTCTCGTATGAGTTGTAGGCTGGCGGGAGTTTGGGGGGCCGGCCGTTGGCGATCGCACTCGACGGCCAGTTCTCCTTGAGGACTGAGCAGTTGCAGTTGGGCGATCGCCTCTAAAACCGGTTCATAGAGATCACTAGCATAGGGGGGATCGAAGTAAATGCGGTCAAAGACTTGTCCCTTGAGTTGGGGAAGTCGCTTCAGCACATCCCCTCGCAGCACCTGAAACTGCTGCTGCGGTTTCGCCACCTGTTGCCAGTTTTGACGAATCACGCCACAGGCTTTGCCCCATTGGTCAATTCCCACCACTTCAGAAGCCCCGCGCGATAAAGCTTCCGCTCCCATGGCCCCACTTCCAGCACAGAGATCCAACCAACGACAGCCCTCAATTTCCCCCAGCCAGATATTAAACAACGCTTCACGAACTCGCGCTGGGGTAGGGCGAGTGGCATCTCCGGGGAGAGTTTTTAGGGAACGATTGCCGTGGATTCGTAGGGGCATAGGGGAAGGCAATAGGCAATAGGCAATAGAAAAGACGTAGGGGCGTACCCTTGTGGTCGCCCTAGGCAATAGGCAATAGGCAAAACCCACCCCTTATGCCCTCTTCTTCGCGGTTACACCGAGGCGACGGAGATGGCTTTTTCGGCGAGATGGACGAAGTTGGAGAGGAGTTGCAGGCCGGCGGTGGAGGATTTCTCGGGGTGGAATTGCACGGCCATGAGGTTATCACGGGCGATCGCCGCTGTCACGTCCTGACTTCCGTGGGTGACGGTGGCGGCTTTAATGCTGGGATCGACGGGATCGACGTAGTAGGAGTGAACGAAATACATCCAGGCGGGATTGGGGAGATTTTCCCAGAGGGGAATCCCGGTTTGTTGGAAGTCGAGGGCGTTCCAACCCATGTGAGGAATGGTGATGCCGGGTTCGTGACGGAAGCGGCGCACGACTCCGGGGATGATGCCTAATCCGGGTTGTTTTCCTTCTTCCGAACCGTCAAAGAGGATTTGTAACCCCAGACAGATGCCGAGAAAAGGTTTTCCTTGGGCGATCGCCGTTTGGATGGGTTCGACGAGATGGCGCGATCGTAGATGTTCCACGGCCGGATCGAAGGAACCGACACCGGGTAAGACGACGGCCTCGGCTTGAGCGATGACTTCCGGGGAATCCGTAATCACGGGAGTGGCCCCGGCATTCTCCAATCCCTTACAAGCGGAGTGGAGGTTGCCCATATCGTAATCCACCACTGCGATCTGAACCATAATGATCTCGTAACTCTCTACTGAGGAACCCTCTCGATTATCTCACCTTAAGGGCGATCGCCCACCGCCGACATCTGCCGCGCCCCAAAAATCGCCTCTGACTGGTGATTAGGAGGTTCATATGCCTATCTCTGTTTGAATAGGGGCAGGATTTCAGGCCTCCTCCATCATGTCATCCAAGATGACAACAGGAAAATCAAGGAGACCACGTAGCTTCTTATCATTCGTCACAAATTGGCAACAATCCCATAACTTGGCTGTGGCAAGATGGATCGCATCAGGAGTTCTCAAAGAAGAGATCATTGCCCGTAACCGAGCCGCTTCTTTTAGAATGGGAGAAGTGACCGGAGCCAATTGTATCCTGGGGCTGCTCAGTAAAACTTCATAAGCGTCAATCAATAGATTGTCTTCCTGACGTAAGGGGATAACTAAAATTTCTGTCCAAATCAGCTCACTACAGATAATTGTGATACTTTGAGATTCCACTTGATCCCATAGTTCAGCCAAAATACCCTGATAGCCTTCTGCTTGTTCAACGGCATAAATGAAAACAACAGTATCTAAATAAATATTGCTGAAGGGTGATAAATTTAGCTGTCCCACGAGTCACGCTCAATGTCGAGATATTGGTTAATTTGTTCTACCGTTCTGCTCCCTGGATTTTGCTTATGGATTTGGGCTAAAATCTCTTGAATCGATGGATACTTGACTTGTTCCGACTCATGGGGCAATAGAACGATAACTTCTACCCGGTCTTGGCTTAAATCCAGTTTTGCGTCGGGGGGCAACTGAATTTCGAGCCGATTTCCCTCTAGGACTTTGGCTTCAAACCTGAATGCGGATTGATGAGTGGGTTTCATAATGTTCGTAGGATCGAATAGCAGGGGTAAATCGTTTATGAGGCGTTTGACCTCCATCTTCCGATAGTTAGAGTGGAGGTTATCGAGATCGTGATTGACTGCTGCGGTATGAACGAGAGTTATTGCTATCAATCCTCTCGATTATCTCACCTTAAGTGCGATCGCCCACCGCCGACATCTGCCGCGCCCCAAAAATCGCCTCGGCATGATGATAAAACTTAAACTCCAAGAGATTCAGAAAGGGATCTTGCAAGAAAAAGGTTTGATGTTCCGTCAGTTCCCCTTTAAAGCGATGTTTAGGCTGTTGGTAAAACTCAAGTTGCCGTTCCTGGGCGCGGTTCAGGAGGTGTTCCCAGTCGCGTAACTCAGGAAACACTAAGCCAAAATGGCGGGGATAGATGCCCTGCTGCGGAGTGAGCGGTTCTGAGGTGACATGGGCCACCAGTTGATGTCCATAGAGATTCATGATCAGGGCCTGGGGAGATTCACGGCCCAACTGACAGCCTAAGCCGTTTCCGTAAAAGGCTTTGGTGTCGTCTAGGTTCCCGACGGGAAACGCCAAGTGGAAGATGATCTCTGCCATAATGGGGGTTGAGGATGAGCTGTTGCGATCCAGGATAGCCAGGTCTGGGTGAATCTTCAATCCAAGTCGGCTGTAAGCTAGTGGTTTCAAGCCCTAGCCTAAACCAAGCCTGAAATGATGGAGTTTGAATGGAGTCCCAACAAAGCGCAACTCAATGTAGACAAGCATGGTGTCTCTTTCCCAGAAGCTGCAACCGTATTTAATGATCCTTTATCAGTAACGTTCCCTGATCCTGATCATTCCATCGGAGAAAATCGCTACGTTATCATTGGCCTATCCCAGTATGAACAACTTTTAGTGGTGGCTCATACTGACAGAGGAGAAAAAGTACGAATCATCAGTGCTCGCAAAGCAACCCGACAAGAGAGGAGATTTTATGAAGAGGGAATTTGAGAAAAACACGGACGATGAATTACGTCCTGAGTACAACTTTTCCCAAATGCAGGAAGGCGTTAGAGGAAAGTATGTTGGGCGATATCGCACTGGGACTAACATCGTGCGTTTAGATCCCGATGTTGCCCAAGCATTCCCCAATGATGCAGCCGTTAACGAAGCCTTACGACTGTTGATTCAAGTGGCACAACGCCAACAGTCTCAACCTATGACGACTCCAGACCCCCCGCACTGAAGACTCCACAGGGGAGAATGCCTATCGTTCTAGTGGGAGTTGAAGCCCGGATTGCGAGGTTGACCACCGACTCAGCTAGAATGTAGATACCCTGTTGACACTCTTTCTGAGACCATTCAGATTGCAGCGATACTGGCTCGCCTAGCGTTGAGGACACCCTATATTCTGAAATAGAGACTGATCCCGCCGGGCCAGCATAGAATAATCCTTGCTGATCACCTCATAACATCCTAAATCTCCAATTTTTTGCCTACAATATTATTTATCTAGTCGTCCAATGAAAGTAATGCTATGTACTCATAATAGCGGCGGTGTGGGAAAGACAACCCTAGCCGTTCACTTAGCAGGGTACTTATCTGAATGGGGAGAAGTACTTCTCATAGACTGCGATGAGCAAGCAGATTCCTGGAAGTTTTTTATGGAAAAAGAGCCAGAAGTTCCTGTAGACAAAGGGTCGGCTCGTGGAATAGAAGTCATAGCTAACCCTGAAAGACGTTCCTTGAAGAAATTGAAGGTTAAGCCTAATCAGTTTGATTATGTAATAATTGATATTGATACAGTGTTGGAGAATACAGTTCAGGTAATTTTAAATGCTGATCCCAACTTGATTTTTGTTCCCCTGAACCGAGCCCATATGTACAAGTCTATAGACAACTTAGCTTCTGTCTTAGAAATGCTCGAAAGGATAGATGGAAATCCTGTACTACCTTATTCAGTGGTAATTGTTCCCCTAGGAATCGATAAAGAAAATATAGAAAATGAACTAGAATCGATTGAATATAATTCAGAAAAGTACTTGGTAGCTGACTCCATGAATTACCTAAGCTCAAAGATGGATGAAGCAGTATATAAGGGTAGAAAATATATTTGGGACTATGTGGATCTTCAAGACAATAAAAACTATTTTGAATACTTGGCTTTTAATGCTTCTGGTTAACTAAAAAATCTATTTTGTCTATCATGGTTGATTTAAGGAAATCCAAAATTATGGTACAAACAAAAGTTGATGCTGCTCTCAAGAAAGGAAAGCAAAAACATCTAGATAGTGAAAAAAAGGAAGATAAAAAATACCAAATCAAGTACCCTAGAACTGAAATTTTTAAATTCAAGAAACTCTCAGAATATTTGGGGGTATCTAGGGATAGTTTAATTCATCAGTCTATTCTTGTGACTCGTTTTTATTACAGCGATGACATCAGCAGGAGCTGGATTGTAGAGCAAGTCAATAAATTACAGCAAGGTATTGATAACAACGAAGCAGCCATGTCACAAGAGCTAGATTTAGAGTATCGAGATGAGAAGGCTTTAGAGGAAATGTCTTTGATGGATTATATCAGTGGTTGTGTGAGTTTCGGATTAAATATTTTATACCAGCAAAACATTAGCAAAAAGCTAAGCTTGGAGGAATTAAAAGCGTTTTATAATTCAGATGAACAGTCCTAGCCCTAAGGTAATTTGATCGATTGTCCAAGGAATAATCAAATTAGATTCTCAGGAGAAGCAGGAGCTTTGGCGTAAATACGCCTTTGCTCTGGGTTTAACCCCTGGCCCTAGGGGAGCCGATGGAGGGAGAGATGGTGTGGGTATCGTCAATGGTAAGAAAGTTTATTTTCAATGTAGGTTGAGTCGCTCTAAATTGGGTGCTCCTGTTGCAGATGCTATTTACGGTGCAGCGCAGAGAGAAAAGGCAGATTTGATTGTTGTTTTGGCTGGAGTAGGATACACAAGACCGACTCCAGCGAACCCAAAATCTGGATTTGAAAATTGCTTGCGAAATCGCCCAGATGGGGATTGTTTTAAGATTCACCTGCTGACTTTAGCTGACATTTATGAAAATAATCAGGCATTTAATGATGCAGTAGCTGATTTGCCAGGGTTAAGAAAAATCAGTCGAAACGATTGGCGGGAAACAGAATAGTATTGAATTTTAGGGGGATATATAGCAGCCCTAAATCAGTTGTGGCAAAATTCCATAATAGAACAGTTTGGGGAAATTAAATATTTGACCATCAGCAAAAAACTTAAATAGCCCTTTTATTGTCTTGAATGAATCACATAAATGATAAAACTGCCGAATAAAGTTTTTAGCTTGTAACCAAAGATCTTCCACCGGGTTTTGCTCGGGGGCGTTTGGAGCAAAGGTAGTGCAATGAACTAACCATTCATCTTCTAACAACTCTCCATTTACTTGTTTTAAATATTCTTTAAATTCTTGAGATTTATGATAACTAGCGCCATCCCAAAAAATGGCAATTCTTTTTGTCGGTCTTTGTTTTCGTAAATGTTTTATGAAATCTATGGTGTTTTCCGTATTGCCGCTGGAATATTCTTCGACAATGAATTCCTGATTTTGATAATCTAATGCCCCATAATAAGTTTGTCTATTTTTTTGATTTTTAATAGGAATTTCAATCCGAATATCTGTTCGTCCCCAAACATAACCCAAGAGGTCTCCCCAAAGAAGATGACATTCGTCAATCATAAACACCGCAAGCTTTCCAGCTTTTATTTCGGGTTCCCATTTTTTGAGTTTATTTTGAATTTCCTTTTTTTTTTGCTTTGACTTGTTCTTCATTTTTTGCTGGATTCTTTTTCTGAGATTTCTTCCAGCTTATTTTAGCGGATTTGAACAAAGCATAGTAGCTTTGATCTGAAGCATAAACCACTCCATATTCCTGATCTAAATGTCGTTTTAAATCCCCGGTTCTTAAATAAGGTTGCTGCCTTAGCCATTCAATTACCTTAGCTTTTGAGGAAGCATTGAGGTAACTTTTACTTCCTTTATATTGAAGTTTTAAGCTGCCTACCCCATGAAAAAGAGCTTGATTTTTCCACTTGCTAATAAAACTATGAGATACTTGTAATAGGTTTTCAATTTCATGAGAAGATGTTCCTGTTAAAATCATCTTAACAGCCAAGGCTCTTTTGACTTCTTGAGTATTTGAACTGGTGTTGATGAAATCATCTAGTTCAGTGATAATGGTCATGATGTTTTCTGAATGCCTCCTTCTGGGTCGAGTCTTATCTTTACATTATACCTGTTATAACTGATTTAGGACTGCTATAGTGAAATCAAAACAGGGGAGAGTCCCCATCTCCATTAAAATAGACAGGAACCATGTCTTGGCTCCCGAACTCACTCGAAACTATGCAAACGTCCGAAACTCGTCCCCAACTGACTCTCCCCCAACGTCAAGCCAGCGTCTCCCGTAAAACTGGGGAAACCGATGTCCAGGTTAGCGTCAACCTCGATGGAACCGGTCAATGTCACGCCAACACCGGGATTCCCTTCCTCAACCATATGCTGCACCAAATCGCCTCTCATGGGCTGATTGATTTGGAAGTCAACGCCGTGGGGGATTGGGAAATTGATGACCACCATACCAATGAGGATGTGGGGATTACCCTGGGACAAGCGTTAGCTAAAGCCCTGAACGATCGCAAGGGGATTGTTCGCTTCGGTCATTTCGTCGCACCCCTCGATGAATCTCTGATTCAAGTGGCCCTCGACTTCTCAGGACGACCCCACTTGAGTTATGGTCTGGAGATTCCCACGGAACGGGTGGGAACCTATGACACGCAACTGGTGCGAGAGTTCTTTGTCGCCATCGTCAACCACGCGCAACTGACCCTACATATCCGCCAACTCGATGGCCTCAACTCCCATCATATTATCGAAGCCACCTTCAAAGCCTTCGCGCGATCGCTCCGTATGGCCGTGGACATCGACCCCCGCCGGGCCAGCACCATTCCCAGTTCCAAGGGCGTTCTCTGAACCCCACCCCCAAATCCCAGAGTGTTAAGCTTTCTTGCGATCGCACTGAGCAACCGAAGCACTCATGTTAACGTTCTACCCAGAACACGAAACTAGCTGACTACGCCAAGTTTGGCAGGAGAACTCCCTTGAACGCATCCCTATCGCATCACGGACAAAACGCGCACGAGGATATCGGTGATTACGTGGCTCATCTTCAGTTCCACATGACCCTACAGGCCCGTAACCTGGTTCCCAACTTGACTCAAGCCGGTGATAGCCGTGAGCAACTTCTCCACGAGACTCAGGCTGAGTTTGAAAAACAAGTCTCTCGACAAGCCATCCAGCGCGGTTAATATCGCCATTGGCGGACGGTGATCGGTCTCATGATTTCGCAAACAGAACACCCACCCAGTCCTCTCTCACCCAGATTGAGGCGGGGTGGGTTTCTCAATTCTCGACTAGCCTTAGCGAAATTCGTTACACTAACAAACTAACACTTGTTGCGCGGCCCCCCACAAGCGGGGTGAATGCTCTATTAATCATCACATTTACGGAGACCTCAAAGGACTCAAATCCAGCCAACTCAAACAACTGCAACGGCTGTATCACCAGCGGTTACCGGGCGATCGCCTCACCACACCAGAGTTCGCCCAGCGTTTGGCGGCCATCAGTACCGATTTAGGGAAACCCGTCTCCACCTATCTCAACCGTCGCGGCCAAGTCATCCGCGTCGGCGTGGGAAGTCCTCGCCAAACCCAAATCCCACCCCTCGAACTCCCTCGCTACGGGGCCAGTCGTCTTAGTGGGATTCGTTGCATCGCCACCCAACTGAAACGGGATCAACCCGGAACCGCCACCCTGACGGCCATGGCCATCCAACGCCTTGATGCCCTCATTTGCCTCACCCTCACCGGTTCCGGGTTTCAGCGACGGGGAGGCGGCGAAACCGGCTATGTCCACCGCACCTATCTGGCGCATCTGGTTCCCAACCCCAGCGAAGCCAGTTGGACGGTATCCGAGGAAATGACCCTAGAGGCGATCGCCCAACAGGATTTCCTCGATCTCGTCGAAGCCCTCGAAGGAGAGTTTGAACGGGAATTTGTCGGCCAATCCGTCGACAGCGACCAGGATCGCGTCCTCCTCGTCGGATTGCGAACTCAGAACACCAGTGACGTTGAGTTTGAAGAACATCTCGCCGAAGTGGTGCGCCTCGTCGATACCGCCGGGGGTGTCGTGCTGCAAACCATCCAACAGGGGCGATCGCGGCCCCATCCCCAAACCGTTATCGGGTCCGGGAAAGTCGATGAACTGGCCCTGGCCGTACAAACCCTCGGGGCCACGTTAGTCGTGTTCGATCGCGACCTCTCCCCGGCCCAAGTTCGCAACCTGGAAAAACGCCTCGGGGTGCGTGTCGTCGATCGCACGGAAGTCATCCTGGATATCTTCGCCCAACGGGCCCAATCTCGGGCCGGGAAACTGCAAGTGGAACTGGCTCAACTCGAATACAGCCTACCCCGCCTCAGAGGCCAAGGACAAAAAATGTCTCGACTGGGGGGAGGAATCGGCACCCGAGGCCCCGGTGAAACGCAACTAGAAACCGAACGACGGGCGATCGCCCAGCGCATTTCCCGCCTACAACGGGAAGTCACCAACTTACAGGCCCACCGGGCGCGAATGCGTCAACAACGCCAAGCCCAAGACGTTCCCTCCATCGCCCTTGTCGGCTATACCAACGCCGGTAAATCCACCCTCCTGAATGTCCTGGCCAACTCAGAAATCTATACCGCCGATCAACTCTTCGCCACCCTCGATCCCACCACCCGCCGCCTCAGCATTCAAGAAGATGTCACCCATGTTGTCCATCAATTAGTCCTAACCGACACCGTAGGCTTCATCCACGAACTTCCCCCGGCCCTGGTAGATGCGTTCCGGGCCACCCTCGAAGAAGTCACCGAAGCCGATGCACTCCTCCATGTGGTCGACTTATCCCATGCGGCTTGGCAAAATCAGATCCATTCCGTCATGGGAATTTTGTCCGAAATGCCCATCACCCCCGGCCCCATTTTGTTGGTGTTCAATAAAATCGACTCAGTGGACGGGGATACCTTGGAACTGGCTAAAGAAGAATATCCCCAGGCCACCTTCATCTCCGCCACCGCAGGATTTGGCCTGGCCACCCTCCGCCAGCGGCTACTGCAATTGGTGGACTATACAAAGCATTGACGGTTCACAACCCCGTCACTTCGACGATACTCAGTGCATCGCCTTCTAGGACGGCTTTGTCCTAAAATTGTGATAGCATCAAATTAACATTAAATTTAGTGCAATCATGCTTAACCTCAGCCGCGACATTCAATCGCTCTCCAACTTCAAGCGCCACACCAGTCAATTCACTGAACAGATGAAAGCAACAGGGCAGCCTATTGTTCTCACCGTCAATGGCAACGCCGAATTAGTGATACAAACGGCTGAACATTATCAAAAACTTTTGGATAAGATAGAGTCTTTAGAAACCATTGCAGGAATCAAAGCCGGTCTTGCTGATATTGAAGCTGGACACACAGACTCCTTGGGCGAATTTCAAACCGCAATGGAAGAAAAACATGGTATTTCAGGTTAGATTGGCTCGGATTGCTGAACGAGAGATTGAGACCAGTTATGAATGGCTCAATCAGCGCAATCCCCAGCAAGCTGATCGTTGGTTTCGAGGCTTAATGAATAAACTTGCAACATTGCAAAACCAGCCTCACCGCTGTGCCTTAGCTGTTGAGAATAGTAGCTTTCCTGAAGAGATTCGTCAGCTTCTTTACGGCAAACGTCCTCATATCTATCGTGTTCTTTTCATCATCCGGAGTGAGACGGTTTATGTCGTTCATATCCGCCATAGCAAACAAGCCCCTTTGTTAGATAAAGATTGGGATTAACGCCATACTTCGTCGGGTGCGATCGCCCCCCAACGCACCGCCTCCGACTTAAGTACAATGAAACTATAATCGCCATAGGGCATTGAGAGACTCTAAACGGACGCAGAGCGAGAATACAACTACTTCGGTAGCACATTGCTGTGAAGCATCAAGGAATCCCCACTCCTTCAGAACGAGGAGGTATGTCATTCCCAAGGAAAGCCATCGGACTGAACCGGGCGGCCTCGATTAATCTCCATGGGATCAACCACCGTCGCACTCACCGACACCACATTCTCATCCTCATCCTTCGGCTTTCCCTCGTCCTGAGATGTGGACTGAGGCGTGGACTGAGGTTTCGACTGAGGTTTGGCGGCAGATTTCACCTCTTCATTACCGTTAGAGTTGGCCTCAGGTTCAGGATCAGGCTTGGGTTGGGCTGGAGGTTTCGCGGCGGGTTTCGGGGTGGAGTTTTGCTTGGGGGCTGGCTGGGCCGGGGCTTGGGCTTGAGGCTTAGCCGCCGGGGGCTTTGGGGCGGTGGGCTTAGACTCCCCTGGGCTGCGGAAGGGGGTTTTGCTGAAGCGCAAACTTCCCTCATCTTCCGTACAGTCCACGTGAATCGTATCCCCAGCCCCAAACTCCAGTTCCAGTAACTTGGTGGCGATGGGGTTCTCTAACTCCCGCTGGATGGCTCGTTTGAGAGGTCGCGCCCCATAAACTGGGTCATAGCCCACATCGGCGATGTAGTTTTTCGCTGTTTCCGAGAGGACAATTTCAATCTTCTGTTCCGCCAGTAATTTTTCAATCCGTAAAATTTGGATCGAGACGATATCCCGTAACTGATCTTTACCCAGGGGATGGAAGATAATTAAATCATCGACGCGATTGAGAAACTCGGGCCGGAACTGCGATCGCAACGCCTCATAGACCCGCGATCGCATCTCCTCATAGTCCGACTCCCGCCCCGCCACATCTAAAATATATTGGGAGCCGATGTTACTGGTCATAATAATGACCGTATTACAGAAATTGATGTTTCGTCCCTGAGAGTCAGTAATGCGCCCATCGTCAAGCACTTGCAACAAAATGTTAAAGACATCGGGATGAGCCTTTTCCACCTCATCAAAGAGCAACACACAATAGGGCATCCGCCGCACGGCTTCCGAGAGTTGTCCGCCTTCGTCATAGCCCACATAGCCCGGAGGCGCTCCCACCAAGCGAGACACGGAATGTTTTTCCATGTACTCAGACATATCAATGCGGACGAGGGCATCATGATCATCAAATAACGAGGCCGCCAGGGTGCGGGCTAATTCCGTTTTCCCCACCCCCGTCGGTCCCATAAACAGGAAAGACCCAATGGGACGGGAGGGGTCTTTCATCCCGGCCCGGGCGCGACGAATGGCCGCCGAAACCGCTGAGACGGCCTCCGACTGGCCCACGACGCGGCGATGCAGTTTTTCTTCGAGTTTCAGGAGTTTTTGCCGTTCTGTCTCTAACAAGCGGTTCACCGGGATTCCCGTCCATTTAGCCACAATTTCGGCGATATCCGCTTCTGTGACTTGCTCCCGTAACAGGGCCACCCCGTCCGTCTGCAACTTCAGTAATTGGGCCTCTTTTTGTTCCGCCCGTCGTTGCAACTTCTCCAAGCGCCCATATTTCAACTGAGCGGCGGTATTTAAGTCATAATTGCGCTCAGCTTGTTCAATCTTGAGCCGCAATTGTTCCTCTTCTTCTTTGAGGGCATTAATGTCATCGAGGAGTTGTTTTTCCGTCTGCCATTGGGAACTTAAGACCCCCTGTTTTTGTTTGAGGTCGTTCATTTCCTCCTCAATGCGACTCAGCCGTTCTTGAGCCGAATAATAGGTGCCTCGGGTAGCTCGTTGTTCCTCCCCTTCCAGGGAGAGTTTCTCCATCTCCAATTGCATCAGACGGCGATCGACATCCTCTAATTCCGTCGGCTTGGAGGTAATCTCCATTTTTAACTTAGCCGCCGCCTCATCGACTAAATCAATGGCCTTATCCGGGAGGAAGCGATCGGTCACATAGCGATTGGAGAGGGTCGCCGCCGCCACGAGGGAGGAGTCGGTAATGGTTACGCCATGATGCACCTCGTAACGCTCCTTCAAGCCCCGCAAAATAGAAATTGTGGCTTCAACGTCAGGTTGTCCCACAAACACCTGCTGAAAACGTCGTTCTAGGGCCTTATCCTTCTCAATATGTTTGCGGTACTCATCCAAGGTGGTGGCCCCAATACAGCGCAACTCGCCGCGCCCTAACATGGGTTTGAGGAGATTCCCCGCATCCATGGTTCCCTGACTTCCGCCGCCACCGGCCCCAATGACGGTATGCAGTTCGTCGATAAACAGCACCACCTGGCCATCGGAATGAGTCACTTCCCGAATCACTGCTCGCAACCGTTCCTCAAACTCACCCCGGAACTTGGCCCCAGCGATTAAACTGCCCATATCCAGGGAAATCAGACGGCGGTTTTTCAGGGATTCGGGGACATCTCCATTGACAATTCGCTGGGCCAGGGCCTCGGCGATCGCCGTTTTCCCCACCCCCGGTTCCCCAATCAACACTGGGTTATTCTTACGGCGACGGGACAACACCTGAATTAGTTGACGAATCTCCTCATCCCGGCCAATCACCGGATCGAGTTTCCCGGCCCGGGCCTGTTCAGTGAGATCCCGGCCATAGCGTTCTAGGACATCCTGACTTTGCTCATCTCCTGACGCACTTCCAGCCAACTCCTTCGTCTTGGCCGCCTGAGCGCGGAAGCTTTTAATGGCCGCCACAATTTTGGACTGATCCGATTGCAGAACATGTAGCGTTTTGCCCCCAATGCGATCGTCTTCAGCAAAGCCTAATAAGAGATGTTCAATGCCAACATGACTATCTTCAAAATTCTGGCGAGCAATTTCGGCCTTATCCAACATCACATCCAGGTGACGGCCGAGATATAGTTGTTCAACTCCTCCCAGGCGAGGATGCTGCTTGGCAAATGTATCGAGTTTTTGGGCCAAGGCAGCGGGATCGACTCCGGCTTTTTGTAGAATTTGATGGGAGGGTTCTACCGTTTCCAGCAGCGCCAGAATGATATGTTCAACCTCTAAATTTTGATTGCGATAGCGTCGCGCCACGTCTTGGGAGGCGACAATGGCATCCCAGGCTTGATCGGTAAATTTGGAAGGGTCAGTCGGTTGCATTGTGGGGAACGTTACCTTGAACTTACAAGAAGACTCGCACTCTAGCGCAGACTCGGTGAGCGTCGAGATGGACAGATGATGGTGGCGAATTGGGGTCGCCGCCCCTGTCCTCATGAATTGTGCTGGTCAAATTTCGCTTGTTATGATACCACCGGTCCCCAATTTCTAAGTCTGTTGTACGGCTCCAGAGGGCCGTTTCATTGACGAGAGGATTTAGAGCGCTGGCTTTGTTGGTCATAACTGCTCGCGCCTGCGAATGGACAGTCCACCTAGTCGGACAATACCACCGATCAGCCTACTGTGAAGTTGTCCCTGAGGAGTTTCCATGGACTGGCCAGCTCGACCCCCAGGCTAGACAAGGGAATGCTCAACCAACCTGGAGTGCTATTAAACGATTCTACGACAATTGCTCGGTTCCTGGGAAGGAGTAGGCTAACCTCTGTCGGCGATCGCCGGGATTTAAAGCAACAGCAGTCCCTGAGATTCTCCCATCTGCGTTGACTTGAGAGCTGAGTCGAGGTTGTCAACGTTTTTTTATCTCAACAGACTATCTCACATCTTGATGAAATCCCGCCCTTGCAAAATCCGATTTGGGATGACTGGCGTACTTAAAACAGAGTAGAAATTGACCCGCCTGACTCGTCCAACCTGATTATTTCGGGTGGATCTAAGCTCCCATGATGGCTGGTCAATTGATAGGGTTCAAACCCCATAGTTCACTCTTGATTTAACATTAAGGAGAACACAAGTATGAGATTCACTCTGATTTTAGCACTCTCATTGCTCGGAAGCGTTTGGGTGATGACTCCCGAAGCCCAAGCTCACGAAAAAAATCACCGTAGCGCCCTCTCGGTCGTCAATTTAGCCCGCAATGGCTACTTGCAAGACCAAGCCATACCTCAATTTAACCGCTTGGGCGCCGCTTATCGCGGTGGATCGCTCACGGCTGAGGATGTGATTGAAGCGGCAGTGAATGAGGGAAGACTTTCGGCGGATCGTTTAACCGATGAGTCTTATCGTGACGCTGTCGCCGATTTCCTCGATGACCTAGATCGGTAATCTAGTCTCAAGCTGACAGGAATCAAGCTGACAGGAAAAAGAGACTCCTGTCAGCTTGTTTTGGCTGAAACTCCTCGGTTAGCCAGGGCGATCGCCTCCCAATCCCAGCAACCTCTCTCAACCCATTGGGACTGCTGACTCCATTTAGGGTAACCCCAAGCGTTCCCATTCAACCCCTCTTCGACTAAAATGGAGAACTGATAGAATCGTGACCTCTGGCTGCTTTCTTTTGCCTACCATTGTTTCACGATTTGTCAAGCGTTTGTAATAAAAGATTACAAATTAGCTCACCGTTGTCAAGACGGGGTGCATTGTCCCGAGGGGGCGATCGCCCGACCCTTGATGACTTGCTCTTTCGTCTCTGGGTAGCCAGCCGTGACCGAAGAAAAGCGATATAAGGACACCGTCAACCTCCCGCAAACCGAGTTCTCCATGCGCGCCAACGCCGTGGTGCGCGAACCCGAGTTGCAAACCTTCTGGGACAACCGGAAGATTTATCAGAAACTCTCCCAAACGAACCCTGGAGACCCGTTTATTCTCCATGATGGTCCTCCCTACGCCAACGGGTCGCTGCACATTGGTCACGCCCTAAACAAAATTCTCAAAGACATTATCAACCGCTATCAGCTCCTGCAAGGGCGCAAAGTTCACTACATCCCCGGTTGGGATTGTCATGGCTTACCCATTGAACTTAAGGTTCTGCAAAGCCTCAAATCAGAAGAACGACGGCAACTGACCCCCTTGGCCCTGCGGTTCAAGGCCAAAGAATTTGCCCATCAGGTCGTCCGAGAACAACGAGACAGCTTCAAACGTTATGGCGTTTGGGGAGACTGGGACGACCCCTATCTGACCCTAAAACCCGAGTATGAAGCCGCCCAGATTGGCGTCTTCGGAGACATGGCCCTCAAAGGCTATATCTATCGCGGTCGTAAACCCGTCCATTGGAGTCCCAGTTCTCGCACCGCCTTGGCTGAAGCCGAACTGGAATATCCCGAGGGTCACACCTCCCCGAGTCTCTACGCCGCCTTCCAAGTCACCGAACTCAACGACGGTCTTAAAGAGCGCCTGGCCGGCTATCTGCCTCATCTCTGGCTGGCCATCTGGACCACCACCCCCTGGACGATTCCCGCCAACTTGGCCGTGAGTGTTAACCCCGAGTTGACCTACGCCATTGTCGAAGCGCCCGTAGAATTTGAAGCGGCGGCGGGTAAATTCCTGATTGTGGCAGCCGATGCCGTAGAGCGACTCTCGCAAACCTTCGGCGGTGAATTGAAGGTCTTAGAGCGCCTCAAGGGGGCGGAATTAGACCAATGTCACTATCGTCATCCCCTCTTTGAGCGCACCAGTCCCGTGGTCATCGGCGGCGATTACGTCACCACCGAATCGGGGACCGGTTTGGTGCATACCGCTCCCGGTCATGGGTTAGAAGACTATCAAGTCGGCTTGCGGTACAACCTGCCGATTTTCTCCCCGGTTAATGCTAAAGGGGTGTTCACCGAGGAAGCCGGACCCTTTGCCGGTTTAAATGTCCTCAAAGATGCCAACGAGAAAATCACCGAAGCTCTCGCCGAGGCACATTCCCTGCTGAAACAGGAAGCCTATCAACATAAATATCCCTACGACTGGCGTACCAAGAAACCCACCATTTTCCGGGCCACGGAACAGTGGTTTGCCTCCGTTGAAGGGTTCCGAGAGGCGGCCTTAGAGTCGATTCGTCAGGTGCGTTGGATTCCCACTCAGGGGGAAAATCGCATCACCGCCATGGTGGGTGAACGCTCCGATTGGTGTATTTCCCGTCAACGCAGTTGGGGCGTTCCCATCCCTGTGTTCTATGACGAGGAAACCAATGAACCCCTGTTGACGGAAGAAACCGTGAATTATGTGCGGGATATTGTGGCCGAGAAAGGCTCCGATGCTTGGTGGGAACTGCCGGTTGAGCAGTTACTGCCTGAGTCTTACCGCAACAATGGCCGCACCTATATCAAGGGAACCGACACCATGGATGTCTGGTTTGACTCCGGTTCCTCTTGGGCAGCGGTGGCTAAACAGCGCGGGTTAGGCTATCCAGTAGATTTATATCTGGAGGGGTCAGACCAACATCGCGGTTGGTTCCAGTCCAGTTTGCTCACCAGTGTCGCCACTCAGGGACAAGCTCCCTATAAAACGGTGTTAACTCATGGCTTCGTCTTGGATGAGAAGGGCCATAAGATGAGTAAATCCCTGGGCAATGTGGTTGACCCAGCGGTGGTCATCAATGGGGGCAACAATAAGAAGCAACAACCGGCCTATGGGGCCGATGTGTTGCGCTTGTGGGTGTCCTCGGTGGACTATTCGGGGGATGTGCCTCTCGGTGGGACGATTCTGCGGCAAACCTCTGATGTCTATCGCAAGATTCGTAACACCGCTCGTTTCTTGTTGGGGAACCTCCATGATTTCAACCCGGCGACGGATGCTGTGGCCTATGGAGATTTGCCGGAGTTGGATCAATATATGCTCCATCGCACCATTGAGGTGATGGATGAGGTGACGGAAGCGTTTGAGAGTTATCAGTTCTTCCGTTTCTTCCAAACCATTCAGAATTTCTGTGTGGTGGATTTGTCCAATTTCTATTTGGATATTGCCAAGGATCGGCTTTATATCAGTGCTGAGGATGCCAGCCGTCGTCGCAGTTGTCAGACGGTGTTGGCAATTGTGGTGGAGAATTTGGCTCGGGCGATCGCCCCGGTACTCTGTCACATGGCGGAGGATATCTGGCAGAATCTCCCCTATCAGACAGACTGTGAGTCGGTGTTTGAAGCCGGTTGGGTGCAGTTGGAGGAAGACTGGCGGCATCCGGAGTTGGCCCAACGCTGGGAGACGCTGCGCTTCTATCGTGGGGAAGTCAATAAGGTGATGGAGAAGGCGCGGGCCGATAAGAAGATTGGCTCGTCGTTGGAAGCCAAATTGAAGTTGTTTGTGGCTGATGAGGCTCAGCGAGAGCAACTGGCGGCCATGAATCCGGAGTTGGCGGTGGCGGCTTCTACGGCGACCGCTGTTGCTGATGCACCTCCAGAGGCTCCTGTGGCGGCTTCTACTGAAGTCGAGACGGAGACCCCTGAGCCAGTCTCTGAGCCAGTCCATGATGAGACTCCAGAGGAAACTCCAGCGGTTGCAGACTCTGGGGGTAACAGTTTAGAGCGATCGCGTCCCTCTGGGTTAGCCCTTCCCCATTGGGAGAACCTGAAGGTTCGCGATGTCATGGACTTTATTGTCGATGCACCGGGGTATCTGGTGGATGTCTATCGTACGAACCGTTTGGCGATTCGTAATCTAGGCTTGCTAGTGGCTCTGGTGATGGTGGCCTATCTCTCGTCGAGTCTGTTGGCGGCGGTGAATCGTCTGTTGTTCTTACCGGAGTTCTTTACGGCGATCGGCTTTGGCTATTCCCTACGCTTTGGCTATCGTAATGTCTTGTATGCCAGCGATCGCCAAAAACTGGCAGGACGAGCCAATGATCTCAAGTTGAAAGTCTTGGGAACCGATGTAGAACTTCCCCCCAACGCGGTGCAGCAGGTGGCGGATAAGCCGGCGATCGCAGCTCAATCGGAACCAGACTCTCCCCCAGCTACCCCTGAACTTCCTGCTGCTGCTGAGGAGTCCACCGCTCCCGTTACTCAGGGAGATGTGGGGAATGGCGAAGTGGGCAATGGCGTCGATGAGTTACGCTATCTGTTTATCTGCTCCCAAGTGGAACTGTTAAACTCTCCCGACGCTCTCGATGGGGTGGCCTACGCCAGCCAAAGTGAAGGACTCGGAATTGGCATCGTCAGTGCTGACGGTGACAAATGCGAACGCTGCTGGAACTACTCCACCCATGTGGGCGAATCCCAGGAACATCCCAGCCTTTGCGAGCGTTGCGTGGGAGCTTTAGCCGGTCAGTTTTAATCCCGGTGTGTTTAATCCAGGTGCGTGAATGAAGCGGTCCTCCTTACAGCAACTCTTGTAAGGTTTGGGCCGCTTCGTTGAGTTGCTGGGTTGAGACTTTTGTTTGTGTCATTCCGCTGACTGTTTCAACCGCCGCCTCATTAATTTGGCTAGCAATATCGACCACTTGTTGAATGGCGATCGCCTGCTGTTGAGATGTCAGCGAAATTTGTTGGCTGCTCATGACCACATCATCAATTGCCCCTGAAACATCCCCAAATAGACTTGCCGTTTTCTCCGTTAAGGTCATTCCCTGACTCACTTTTTGAGTCCCTTGATGGGTGATATTGACCGTCACCTGAATTGTGCTTTGAATCGTATCAATTAAGGTATTAATTTTCCCCGCCGCTCCATAACTCTGATCCGCCAGTTTACGAATTTCCTGAGCCACCACATTAAAGCCACGGCCATACTCACCCGCTCGTACCGCCTCAACAGAGGCATTCAGAGCTAACATATTGGTCTGATTCGCTAACTGTGACACCATCCCAGAAATCATATCAATTTGGTTGGTGTACTGAGTCAAGATCTGGATTTGTTGCGACACCTCATTGACATTATGTTTCAACTCTCCCATATTGACTAACGTCTCTTGAACTGCCTCATTCCCCGTACTACTTAGGGTTAGAGCTTTCTGAGCAGCATCCAAGGAGGCTTGAGCTTGCTGAGACGACTGTTGAGCGGAAACTGCTAACTCATCTAAGGTTGTAGTTGTTTGGCGAATGGAAATCGCCTGCTCACCGGCCGCTTTTTCCTGTTGACTTGCCGATGCCGCAATTTCGGCCGAAGAATTGGCAATCATTCCCGTCACCTCATCAATTGGGTGCATAATCACCTGAATAATTACGTAGGAGGCAACAGACCCCACGATAATAATCAGGACTAAGCCTCCCCAATTCACCACTGTAGCAATTAGAGTCATTTGGTTAGCTTGAGCTTTCCGTTGTTCTAATAACTCTTCTTCAACCGCAATCATTTCCGAAATTTTTTGTCGGATCTGATTCATGATTTGTTGTCCTTCGCCAGATGCAATAATCTGACGAGCTTGTGCCTGATTTCCGATTTGTTGTAGACGAATGGTTTGTTCTAGTTCCCTTAACCTACTTTGAGCTAAGTTTTCTAAGTCTTGAGCGCGTTGACGCTGGTCTGGGTTATTACGAATGAGTTGCTGTAAGTTTCTTAAATCATCTGCAATTAGGGCTTCTGATTCTTGATAGGGTGCTAGTTTTTCGGAGTCATTAGTTAAAACAAATCCCCGTTGTCCTGTTTCGGCATTCAGTAAGTGTGTTTCTAGATTTTGAAGTTTAAACTTCATTTCAAAGGTGTGAAAAATGAGCTGATCGGCATCATCAGAAATTTGAATATTGCGCTGAGAAACAAGACTAGAAATTCCAGCAACCGCAAAAACAACACCAAATCCCAAGAAAACGACTTGATTTATTTTCATGAAATATACTTACCTAACTTGATGAGTGATATAGGAATGAGGGACTCATACTCCTGAGGTTATCCCCGAGAGACCTCCTTCTCGCAACCTGAGTTTACCCGACTTGGGAGTCATTTAGGTCTGAGGAAGAAGATAAAGGGGTTAAGGTAAAATGCCAAGGTGATAAAAAATACTAATACCAATGATTATTAAATCAAGTCAGATGGCCCTCTACGAGCCATTAAATACCCTTAAATCCCTATCTGAGAATCTCTGGATTGTGGATGGGCCCGTAGTCAAGATGTCGCTTTTGGGGGTCAAGTTCCCGTTTCCAACTCGCATGACGGTGATTCGCCTCAACACGGGCCAACTCTGGTGTCACTCCCCCACCCTCCTCACCCCAGGATTACAAGCAGAACTTAGGGAGGTGGGGCCCGTGAGTCATCTCATTGCTCCCAATAAGCTGCATTATGTTCATCTTCCCAATTGGAGGGACACCTATCCTAATTCTATGACTTGGGTGGCAGCGGGAGTCAGGGAACGGGCCGCACAGCATGGGATTTCGATTGAGGTGGATGCTGGTTTAACAGAGTCAGAGCCAACCCCTTGGGGGGATGAGATTGAACAATGTCATTTTCGGGGTCAGTTCATGGAAGAAGTCATCTTCTTTCACCGCCCGAGTCAAACTCTGATTGTGACGGATTTGATCGAGAACTTTGAGCCAAACCGGGTTCCCCCTTGGCTGCGAATTCCCTTAAAACTAGCCGGGAATTTAGCCCCTCATGGCAAGGCCCCCCTCGATTTACGGTTGACATTTTTCAGGAACAAACCTGAGCTGCGTCAGAAACGTCAGCAACTCCTGGATTGGCGTCCTCAGCGAATTATCCTGGCTCACGGAGCCATCATTGAGGACGATGCAGTGGAGAACCTTGAACGAGCATTTCGTTGGCTGGATTAGGGGGTTAAACCTAGGAATTGAGACTCTTTTTTGGCAAGTTGATGGGGTGTCTCAAACAAACGGAATGAGTCACCCCATGACTGAACCGGACAATCCTCTACAATTAGCTCGAAGACCCTATTTGAGCTGATGATTTGAGCCGATGACCTATACCGCCGCCGATTGGATTGAGATGCTAGGCCTGGTTCCACTCCCGGAAGAGGGGGGGATGTATCGCGAACTTTATCGCTCTGATGAGATAATCCCCCAATCGGCACTCCCAGACCGCTTTGGGGGCGATCGCACCTACTGCACTTCCATCTACTATCTCCTGGAACACCCGGAATTTTCTGCCTTTCATCGCATCCAGCAGGAGGAAATCTGGCATTTCTACGAGGGGAGTCCCCTGACGCTGTTTATCCTCACCCCCCAGGGAGACCTCTCACAACAGAAGCTAGGACGAAATTTTGAGGCTGGGGAACAATTGCAAGTGATCATTCGCCGAGGGGATTTGTTTGCGGCGACGGTGGATGAGCCGGGGGGCTATAGCCTCGTCGGCTGTACCGTGGCCCCCGGCTTTGAGTTTGCTGATTTTGAAGCCCCCAGTCGCCAGAGGTTGCTGCAAGCCTATCCCCAACATCGGGGGGTAATTGAGCAGTTGACGCGCTAGGCTTGAGCCGTTAAGAGGAAATTAGAGCTTGGATATGGGGGATTAGGTGAGGTTGATGGGTGAGAAGCTGGTGCAGACGATCGCCCAATAGACTGAGAATCAGATCCTGATAGCTCATTTGGTACGGTTGCAAGCCTTGGGCCACCAAACTGGTTTCATGAGCTGTGGGTCGTTTCAAGTCTGGTTTAGGATTGGCCTCAAGGACATAGAGGTGACCCTGCTCATCTTGTCTGAGGTCAATCCGTACTAAGCTGGTCAGGTTAAAGGCCCGATAAATCTCTTGGCCGATGGCTTCGAGTTGCGATCGCAGCTCCCGTTCAGCCGCCGCCTCCCCAGACAACAGCCGCATCCGCTCTTGACTCATTCCCTTGGCATCCATGGAGGTGAAAATCCGCTCCTGGGGTTCCAAAACTCGCTCAATGGCCGAAAAGGCAAAGGGAGTCGACAGATGCTGAAATGACCCCTCACGGTAGAGAATCGGCCCCGACACAGAAATACAAAACTCCCGTCCTGGCAAATAGGTTTCAATCAAGGCCGTATTCGCCGTCAGACGATGAATGTGCGCCACCGCCTCCCCTAACCCCTCCAAGTCATCCACCACAAAGACATTCACCGAGGCCCGTCCCGACACCGGTTTGACCACAAATGCCCCCCGATAGTCCCCAAACACCCGCTGAAACTGGGGATGGCTGTGCGGGTTGAAAGGGCCCTGAAAAGGATGAGCCACCATAAAAGGAGCCGTCGCGATCCCCAAAGCCTGTAACTCCCGTTTAAAGACGTGTTTGTTGTCTAAAATGGAACTGTTTAGGGGATTATGACCGAGATAGGGAACTCCCAGCATTTCTAATAAGGCCGGGGTATGACAGACGGGGTTATAGCCTTGTACGCCGCCAGTATTGAGCCAAGCCAGATGAATCCCTTGCTGTTTCAGGGTTTGGGGGAGGGTCATGTCGTCAGCCAAGAGGCTCACCTGCTCAAACCCTAATTCCCTTAGGGCCTCGGCAATGTCCTTCGCGACGGTGTGATAGGTTTTGGTGGAACGGGGATTGTGGGTGGGGTAAATGACCGCTCCCGGTTGGGTTTTGTCCCCGCCGTGAATCACCGCCAGGCGAAGGGGCGATCGCAGCTGCTGCACGATCGCCCCTAATTGCGTAAAATCGTAAGCCACTGTAGACGTTACCGTAGAATTCGCTGAATCAAGGCCCATACACTACTCACCAACTTGCCATATAGAGAGATTACCGAGTCTCATTGTCTCGGGTTTCTGGCTCAGAAACCGTCGAAACGGCAACCGATTGCGTTGCACTGCGACTCGACTGGGTTAGATAAATCCCTGAGAGTACCATGACAAATGCTAACCAGTTCGTCCAGTTTAAGAGTTCAGCAAAGACGACCCAAGCCAGAATTGCCGTCAAAATCGGTTCGAGCAGCAGCAAGACGGCAATAAATCCTGAGGAGAACTGTTTGAGGCTATAGACGAGTAATCCTTGTCCCAAAACTTGACAGACGAGGGCCAGGGCCACCACCGCCAGCCAAACTTGCCAGGTTTGAGGGAATAGCTGTGTTTCTAAGAGCCAGGTGATGGGAAGCAGGAGCAGGGTGCCAATGCCACAACGCCAGAGGAGAATGGTCGAGGTGGGAAAGCGCGATCGCAATCGCTCGACGAGGAGTAGATTGCTACCATAGAGGATGGCGGAGAGTAAGGCTAAGCCATCCCCAAGAAGATGCTCTTGGCTAATCTGGAAGTCTTCTACACCGATGGCGATGGCCCCCAAGACGGCAATCAGGGTTCCCACCAGGAAACGACGGTCAAAGCGTTGGTCTAACAGCAGCCAACCCCCTAAGCTGGTGAAGATGGGGGTCAAATTACGTAATAGAGTCGAGTTGGCGATACTGGTTTCCGTCAGAGATTGGGCCCAGAGGACGACGGAGGCGGAGGAGACGGCCGCCACGGCAATCAGTTGTACAATATCGTCGAAGTGATAGGTGGGGGGGGCTTGCCAGTCGAGGGGAGAGCGTTGTCGCCATTGGCTGAGGCTGTTTAAGACCCAAAACGCGAGGGTGGCGATCGCCAAGCGATTAAAAACTGTTGCGTTGGCCCCGAGTTCCTGTTCGGCAATACGGATAAAAATAGCAGCACAAGAGACCGCCAGCAACGCCAGTCCCAACGTGAGCAGGGGCAAAACTTTTAGAGGCTGGGTTTCCCTGCCTCGATCAACGTTTAGTTTAAGAATTTCAGTCATGTTGTTAATCTGTCTTTAACCGCTGCAAAGGTCCCGATCTCTTTTATCTTGATCCTAGCCCGAATAATGAATCAATTATGACAAATTGATAGAGATTATAGCGTTTAAATGACTAATTTAGCGTGGCGATTAACGATTGACTAGGGTTTAGGGTAGGATAGAGTAATGAACACTGGACATCTCAAATCTGCCCCACTCCTAAGGCTTTTCCGAATTATCATCATCTGAGTTTGTTCATTGGTTGAATAAGGATAGGCATCATCTCGTGGAACTTTTTACCATTTCAATGATTGGTTTTGGCTTGGCAGCTGATGCCTTTGCTGTGTCGCTGACCAGTGGCTTGTATATCCGCCATCTCAAGTTACAAAAAGCCTTAAAAGTAGCAATTATGTTTGGGGTTTTTCAGGCAATTATGCCCCTAATGGGATGGGGGATGGGAGTAGGATTTCGGGATTACATTATCCGTTTTGACCATTGGGTGGGGTTTATTCTGCTGAGTGTTCTCGGTGCGCGCATGATTCATGAAGCGATTAGCAAGGATGAGGAGACAAAACCGTTTAACCCCATGAAGATGGAAACTCTCATCTTTATGGCTATTGCCACCAGTATTGATGCGTTGGCAGCGGGGTTAGGCTTTGCGGTATTACAAACCCCCATTCTCTTCACCATCGCCGTGATTGGGGTCGTTACCTTTTGGCTCTGTCTCGGTGGGGTATATATCGGCCATCATTTTGGCGATCGCTTTCAGGATAAGGTGGAAATTATTGGTGGACTCATTCTCATTGTGATTGGGAGCCGTATTTTGTGGGAAGGACTGGCTTGAGAGGCAAGAGGCAAGAGGCAAGAGGCAAGAGGCAAGAGGCAAGAGGGGAACCACAGAGTCACAGAGGACACAGAGGGGGAAGTTGAGCCAAAACAAAACAAAACAAAAGCCGCCTAACCTGAGTTAAGCGGCTTTGTCTTAAAGGTGGCGGGAGGCGGATTTGAACCACCGACCTTCGGGTTATGAGCCCGACGAGCTACCAGACTGCTCTATCCCGCGTCGCCTTTACTACTATAACCAAAGTCATCGGCAAATGGCAACCCCTAAAGCAAACTTTTTTTTCGATGGGCTGCCTATAAATCGCTCAATCCCTTACATCATCACTAATTCACCCTCTATATTGAGTCGCTTAAACTCATTGATGACGGTGAAGCGTTCGGCGAGGGCATCGGCGTTGTCTGGTTGAAGCCAGCCTAATTGGCGCAACAGATGCAAAGCAACGGCGTATTTGGCTCGTTTGGAACCATCGGTGACCTTAATCGCCAGGCCCATGCCGTCGCCGAGACGACCTACGCATTGAATTCCCTCTGCCCCGGCCTTACTCACTAGGGAGCCATTGCTAATCCGCATCACTTCCGTATCAAAATGTCCCTCGCCGCCAACCATGTCGGGATGATGGGTCATGGCCCGGACAATTCGCTCCATATCTAGGCTCTCTCCCGAGGCCAATTGGGCGAAGAGGGAGGCCATCTGGTTCAACTGCATAAAGTAGGTAGGTGCGCCACAGTCGTCCCGGGCAACCATTAACTCATCTGGGGGCATTTGTAGCAATTCCGCCACTTTTGCCAGAATTAGAGTTTGTATGGGGTGATTGCGTTTGAGATAGGTGGTTAGGGGCAATTGTCGCTGTTGACAGACCGCTAACATCCCGGCGTGTTTCCCAGAACAATTATGTTCGAGGGGCGATCGCTTTCCGGGGGGGATGGGACATTGCAACTGATCCGGTTCAATGGAGGCTTGCCAGAGAATGCGGAAGACTTGACGTAGCTGCTCGATATTGCCCTGGTGGGAACCACACATAATCGCTAGGTCGCGATCGTTGAGGTTATAGCGTTCTAAGGCTCCCGTGGAGGTGACGGCTAGGGCTTGAAAGGGTTTGAGGGCGGAACGGATAAAGGCGGCCGTTTCTGGGTCACCTGCCGCCGAGAGGACGCGCCCCCGGCGATCGCAGACTACGGCTTGGACGTGATGTTTCGACTCAACAATGCCCTCTCGCAAGAGTTGCACTTCGAGGGGGTGAGTGTGATGACGTTTGGCCATAGAAATAGGATCTTCAGTAACACAACTTCGGTAACACAACAGATAAGACGAGACTTAAGACGGGACTAGGCAAGGCTCCACACGATCGCACTCACCCCAAGAACTAATCCTAACCCGACAGCGGTTCGACGCAAGCGTTGAAAAATGGGTCGCAGTTGATACTCCACAATCAGGCGATCGCGAGCTAACACCGCCTCGGTTTTCGTCCAAGTTTGTCCGTCGTACCAGCCTGACTCCTCATACACCACCACCGGATTCCCGAGGCGATCGCGGATATACATCCAGCCCAGGAACAGCCGTAACAGGGCCAACCCCACCACCGCAGTCGCACCGAGGGTGGCACTGAGCAGAAACTGGATGGGGAACCGTTCTGGGGCAAAGCTAGCGGCGGCGATGGGGGCGATGAGCAACCAACTGGGAATGGCAATCCAGGCTAAGGCTTTGAGGTAGCTGCCGAGGGTTCCCTGACTGGCCCCAAAGAGACATCCCTCTTTAAGAGCTTGATATTCCTGAATCGGTTGTTGTTCTCGGGGAACCGGGCATCGCAACAGATCGAGATCGTTCATACAACGTCTTGGGAACGGCTAGGAGGATACACGAGATGGGAACAAGGAGGAGATGTCAATGCGTTCGGCATGGCCCCAAAAGGCTTCGAGATTATAAAACTCTCGTTCTTCGGGCATGAGGATATGAACCAGCACATCTCCGTAGTCTTGCAACACCCAGATCCCCTCAGATAAGCCTTCGACTCGCACGGGATTACGGTCTAAATCCAGTTCAACTTGGGCTTGGACGGCTTGGGCGATCGCCCGTACCTGAACTCGCGAAAATCCGGTGACAATGATGAAATAATCGGCCAGGTAGGAGACTTCTTCGACTCGCAACACCGTGATATTGTCACCTTTGCGGTCTTCTGCCCCTTGCACGGCGGCGATAACAAGCTGATAACTCTCTGAGGTCTTATCAGGGCCGCTGATGGGGGGGCGCTCAGCTTCAGAAACGGAGGGATTTGAGGATCGATCAGGGGAGTGAGGCTTTTCGGTCATACAAGTTTTGGGGTATTCCAATTAGAGGTATTTGATTCTCTTATTTTTGTTGATATCCTAGCAGACCTGGACTTTCAATGCAGAGGCGACCCCAGAGGTCGAGACTTGCGATCGCATCCCCTATGAAAATTGCTACTTGGAATGTCAACTCAATCCGCACCCGCCAGGGACTTGTCTGTGACTGGCTTCGAGCCAATCCTGTCGAGGTGTTATGTGTCCAGGAAACCAAGGTCATTGATGCCGACTTTCCCCGCGATCCCTTTGAAGCCCTCGGCTATGAGCTAGCGGTTTCGGGGCAGAAGTCCTATAACGGTGTCGCCATCCTCAGTCGCCTCCCCTTAGAACAGGTGGACATCGGCTTTAGCGCCCTGCTTCCCCCTGAACAGGTTGGGGATCTCGATGAGCAGAAACGGGCGATCGCCGCCACCGTCGCAGGAGTGCGTCTGATTAACCTCTATGTTCCCAATGGGGGCGACTACAACAGCGATAAATACCAGTACAAACTCCGTTGGCTGGCTCTGTTGTACGACTATATCCAAAAAACACTTGACAAAAACCAAAACCTGTGCATCTGCGGTGACTTTAACATCGCCCCAGATGACCGGGATATCCATACCCCTCCCGGCAAAACCCCCGTCGTGGGAACCACTGCCGCCGAACGAGAGGCCCTACAGCGATGTCTGAGTTTGGGGTTGGCCGATGCCTTTCGTAAATTTAACCAAGAGGCTCAACAGTATAGTTGGTGGGACTATCGAGCTGGGGCCTTCCCCCGTAATCGGGGCTGGCGCATTGACCATCATTATCTGACCCCAGAGCTGTATCAACGGGCAACGGCCTGCACCATTGACCGAGAGCCTCGACAATGGACGAAACCCAGCGACCATACCCCAGTAATTGTGGAATGGCCCGATTAGGACTGGCCCGATTAGTCTCGGGGGGAGTCTTCGGGTTGGCGATCGCGCTGACGAGCCACAATCAAGTTACTTCGGGCCAACTCATCGCCGGGATTGAGATCCAAAGCCTGTTCAAAGGCCTCTACCGCTTCCCCATAGCGTTGTAAATCAAACAGAGTTGCCCCTAAATTATTCCAAGCATTGGCATAATCGGGGTTTAACTCTAGGGCAGTGCGGTGAGCATCGAGAGACTCCTCATAGCGTTGCAGATAAGCCAACGAGACCCCCATATTGTCCCAAGCCAGTTCCACGCCACTGTCTCCCCAACGGCCATCGCCCTCAATCGCCGCCCAACAGGAGTCCACCGCCGCCCGATGTTCTCCCAAATTGCCCAAAGTGGCACAACGATTGGCCAGGGCCAGGGAGTAATTGGGGGCCAACTCCAGGGCACGATTATGGGACTCTAACGCCGCCTCAGAATCGCCCAGTTCATCGAGGGCACTACCGCGATTCGTCCAGGTGCGTTCATCCTCAGGATCAACTTCAATTAGAGCATCACAGGCGGCGATCGCGTCCTGGGCCGTGGCCGTCATACAAACGTCGTACCATTCCTGAACTTGGGCTTCGTTCTCCGCTTGCGAGGGGGTTTCCGGCAGTCCAGGCACAGGAACGGTAACTAAACTCGCTAAAACGATAGATCCGCCGCCAATGGCTTTCACAAGACTGTTCATAAATTGAAATTCCGTAGGGGCATAGAGACAATGCCCCCCATTCTGACCGAAATTATGCCGTTTGTTGGAGGAGACCGTCCAGTTCTCCGTTTGAGTCTAGGGCGTGCAAGTCATCGCAACCGCCAATATGTTGGTCATTGATGAAGATTTGCGGCACGCTTCTGCGTCCATTGGCCCGTTCCGCCATTTTGTCTCGGGCGTCGTTATCCCCCTGAATATTATGTTCGATGAAGTCAACGTTTTTACGTTTTAAAAGGGATTTGGCACGGATGCAGTAGGGACAGAAGGTCCAAGTGTAGATTTCGACGTTAGCCATAAGTCAGCAGGCGATCGCGCAACAACGTTTTAATCTTAGCAAAACGTTACGATGTGGAAGAAAAAGAAGGCAGTAGGCAGTAGGCAGTAGGCAGAAAGACGTAGGGGCGTACCCTTGTGGTCGCCCTCTTTTGTGGTCGCCCTCTTTTGTGGTCGCCCTCTTTGGGCTGGTGGTTGCCTGAGACTCTACGGGATGGGATTAGGCGGCTTTGGCAACGACGGCACTGTCCGTTAGGAGTTCCATCGCCTTTTGGTAGGGGACATCGGCGGGGGTTCCTACCTCATCGCGGCTGATGGGGTTCTGGGGAACCACAAAATCGGGGGTAATCCCTAACTTGTTGATGTCCTTATGGCTGGGGGTTTCGTATTTGGCTACGGTGACAGCAATCCCCGAATCATCTGAGAGGTCAAACAGAGACTGAATTAACCCCTTGCCGAAGGTGCGTTCTCCCACCAGTTGGGCCCGGCGATTATCTTGGAGGGCCCCGGCGAGGATTTCACTGGCACTGGCCGTTCCCTGGTTCACTAAAACCACTAACGGCGCATCGGTGAGGGCATCATGGCCCGCGTCGAAACTGCCTAAGACCGCTTGACGATTCACCGTATAGACAATCGTGGCATCGTTGAGCCAGAGTCGCGCGATTTCAACCCCCGCTTGCAGTAAACCGCCGGGATTGTTGCGTAAATCGAGAATATAGGCTGACGCACCCTCCTCTTCCAGGTGGTTGATGGCCTCAGTCATCTGTTCCGTGGCGTTGGCACTGAACTGTGTCAGGCGAATATAGCCAATGGGGGAGTTGTCCTCGGCTTGGGTTAGCTTGTAATCGACGGGGTTGAGGGCAATGCGATCGCGGATAATCTCAATGTCATCAATCTGCTGGGTATCGAAACGTTGCACCTGGAGAACTACCGGCGTGCCAATCGTCCCTCGCATCCGGGTGGCGGCTTCATCGAGGGAGAGATTTTCCGTGGAAACCCCGTCGATTTCTAAGACGATATCCCCCGCCTGAATCCCGGCATCATCGGCTGGAGAACCAGCAATGGGGGCAATGACCTTAATACATTTACTCTCGGGTTCAATGGCGATTTGCAGTCCGACTCCGGTTAACTCCCCGGCTGTGTTGACTTGTAAATTGCGGTAGTTGTCAGGTCGTAACAGCCTTGTGAAGGGATCATCGAGTTTCGCTAACATCGTCTCGATGGTGTCATAGGCCGCCTCGCGACTGTCGAGGGGTTGGCGTAGGGCCTCCTGACGGACTTTCCACCAGTTTTGTCTGTTGAAGGAGTCGTCCACATAGGCACGGTTGACCACTCGCCAGACCTCTGAGACCAGTTTCTGTTCTTCCGTTAACGCCAAAGCCGGAGGGGCCCAGCCGAACCAGCCTGAGAGTCCAAAAACCAGTAAAAGCAGAAGTCCGAAGCTGACAGCACGTTTTTGCATGAGAAAACCCGGCATCTAAAGTTGCGAAATATTAATGTTTCCTCAGTGTGCCAAAGTTCTGGGCATCTGCCTAGTCCATTCCTGGGTTTAGCCAATCCCCGCGATCGCCGGGATCTCCTACCCCCTAACGTCCAAGCTGTGTTACATTTTTTATAAGAGACTTTACCGTTGTGCCTTCTAGCCTGTCTGGAGATTTCGACCTCGTGATGATGTCTGGAGCCTCCTGCGTCCGCCTGAGGGCCTGGCGATGCCCAACCCTCGGGTGTCGTGCTAAACTTCACAAACCGCAATATTATCTAACGCACTGACTTTATGTTTTCTAAGGAAGTCACTGAGTCTAAACCCTTTAAGTGGTTTAACGAACGCCTCGAAATCCAGGCGATCGCTGACGACATCACCGACAAATACGTTCCGCCTCACGTTAACATCTTCTACTGCCTGGGTGGCATCACCCTGGTCTGCTTCCTGATCCAGTTTGCCACTGGGTTCGCCATGACCTTCTACTACAAACCGACGGTCACGGACGCCTACGCTTCGATTCAATACCTGATGACCGAAGTGAACTTCGGTTGGCTAATTCGCTCCATCCACCGCTGGTCCGCCAGCATGATGGTGCTGATGATGATTCTGCACGTGTTCCGGGTTTACCTCACCGGTGGATTCAAGAAACCCCGTGAACTCACCTGGGTGACCGGCGTCATTCTCGCGGTTATTACCGTGACCTTTGGCGTGACCGGCTACTCCCTCCCTTGGGACCAAGTGGGTTACTGGGCCGTGAAAATTGTCAGCGGTGTTCCCGAAGCCATCCCCGTGGTGGGTAGCTTCATGGTGGAACTGCTGCGCGGTGGAACCAGCGTGGGCCAATCCACTCTGACCCGCTTCTACAGCTTGCACACCTTCGTCCTTCCCTGGTTGATTGCGGTGTTCATGCTGCTGCACTTCCTCATGATTCGCAAACAGGGAATTTCTGGCCCCTTGTAAAGCCTGTCGTCAACAGGGGCCGGCAAGGATCTCTGTTGGCTGGTGCTACAGGACGAGTTTGCTAAACTAGCCTGTAGCTTAAGATGCCCAGACGATTAAAACCGTTGCAGCCTACCTGTTTACAGGAGAACACCTGAATACTATGTCTACTTTGAAAAAGCCGGATCTTAGCGATCCTAAACTCCGTGCCAAACTGGCCCAGGGGATGGGTCATAACTACTACGGCGAACCCGCTTGGCCCAACGACCTCCTCTATGTGTTCCCGGTGGTCATCCTGGGAACCTTGGCTTGTGTCGTCGGTTTAGCCGTTCTCGACCCCGCCATGATTGGGGAACCCGCCAATCCCTTTGCCACACCTCTGGAAATTCTGCCGGAATGGTATCTCTATCCCGTCTTCCAGATTCTGCGTGTGGTTCCCAACAAACTTTTGGGAATTGGTCTACAAACCCTGATTCCTCTGGGTCTGATGTTGATTCCCTTTATTGAGAACGTCAACAAATTCCAAAACCCCTTCCGCCGGCCCGTGGCCACCTCCATGTTCATGTTTGGAACCCTGGTCACCCTCTGGTTAGGAATTGGGGCTACCCTTCCCATTGATAAATCTCTCAGCTTTGGTCTTTTCTAATGGTTAGACCCTAACGGTGACTCCTTCATCGTTGCTAAAAGCGTCTGTCAAACCCTTGGGATCTGTTGCTCGTTTGGGCGATCGCTCCTGAAGGCTTGATGGGCGTTTTGTTGTTGTTCTGTGGGCGTTATGAAAGGCGATTCCTTTCCTCAAACCTTAGACCGGGTGGCCATCGCCGCCATCATGATTCTCAGCCTTGTGACGATGATTCTCTTGGCTGGGGGCGATAAAAGCATTCCTCGGGTACGTGGCTTTAGTTGGGATGGGACGACGATTAGTTCCCTCGATCGCGCCTTTACCCTGACCTTTAACCGTCCCATGAACCGGGACAGTGTCGAGAATAACCTGCAAATTGACCCACCGCTACCGGGCAAAATGAGTTGGGCCGGCCAACGCATGGCCTACACAGTTCTCTATCCCGCACCCTACGGAACGACCTATAACCTCAAACTCTCGGGGGCCCGCGATCGCTTCACGAAGTCCGACGACACTGACCATTTCATCGATCCCTTTGAAGGCGAGTTTCAAAGTCGCGATCGCGTCATGCTCTATCTGGGTTCTGAGGAGGGGGAACGAGGGCGCTTAATTCTTTATAACTTCAGTGAAGATCGCAAAACCATTCTCACCCCCTCGGACATGACGGTGATGAATTTTCAGATGTACCCCGACGGCGATCGCATCCTCTTTTCGGCCATCGACCGCGAACAAGGCCGTCAGGGACTCACCGAAAGTCAAATTTATACGGTCACCACCGGTCTCAATTTTGGCCAAGGCTCACCCGACTCCGCCGGCCGCATTCAACGCCTGCTGGATAATAAGACCTATCAGAACTTACAATTTGCCCTGGCCCCCGATGGAACCACCATTGTTGTGCAACGGGCCCGGCGCGATCGCCCAGGGAGTGACTTCGGACTTTGGGTCATTCGCGATGGACAATCCCCCGAACGCTTCCCCACCGAACCCGGCGGTGAGTTTGTCATTGCGCCCAACAGTAAGGAATTAGCCATGGCCCAAGGTCAGGGGGTAGCACTTCTATCCATTGAACCGGGAACCGAGGGACGTGAACCGTTGCAATTTTTCCCCCAATATGGACGCGTGATGGGGTTCACCCAAGACGGACGGGCCGCCGTGATGGTGAAGTTTAACACCGACTACACGCGCTCGATGGTGGTGGTTCCCAATATCGGCGAACCCGAGGAAATTCTACGCACCAGTGGCTCTATCCTAGGTGCTGAATTTGACCCCAGTGGTCGCTATATCTATGCTCTCGTCACCGAACTCCTCGAAGCCGATGAGTATGTCGAGCAACCCTATATTTTGGCTCTCGATTTGGAAACCCAAGACTCTAAAGAACTGGTCCGCTTTGAACGCAGCCCCCTGGATTTAAGCATGAGTCTGGCTCCCGACGGCCAGGCGATTCTCTTCGACCGTCTTGATATCGTCTCACCCGGCGAGGGGCCCGCATTACCCCTGACCCAATCCGGGGGGGCGATCGAAGCCAGTGAACTGTGGATTCTCTTTCCCCTGGTGGACCCTCAAGGGGAGCTAACCCGTCCTCAACCGGAACAATTGCCCCTCGATGGTTTTAATCCGAAGTGGCTGCCCTAATCACGAGGATTTTCCGCCGGAGTGGCTAAAATGCAGATATCAGGACTAGGGAATCGGCCAATCGGCCTTTATGCTGAAGTATGATGGCGATTTGTCGTATAAGACTCGAACGGGATGGACACGCGGGAACTCAAATTTGTTTTGAATCTGTTAGGGACGCCGAACTATCGAGCGCCCATCTCTCAGGTGAAACCCAATAATCGCACCAAAGCCGCCGAACGAGATAGTATTTGTCGGACTTTGCGCGATCGCGGCATCGTCGACTGTAGCGAGGAAATCGTTGAATGTCGCATCGCACCGCCGGGAAGTGCCTTGCTACGTCTCGATACCAGTCGCCTTCCTGTCACCGAAGATGAAATCGCCGTCTTACGGGCCTGTGCCGAAACCAGCATCCTCGCCAAAGATCTTGACCTCCCCAGCGATCGCCGTCAAGTCGTTCTGCAAAAACTCACCGAACGGGGTCTCATTAAAGCCGAAGCCACCCGCATCGAGGATGTCTGGCTCACCAACTTTGGCCTAGACTATCTCCATGATGACTATAGCCCCAAAGGCAGCAGCTTAGACCTGAGCCTGGATCATCTCAACTGCTATCTACAGTTTCTGCGCAGACGGGATGGCGGCGCTCCTAGTTCCCAACATCCCGAGGATAAACAGCCGGTTCAACCCCCCGTTAACCCGCAGCGGCGCTTGACGGAAAAGCCCAATGATGCCGATATTTGGTATGTCATCGAAGAACTCGATCGCCAACTAGAGACCCATAACTATCTACCCATCTTCTACCTGCGGGAACGACTGCAACCGCCCTTAACCCGGGCCGAACTCGACAGTGCGCTCTATCGTCTGCAACGAGAAGACCGCCTCGAACTCAGTTCCCTCCAAGAAGCTTCACATTACAGTCCCGAGCAGATCGAAGCAGGAATCCCTCAGGATATTGGCGGTCCTTTGTTCTTTCTGATTCGTAACTGACGTTGTTTTTGAGTTCCTCACCTCCCGGTATCACTATGACCGAGATTGATCGCATCATCCAACGCGCCCCCAACCCATTTGATACGGAAACCTTTTGGTCTGGGAATTTTTGGCAGGAAATCCAAAACCCGGAACTCACGGTCGACTCCATTCATCAAGATGTACTTCAGGAGATTGAGGAAGTCTTAGATCAGGTAGCCGAGGATCGCCGCAGCCGTACCCTCCTCCTCGAAGGGGAAACTGGATCGGGGAAAACCTATCTCTTGGGACGACTCAAACGACAACTGCAAACCCCCAATTTCAAACAACTCCCGCGAGCCTTTTTTGTCTATATTGAACCCTTCACCGCCAGCGACTATATTTGGCGGCATATTTTGCGCTACACCGTCGATAGTCTTCTCGAAACCCCGGAAGGACTGAATAAATCTCAACTGTTAATTTGGTTGCAAGGTCTCTCAGACCTCAAAAAACGGGGGATTGTCGATTGGCTGAGGGGGGAACGACAACTGTTTATCCGTAAACTCCTCGAAACCTATCCCTCGGGGATTTATAACGCTCAGGAGTTTTTCGGGGTGTTGTATCATCTGACGGATTCCGAACTCTATCCCATCGCCTGTGAATGGTTGCGGGGGGATGATTTGGATGATGAGTCTCTGCGGAAACTGGGGGTTCAGGGAACCATTGACACGGAAGACGCGGCCCAGAAGACCTTGGCCAACTTTGGGCGGATTGCCGATGCCACATTACCCATTGTGCTGTGTTTTGACCAACTCGATAACATTGCCCGAGATCGCCAAGGGAACCCCGATTTAGAATCCCTGTTTCGGGTCAATTCCATTTTGCACACTCAGAAGGTGAAGAACTTTCTGTTTATTATTAGCATTATCACCGATACCTGGCGGCAAAATGCGCCTCATATTCCCGCCACAGACCGCGATCGCCTCGATGCCAACCTAAGACTCAAACAAATCAGTTTAGACCAAGCTGAAGCCCTCTGGGCCAGTCGTTTGTATAGCCTCCATCGTCAAACCTATCCTCAACCCATCTCCCCCATTTATCCCCTAATTCGTCCGACTCTCGATGGCAAGTTTCCCGGCGGTAAAACCCGACCCCGTAACACGCTGATTTTAGGACGACGTCTCTATCAAGACCTGAAACTGCAACAACTTCAGGCCAATGTTTCCCAAGAGGCGGCCCTCGAAGGCAAACCGGCCCCCCTCATGTTGCCCACCGATGCCCAAAGTGACCCCGTGGCGGCCTTTAAGCTGGTTTGGATCAAGAAATTAAAGCAAACCCGTGAACGGGTGCAAAAAATTCGTCAATATGCTGCCCCTGAATTAGTGCAAATGTTGGCGGAGGTGGTTCAGGCCTTACAGATGGAAGATATCCAACCGCGATTACTTCCGAGTCGTACCTATGCCAGTTATTCCATTAGTTATCGTCACCCCGGCACCACAAATCGGGTGGGAATTGTCTGGTCTGAAGATACGAATATGGTCAAGTTTTTCCATCTTCTCAAAGGCTGCGAGGAGGCCCTAGGAAGTCATCTGTGTCAGTCGTTGCAGTTGGTTCGCGCTGAGGGGGTCGGGTCCCCAACTAATCGCGGCTATCAACTCTATACTGAGATTTTTGGACAACCGGAGAATAATCACTTTATGTCTGATTTAACCTCCGTGCAATATCTGGCCACTCACCATGCCTTAGTCAATGATGCCCTGTCCGGGGAGTTGGTGGTGGGGGAAGAAACCCCAGATGGATCTCGGTTGCAGTCGTTAGTCCGGCAAACGGGAGTGTTGCGGGATTGCCCTCTGCTGCAACAGTTGGGCTTTTTTGAGATTACCTCGGGCCAAGATGCGGCGGAACAGTCCTTACAAGCCATTGAAGATTTTATTATTAACCGAGTTCTCAATCAGCAATGTATGGCGATTCAACAGTTGATTGAAGAGGCGATCGCCCAGTTTGGGGGAGCGAGTAAACAACAGGTTCACCAACTGATTCAGAGTTTATCGGTGAGCGATCGCCCCCTGCAAATTCTCGATCCCGATGTCACCCTAGACGAACAACTCATTATTGCGACGACCTAATAAAATTTTCGCGATGCCTCTCTTTATCCTGTAGTCTGATATGGTTTCTATCCAACAGATTGTTCAACGCGCTGTGAATCCTTTTGACTCGACCACCTTTCGACCCGGTAATTTTTGGCATGATGATACCGGCCAAGACACCAGTATTAATAGGATTCATCAAGAGATTGTGGCTGGGGTGTCTGAGATGTTGGCCCAGGTTCAGGGCGATCGCCGCAGTCGGACGTTGGTTCTCTCAGGGGATTCGGGGTCAGGAAAAAGCTTTCTGCTAGGGCGTTTAAAACGAACGCTCAATCCCCAAGCTTTTTTTGCCTATATTGGCCCTTGGCCCGAACGTGACTATATCTGGCGACATACGCTGCGCTATACCATTGATAGTTTAACCTGTATTCCTGAGGGGGAACGCCAATCTCAGTTATTATTATGGCTGAAGAGTTTATCGGCATTTCGGGATGAAGGCTTCCTCAAAAAAGTGATTGGGGAGCGTCATTTATTTGTCCATAATTTCAAGGCCAGCTATCCTTCAGGGATTTATAATGCCAATGAGTTTTTTAGTATTCTCTATCATTTAACCAATCCTGAACTCTATCCCTTGGCTTGTGATTGGCTGAAGGGGGATGACTTAGATCCCGAGAGTTTAAAACTGTTGAATGTCAGCAGTTCTATTGAGACGGAACATCAGGCCCAAAACATTTTAGGGAATTTCGGCCGTATTGCCACCGCCACCCAGCCGATTGTGCTGTGTTTTGACAACTTGGATAATGTCGATCGCAGCGATCGCGGCTATATTGACTTGCAAGCCTTATTTAACGTCAATTCCATCATCCACAATCAGAAACTGAAGAACTTTCTGGTCATTATTAGCATTATCACCGATACCTGGCGGGAAAACTCGCCCCATGTTCAACCGGCGGACTTAGCGCGAGTGGATCAGGAATTTCATTTACGGCCCGTGGATATGACAGCGGCGATCGCCCTGTGGGAACGTCGAATTTTGCCCCTCCATCAACAAGCCGATCCCCCCATTCCCTCCCCTCTCTATCCCCTCTCTGAACAGGAATTACACCGCAAGTTTCCGGGAAACCAAGCCCTACCCCGTTCCGTCTTGATGGCGGGACGACAGGCGTTTCAGAATGCCAAACTTCAGCTTCAGGATCAGGCGGAGGCGGTTCAAGAAGTTGATGAATTAGCAGCATTTCAGTTGGTTTGGGAAAAAGAATTAGCTAAATCCCGTAAAACTGTCCAAGAAATTCGTCAATTTTCCGCCCCAGAATTGATGAAAATGTTACGGGAAGCCTTGACGGCGTTAAATGTGACTGGGGTTGAACCCAAGTTATTAAATAGTCCCACCTATAGCCGCTATTCCTTAAGTTTTTATTGGTCGTTGACCTTGGGACGAATTGGCGTAATTTGGATTGAGGAACCGAATCTAAACAGTTTTTGTCGGGTGATGAAGTCCTGTCAGGAGGCATTGCGTAAGAATACCTGTCAATATCTCTATTTGATTCGGGCGGAGAACTTAGGGGTTCCCAAGAATAAAGGCTATCGCTACTATCAGGCCTTATTTGTGGATTCGATTCACAAACATATTATTCCCCAACTGGAGTCCTTGCAGATTCTCGCCGCCTATCATGAGTTGGTGAATGCTGCCGAGGCGGGGGATTTGCTGGTGGGCGATCGTGTGATTGACTATGAAGATTTAAAAGACTTGGTGGTGAGGTCAGAAGTGTTACAACAATGTCGATTGTTGCAAAATCTTGGGGTCTTTGAGCGCAATTTTGGTAGCTTGTTACCCTCAAACACTCCTGATGTACCTCAGACGCAAGAGTCGCAGTTACGGGAACGGTTGAAAGAGTATCTATTTGCCTTAGTCAAAACCCAGCAGTTAGTGGGGCGATCGGTGTTAATGGAGAGTACGCGATCGCAGTTCCCGGATATGACCCCAGAGGGGATTGACGGGGCGATCGGGGTACTCTGTGATGAGGGGGCGATCGTGATTCTCAATCCCGAATCCAACGCCGAGGAACAGTTAATTACGGTGAACCCCTAAAGAACATTCCGGTAGGGTGCGTCGCGGCTCAAATCCATGTAAACTAAAGACAACAATTGGTAAACTGCCGCAACGCACCATTGTAATAATCCGGCAACAATCTATCATCAATATGTCCCTTATTCAGGACGTAAAAAAATGAGGCGATCGCCCTCCTGACTGCGAGGAATGACCGCAATGGGAGGACGCAGATCCCGCCGCCTTGCATCCTGTAATGCCGGAAACAAATAATAATCCCCATCAATGTCAATCAGAAGCCGCCAAAGTAGATCGAAATCGGGGTCATTGATAGCATTTCCAAGGGTTGTTTCATAGAGGTTGCGATCGCCGATAATGCGAATTTCCCCAGGATTGAGGCGACTCTCAGGATTCAGTCCCAGGGGAACCGTCTCCTCACGGACAACAAGGGTAATTACCGGTAGCGTTGACGTTTACGGAAGTCCTAGAGTCGTCACTTTCAGTTGAAAAAAATTGAAATAACTCCAGCGATAGGTAGCAAACCTATTGAAGTATGCTATTCATAATGATATGAAACTAGCCTACCAGTACAAGCTCTTGCCAACTTACGAACAGCGATGCCGCATGGATAAGTGGCTCGATCTATTGCGCTGCCAATACAACTACTTGCTGGCAGATCGCTTTGACTGGTGGGAGATGAATCGCTGTCCACTTAATGCCTGCCCGTTAGTGGTGAGTCTTGCCGAACCCAGGGAACAGCCGGAATACTACGGGCAAAAGCGGTCTTTGGTTCGGCTTAAACAGGAGCGCGAATGGTATGGTGACCTTCACGCCGATGTTCTGCAAGACATGGTGAAACGGGTCGACCTGGCATTTCAGCGGTTTATCAAGGGAGACAAAAACCGCAAGCGGAGTGGCAAGCCTAGATTTAAGGGAAAAACTCGCTATCGTACTTTTGTCTACCAGAGGGTTAAACCCAATTGCATCCAGGGGAATCAGGTAACGCTACCCAAGCTGGGTGACATCAAATTCATCCAGCATCGTCGGGTCCCCGAAGGTTTCACAATTAAGCGGGCACTGGTCACCAAGAAAGCCGATGCCTGGTATGTCACCCTAACCCTTGAAGACAAGAGTGTTCCTGACTTGCCGATTCGTGATCTCCAGCCCACTGAAGCCAATAGCATTGGGGTAGACGCTGGGCTAGAATACTTCATCGCCTGCTCGGACGGCGAAACCAAGCAGCCACCTAAATTTTATCGGCAAGCCGAAGACAAGCTGGCTAGGCTACAGGCAAAACGGGACACCAGAACCAAGGGGTCCAAGGCCAGGCGTAAGCTCAATGAGCGAATTGCCAAGCTGCATCAACGGATTGCAAGACAGCGGAAACAGTGGCATTTTGAAACTGCGGGCGAACTCATTGACAAGGCTGATATCATTTTTGTCGAAAATCTGAAGGTTTCCAACCTGGCCCGACGCAATAAGCCAAAACCGGGGGAGAATGGAACCTTCCTTCCCAATGGGCAAGCGGCTAAGTCGGGCTTAAACAAAAGTTTGGCTGATGCTGGGATAGCCCAATTCCTGAACGAGATCCTTCCGTACAAAGCTGTAAAAGCTGTTGACATCCTCCCACACTAATTCAAAGAATATAGTGTGGGATTCCCACCATCACTGATGGGGTTTCCTCTTTCCACGACTCAACTTACCTTGAGGAGCTTCCCCACCAAGGCAGAGGTCGATATCTCCAGAGGCGTGAGTTCCCGTATGCCCTACGGTACTTACTTTTTAGCGGAATATATAATTCCTACTAGGTGTGACACTTTCAAGTCCTCATAAGCTACCAAGTCGTTAGACGGGTTGACGCACGATACCATCTTAATGGCAAAGTTTTTACGCTGCCTACTTACCTTGAAGTGTCTCCCTATTCTACTACAGTTGTTGCCGCGATTCATCTCAACGTTGAATCAAAGATTACAACGTGAGCCTTCTCGCGGGGGTAGGTAAGAAGGTTATGAAGGTTAATCCGGCTGGTACCTCCCAACATTGTGCAATTTGCCTGAACCAAGTTCCCAAAGAGTTATCCGAGCGCTGGCATAACTGCCCCCACTGTGGTGCATCCATGCCGCGAGACGTGAACTCTGGGGTACTCATTAAGAAAGTGGGGTTGGGCGTTCGCCTCACTCAAAAACGCGAATCTGGGGCAACCCGGAGGAGAAGCTCGCGCCGTACCGCCTAAGCGGTCGGCGTCGGGAGTACGTCACGAAGCCCTGGACTACTACAACCGAGCTTTGACGATTCTACAAGACGTTGAAACCCTCTGGGATGACCAGACGGAGAGTTTCCTGCTCGAACAATATCCCATCCACTATCTCACTCGTCTTTCGAGTCATTCTCTCCTCGCCGAACCTCGCCCTCAACCTCTTCCCCTGCTCCCCCTCAGTCTCGGCTTAGGGGGGGTGGGACTGGGACTCCTGGTCAAATCTCGCCCCTGGGGCGGTGCAGTGTTGGCCGCGGCCCTCGTCACTGGGGGGCTGTCTCAAGTCTTGACCCCCCAATATGCGGTGTTAGGGTTCGCCAATCCTAAACCCGAAGACCCCTACAATCTTCCCGGAACGGAGATTGAGGTGCAAAACATCGCCCAGTTGGCGCCCGAGAGTCAGATATTTGTCCATGAGGCGGCGAATTTGGAAACTTTCAAAACTCAATCGTCTAACTATCGCTATTTGCATTTAGCCACTCATGGCTGTTTTCAGCAATTAGGCTGTTGTTTGGGGGTGAATTGTGATGATAATTCACCACGAGAAACTCATTTAGATGCTAACACTTTGTTGTTTTCGGATGGAAACTATCCCTTAGCGGAGGCGGCGTTGTTGGGTTTAAATCAGACGGAGCTGGTGGCGTTGAGTGCTTGTCAAACGGCGTTGCAGACCTATCAAGATCAGGATGCGATCGCCGGGATGGCCTATCTCTGGGAACGAGCGGGAGCGCGATCGGTGATGGCAACATTATGGTCAGTGGATGATACGGCGACGCAGGAATTAATGAGTGAGTTTTATCGTCTCGTGATTGAGGAGGGATTCACGAAAGTTGAATCCTTGCGCCAAGTTAAGTTACAAGAGGCTCACCGTCATCCCTATTTTTGGTCGCCCTTGGTGTTAATTGGTGACCCCCGCTAGGGTCTTGCGGTGGCTCTCTTGCGGTAGGGTGCGTCGCGGCTCAAACTGATGTAAACTAAAGACAACACTTGAAAAACTGCCGCAACGCATCATTATAATAATCTGGATAATAATCTGGCAACCATTCATCATCAATTTGTCTCAGTCGCAATACATCATCGCCATTATTTTGTCCTCAAATACGGTGCGTTCCGGCACGCTTAACCGGGTTGACAAAAATTCCAAAATTGACTGAAGCCGGAACACCGCAGTTATCCATAATTCATTTTCATTTATGTTACAAATTTCCAACAAAACCAGTATCCCGATGAGTGAAATCGAGATGACGGCGATTCGTTCGAGTGGCGCGGGGGGGCAAAACGTCAATAAAGTGGCCTCGGCTATTCAGTTGCGCTTCGACATCAACGCTTCCTCCATGTCGCCGATTCATAAATCGCGCCTCCTCAAGATGCGCGATCGCCGCATCACCAAAGACGGCGTGATTATCATCAAAGCCCAAACCCACCGCAGCCAAGAACAAAACCGAGAAGATGCCCTCAAACGGCTGCAAAAACTGCTCAAAAGTGCTACCGTCACCCGCCCCAAACGCAAACCCACCAAACCCTCCCGTAGTGCGAAACGGAAGCGAGTTGACAAGAAGAAACAACGGGGAAAACTCAAAGCGAGCCGCAAAAACGTTAAAATGCCAGATTAGATGGCATTTGCAAGAGATCTGTCCATAGCTTTGCTGCCGGGACTCTCTCAAAAGGGCGCTCAACCCTCAGCCGTCAACATTTAACCGTCAACTCTCAACGCTTATGTGGAACCTTGACGCTTTCGCCATCCGTCCCGACTTCTACTTTCAAATTGCCTTCACCCTAACGGTCAGTGGGTTATTCTTCTGGCAAGTTTGGGTGGCTTGGAAAGCGGTTCGTAAGTGAGTCTGGGAAATGTCTATCTCGTCGGCGCAGGTGTCGGCGATCTGAAGTATCTCACCCAGCGAGGGCGACAGGTTCTCGCTCAGGCTGAGGTGCTGATTTACGATGCCTTGGCGGATAATCGCTTACTGGAGTTAGTCCCCGATAACTGTCTCTGCCTGGATATGGGTAAACGAGGGGGACGACCGAGTCCCCCCCAGGGAGAGATTGATCGGCTTCTGGTGGCCTATTGTGGCCAGGGCCGTCGAGTGGTGCGCCTCAAAGCCGGAGACCCCTTTATTTTTGGTCGGAGTGCCTCAGAACTGCGGGCGTTACGAGCGGCAAACTGCCCGGTGGAGGTGGTTCCGGGGATTTCCTCCGCCTTGGCGGCCCCCTTGCTGGCGGGCATCCCCCTGACCGATACTCAACTCAGTTCAGGCTTTGCGGTGTTTACGGGTCACGATCTCGCGGCCCTGGACTGGCTGGCCTTGGCCCGTCTCCCGACCCTGGTGTTTCTCATGGCGGGACGGAATCTCGGGGCCATTTGCAAAGCACTCATCGATCATGGCAAACTGCCCAACACACCCGTGGCCATGATTCGGGCCTGTGGTCGGCCTGAACAACGGGTCTGGACGGGAACCTTAGAGACGATTGACCGACAGACTCAGGGGGAAATCCGTTCACCGACGGTGATTGTCATGGGTGAGGTGGTGTCCTTGCGTGATGTGTTTGGAGAGACGGCTATGGTGGCATCTGAGATGGGATTACAGGGAAAAACGATTCTGGTGACGCGATCGACGGGACAGTCGAGTGATTTTTGCGATCGCCTACAACACCACGGCGCAATTCCCCTCTCCACCCCAGCTTTAGAGATTGTCCCCCCCTCCAGTTGGCAGGAGTTAGATGGGGCGATCGCCCAACTTGAACAAGTTGACTGGCTCATTCTTACCTCTAGTAACGGCGTTGAATTCTTCCTGGATCGCCTCTTAACGCTCGGGCAAGACCTCCGTAGCCTAGCGCACCTCAAAATTGCCGTCGTGGGCAAAAAGACGGCTCGTGTGCTGAAACAGCGGGGCTTAAGCCCAGATTTTATTCCCCCCGATTTTATCGCCGATTCCTTGGTGGAGCGTTTTCCAGAGTCGGTGGAGGGCAAAACCGTCCTCTTTCCTCGGGTGGAAACCGGAGGGCGCGATGTCTTGGTGCGTCAGTTCCGGGAGGCGGGGGCTAAGGTGCTAGAAGCGGCCGCCTATGAGTCTCGCTGTCCTGATACACTTGACCCTCAGGCCTTGGCAGCCTTGCGTCAGGGAACGGTGGATGTAGTAACCTTTGCCAGTTCTAAGACGGTGCGCAACTTCGCCCAGCTCATTGAGACGGCGGGGGATATCTCCTTGGCTGGGGTGGCGATCGCCTCCATTGGCCCCCAAACTAGCCAAAGTTGTCATCAGGCCTGGGGTCGCTGCGACATTGAAGCCGAGGAATTTACCATTGAGGGGTTAGAACAGGCGATTCTTGACTGGGCGATCGGGCAACCCTCCCATCCCTAAAGTGACATAACTCCCGCTTATAATGGACATAAGTGCCGCCCCCCAACCCAAGACAGACCAACCCGGACAACCCAAAACGCGTTAACCCATTATCCATTGTGCTCAACGGATCTCTCCTCCAAAAACTCGTCGAACGGCAAAACGCCCAACCCCGTCGCACGCCACCTATTAACTACGGGGTTTACTATAAAAACACCCTCGTTGCCCTCTGTCATGCTCTCGAAGACAGCATCTTAGAGTCAGACTGCACCCCAGTCATGATTACCGCCTTCCAACGAGGGAAATGGTATCTCCAGGAAGCCGATCGCTACGGAGAAATCGCTGACAAGGCTCAGAAGATCGTCATCCTGGCGGCCCCTGATTCCGGCTTCCGAGAGCATCCCACCAGTCAAAAAGCCAATGTGGAACTCGTCTCCCTCAGGGACGATGATCCCGTGGCTCAGGAATGGCATTTACTGATTCTCTCTCCCGGCTACACGGCCATGGTGTTATGTCAGGAACTCTCGGAGGCAGATTACGGCACAACTGGGGTTCCCGAGGTGGATCTCGAACGCAAGTTTTATGGGTTTTGGACCTTTGAACCAGAGTTAGTCTTAGCCGCCGTGGAGTTGGCCCTTGAGCATATTCAACCGCTGCAACGGGATCTCGCTCAATCTCTTGAAGCGCGAGTGGCTGAAATTGAACGCCAACTGTTGCACAATCGAAGTGCCGATGTTGCCCAGCTCTCGAAAGACTTAAACCCCATTGTCTCGCGGGTGGTGCGTTATCTGAGTGACTGTCATGAGGGACTCGGCCAAGACATCGACGCGGAGGTTTTCCCCCACCAGCCTGAACTCGAACGCAACATTGTCTCCAATAAGTTGCAGGCCTTCCTACGCATGGCCCAACTCATTGACTTAACGGATTTGCAAAATCCCCACGCCGCCAGTGAAGTCTCAGGACTTTGTGAAGCCTTTTCTCAAATCCTCGATTTGCCCTCCTGGCAGGTGAAACGCTTGCGTCTAGCGGGATTATTACATCGAATTGACTATTTGCCTCAAGATGAATCGAATCTGGGTGAAATTAGGGCCGAGAGTCATAATTCAGCCTTGAGTTGTCCCCTCTATCCGGGACGACAATCCTTGCGGACGATGCCTCAACTCAAGGCGATCGCCCAAATTATCACCCATCAAACTGAACATTGGGATGGCTCAGGAACACCGGGGGGCTTAAGCTACGATGAGATTCCCCTAGAATGCCGCATTTTGGGCCTACTGGTTGAGTTTCAACGACGGCTCAATCAGTTGTCCCAGCACACCTCCCGTTCTGAGGCCTTAAGCCAAGCCTTATCAGACTGTCAAGCCGCCAGTGTTAGTCGTTGGGACCCTAAACTGGTTGAGACGCTAACCTTGCTAGTGATGGCTCTACAACAAGGGATGACGCTGCCGCAGGAAGCCTTTAAACTGCGATCGGGCCTCTGGCTACTCAACCCTGAGCAAAACCCGGATCTATTTCCTCGCCAAGTGGCGAATCCGTCACCCACCCCCGCCTAATTACCATTTCCTTCACGACTCTTGCGACAACAATTGAGCATTACTTTAGGATACTCTAAAGGATAATCTAACCTAGACAAAAATCCCCCACCTATTGCCAATTGCCTATTGCCTATTGCCTATTGCCTTTTTATCCCCTGTTTTTTGTCCTATTTAGACCAACTTTTGCTATACCATGACTGCTCTTGACGAACTTGAATCTGGACAATCGAAGCACCTCCGAGGGGCGAATCTTGAAGATCAAACCTTGTCTGGGTTGGACTTAAAAAACATTGACTTGGCCGGCGCGAAACTCTGCGGCACCTATCTAGATCGCGCTAACCTAGAAGCTGCGAATCTCGAAGGCGCGAACTGTTTAGGGGCCAACTTCGACTACAGTAACCTCCGAGCGAATCTCGTCGGCATCAATCTCATGCAAGCGAGTTTACAGGGAAGCGATCTGCGCGGGGCCAATTTACGAGGGGCAACCCTCATGGGGGCAAATCTCCAGGGGGCCAGCCTAACTGGGGCCTTCCTGAGTGGGGCCAACTTGGTGAGGGTGAATTTGATGGGGGCTGATTTACGCGGCGCTGATTTGCGCGGGGCCAATTTCAGCCATAGTAATCTCAGCGGGGCCAATCTTTCTCAAGCCGACTTACAAGGGGCAAATCTTTGTGAAGCGAATTTGGAGGAGGCAAATTTAGAGCAAGCCAATTTACAGGGAGCCAATTTAGTGCGGGCGAATTTCCTTTGTGCTAATTTACAAGAAACAAAATTAGATGGCGCAACCCATTCTGAAACCTGTTGGACAGGAACAATTCTCGATGGTGAAGTTGACGAGATTAAATCCTCAAATTAAGCCCATTTGTCTAAGATGGCGAGGATAAAATTAAGACTTAAATAGCCTACAAATAGAGACAGGATAACAAATAAACCGATACTTAGGATGTCTTTGGGATTGGTTTTCATGGGAAAAAGGCAAGAGGCAATAGAAACAACGTAGGGGCGAACTCTGGTCACTGAGCGATAGTCGAAGTGGTGGTCGCCCTCTTCAAGGAACACGGGAACTAACTAAACGGAGGGGATATGAATATTGTTGAGTCTCTGAAAATGGCGAGTCAAACTCTGCTGGCGAATAAACTTCGCAGTAGCTTGACGATGTTGGGGATTATTATCGGTAATGCCTCGGTGATTGCCACCATTGGCATTGGGGAAGGAGCGCAAACCTTTGTTTCTGATCAGGTATCATCTCTGGGAACCAATTTACTGTTTATTGTCCCCGGTAGTCCTGACGCGCAACGGCGTCCAGTGCGGCCTCCCCAGACCTTGGTCTTGGAAGATGCCGAGGCGATCGCCCAACAGGTTCCGGGAGTGGATCAGGTAGCGCCACAACTCAACGGCAGCGAACTCATTTCCTACCGCAACCGCAATATGTCGGCGGCCATCTATGGTATCACACCGGAGTTGTTGCCCGTTCGTAATTTTGCCGTGGCCCAGGGACGATTTATCGATGAGTTAGACTTACGGCGGACTCAGAAAGTGGTGGCCCTGGGGTCGGAAATTGCTGAACAACTGTATGGCAACGTCAATCCCATTGGCGAGACGTTACGGATTAAGAATACTAGCTTTCGGGTGGTGGGGGTGATGGAACCCAAGGGATCGACTTTTGGCACCAACCTGGATGATACGGTGTTTATGCCCATCACCACCATGGCGGCTCAAATTGTTGGGCAAAGTTCCCCTTATGGGTTAGCGGTGACGTTCATCAATGTGAGTGTGGTGGATGAGAGTCAGATGCGGGCCACCCAGTTTCAGATTGAGAACCTATTGCGGCTGCGTCACCGCATCACCAATGAAGATGATTTCACGGTTCGCAGTCAAAAAGACCTCCAGGAAACCACCGGGGCCATTACCGGGGCCTTAACGATTCTTTTGGCGACGGTGGCCAGTATTTCCCTGATTGTGGGAGGAATTGGCATTATGAACATTATGCTGGTCTCGGTGACGGAACGAACCCAGGAGATTGGCTTACGCAAGGCTATTGGTGCGTCTCCGAGTGATATTCTCATGCAGTTCACCATTGAAGCGGTGTTGCTGTCGGTGATGGGGGGGATGATAGGAACCGGAATTGGTATGGCTGGGGTAGCGGCGGTTGGGGCCTTGACGGAGTTTGAGGCGGGCTTATCCCCGGCGGCGATCGTTTTGGCGACGGGTGTCTCGGGTGGAATTGGCTTGATTTTCGGGGTTTTACCGGCACGACGGGCCGCCCAACTTGACCCAATTGTGGCGTTGAGAACGGCTTGAGGTTCGAGGTTATCGGTTCCGGGGGGGAGATGGCAAACTTGGCGATGGTTAAAACATAAACCCTGGGTTATCCGGTTGGGGAGCGGGTTGGGGAGTCGGTTGAGGAACGGGTTGAGTGGTGGGTTGGGGAACGGGTTGAGTTGTAGGGGTTGGGCGACCTTGTTGGCGTCGGAGAGTCTGCAAGTTATTTTGCAAATTTTGCAGATTCAACGTCACCTCTTGATGTTGCATCGATCGCCCCGCTTCAAAGAATAGCCCCCGAGCGCGATCCAAATCGGCGATGGCCATCTCCATCTGGGCGATGGCCTCAGAAACATTCCCCGCTTCATAGGCGGCGATCGCATATTGGTTATAAATCACGCCACGATTGTTGTACGCATCGGCAAAATTGGGATTCGCGGCGATCGCCCGTCCATAATCCTCCAACGCCGCCTCAAAATTCCCTTCATCCAACGCCAAATTACCTCGGGCATTCAACGGCGCAGCAAAGTTAGAATCGAGTTGAATCGCCCGCGTGTAGTCCTCTTGGGCCGCCTGAAGATTTCCCCGGCGAGCCTGAGCCACGCCGCGATTATAGTGGGTGCGGGCATCATAATCCCCATTGGCGATCGCCGCCGTCAAATCCTCAATCGCAGCAGCATAGTCTCGCAGCTGAATCTGAGCCACGGCCCGATTGGTGTACGCCATCCCCGACTCATCCCCTGCCTCAATGGCCGCCGTAAACTCGGCGATCGCCCCCTGATAGTCTCCCTGAGCAAAATAGAGATTCCCCTGTTGCACATGAAGCCGCCCCAATCCCTCAAGATTGGGGTCCATCGCCAAGGCTTGATTGAAACGCTCCTGAGCTGAATGAAGATTCCCCTCATAGGCCTCAATCGTGCCACTGGTTTGATAATCCTCAGCCGTCTGAGGATTATCAATGTTCGCCGGGGCCTGACTGGGGGGAGCATTGTCCTGATTAAGATTGGGGACTTGCACCTGTTGAGTCTGGCGCAACTGCATAAAACTGGCAATGGGAATCCCGCCATTAAAGCCTGATTTAACCTGAGCGCCCTCCCCCGTTTCCGATTGGCCACTCAGATCCGTATCGGCGATTCCGTGAATCCCTACCACACGATTATCACTATCAAACACCGGGCCGCCACTCATGCCAATTTTGGTACTGGCTCCATAAATTAGGGTATAGCCCTGAACTCCCTGGCGTCGCCGTGACACCACCGGCCCCTGACTCAGATAAAAGTCGCGATCGGCCCCCGCCGTCTGAAAAGCAGCCGGGAAGCCAGCCACATAAATCGATGCCGCCAGTTGAGCGTGATCTGAATCTCCTAAAGTGGCTAAGGTGTAATCCCGAGAACTCTCAAACTGAACCAGGGCCAAATCCGGATCGTCCAAGGTTTGCTGAAGTGCTTGCACATCCGTCATGTCATATTCTTGTCCCGAAGCCGTACGGATGCGATAGCGGCGGTTTTCCGCAATATCCTGACGACAGCTAATCGGTTCTCGCATGGGAATGCGATCGCAGACCACGTGTAACGCCGTCAACACCCAATAGCGATCGCCCTCCCGGCCCACAATCACCCCACTTCCGCCAGGAAACCCATCATCCGGCTGACTATAGCCGTTAATTTGTACCGTGACGTTTTCCGCCAAGCGGCTATCAAAGGCGATCGCCGCTCTCGGAACCATCACCGTCGCTAACCCCACCCCAAGACTCGCGGTGGTACAAAAAGCGACCCACTTGGACACATAGACAAAAGAAAACATGATCAAAACACCAAAGGTAACGGTTGCTCAGTCATAGGGGCGGGCGGCTCCGGTGGCGGTAACGGCGCTCTAGGAGCTTGGTTAGGACGGTGGGGCGTAACTAGCGGCGACGTCGCCGAGGGGAGTCTCTGTATGGGAACTGCCCAATTCAGGGGTTCCATCTGCACAAATTCCTCCTGACTCGGGAGGCTTCCATCTTCAAAAACAAAGGCGCGAATCCCCAAAAAGGGGTAACTCAACATCCCATTGAGTCCAATCAACTGACCCTCAGCATTGAACACCGGGCCGCCACTCATCCCCCCGCTGATGTCATTGGTATATCCCAGTTGATAGCCACCATAAAAGGCGCGATCCGTAATCAAACCAATCGCGCCCTCGGTCACACGAAAGGCACGCAGTCCCCAATCTCGGGTATCCTGACTGCTGATGATGCGATCGCCCTGTAGCCCAAAGACCTGAGCCGGATAGCCCGCCGCATAGACGCGATCGCCCACCGACAGCTCTTGGGCCTCCCCCACCTCCGCCACCCGATAAGACTGAGAACTGGAGAACGCCACCCGAGCCAGATCCCGATTTCCCAACTGATAGGGGGGCAAAACCCGCCCGGAATGAGTCCGCCCATCGGCGGTTAAAATCGAAATATCCTGGCCCTGTGCTGTCATCACCACATGCCAATTGGTTAAGAGAGTATAGCGATCGCCCTCCCGGCCGACAATCACCCCAGATCCCGAATCCTCAGGAAGTAACAGCCGCACGGTCACCAGACGGGCCAGTTCCCGAACTGAGTTCGTCTCAGCAGGAATTTGAGCCGTGCGATGACCCGCCAAGGGAGAAAGCGTCGCTGGAGTGGGGCGAGATAAGCCCGCTGAGATAGACAACAGCAGCACTCCCACCCCTAGCATTGGCATCTGTAATCTCACCATGCTTGCAGTCCTTAAAACATACCCGAACCGCCGGACTCGTCAGGCTGAACAACGGGGTTCTCTTGAGGAGACGGTTCAGGAGCAACCGTGGAGGCCGGAGCGGTTTCTCCGCTATCTACCAACGCCTGATCTGCCCAATCCCCGAGGTTCACATAGGTTTGACCCTCAGTTTCGGTAATAAAACCTGCTGCATTACCATAGCGGCTAATTTGTAAGAGTTGACCCAGAATTTGTCCAGCCCGGTAGGCATTTTCGGGCTTCAGGGTAAAGAGCATATTTCCAGACGTACAGGCCGTTTCCAGGGGATTCAAGGCACAGATAACTGTTTCATTGTTCACCATGCCATTAGTTAGGAGTAAGTTGCCCAAACTTCCCCCATTCTGAGCCATAGCTTGATTTAACCGCTGAGTGACCGCCCGACAGCGCCCTTCAGGGGTATACTGACCCCCAAAATAGGCAGAACCGCGATGAGTCCAGCGAATCAATGTCGCACGACTAGATCCTCGCTGCATAATCGTTTCAAACTCACCTTGGCCAAGGGGAACACACTGAGCTTGAGTCTGGTTGGCATTGGCTTGTGGGGAAAGGAGCGCCAACGTTCCTAGAAAACAGGCCGTGGGCAAGACCGAGTCACGCAAGAGTTTGGCTAACATAATAAACCTCGGAACACATTGAGTAATTTAAAGCCAAAACGACCGGACGCATCAGACTTGACCATCATGCTCATCCCCAGCTCTGACTTGGGACAGCTCAGAGCAAAGTTAGCCTGAAACCTCCTCCAGGCAAGATGACTTGTGAACTTCTAGCCACCTGACATCCGACGTTTGCTGTAATTCAAAACTACCATCTGTTTATAGGAATGTCTCTGGATCTCACCCATAATTTTGTATAACTCTATATAGAGTTATATTTGTTGACAATTGGGATTTTGGATCTTGTCAAATCCACAGGACTCCATCCATGAGCAGCCACCAACCCTCTATAGTCACCTTCCCTCCCCACCCTCTCGGCTAAAAAATGCAGGGAGCAGAAGGAGGGAAGAGCCGGACTAGAGGCGACGCCCAGTGATTACATTGTAAATAATGCCGATGAGGGCCAGTACCAGCAGCAGGTGGATTAACCCACCCCCGATGTTAACGGAAAAGCCGAGGGCCCAGAGGATGACGAGAACGACAATGATTGTCCAAATTGCGTTGACCATGGATTTTACTTCTTTTAGGGAAAATTTGCGATCGCCCGACTCATCAAGCGTGAAAGGACACTGCTTGAAGTTGGGCTAGTTGAAGTTGGGCTAAGTTGAAATTGGGTTAGTTGAACAGGTCTTCGGCAGCAGATTTAACGTCCTCAACGGTGTTGCGCACCTGGCTTTCTGCCTGCTTAGCCTTGCCCATCACTTGGTCTTCCGGGGTATCAGTGACTCGGCCTGCCGTTTCCTGAAGCTTGCCCTCTAGGTTCTTCTCGACAGCTTTTGCCCGTCCTTCTAAACCGACGTTATCTTCAATGCTGGTTTTGACATCTTCAGCCGCATTGCGAACTTGGCCTTCAGCCTGTTTGGCTTTGCCCATAATTTGGTCTGTGGGGTCGCCGCTGACGTTACCCACAGACTCTTGAACCTTGCCTTCAACGTCCTTAGCAGTTGCCTCAGCTTTGTTGCTGAAGCCCCAGGCAATTTGAGTGGAGGCAGCATGAGTTGACGTAGCTGCCCAGGCCGCTTCGTGAGCGAACCCTAGGTTGACGGTCATTGCGATCGCCGTCACGAGTCCAGCAGACCACACAACCTGAGCGATTTTGCGAAATGAAATCATATACGTTTCCTGTAAACTTGGCAATTAACTCAAATAGATAGAGGCAATTGGCCATCAAGCGAGATGGCCAAAAATATAGCGACTTAATCGATCGCATCCTTGATGCCATCTTTCACGTTCTCGCCAGCTTTGCGTGCTTCTGCTTCAACTTGCTTAGCTTTTCCCTTAGCCTGAGCTTCTTTATTGTCAGCGATTTTGCCAGCGGTTTCTTGAGCTTTGCCCTCAAGATTTTTAGCGGCTGCTTTTGCCTTATCATCTAAACCCATACGTTTACCTCTGGTAATTCAATAATGGCTTTAAGGTTCATTTATAAACCTTTTTACCTTGCTTTCATTATCCTAAAGGTGATTTGAAATAAAATCTATCAAAAGAAATAGAATTTATTTTAGTTAGTACTGATTACGGTTCAGCTCAACTTGTGATGCCAGCAAATCCCAGATTGATTGATTCACGGAATCCACTCAATATGACACAAAAGTTAATATCAAAAAATAGCTAATAACACTGAAGCAAACCTATTAAATCATCCCTTAGATATAGCAAAAAAAATCGTTAGGCGTAGGTGTGAGACTGTTGAGAATGGAGAAGGGGCTTGCCCTCGGGTGGGGAGGGGTTTGAGTGTTCAGGTTAGAGGGCGACACCGAAAGAGTCCAATCCACCGAACTCCATTCAGCAGCAACCGCCAACCCCCTGAGTCTCTCTGCGATACAGTGAGAGAAACTTAACCTAACGCAAAAACGCTCACTACAGGAGGAGTAACCTTGGTTCAGACCCCAATTCAGACCCTCAGCGAGGCCCAGGAATGGGACCTCAGCGACCTCTATCAAGGCTTTGATGACCCCAAACTTGAGGAGGACTTACAGGAGTTAGACCGCCGCGCCCAAGCCTTTCGCAGCCACTATCGCGGCAAGTTAGCCGATTGTAGCCCCTCCCAGGTGGCGATCGCCCTGCAAGACCTCGAAGCCATCCACCAGAAATCCGGCTATCTCTACGCCTTTCCCTCCCTCAAATTCTCCGCCGACACCCGCGACAGCCAGGCGCAACAGTTTGAGGATAAGGTCATGGAAGCCCTCACCCAAATCGAAAACCAACTACTCTTTTTCGAGTTGGAACTCCAGGCCCTCGACGAGTCCCAATTCACCCAACTGCAAGACGCGGAGGCTCTGAGCAATTATCGCCATTATTTACAGCGAATTGCCGAATTTCGCCCCCACTGTCTCCCCGAAGCCGTCGAACAAACCCGCAATCAAGACGTTCTCACCGGACGGGAGGCCTTTATCAAACTGCGTTCGGTACATCTCGGGGAACAAGACTATGACCCCGTCACCACCCCCGAGGGCAAAACCGTCGACAGTGAAGCGGAATTAAGTTCCCTGCTATTCCAAGGAGACGCCGAAACGCGCCTCAATGCCTATCAATCGGTGCGCCACGTCCTCAAGCAGCATAACTCACTCTACGGCTATATCCTCAACACCGTTTCCCAAGACCGACGGATTGAGAGTCAGATGCGGGGCTATCCGTCCACCCTGCATCAGCAATTGCTCATCGACGAAGTTTCCGAACCCGTCTTTCGAGCCATTATGAAAGGGATGCAGTCTCGCTATGACCTCTTCCAACGCTATTATCGCCTCAAGGGCCAGGCCCTCAACCGCAAGATTCGCATTTGTGATACCTACGCACCCTGGACTACAGACCCCACCCCTCCCATTGACTATCAAACTGGCGTCACCACCCTCCTCGATGCCTTAGAACAGTTTGATGTCAACTATGCGCGACGGGCCGAGGAGTTTTTCCTCAATAACTGGGTCGATGCCAAAGTTCGCCCCGGAAAACGCGGGGGCGCCTTCTGTGCATACTTCCACGGGAAACACAGCTATTTGTTGCTCTCCTACACCGAGGACTATAGTTCCCTGTTTACCCTGGCCCATGAGATGGGCCATGGCTTGCATTTCGATTGGATTGACCGCAAACAGTCTTATTTCAACAGCAATCCTCCCCTGGTCTTGGCAGAAGTGGCCTCGACGTTTAATGAGTTGCTGTTGTTGGACCGTCTTCTAGAGCAAGCTGGGGATGATGCGGCCTTACGTCAGGCGTTGATTACCCGAGCGTTGGAAGACCAGCTTAGTTTGTTGTTCCGCCAAAGTACCATCAGCCGTCTGGAGTTGGCGATTCATGAGCGGGCCCAAGCGGGAAGCTTTGACGCTAGTTTTGTCAATGAAGCCTGGATGAACCTCTATGGGGAACTCTGCGGCGATGCGGTAGACCTGCTAGAGGAGCATCAATATGATTGGGCCCGCATCGGTCACATTTTCTTCAAACCCTTCTATTGCTACCAATACACCGCTTCAACCTTGGTGAGTCTGGCCTGTTATCAGAAATATCTGGAGGTGGGGCCTGCGTTTGTCCCAGGCTATCTCGAACTCTTGGCCTCGGGGAGTCAGTGGAATCAGGTTGAGGCGTTGCGTCACTTTGTGGATGTGGATTTGGAGGATGAGACCACGATTCATAACGCCCTCTTGTATGTGGAGGGGTTAGTCAATCAACTCGAAGCTACTCTTTAGAGGTTCGAGACGGGGAGACTTATCACTGGTTCGGTCTCCCCCTTGACGATGACAATCTTGAAAGAAGCAATTTTGGCTGAGGCAATTTGAGAGAATATCGTCTCAAAACCGCTTTTTTGTAACTTAGGCTACAGACAGTTTAATAAAAACTTAATCTAGTTAGGATTCCTGAAAAATAATTATCGGTAATCAGTCTGTTTAAATTTATAAATAGGAGAGGGCGAAGCATTTGCGAGAGAGAGGTCAGTGACATTGAAAGAACACAAATGCATCGCCGTTTTAGAAGACTTCGAGGCTCTAGCCCTTAGTAGGCGAGGGTTGAGAGGGTTTCTCGAAGATACTCACAGACTTGTTTATCAATGCTGTTTTGCTCCAGGGAACGGCGCTGCTGCTGCTCTAGTTTCCAACTTTGGAATCCAGAACTCGCGGCGATCGCCACTTTTAAATGGTCCCAAACCGGCTCAGTTTGACGGTCTTGAGTCGCGGCGGCGGCGGGGGTTGTGTCAGTGAATGCAGAACTTGGCATATCGCACCTCTATGTGAGTTAGCTTGTGGTTTGCTGCTATTAATTCAGTCTAACACTCTTGCCTAGGTTCCTGCCAAAAGCAGCCATAAAACAAGAGGGGAGCGCGTTCGCACTCCCCCCTCAACTGGACTAGCAACGGGATTTAGGAAATCCCGTTAACGAGATGCCAAGGTCCGACGTTTCGAGGCCATACGATAGCAATAGACGATATCGCCTTCTTGCCAATCAGAGAAGCGATCAATGCCTAGACCGCACTCATAGCCAGACTTAACGTCCCGGACATCTTCGCGCATCCGACGCAGGGAATCGAGGACATTCTCATGAACGACCTTGTCATTGCGCAAGATACGCACCTTCGCGTTCCGCACCAGTTGTCCTGAGAGGACATAACAACCAGCCACTTGACCTCGTCCTGAAGGGAAGATGGCGCGAACTTGGGCTTGTCCGAGTTCTTCTTCCACCATCTCGGGATCTAGCAGACCTTCCATGGCCCCCTGAATATCATCCAAGAGGTTATAGATGACGCTGTAATCCCGGACATCGACACCTTCGCGTTCAGCGGCTTGACGAGCGCCACTGGCGAGGGTGGTGTTGAAGCCGAGAATCACCGCATCGGAAGCAGCGGCCAGGTCAATATCCGTTTCGGCGATTTCACCGGGAGCGGCATAGAGAACCCGTAATTGGACTTCATCTTGGGGTAACTGTTCGAGAGACCCGAGAATCGCCTCCAAGGACCCTTGTACGTCGGCTTTGAGGACCAAGTTGAGTTCCTTGAGTTCCCCTTCGCTAGCGCGAGCCGAGAGGCTGCTGAGGGTGACCCGGCGCGAAGCCATGGTCTGTTGCAGGCGAGACTGACGGGATTCATCCTTACGGCGGTCTGCTTCGCTGCGAGCTTCTTTCTCGTTCGTGAAGACCTCAAACTCGTCTCCGGCTTCGGGGACATCGTTCATCCCCAAGACTTCCACCGCAAAGGAGGGTTTGGCTTCATCGACTCGGTTGCCGCGATCATCGATCATGGCCCGTACTTTAGCAAACACGGAGCCTGCCACGAGGGTATCGCCGACGCGCAGGGTTCCATTTTGCACCAGGAGGGTGGCCACGGAACCACGAGCTTTGTCCAAGTGGGCCTCGATGACCGTTCCTCGGGCGGGGCGATCGGGATTGGCGGAGAGTTCCTCGACTTCCGAGACGAGAATGATCATCTCGAGTAAGGTATCGAGATTGTCACCAGTAATGGCACTCACGGGAACCATAACCGTGTCGCCACCCCATTCTTCAGGAACTAAGCCATGTTCCATCAGTTCTTGTTTGACGCGATCGGGGTTGGCCTGTTCTTTGTCCATTTTGTTGACGGCCACCACTAAGGGCACTCCCGCTGCTCTGGCGTGACTGATAGCCTCAATGGTTTGGGGTTGCACCCCATCATCAGCCGCCACCACCAAAATGGCGATGTCCGTGACCCGTGCGCCTCGGGCCCGCATTGCCGTAAAGGCTTCGTGACCGGGAGTGTCCAGGAAGACGATCTGGTGCATCACCCCTTCATGTTCCACATCGACGTGATAGGCGCCGGTGTGCTGGGTAATGCCCCCAGCCTCGCCCTGAGCCACTTTAGTTTTGCGAATCGAGTCGAGGAGGGTGGTTTTCCCGTGGTCAACGTGACCCATAATGGTCACGACCGGCGGACGACGTTGCAGACTATCTAAGTCCGTCGCGTCGATCATGTCGGTCACCTTACGGGCTTCCTGTTCTTTTTCAGGGGTTTCGACCAAGACATCGAGTTCTTCGGCCACCATGGTCGCCGTGGGCACGTCGAGGGTTTGGGTGACGTTCACCGCAATTCCCTGCATAAACAGGCGTTTGACGATTTCCGTTTCGGGGACTAGGAGCAGATCTGCCAATTCGCGAACCGTGAGGTTGTCGCGGATTTCCACGAGTTCGGGGCGTTCGACTTTGTTGGCCCGTTCGCGGCGATCGCGACGGTTGCGACTTGAGGAAGAGGAACCGCCACTACTATCACCACTACCCCGTTGTTGGGGAGCGGGTTTACGGCGCTGTTGAGTCGAGGGACGGCTCTCGGATTTGGATTTCGTGGCCTTGGGAGGCCGAGCAATGGACAGACTCACTTCCATCGCATCGTTGCTATCCGTATTCAGATCCGCCTCGAAGTCCTCATCATCATCATCAATGGGACGGACACGCCGCTTGGGCTTGTTGGCTTTGTTCGCCGCTTCCAAGCTTTCCACGGGATCTTCTTCCGTGGTGCGACGTTTTTTGGTTTTGGCTTTGCGAGGTAACTTCGGCCGTTTGAGAGTCAGTTGTTCCGTCTCATCGGTATCGTCTTCGGGTTCAACGGCCAATGGCTCATTCTCAGGGGCCTCAGGTTCAACCTCCTCGGTTTTCGCATTAAGACGCACCAACTCGGGCGGTCGTTTGAGTTTGGGCACCGGACGCTTCGACTCTGGCCGTGAGGGAGGGCCAGCACTGACCGGTTCCTGTTCGTCCCGCTCCGCCGGACGGCTGGGTTTCTGAGGACTACTACTGACCGGACGAGGGCTATCTGCCTCCTTGTCCTTGCTTGGGGCTGAGGGACGAGGTGCTGAACTGGGCTTATCTTTGGCGATCGTGGGCCGTTCAACAGTGGGTTTGTCCCGCCCTTTATGTTTCTTCGCCCGAGGCTGGGGCCGGGGCGGCGGGCCAATGAGTTGAGGAACCTCCTCTTGTTTCTGCTCTGGCTCGGCTTTAGAGTCCGCTTCTATGGTTTTGGCCTCACTGGCCGGATTCACCGGTGCCGAGTCACTGTCATCGCGACTCGGGGCTTGTGAAGAAACCGGTTTTTTGGGGTTAGTCGCCTCCACTGGCGGAGTGTTGGCAGGTTGAGGTTTAGCGGGAGAAGGAGATTTAGGTCGCACGGGCTTGTCAACCAATTCGGGTGAGTCTAGGTTGGAGGAAGTGGCGTCAGAGTTAGCACGGTTGTCCCCGGTCGTTTCGGGGTCACTTCCTTGAACAGCAGGTTTCGCGTTAGGCGAGCGATGTTCAATCTTCAAGATTTTCTGTTTCGTTCGATGGGTATTTGGGCCAGACCCGGATGGACGGGCGGGTTCGGAAACTGCGGGCGCATTTTCTGCTTCCTGGCGGATGCGCGCGGCATCAGCTTCAGTAATTGTACTGCTGTGGCTCTTGTAAGCAATGTCAAGTTGATCGCAAAATGCTAGAACCTGTTTGTTGTCAACGTTTAGTTCCCGAGATAAGTCGTACAGTCTCACTTTGCCGTTGTTCATCCAATCTATCCTCGTAATGTGTCTATATCATTTGCGCATTGTCCCTGGCGAATGGTGGATTCGTCGTATCAGTAGCAGCGCTGGGTGTTAACCGTTCGGTGGTCGTTCTGAGCGAGACGCTGCCACAAGCTATCGTAGACCGATGGCGGTACAGGTGCTCTAAGGGTGCGTCCGAGTCGGTTCTTTTTTTGGGCGGTTTTTAGACAGTCGGCTTGGGGACAGATGTATGCCGACCGTCCCATCCCTCGATCTAATTGTAGCTGATGGGATGGATGGACTCGGACGATGCGCCAGAAGGCAGCCTTATGGGCCACCTTGCCACAACTGATACACCGTCGAATGTTAGGTTTCATCCTTCGCGAGTATTAAATTTTTCAGGAAATTCTGAGGCGATCGCCTCGCTCTCTTCAGAGGAGTCTGCCTCAGACCCTAACTCGGCTTCGAGAGGGATATCGACATCTGGCTCTAGGTCTAACTCTTCGCTGACAGGAGATGCGCTCATGTTGGCTTCAGCCGCCACGTCTGACTCTTGAGCCAGATCTGGGGCCGTTTCTGGGCCATCCTGAGACTCCACCGCATCGTCAAGAGCTTCTGAGGGGGCTAAGTCTTGGTTTGGGGTAACGTCTGGCTCCGGCTCCGGCTCGGCCAGTTGTTGCTGTTCCAAATCAGCCAAGTATTTGGCGGTGTCCTTGATGTCAATCTTCCAGCCGGTTAAACGGGCTGCTAGACGAACATTCTGCCCTTCTTTGCCAATGGCTAAACTCAGTTGGTTATCGGGCACCAGTACATGAGCCTGTCGTGCTTCAGCATCCACTAGGCGCACTTCATCCACCCGGGCTGGGGAGAGGGCATTGGCGATGTAGGTGGCGGGGTCAGGAGACCAACGAATCACGTCAATTTTTTCACCACGCAATTCGTTGACGACCACCTGAATCCGCGATCCCCGAGAACCAATGCAGGCTCCAACGGGGTCAACATCTCGTTCTAGGGTGTCGACGGCGATTTTCGTCCGGGGGCCGACGTAGCGTCCGGGGGGATTGGCTTCTCGGGCCACGGCGACGATGCGGACGATTTCATCTTCGATTTCGGGGACTTCGTTTTCAAAGAGATAGACCACTAAACCCGCATCGGCGCGAGACACTTGCAACTGGGGACCGCGATGGGGACCGTCGCAAACTCGCTTTAGCAGCACTTTGAAGGTGGCATTGGCCCGGTAATTATCGTTGGGGAGTTGTTCCCGTTTGGGCAGTTCGGCGTCAACTTCTTGATGGCCAAAGCCACTGCTGACGGCCACGATGACGGAATGACGCTCGAAGCGTAAGACTCTGGCTTGGAGGATTTCGCCTTCGAGGTCTAGGAATTCTTCTTGGATGAGTTTGCGCTGTTGATCTCGTAGTTTTTGGGCGAGAACTTGTTTGGTTTGGATGGCGGCCATGCGTCCAAAGTCATCCCGTTCTGGGGTGACATCGAGGACGACGGTATCGCCAAGTTGGGCTTCAGCGGCAACTTCTAAGACTTCGTTAAGGGAAATTTCGCGATCGCTGATGCTGACGTTCTCCACAATGGCTTTGGTGGCCAGGACGCGGAATCCTTCTTCTTCGACGTCGAGTTCAACTTCAAAATTCTCAAAGTAGTCGTCGTCAAATTGGGCACCTTCGGCTTCATTGCCACCGGCTTTCGCGAGACGTTGGGTGCGGCGATAACGTTCATAGCCTTTGAGGAGGGCTTCCCGGAGTGCTGCTTGAACAGCGGGTTTGGGTAAGTTCCGTTCTTGGCTAATGTTATCGATCATTTCTGCCAATCCGGGCAGGCTGACCATAGACATTCTGTTTCACTCTCCTGATAAACGTTCGACTGAGTCGTGGACAATCGGGATCTGAGGGAGGATTCCCTCGGGGTTTGCCGGATGGGTCGCCGGACAAAGGGTCTGATGGGGGGTGGGGTGTGGCTTCGGGTTAGTCCAGTTGCACGTTAACCACCAGGGAACGGGGAATGGCGATCGCCTTTCCTTTGCAACTAAGACGAATGCTCTCCTGGTTGCGCTCGATGAGATGGCCGGTCCAATGGGTTTGACCTTTATACGGCTCATCAGTCGTAATGCTGACGGAAAAGCCTTTAAAGGCAATGAAGTCACGATCGCTGCTTAAGATATCTGATAGTCCAGGACTGGAGACTTCTAGGATATAAGCATCGGGTATGGAGTCACTGGCATCAAGCACCGCCTCCAGGGCACGACTCATGGCTTCGCAATCGTTGAGGCTCGTCTCATCCTGAGGGTTACGAATATCAATCCGCAACACAGGAGGGCGCTGGTTGGTTTGGAAGACCGCAGCGACGACATCTAACCCCAAGTCTTGAGCGACTGGGGTAGCTAGGTCTAAGATTTGAGGAATCAGCGGATGGGTCATAAGCCAAATAGCAACAAAAAAAGTGGGCGCATACCCACTTCACCAGATCGGCTGGACAAGTTGACTCCCCTGGACGATCAGAGGTCTCTGCAATGTGGAGTTTCCATGAAACCCCCTAGAGGCGTGATATTCACAGGTGTTTGAGTAGTTGTGCTACTCACAGCCACAAGCCAGAATTCGTTTAGCTGGTTGATCTTCTCAGGCAGAGTGTCTAACCATTGGCACTGCCTGCTTAGGATGATAATAGCATAAGACTGCTGGGGAGCGAGTTGGCCTTACGGTTTGCCCGCCCATGAACCTGGCCCACCCAACGGGCCGTTCTGAGGTTGCTCTCGGGCTGTCGGCTGGCGGTTTCTAGAAACTGCAAGTCACTGCCGTTGAGATACGCCTCATTAAAGTTAGCGTGAGTGAGTTGAGCCTGTTCGAGTTGGCTATCGATTAGGCGCGCCCCCGATAGGTTGGCCCAGCTTAAATCGGCCCCTCGCAGGTCAGCTCCTCGTAGATTAGCCCCTCGCAGGTCAGCTCCTCGTAGATTGGCCCCTTGTAGGGTTGCCCCCCGCAAATTCGCCCCTTGCAGGTTCGCCCCACTCAGTTGAGCCTGGGAAAAGTTGGCGTTGACGGCGAAGATGCCGCAGAGTTCAGCTTTAGTACAATCAACGGCGATCGCCTGACAGTCACTGAGTTTGCTATAGTTGAGCTTGGCCCAGTTCAAACGGGCCTGATTTAGGATGGACTTGGTCAGAAATGCCCGTTGTAGATTTGCGCCGATCAAATTTGCTTGGCTCAGATTTACGGCAATCAGGGTCACGTGAACTAGGTTGGCTCCGGGGAGGTCAACACCCTGAAATTGGGTTGTTCCCGCTTCATATCGTCTCAAAAGATGACTGACATTCATGGCGATGTTTCTCACACTCTCAGAACCCGAAAGCTCCCATTGACACATCCTATCGGCATTTCTAAAGAAAACCTAAAGATTGCAACAATTAGTCAAAACCCGAAACCTAAATTCACATTTGCTGGCTCGCAGACTGAGCTAGGCTGGGGGCCATGGCCACAATGATTTCGGTGAGAAACAGGGAACGCCATGTTTTTAGTCCTGACACGAGTCCTACTCTGGTTACTCGTTCTCATTATCTTCTTCTATGTCTTTTTCAGGATTGTTCCCAAGGCCTACTTCACCTTCCTCGGTGGCTTATTGTTGGCCGTGTTCCTGGTCTTGTTATTCGTCGATCCGACCGATCGCACGGCCACAACGGCTTGGGGCATTCTCTCGTTACCCTTTAAACCCCTGGGGATTGTTTGGCTACTGCTAGCTCAAAGTCTGCGAGGCTTCAAAGATGGGGCCATTAGTAAAGCGGCTCAGAATGAGATTCGCAGTGCCTTTATCCTGCTGTGGCTGTTTAGCACTCCCTTTCTCTGGCAATGGATTTACCACAACTCTGTTGAACGACAGGTCTCGGTTTTAGCTCGTATAACCCAAGGACAAACAGCGGAAACGCTGGTGTTACTCGCTCATGACACCGTGGAGCCGCAAGTGGAGGGGCGATCGCAATTACAATTGGGCGATCGCGGCAATCTTATTGTCTATGCCAATCAACTCTACCAAGCTGGGGGCATCACCCGTATTATCGTCAGCGGCGGAAGTCCTCTGCGGTTTCCCCTGCCCGATCCCCAGTCTGATGATCCGGCCCGTTCTACCAACGAAGCCGAACTCGCCGCCGAACTCCTACGCCGTCTCGGGGTTCCCAGTACCAGTATTTTGGTTGACCGTAACTCTCCCAATCTCCGCCGGAGCGTCTTAGGGGTACGAGAGTTGCTAGCCGAGAATAACATTGACTCCCCCATTCTCCTGGTCAGCCGGGCCCTATCGATGTATCGCAGTGCCAGTTCCTTTGTCCAGGCAGGAATGGCCGTGATTCCGCGTCCTACCGATTACGTGGCCTTTGTTGACCCCGATCAGACCCAAGACCCCGTCTTTACCCTAGAGGCGATGATGCCGAGTCACCAAGGTCTGACCCTGTCAACCCAACTGACAGACGAATACCTACTTACCATCTACTACTTTCTCCGGGGTTGGCTCTCGCCCACAGAACTGACCTGTTTAGAATGCCAACTCAACGCTTCGAGTCCGCACTCTACTTCTTCTGGGCCGCTTCTCGCAACTGACGGGTTTCCTCAATAATTGCCTCAAAGTCTTCCACATCCTCAATTTCCTCGCGGCGAAAATAGTTGATTTTCATCTCCTCTAGGAAATCTGAGAGCAAGGTTTGAATTTCCGTGGCATTATCCGGCTTGCCAATTTCCTGCTGCATGACTTTTGTGAAGTTCTCAAGCATACTATTGAACAGCTCGGCTCCCACAGGATCCTCAACCATACCTTTAAGGAGATTATGAAACTCACTCGTGCCACGGCGAATGATCTCCCGCGCAAGTTGTTCGGGTTGATCCTTCATTCCTGGTATATTTTTTAAATTGTCATAGAGGGGCATATCCTTGATGCCATTGGTAAAGCTGTGAAGCAGCAGGGCTTCCAAATCTGGCTTAATTTCTGGAAAGACCTGATATAAACTCATTCGCACCAATTGCTGAGACAACACTTCCATCTCATTGCGATTGTTGAGGACAATATACTCTCGTCCTGAACCATTAACTAAATTGACCACACCATCATTTTCGATGGCATCCTGCATCCGATCAATGACTCGAACCACAACGGTTTCAGTAATTTCACCAGCCAAGGCAGCCACCAAGCCTTGATTGATTTTACGACGCAGGGGCTTCAAGTCCACCAGCTTGGAATCATCTAAGCGAAAGCCTAGGGGAATGAACCGCGACAGAGCCAAGACGGGAAAACCTAAACCCGAAAAAGGAATTAGGAACAACACATCATACCAACGCAGCAGCCAAGCTTCACGCCAGGGAATGTTAATCCGCCGCGAAATAGTCCAGGTTCGGGCTAAGAACTCCAAACCAAAAATCAAGATAAACCAACTATCAATCATCCAAAAGCGATCCGTAAAGGTGCCTCGAATGCTGATCGAGCGAAAATAGTTCATCTCGATATGGGGACGAATTTGTGAGTTGAAGAAGTCCATTTCGCGTCCCCAGGAGGCCGGGGTCAAGTGATCCTGACTCCAAAATTCCCGAAACGAGTCTTTCGCCGATTCATTGTCGAGGCGATCGCGCATTCGGTTTTTAATTCGCTCAAGATCCCCAGTTTTGTCCGCCAGTTGAAAGGGGTTCTCATCCACCATCATGTCACTGCGATCGCCAAGTTCCTCCAACAGCGGCACTACGTCATCGGACTGAATCCCCGTGGCGGCGACCTGTTCCATCAGCTCATCGACCGTATCAAGATACTGTTGAGTATCTCGATGGGGTTCGATGCCCTTAATGGGGTCATACCATTGATGGAGAGCCTCAGGGCCATAGCGGTAGTAGAAGTCGCGCCAGGGGATATAACTGAGATCGAATAGCACCAGGCCCACATCTAAAACGGCAACCAGGGCCATCACTTTTTCAAACCAGAGGGAACGGTGCTGTTTCAGTTTATGTTTTTTACGCTGGCGAGGTTTCATAGGGCGGAAATGGGGCAAGGGGCATCAAGAGGACAGACAAGCTGAAAACGATATCAGACTAGACAAGGCGCGAGACGGCTACGGGAGCATTGAACCAATAGTAACGTCAGCCAGAGCATCCTCAGTCATCTTGATGGATTGACTACTCCCCGCGCTAAAGCGACGGGGATTCCCCGGAGGGATTTTAGAACTTCCGTAAAACGGACTCCTAGGCGAAGTCAAATACGCCTCTATGGGTTACCCAAAGGCTTCCCTTTACTTTTTGTTACCGTTCGCAGCTTCCATCACAATGCCAGTTAGGTACGCTCATCGCCCTGCCATTACTGCAACTCGGAGCCGCAATGCAATATCGCGCTTTCGGTTGCCGGGATCTCTCCGTACTAGGAACGACTCATTGCGTAGATGGTTGGCCCTACTAAGTCACCTCAATTATACGGCGACTAAAGTCGCACGAGTCGCTTTTCCGCCCCGCTCTAAAGAGACGGGGCTACCAAGCTCCCGAGTTCTTATCGTGTAGAAGGATTGCGCCAAACAGTCCAGGCTGTCCGCACGCCGGTGCCCAAACTGCGACTGGTTCCTCGCAGCCAGTTGGCCCCTTTCTGGACCTCAGTGACGCTTTGATTGACTTGTTCAACCACATCTGAGGCATTTTTGACGCTAGAACTGACATCCTCGGAGAGTTCCCCCAGTTCCAACCCCGTTAAACGCAGCGCATCTAGAGTCGGAGGTAAGTCTCGGGATAGAGTATCTGCCAGTTTTTCCACACTGCGGGCCGCTCGTTGCAGTTCGCCAACTGCCGGCAGTAAGGCAATCAATACCGTCACCAGGCTGGTGGCGACGAGGCCAACGGATAATCCTAACCAAAAAATAGGGTCACTCACGGGGCTGTGTTATGCGATCGGTCACAGAATTGGAGGGAGTTTCAGCGGAATCAGCCCGGTTTAGGCGTTCCTGTTCGAGTTGAGAGGCCACCACGCCGGCGGCGATCGCCTCCCGTAGCCGTTTGAGAGTGGCATCCCAGTTCCGTAAACTACTTTCCGAGAGGCGATCGGCTTGTAACTGTACATTTGAGGAGATGTCTTCAGCTAACTCAGGCATCGCCTGGAGGGATTTATTCAAGACACGCCGAGTCTCTTTCCCAGATTTGGGGGCCAAGAGAACGCCGCTGATGGCACCGATGGCAGTGCCAATGAGCAGTCCTCCGAAAAAGCTACTGCTACGATTGTTCGACATAATCACACGAGGGTATCAGGGTTGGCTCTGGATTCATTGTGACATTGAACCGGAGGTTCTGACGGTAGGGGCGATCGGGGTTTTCACGGGTTTCGCGATCGCCCAAACACCGTCTACCTTTGCGTTCTAAGATTCCGAGTGGGGATCGTTTAGACTATCAATCAGGTTCCGTCGTACGGAGTTCTGACGTTCCTGTTGATGTTGCAAGCGTACAATTTTTAGCCAAGTCTGCCAAGCTCGGCGATTCAACACGGCCGGAAAAGCAATACGCACACTGGTACAGAGTTTCCCTTGTCGCAAGGCTGCCCAGCTCCAACGTAAATGAAGATAATGTTGTAAAACTTTTAAGTCTGGGATGTCGGATTGATATTTTTTGTGCAAAATATCATAAATATCTCCGAGCAACAGGGCGTTGGCATTCGCTTGCTGATAAAGAGGGATTTTACGAATATTCCAGCGCGAGGAAAAACGATAAGAAATCGGGGATTGTAATAGCTTTACAATGGCGCCACTCCCAAGAATCCAACTCATTTTCCATTGGCGCTTTTTAAACTCCACCCAGCTTTGTTGAAGCTGAAGCCTATACCGACTGACTTCTAGTTTAACGGGATGAGTTACTGATGTCTTTAGTTTGGGAGACAATGGTTCTCCTGGTAGGCGAAAGGGATGCTCTTTAAACCAACCCGGACGGGAAAGCCAGGGGCTTTGACGAAAAAGAATTGCTCGAATCAACAGTTCCCAAGCCGGCAAACAAAATATAGAAAATGATAAAATCGGCAAAATCTCTTTGAATTGCTTCTGCTTGAAGGCAACCGCTGCCCAGTGGAGACGCAAATAGGCAATAACATGGTTCAGTTTGGGAATGTTGGCTTGATACTGAGGGGAAACGCAATCATAAATCTTTTTCTTCATTAAGATATTAGTTTCCAGTCGCTTTCGTAACGAAACCTTTTGATTAAAAGCTCCCTCCCACATGGTTCGATAGGCTAGGCATTTATTTATAAAAATTGCATCTCCCAATTGAGAAAGTTTAATCCAAGAGTCAATATCATCACAATTTCCATCAAATTGAGAGTCCCACCCTCCTACCTCTAAGAAGGCTGATCGCTTAAACGCCACCTGAACTGGGGTTCCAAAGGGAACAATTTCTAGGAGCATTCCATAATGGATATCTTCCTGGGGAATCACAAAGGCTTTCCCAGGACCTGCACGAGGTGTTCGATGAAGTAGGTGACCCTCTGGATCGACTTGCTCGGCCTGACAAGAACAAATCACGGCGTTCGGATTTTTTTGAATGGCTTGCCACATTTGCCGTATACAGTTGGGGTCGAGGTAGTCATCATCATCGAGGGGTTTAATCCAGTTTCCTGCGGCCAGTTTGACTCCGGCATTCATACTGGCAGAATGGCCAGAGTTGCTGGCATTGCGATGGTAAATGAGACGAGAGTTTCCTTCAGCGATTAACTGCTGCTGCAACTTCTGGACATAGGCTTGAGTCTCATCACTAGAGCAGTCATCAACTACCACAACTTCGCAAGGATAAGATTGCGCCAAACTTGTCTTAATGGCTCGTTTTAGAAAAGCTAACCGGTTATAGGTTGTGATGACGATGCTAAATTGCATTAGTTCTGGCCGTGAACAGTGAGGTATGAAAGGTCAACAATACGCTGCGAGATCTCGGAAGTATGAATCCCCGATTTGGCATTTGGGCTAGGGTTGGGGGAGGGCTTGAGGACTTAATGACCGTGAGCGGTGGAAAAATCAGGCTGGCCAGAGGAGACCCCAATGTCTTAATTGTAGACGCTGCTGTCACTCACTGGGTAAAACCCGGCATCCCTAAAATTAACTTTTGTGGTATGCAACTGATGCTAGACGGGATAAGTTCTCCTAAACTTAGCTAAGGGACATTGCTTAAGTAGAGTCCCTTAAGTGGATTCACTTAAGATCTATCAGGGTGGTCAGACTCCTCTCATCGGTCCTCTCATAATTGAGCGTCCAACGTAGGTGGCAAAGCGTCCGGACACTTGAGAAAATGTCAGGTCTCCAGCTAGAAGTCGAGCCGCCACTTCTGTCCCATCAGGACGCTGAACAACATGGGTGAAACACCAGTGAGGAAAGCGATAGAAAAAGCCCGCCAGGAGCCGTGCGGCATCAAAGTTCAACGCCACCTCTTGATGAAGACGCCGACTGTACTGATGAGCCTGGCCCGTGGCGATCGCCTCGGCGGCAATCACCCCGCTTTTAATCCCATGCAAGATGCCATCCCCAAAAAAAGGATTGACTAATCCAGCGGCGTCTCCTACCAATAAAACTTGTCCCTTTGAGGTTTGTCGAGGTTCCCGGCCCTGCCAAAGAGGTAGAGGATGGGCGTACAGGGGGTAGGAATCACCCTGGGGATTGAGCTGGAACTGAGAACAATAGCCCTTAATGACCTGTTCCAACTCCTGACGCAGGCGGCGGAAGTTCCCCTGTTTGCCCCGAGGGGGATAAAACACCCCAGCCCCAATATTGAGGCTGTCCCCCTTGGGAAAAATCCAACCATAGCCGCGAGAGACGGCCCCATAGTCCAGGTGGGCAACATCTGGACGTAGATGGGGATGACGAGCGTCCCAAGTATGGGGAAGTTCGGTTTCTAGGGCGAAGGCTAAACGTCGCCGCGATCGCAGGTTGACGGCCTTGGCTACCACCCCGTTGGCCCCATCAGCACCGATTAGATGACGCGATCGCCCCCTCCAGGTGGTTTGACGAGCGGCCCCTAACTCCGAAGCCTGCACCGTCACCCCCTGCTCATCAAGCGCGAGCGATCGCACCACCAAGCCATCGCAAACCGTCACCCCCGCCGCTTCAGCTTGCCGCACTAAAGCATTATCAAACTGAGGTCGCTGGACCATCCACAAATCCAGAGAAGACCCCTGAGACGCTCCCGCCATCCCTTGGCGACAGACGGCCCCAAGATGGCCCTGTTGAAACTTCCAGGTGTGATAGAGATAGCGCACCGACGTTTCTACCACCCCCTCAGGAATCCCCCCAGGCAGCCACTGGCCCACCCGCAAGGGCATTCCCCCCCCACAAGGCTTATGACGGGGCAGGCGCTGCTTCTCAATCAGGGCTACCCGTAACCCCGCCTGAGCCGCTTTCAGAGCAGCCGTAGCCCCTGAGGGGCCGCCCCCACAGACAATCACGTCATAGTTTAATGACATATTGAGTTCACTCCCCTTAAAACGGTGATAGCCCGAAAAACGCATTGAAGCGATTTGCGGTTCCGCATTTTAACCAAATTGAGCGCTGTATTCCCCAAAAACCTGCCCAGAGTTTCCAACGGAGTTCCCTCGTGGTTTTTCAATGCAAGCCCTCTTCATGCCATTGGTTATCCTAGTATTAGTCGATCCATTTGCAGGGTGCTCCTCAGGGGTTCAAAGACAGTCGACTTGCATTTTCTGACGATTTCTGGGAAGATTTCGCTAGAATAAAAGCGTTAGCGTTAGATACATGCGGTAACCCCCATGACCCTATCACTTAGACCTTGCAAACCTCTATTAAGCTGAGAGATCCATGGTTTTTTCAGTAATGGCTCTTCCCCTGTCACCGACGAGTGGGCGTGGCCAAGGGACAATCAGTTTTGCCTCGACGCTTTATCTGTGTCCGATTCTTGACCTTCTTCTCAGTGAAATTCCTCCTGATCTAGAACCTGAAATCCGTCTGGGCCTGCAAGAAGCACTCGTCAATGCAGCGACTCACGGTAATCAGCTCGACACCCAAAAAACCATCGCCGTTCGCTTCTGGGCCAGCAACGATGTCTATTGGTGGACAATCTGTGATCAAGGAGCTGAGCCTTGTGGACAATGTTGCTGTGAACGCATCAATCACGACTTACCCGAAGACAGCTCAGAATGCGGACGGGGCTTTTACATCCTCCGGCAGATTTTTGATCGGGTGGAATGGTATCCCCATCAACGAGAACTGCACCTAGGAAAATGTATCCCCAAAACTCGCCGTCGCAGTCAGGACTAACGGCGATCGCCATGTTGCGGACAAGGGGGAGCAGAAATAGAGCGATTGAGCCACCCCACAGCGTACTCAAGGCGAGGGAGAGCCTCTTCAGGATGATTCTTCAGTAAAAAGACTAACGCGGCTGCCAGTTGCTCCTGGGCGCGTACAGAGCGGTTGGACTTGAGACGATGCCAATCCCGTTCTGGAATCGCCAGGCGTTCCGCTAAAGCCTGAGCCAGTTCTAGGGTGTCCAACTCATCAAGAGTCGGGCTGGGGGTCTGACGGGATGTCGGTGATGAAGAGACAGTCATAATCAATAGGAAACGCAAAGGGTCGTTATCTCCTATTTTGACACGTCTAATCGGGTTGGCAACCCTAACCCGGTCCCAATCGTTCCAGAAATGGGTCAATCTTTGCTAGCGTGAATGACAGATCTGATTTGCCCCTAGCCTCATGCCCTCCCATCGCGATCGCCCCCCCGAACCCTCCCCTCCGAACCGTCAGCCTGACGCCGCTGAGCCAGAAATCGAGCAAGACTTACAGGAGCTAGAAACCGCCCTCGACCAATTCAAACGCCGCTATGTGCAAGTCAAAGGCGATCGCCAACAGCAACAAACCCTGCAACAGCAACTGCAACAGATTCAGCAACAACTGCAAGACCTCGAACTCCGTTTAGAGAGTCAACTCTTCTCCTGGCGGGAGTTACGAGAACCCTTTTGGCAGGCTGTGCGCTTCCTAGGCTTAGGCATTGTTGTAGGCTGGATATTAAAATCATGTGCCAGTTGACAGACTCCGCCACCGCTTAAGCTATGGAACACCGCAAAATTCTGGACATTCTACGCCACGGTCACCCTGATGAGACGGTGACTGTTCGGGGTTGGATTCGCACCAAACGGGATCTCAAAAACTTTAGCTTTATCGAACTCAACGATGGCTCATCCCTAGCCAACCTCCAAATTGTCATCGATCCAGAGGTGGCCGGCCCAGATCTCCTCAAACACCTCAACACCGGAGCCTCCGTTGACGTCCAAGGAACCCTCGTAGACTCTCCCGCCAAAGGACAACGCCTGGAACTGCACGCCCAACAGATTCATCTCTATGGCGGCGTCGACAGCGAAACCTATCCCCTTCAGAAAAAACGTCACTCCTTTGAATTTCTGCGAACCATCGCCCACCTGCGATCGCGCACCAACACCCTCGGCGCCGTCTTCCGAGTTCGCAACAGTGCCGCCAACGCCGTCCACCAATTCTTCCAAGAGCGAGGCTTCCTCTGGATGCACACCCCCATTCTCACCAGTAGCGACTGTGAAGGGGCCGGTGAACTGTTCAACGTCACCCAACTCGATCTAGCCAACATTCCCAAAACCGACGACCAAACCGTCGATTACCGACAAGACTTTTTCGGCAAACCCGCCTATCTCACCGTCAGCGGTCAACTCGAAGCCGAAGTCATGGCCATGGCCTTCAGCAACGTCTACACCTTCGGCCCCACCTTCCGCGCCGAAAACTCCAACACCTCACGCCACCTAGCAGAATTTTGGATGATTGAGCCGGAAATGGCCTTCTGTGACCTCAACGGGGACATGGATTTGGCCGAAGACTTTCTCAAATTTATCGTCAACGCCGTTCTCACCACCTGTCCCGAAGATCTAGACTTCTTCAATCAACGCATCGATAAAACCGTCCTGGCCCGTGCCGAAGCCATTATCCACAATGACTTTGAGCGGCTCACCTACAGCGAGGCGATCGCCCGACTCGAACAGTCTAACCAAACCTTTGAATTTCCCGTTGAATGGGGGATCGACTTACAATCAGAACATGAACGTTACCTCACCGAACAGCTTATCGGCAAACCGGTGATCCTCTACGACTACCCCATTGGCATCAAAGCCTTTTACATGCGTGCCAATGACGATGGGCGAACCGTCGCTGCCATGGATGTTCTAGCTCCGCAAATCGGCGAAATTATCGGCGGTTCTCAGCGTGAAGAACGCCTAGATCTGCTCCAGCAACGTCTGCAAGCCAGCGGCTTAGATGAACAAGACTACTGGTGGTATCTCGATTTACGACGCTATGGAACCGTTCCCCATGCCGGATTCGGACTAGGATTTGAGCGTCTGGTGCAATTTATTACTGGGATGAGCAACATTCGCGATGTCATCCCCTTCCCCCGAGCGCCGATGAGCATTGATTTCTAAGCAGGCCTCGTCCTCCCCTCCCGGATCGCTCATGTCCCCATAGCGCCCACCCCTCAACTGTCAACTGTTCACAGCAACCATGACTGGTAATTCTCCCCCTCAGACCGGTAACACTGGGTTACGTGTCACCCGCACAGTGACGCATCCCCGTAAAGCCATCAAGCATCTTGTCAGCAAACAAGTCTCTGGGTGTCTCACTGTTGGCGATCCCCGGGACCCACAGGTCAGTTGGCAGGTATTTCTCAGAGCCGGTCAACTCACCTATGCCACCAGCGTAACGGGCAAAACAGAGCGCCTGCAATGTTTAATCCGCACCATTCAACCCAACCTGGCCAAACTCGAATTTAGTGACAGCGAGAATGAATATCCTCAACTCTGTCGTTGGTGGCATGGCCAGGGGTTACCCATGTCCAAACTGCGTCAATTGCTGATGCGTTTGAGCCTAGAAGCGTTGGTTCATGTTCTGGCACTGCCGGAGACGGAAATTGAGTTTTCCAAAGGATCTAAAATCGATCCAGTCTTGATGGAAACCCCTTTGTCAGAAATTCCCGCGCCTCTTTGGCAAATGGCCCTGCAATGGCAACAATGGCGCAAACAACTGCCGTCCCCCTTTGTCCGTCTCTATCTCCCGGATCAGCAACAGGTACGTTTCCGGGCCGGATGTCATCGCAATCCCGTTCCTGTGCGCTCGGCCCATGAGCCAGATCAACTGATTCAAGCCACCGCCAGCATTTTTCGTAAGCGGCTTTCCCTCTATCAGATTTCTAACTTACTCAAGGTGTCGGTACAAACCCTTGTGGCTTGGGTGCAACCGTTTCTCAATGAGGGAATTCTTGTTACCCAAATTGACGACCCCCCAGCGGCCAGTTCCGCATCCCCTCCCAAGGCTGCCGACGCTCCCCCTCCGAGTAAACCCGAAGTCCGGCCGCTGATCGCCTGTATTGATGATAGTAAAACGATTCAAAAACAGGTGCGAGGGATTCTCTCATTATCGGGATATGAGGTATTAGGAATCACCGAACCCGCTCAAGCCCTAACTGCCTTAGTTCGACAAAAGCCAGCGGCGATTTTAATGGATGTGAATATGCCCGACATTGATGGTTATGAACTCTGTAGTATGTTGCGGCAATCCCGTCAACTGCGGGAGATTCCCATTATTATGCTCACCGGGCGAGATGGCATTCTCGATCGCATTCGGGCCAAGACGTTGGGGGTAAATTTTTACTTAACCAAGCCCTTTCATCCAGAACACTTGGTCGAATCAATTGGTAAAGTGTTACAGAACAACCCCGTTGATGTTTAAGGGGAACCCATGGAACGAGATTACTTTAAAATTCGAGTTTCAGGAGAGGTGCGGGTCGCCTTGCCCCTCGATTCAATTGATGCGGCATTGCAAATTGATCGACAATTGATTTGTCCCATTCCGGGAGTCATGCCCAGCTTATTGGGGGTCATCAATCGCCAAGGGGTTTTAACCTGGGTCTTAGATACCAGTCAATTTTTAGAACTGCCCTCCTTGCAATCGTCGCAACGGCTAAACTTGCCGGGTCAGGCCGTGAAGGCCTTGTTATTAACCCGTAACCCAGGGCAAAAGGGGTCTGGAACTGAAAGCGCCCAGACGGACGATGGGGATTCTCAGAGGCATCGCGAACACTCCCCTGGACGAGGCGTTAACCGACAACGGCACACTGTGGCCTGTGTCGCCTCTGACCTCGAAGGAGTCTTCACCGCCTCGCGATCGCATCCGGTGACGCAACGCCTTAAACCGAGACTACAACCGCTGTTGTCCCAAGTCGTCTATGACGGTCGCCAGGGGGTTGCCGTCTTAGATCCCCAAGCCTTGTTGGAGGCCCTACAAGAACACCCCTTGTCCCGGCGTCGCGCCACCACCGCCCCCATCGGGGCCAAACATGTGTCGCCCCTACATCGGTCGTAATCATGGCTCAACCTTACTCTGACCTCAGCCCCAATATGGACCCAGACACCGTCAGTTCCACCCATTCCCTGGACTTGCTGGATTTGTTATTGAAAGCCAATCAATTTGAGCAAAACGGGGAAGTCGATCGCGCACGGGAGCTGTACCAGCAGATTATTGACCAAGATCACGATGGAGTTTGGGGACAAAGTGCCCGCAAGGCCCTAGGGGATACACCGCACGGGGATGAACCCGCCGATACGCAGTTTGGGGAACATAACCCCCTCTCAGCCCCACTGACGATCGCCCCCGTTAGCAGCAGTGGGACCCCGATGCCGCCCCCAGTCCGCCCCCAGCGGCGGGGACTCTCCCTCGGGGCAAAACTTAAACTGATGGCGATCGCCGCCGCCATCATTCCCCTCACTACTGCCGGATTGGCCAGTCTCTGGTTCTCCCCAGGCCCCCAAGATCCCCGACAACCCCCTCTCGATCCCGCCCTGGACGATCTGACCTTAGATCGGCAACTCGAAGAGCAGCTAGAGGGCCCCAACTTGCCCTCCGGTCGTCCCAGCCTACTCATTTGGCTGCTGGCCAGTGGTAGTGCCCTGGTGACCCTGGGCCTGATCTTGCCCCGTTTCCATCGTTGGGGAGAGCAGTTAGGGGCGATCGCCGACTATAGCGAAGCGGTGAACCGAGAGGACCCCCTGGCCCGCTTAGATATGACCCCGAGCAACAATGAAATTGGCCGCATTGCCGGACAAATTCGGGAGATGATCGATCGCCTGACCTATCAAGGAGACCGACTCAAACAACTCGAACGACAGCGCGATCGCGACAACTACCAACAGCAACAACACAAACAACGGCTGCAACAACAAGCCATGGATCTCCTGGAACGGCTCGAAGCTACCCGTCGCGGCAACTTCACCAGCCAAGCCCCCCTCAGTGACGGAGCCATGGGGGCGATCGCCGATGCCTATAATGCCACCCTCGCCGCCCTACGTCGCAGCCTCAGCCAAATTAGTCAAGTGAGCGATCGCCTCGGGGAACGAGGCCAAACCAGTCATCTAGCGGCCCAAGACCTCCTCGGACAGGTGCAACACCAATGCCACGATCTCGAAAACGCCTGCCTAGAAGTCCAGTCCATCAGTAGCCGCCTCAGCCAACTGAGCCAGAGTCATCAGGAGATCAAGACCCTAGCCCAACAGATTAGCCAAACCGTTACCGAGGGCAGCCAAGAGCGTTCCGAAGCCGTCACCAGTATTGATGCCCTCCGCAGTACCGTCGCCAACAGTTCCAAAAAAGCCAAACGTCTGGCAGAATCCGCCCAGGAAGTCTCACAAATCTTAACCGTCGTTTTTGGCATTTCCGAACGGGCTAATCTACTGGCCTTCAACGCCGCCATTGAGGCGGCCCGGGCCGGAGAACGAGGGGCAGGATTTCGCCAAGTTGCCGACGATGTGCGAGGCTTGGCCGTGCAAATTGGCGAGTCGACCGCTGATATTGAACAGCTCATCAATGGCATTCAGCAGGAAACCGCCGAAGTGCTAGATGTCCTAGAGGCCGGAACCAGCAATGTCGTCAATAGCACCCGTTGTGTTCAACATACCCAAACCTGTCTCCAACAGGTCATTGACCTCTCTCACACCATCGAAACGGCCTTAGAACAAGGGTTAAACATTCAAGACCCCCATCTCGATCGTTCTGAACCCATGACCCCAGTCATGGAAGCCCTCTATGGCCAATCCCTAAGCACCGTTGAGGAAGCCAGCCAGGTTGGGCGGCATCTCCAGCAACTGGTTCAAGATATTGAGATCCTCAAGTCTGCCATGGCAAAATTCAAAATTGAGTCGTCCCAGGCCCCTGGCCAATGACAGTCCGGGGGCGCTGTCCCTATCCCTAGACCTCCCCTAGGACTGATACCCTAAGTCCCAATCGAAGTCCTCACTACTCTCTAAACGCCATGAAACATATATTTGTTGTCGAAGACGGTCACGCGGAACAAAAAATGATGCGGGCCTTACTAGAACAATCCGGATTCCAAGTGACTCTCGCCAGTGCCGTTGACGAAGCTTGGGAAAAACTCAAATCCGTCGCCCCGCCTCATCTTTTCATTTTAGATATTGTCATGCCTGGAAAAAGCGGCTTAGAATTATGTCGAACAATCCGCGAAAACCCTGAGCTGAAAGATACCCCCGTGATATTTTGTAGTTCCAAAAGCGAGGAGTTTGACCGCTTCTGGGCCCTACGGCAGGGGGCGCAAGCCTATTTGATTAAACCCTATGCCCCCAAAGAACTCCTCGATGCGGTGTATCAGCATATCCAGTAGCCTGTCAGGTTAACCCTCCCTGGCCTCCCTGTTCTCCTTACCCCTAGCTCCAACATGTCCGAGCGCCCTGTCCGATCTCTGTCCGATGGTTCCCCACCTAGGTCAAATCCCTCTCCTACCGAAGCCGTTGAGGGGGACTTGCTCCTAGAACAACTCCTAGAAGCCAATCGCCGCGAGCAGTCCGGAGACCTGACGGAGGCGCGATCGCTCTATGAAGATCTCATCGAGCAAGACCCGGAGGGCTTTTACGGCATTAGCGCCCGCAAAGCCCTCAATCATCTGGGCCAGGGCAACTCAACCCCGACTCACCCGGCGGCGGCCTCAACCCCGGGTTCCTCCAACTCAGCAGACAGCTTGTCCTCTCTTCCCCGAGCCACCAAAGACTGGTTAAGTCGCCGCTGGCAGGATCTCAGCTTTACCCACAAACTCACCATCCTCCTGGTGAGCGGTTCCGTGATTCCTGTCGCCATCACCACCCTCTTTTTGGTGGCCCGAACTCAAGAGCGGGTTCAAGAAGACTTCCTGGCTCAACTCAACTCCGATGTCGCCAGTTGGGGAACCGACTATGTCATGTGGACTGAGGACGATAGTTTCACCGAGGCTGAAAACCTCTCCCAACTCGTAGCTGTCCGGGACATTAACCTCAGTAACCCTCAACAACTAGAAGCGGAACGCCGCTATCTCGATGCTCTAGCCACCGAAGCCCTGGCCGCGGGCGATCGCAACCGTGCCGATACCACCAAGAGTTTTCGCATTCTCACCGATGCTCAGGGCAACACCGTCGCCCAAGGGATTAAAATCCATACCTCCGCCCTCTACGAATCCCCCTATCCTCCCGTTCCTGAGCCAGATCGTGAGATTTCCGCTGCTGAATTTCAGCCCATCCAGACGCAACCGGGAATCGCCCTAGGAGATCTCGATATTGTGCGAGCGGCACTGGAAACCGGTCAGCCGCAACGGGGCATTGAAATCCTCCCGTCAGATATTATTAGCCGCTTAGGCCTCGAACCTCAAGCCAAAATTCCCCTGAGAGAGTCCCTGGCCCGCATCACCCAGCCGCCCCCCTTGCCCCTCTCACAACGGGACTTTGCCCTAGATGACTTCCAAGCCGGATTAACCACCGTTGTGGTCTTCCCGGTACGCCTGGAGGGGGCGATCGTGGGCACCACCATCGTCGGGGTTCTCCATAACCGACATCACGCCCTACTCGATGAATTTCAGCAGCTATTTGGCGCCGAGGCCCTGTCAGTCTATGCCCACGATTGGCGGGTGAATACCAATATCAATGCTGGAGATGGAACCCGAGCCATTGGCACCTTAGCCCCCGCCCCCGTAGTGCAGCAGGTATTACAGGCGGGACAGGACAACGTCTCGTTGGTGGAAAACATCGATGGCAAGAATTATCTAACGGTCTATCGTCCCCTGTACGACCATACCCGTCGCACCAATCCTGAGGTAGCCCCCATTGGTATGGTTTCCGTAGCCCGACCGCAAACGGAACTCGAACAACTGGTGCGCGCCCAACAACTGCTCGGGTTGGCCGTTGGCGGCGGCGCGGCGTTGATTGTCAGTGGCATTGCCATCGTCGTGGCTAAAGCCTTTGCCAAATCCCTAGAAGACTTAGCCGCCTTCGCCCAACGGGTGGGCCGGGGTGAGCGAGGGGTTCGGGTTCACAGTACGGAGCGGGCCGATGAAATTGGCATTTTGTCTGAGGAACTCAATCAGATGGCGGCCAGCATTGAGGTGAATATGGCCTCAGTCGAACAACAGGAAACCCTGCGTCGCCAGGAAGCCGAACAGCAACGACAGGAAAAAGAACGACTGCAACGGGGGGTGATGAATCTGTTGCTGGAAATTGAAGGGGCACAACGGGGGGATTTGACGGTTAATGCGGCGGTGACGGATGGGGCCGTCGGTTCCATTGCCGATGCCTTTAACACCACGATTATTCGCTTGCGGGAACTGGTGTCTCAGGTGCAAAGCATCGCCAACCAAGTCAATGACCTGGCCTCGAATAATACCCCGGTGATGCAACAGTTATCTCGGGATGCGACGGTGCAGGCTCAGGAGATTAGCCGCACCTTGGGGACGGTGGCTCAGATTGTTGAGTCAATTCGGGTGGTGGACCAATCCGCGCAACAGGCGGCGGCGATCGCCCAGCAGGGGGCTAAAACCGCTCGTGATGGGGAAGAAGTGATGGACTTGACGGTGTTGAGTATTAAAAACATTAGCGCCGCCGTGGCTGAAACCGCCAGCAAAGTCGATCGCCTCACCGACTCCTTCAAGCAAATTTTACAAATTCTGACGATTATTTCGGGAATCTCTGAACGCACCAACCTCTTAGCTTACAATGCCAGTATTGAAGCCTCTCGGGTTCCTGGGGAATATGGTCAAGGCTTCCGCGTCGTCGCTGAAGAAGTGCGCCGCCTGGCGGGACGAGCCACGGAAGCCACCCGTAGTATTGAGCAGATTGTCGAGATTATTCAGCAGGATACCGTTGAGGTGCAACAGGCGATGGAAGTGGGTAAGTCAGAGGTGGCTGAAGGAACGGAACGAGTGGCTCAAACCAAACAAACTCTAAAAGGGTTGGCGGATCTCAGTCAGACCATTGACCAATATGTCCAGGCGATCTCGCAAAATACCACCACGCAACGCTCCGCCTCGAAACAAGTCAATCAAATGGTGGAACAGGTCTCATCAATGACAGAAAACACCTCAGCCACGGCGCAAACGGTGACGGAATCCCTCGAAGAACTGCGCCAAGCCGCCGCTACCCTCAAAGAGTCGGTGGCTCAGTTCCGGCTCTAACGGTTCCGTCACGATTCACTAATAACTCACTGTCCTGTAGGGGTACAACCTGTTTTGCTCCTACTCACTCACCAAAATCCCTATGAATTATAGTCTTGATCCGTCGGTGTTGGCGGCGATCGCCGAGGAGGCCCGACAGTGTTTCTTAGAAGAAGATGCCCCGGTCTATTTGGAGGCGTTGCAACAGGGACTGCAACAGTTAACGGCGGGCCAGTCCCCCGACTATCAGGCCCTGATGCGGGCCGCTCACTCCGTCAAGGGTGGGGCCGGGGTGGCGCAAATGCCGGGGTTGAGTCGTTTGGCTCATCCCCTCGAAGACCTCCTCGAAGCCTGGAATGAGGGCAAAATTCAGGGAGAGCAACAGGAGACGGCCCTCCATCTGTTGCAAGAGGGCCTCGAAACCCTAACGGACTTGTTGGAGTCGGCTCAGGCGCAGGGAATGGATTTGGAACCGGATGCAACCCTGCTGACGGCGCTGAGGGAGTTTCAGGCGCAACTCCAAGACACAAACCCTGAGGAGCGTTTAACCCCCTCGGAGGGCCTCTCTCCCGGTAAACGTCGTCTGATTCAACAGGCCCTCACGGTGGATTTGGAAACCTGTTTGCAGACCCTAGAGACCCATCTTAAGGAAGAGCAGCCCAATTTGCCCGAGGCGATCGCCCTATTCCTCGATGAATGTCTGTTACTCGGTGAGGCCTATGGCCTGGATTGGCTGGTGACGATCATCGATGAGGCCAGTCCCCAGGTAGAGAAGCACGGGGAAGGAACCAACAATCTTTCGTCCCTACAGGACTTGGCGCGGCATCTCTTGACAGCGGTGCGATCGCAACGAGAGGCCTATCTCGCCAGCCTCGAATCGGGAGATACGCCGGGAAAGCCTAAAGGGGGCAGTGAGTCCAGTCCTCCGGCGACTCCAGACCCCCCGGCTTCGGAGATAACGGCGGCGGCCAGTTCTCCCGCTCCCCCCTCCCTGCGACAACAACAGTTACGGATTCCCCTAGAACGCATGGAGTTAATGGGAAGCTTGGTGGGGGAACTGATTGTCTCCCATGAGCGCCTCACCCTACAACAACGGCAACTCAAACAGGCCAGCCAAACCCTCCGGCGTATCGTCCAGCAAGTGAAACCCGTCCGAGATGACGTGCAAACCCTCTACGATCGCCTCTCCACCCTCGACCATCCCCCCCACCCAGACGCTGCCCCTGAGGAGGCTGGGGAGTTTGACTTATTAGAATTAGACCGCTACACGGCGCTCCATAGTAGCTTACAAACTTTCGAGGAGTTGATCGCGCAGGTTCAGGAAACCCGTCTCGATATTGATATCGTCAGCCGCGAGTTGGCTCAGGATCTCGGGCAAGTGCGCCGGGATTTGGATCATCTCTATGACGAAGTCACCACCTCACGGCTGGTTCCCTTTAAGGTTTTCGCCGAACGCTTTGTTCCACAGCTCGAACGGCTCAATCGTCGCTGTCATAAAACCTCTCGTCTGGAGATTTCTGGGGAGGATGTCCTAGTCGATCGCATCCTGCTCGAACAGCTACAAACCCCCCTCACCCATCTGTTGAATAATGCCTTAGACCACGGGATTGAGGCCCCCGAAGAACGCCGCTTGTTAGGAAAACCAGACTTGGCCCAGATTCATTTGGGGGCCCGTACCGAGGGCAGTGAGGTAGTCATCACCATTGCCGATGATGGTCGCGGCATTAACCTCGAATCAGTCTACCGTAAGGCCGTTGAACGGGAGGTGTTAGAGGCGGGGGTCTCGATGAGTCAGTTACCCCGAGGAACCCTACTAAATTTGATTTTTGAGCCGAGTTTTTCCACAGCCGATGCCGTCAGTGATATTTCGGGCCGGGGGGTGGGAATGGATGTGGTGCGGACTCAGGTACAACAGTTGCGGGGAACGGTGGAGGTGGATACGATTCCCTCCAAAGGAACCACGTTTACGGTGCGGTTACCCTTGAGTTTGAATTTGCTGTCGGTGTTGCTCTGTCAGATTGGCCAGCAGTTGGTGGCCATTCCCAGTGATACGGTCTTGGATGTGTTGCCCTATGATGATGCGGTGGGCGTGGGGCAATTGTTGGCCGCTCCCGAACCGTTGACCCCAGGTTTGGCACGGGCCAGAACTCTGGAAAGACCTCCAGAGACCGTGGAACAGTCCATGACATGGCGTGGCCAGGTATTGTCCTTATTCCCCCTTTGGGATTTATTACCCTACCCCAATGCAGGAACGGTGTCTCATCGGCCGCGAGTGGTGCTGGTGCTGCGGGGTGCGACGGAACCGCTGGCGGTGGCTATTGATCGCATTGCCGATGAACGACCGTTGATTCTCAAACCGTTTGATGACACGGTGGCGATCCCTCCCTACTTGGCAGGCTGTGCCATTTTGGGGACGGGGGAGGCGGTTCCTACGATTTTGCCGAGATTTCTCAAGGGAACCTTAGAGACTCAAGACTCAACCCCCCAGCGTGGGGGGAGTTCGCGAGGGGGGGATGTGCCGACGATTTTGATTGCGGAAGACTCCACCGGGGCCCGGCGATCGCTCGAACGAATTTTGAGTTCTGCTGGCTTTGCGGTGGTTCCTTGTCGGGATGGACAGGAGGCCTGGAAAAAGTTAGAGCAACGACAGGGACAGGTGGATTTATTGGTGACGGATATTGAGATGCCGATTCTCAATGGTTTTGATTTGTTGGCACGGATTCGCGCTCATGGCAGTTGGTATGGTCTACCGACCATTGTTTTAACCTCCCGTACGGGCGATCGCCACCGCCAAAAAGCCCAAAGTTTAGGGGCAAACAGCTATCTCGGCAAACCGGTTGCTCCGGCAGAACTGTTAGCTACGATTGAACAACTGTTAACGGTTGACCGCACTTAAGTTGACAGAGAACTATTCACTTCTGTTAACTATAACAATCGAAGATTGCCTGATTAATACTCTGAGTCGAGACAGAATTCCCCACCTATTGCAATCGAAGATTGACTTAGGACTTGCTCGTTAGGAAAGACTTCCCCACCTATTGCTAGCCTGCCTATTGCCCGTTGCCTTCTCTTCCCTACTGCCTACTGCCTTCTGCCTACTGCCTTCTGCCTTCTTTTCCCCTATTTTTTGTCCGATTTAGACCAATTTTTGCTATAATAATCATTCGTGTTTAATGATTAACCGATTATGGCTGAGTTGACTGTGGGAGCAACGGTGCGGTTAGTAAGTCGTCCTCCTTACCTCAAAACAGCAGATCCCATGCCAATGCTACGTCCCCCAAATCTTCTCGAACTGGGCACACAAGGTGTGGCAATCACTCGTAATCCGGGCGGAACTTGGACGGTGAAGTTTGAACGAGGAACCTATCTGTTAGATAGCCAATATCTAGAGTTAGTGGACTCTTGATGCGTTTGGCTTACTGGGGCATCAATCCAGCAGCTTTCAATTGCTTGAGGGCTTCTTGAGCCGCTTGTTTTTCTGCCTTTTGCTTGCGGGAACCCGTCCCAGTTCCCCAGACCTTTCCCTCAATCAAAACTTGGACAACGAAGGTAGGGATATGAGGTTCTCCTCGTTTTTCGACAAGGCGATAGTTTGGGGGAGAGCCATGCTGTTTTTGAACCCATTCTTGTAAGCGACTTTTAGCATCAGTAATCAGATTGCTCAGTTGTTCTTCTAAATCCTTAGCTTCTGCCATTTCGGCGATCGCCTGGCTCAGTAAAGGTTCAACAAACTCCCGCACCGCCTCAATTCCAGCATCGAGAAAATAGGCCCCAATCACCGCTTCAAAGGCATCGCTGAGAATTGAATCTTTCTCACTGCCGTTCGCTTGTCGTTCTCCCTGCCCGAGTTTAATTTGGTCATTAAGCTGAAGCTGCCGTGCTAGGCTCGCTAGGTGAGGTTCATCAACCAATTTTGACCGCAGCTTTGTGAGTTTTTCTTCGCTAAATTTAGGATAAACTTGATAAAGAAATGAACCACTAATAAAATTGATAATCGCATCTCCCAAAAATTCTAGTCGCTCATTATGTTCTATAGGTAGGGGAGATTCAGAAGCGTAGGAACGATGAATTAGAGCCTGATTTAACAGGTCTGTATTTTTAAAGTTTAGACCGAGTACTGCCGTCATAATATCTTCTATTCTAAAGTCGTTTAGGAGGTTCGACCTTTAGGACTCACTATCATTATCTCGGAGTTCTGAGGTCAACGGATCTAAGTTATGCCCCAAAATCCTAAAAACTTCGCAGTCCTGGAATAGAGTCAGCAAATCAGCATTGACATGGTACTTGTTGGCTTCCTCCCCCAAAATCGTCAACGCCTCACGAACCGATTTTCCAGTTTTATAGGGGCGATCGCCAGCGGTCAAGGCATCATAGATATCAGCAATAGTCATCATTTGGGTTTGCAGAGGAATCTCTTCGGCGTTCAACCCTTGAGGATAGCCACTCCCATCGAGTTTTTCATGATGAGCAAAAGCCAGGTTAGGAACATTCGCGAGATTCTGCGTCCAAGGAATTTGTTTGAGAAACTCATAGGATTTGCGAACATGAGCCTGCATCTGAGTTCGTTCCGACTCGGTGAGATTACCCAACACCACCCGTAGCTGTTCGAGTTCTGCCGCCGTCAGCAACGGCTTGAGATGACCATCCACATCTCGATAGTGTGACTGAGCAATCTCATCGAGTAATGCCAACCCTTCATCATCCAACCGTTGAGGGATATTAGCTGACTCAATCACCTGCCAATAGCGGTCTAATTGTTGTAACTGTTGCGATAGGTCATCATCAAGCGGCTTGAGAGTCTCATTTCCGTCAGACTCCGGCAAGAGATCGTGATACTTGGCCTGCATCGCATCGAGTTCTAAGGTGCGTCGGGCCACCCCAAAGCGATGGCGAATCATATCGAGTTGGTAGGGATAGAGTTTCTTCTCCTTAACGAGGATGGCTTCAGGAACGCCAATTTTGCCAAAATCATGGAGTAACGCCGCATAGCGAAGCTCCCGTTTTTGCGCCTCACTGAAGTGAATCTCTTGCCAAACCTCCGTCTGACTCTGACTCACCTCTTCCATAAGACGAACCGCTAACTGAGCCACTCGTTCCGAATGGCCCGAAGTACAAGGATCTCGCATTTCAATCGCCTGGATTGAGGTGCGAATAAAGCCCTCGAATAATTGTTCGATATTGGTTTGTAGATGATTTCGCTCAATGGAAATCCCCGCCTGACTGGCGAGGAATTGCACAATGCGGCGTTCCCAGGGACTATAGGGCTGGGTGGAGGGAACAACATTCTCTGGACGTAAGATGATATCTGGGCGAACTTTACGATTGAGCAGTTGCAAGACCCCAATTGTCTCTCCATGGCGGTTACGCATGGGAATCGCCAACATGGAGCGGGTGCGATAGCCAATATCCACATCAAAGTTGCGGTTGAAGCGATAGGGAGCGTCGTTGGGAGGATGATAGGCATCAGCGAGATTCAGAGACTCCCCCGTTAACGCCACATAACCGGCGATACTCTCCTTCGTCAGAGGCATCGCAAACTCTCGGAACGAGACAGCAGGACGGGAGTCGTTTTGAGCCGCCTTAAATAGCAAAACGGGAAACTCTGGGCAACTGCGATCGACTAGATAGAGGCTACCGGCATCACTACAGGTCATTTCCCGGCTTTTGCAGAGAATCAGATCTAGCAGTTCTGAGAGGTCGTAACGGCTCGATAGAGCGGCTCCGATATCAAACAACTGCTCAATGAACTGGAGATGCTCACCCTCATCACTGAGAAAGTTAGGATCAGGAACTACCATCGTTGTATGGGGAGGAACTGGCCACCGGGAGGAGCTGCCAAAATCATAGCACTCAGGCCGATTGTGGACACCATCGGCGATCGCCCAGGCGACTCTCTCCCGGTTCAGATTGACCTATCCTAGCGGAAAATCTAACCCTCTAAGTATCCTGATTAGAGTGCCGAGATCGTTTTAGCCATCTCAAAATCACTCTCCGTCAATCCCCCAGCATCATGACTGGTGAGGCTAACGGTGACCTTATTGTAGGAAATACTCAAATCGGGATGATGTCCGGCAGCTTCAGCCGGTTCGACCAGTTTGTTAACAAAATCCATCGCTTGCAAAAAATCTTTGAACTCAAAGGTTCGTTTCAGTTCTTTACCTTCAACTGTCCAATCTGAGAGTTGGCCGGCTTTGCTTTGAATCTCGGTGCTACTGAGTAATGCCATAGTTTATTAACTCCTTGATGGTTAGGTTTTTTGAGGTCTCGGTCTGAGGGCGCGCTTCATCTCGGTGTGGCTCATGCCGAGTTCACACTCACCCTGCTTAGAAATTAACGTATCTCTTTAAGAATTACGAGGGGTGACTGACTGCTTTAAGGAATAGACAGTTGAAATCGAGCAGTATTTGTGCGCAAATTTACTTGTCAAAATAGATTTTAAATAACTGATTTTGTCTTAATTGATTTGACTACATACAGGAGTCAGAGCCAGGCCGTATAATCGAATTAGGTTAATCCATTCGCCCCTTCTACAAACGGCACGAATCGTCATGTTAGCAACCTCCCGCTCCTACAACGTGACTTGGGATCTGTTACCCGATGATGCGGTGCTGCCCGACGATCCTGTGGACAACATCAATCAACCGGCTTTAGCGGCTGCCCTCACTGAAAGCCTCCAGCTTGGGGGACGACTTCCCGAGACAGCCCTGGCTTCGACGAACTACGGCATTTGCGCCACCCTGGACGAGCAGTTGGTTATTAAAGCCCCGGACTGGGCCTTTATGAACATTACGGTGACCCGAGAGGAGGTGGTCCGTAGCTACACCCCCAACCTTCAGGGAGACCCCCCTGTGGTGGTGTTAGAGTTTCTTTCCAACCAAGCGGCCGAGGAGTATTCCATCAAAGAGACCTATCCTCCCGGTAAGTTTTTCTTCTACGAGAAAATTCTACAGGTTCCCAACTATGGCATTTTTGACCCGGAGTCAGGAAGCTTGGAACTCTACCGCCTCGATGAGAACCAAACCTATCAACTCGATTCAGCGGATGAGAATGGCCGCTTTTGGATTCCTCAGATGGAGTTGTTCCTCGGACCCTGGCGGGGATGCCGTGAGAACCGCGATGGCTGGTGGCTCCGCTGGTGGGATGAGCAGGAGCAACTCCTTCTCTGGGGCATTGAGCAGGTTGAGCGGGAACGGCAACGGGCTGATGCCCAGCAGCAACGGGCTGATGCCGAACAGCAACGGGCTGAACGACTGCTGGCCCAGTTACGAGCCGCCGGCTTAGACCCCGAGGATTAGGCAGACTGCTGTTGTTGGACGAAGGCGGCGGTTTCCCGGACAAAGGCTTCGGGTTCTTCGTAGGGCATGACGTTTCGCCCAGGAATCAGGGTTCCCTGAGCATTGGGGAGCTGGCTGAGATAGTCCTGGAGACGCTTTTGGGCGGGGTCGTTTTTGCCGCGTTTGCTGATGCCAGATGCGGCTTCCCCGAATAGCACCTGAACCGGTTGTTGAAGTTCGCGGATGGCGGGGCCGTAGTCTTGACGCCAAAAACCGGCGAGGAAGGAAAAGACGGCATGGCGACTGGCGACATCGGCGGCCCCTTGTTGCAAGGTGTCTAACCAGTTCCCATCCACGTCCTCGGCTTGGGCAAAGAGTTTGTCTTGAGAGAACGATCGCAAGAAGGCTTCTCGGCGGGCATAGCGGTAGAATCCCCAGCCTAGGGGGGTATCGAAAAATAGGTTCCAGAGGAGTTGATTTTGGCGAGGTTTGGCGGCGCGAGTCATGACACCCCAGGCGGGGGGACCGGACAAGACGAGGCCCGCTACATGGTTGGGTGCTTGTTCGGCTAGGCGTAGGGCGACGGGAAACAGGGCCCCCTGAACCACGACAATGACCGGCTGCTGAATCACGGTGTCGAGGAAATGGTGCAGTTGGTTAGCCCAATCTTCGGGACGATAGGCAATCCGGGGCATCTCGCTCTCGCCGCAGCCGAGCAGATCGGGAAGGTACAGGGGATTGGCTTGCCCCTGACGTTGCCATTCTTGGCAGAAGCGTTGCCAGAAGTGGCGGGATAAGCCAACGCCAATGGGATGAATCAGCAGTAGGGGGATGCCCTGGGCCTGGGGGGGATGTTGCAGGGAATAGGCACAACGGTAGTTCTGCCAGTGGTAGGTTTGGCTGGGGAGAGTTTCGATGGGGTTGGGAAGCGTGGTGGACATAGCTGGCTGAGGATTGTACGTCAAGTCTGGATCTATGCTATACAATCCTTAACAGTTAAACCCATGCTTGCAAATTCGACTCGGCTCGCTTATGGATTGCAACCCTGATTGCAACTCTCGTCTAAAGGCCCTGAACGTCCTATTGATGCCCCCGTTTTGATGCCCTCTATGACAGCTAAATCCTTGAATCACTGCCCTCTCTTGGGATTTGATCCAGGTCGCGATAAGTGTGGTGTGGCTGTGATGGAGAATAATGGCCAGGTGTTGGAGGCCCAGGTTGTGCCGAGCGATCGCGCCCTCGATACTCTCAGGAATTGGGCTGATCGCTTTCAAATCACAACTTTAATTATTGGCGATCGCACCACCTCTCGGGAGTGGCAAACTCAGATTCGTCAACAGCTGCCCCAACTGGACATCATCACGGTTAACGAGCAAAATAGTACCTTAGAGGCTCGCGATCGCTATTGGCATCTGTATCCAGCTCGGGGTTTCTCTCGCCTCATTCCCCAAGGATTACGACTGCCGCCTCGACCGATTGATGATATCGTGGCTATCTTACTGATAGAACGCTATCTCAGCTTGCCCTAATTAATGATATTGTCCATGAGTCTTAGTCCCAAGCTTCGAATGCTTACCATCGGTCTCAGCTTACTGGTGATAGCGGTGGCATTCTCAGTACGTTCTCGCAGTTTGACTGAAAATCTAAGTCCCGATTCCTCTGATGAGGTGAGTTCCTCCTGGCGACAAGAACAACTGCGTAAATCAGCATTAAGTCAGCCTTACTTGAGTGCGATCGCCCAAGCACAGGCAAGTTTAGAGGTTGAGGACTATGAGATGGCGGTGGAGCACTTTAGCCGTGCCATTAGCCTGTATGGTAATACAGCGCGAGCCTATCATGGGCGGGCGATCGCTCACTTACAACTGAGCAACTACGAGGGGGCGATCGCCGATTTTAGCCAGGCCTTAGAGTTTGATCCCGACGATGTCCGCACCTACACCAATCGCGCGAATGCCTACGAAGCCATTGGCGACATTGAGGCGGCATTCCGGGACTACAACCGCGCCACCACTCTCAACCCCGAATATCCAGACGCTTACTTTAATCGAGCCAGTCTCTACTTCCAACTGGGGGATTATGAGGCGGCCCTAGAAGACCTCAACGAAACCCTCATCCTACAACCCGAGTCTGCTAGGGCCTTTTATAATCGGGCTATGGTCTATCTGGAACTGGAGCGGCTAGAGCGGGCCATCGCGGATTTAGAAACCGCTGAGGCCCTATTCCGCAGACAAGATGATTTCGCCTCCTCTGAATATACCCTCAATACTCTCAAGCGCCTCAATGGGGGTTAGGGGAGATTTGGCGTTGCAATAGCCCCTATGATGGAACCATAACCACGTTAGAAATTCGGCAATTTAAAAATTTGGCATGGGAACTGTCTGGGAACTCGACTTCTACTCCCGTCCTCTGGTGGACGAAACTCAAAAGAAACGCTGGGAACTGCTGATTTGCGAAAGTCCCTTATCGGTGTCGCGATCGCCCGAAAGCCTCTTTCGCTATTCCCAATACTGCTCTAGTAGTACGGTGAACTCCACCTGGCTCAAAGAGGCCCTAAGCCAAGCGATGGCCGAAGCCTCCACCCCCCCGACGAAGGTACGCTTTTTTCGGCGACAGATGAATAATATGATCGTCAAGGCCTGTAAGGATATGGGGCTAGATGCTCAAGTGAGTCGCCGCACCTTGGCCCTGTACCAATGGCTCGAAGAACGGATGACGACAGTCTATCCTCAAGATCCCGACTATGAAGAAGCGGCCGTGCGATCGCCCTCAATCCGCTATGAGATTCAGGCCCCTCGTCCCCTTCCCGATGCCCTAGAAGGCAACAAATGGGCGATGGTGAGCCTCACAGGGGCTGATTTCGCCGATTTACCGCAATGGACAATTGATTTTGGCGAGTCTTTTCCCTTGGAACTGTTGAACCTCTCGGGGGATACGGTGATTCCTGGCTTAGTCATCTACTCCCCCCGCGCCTTCCCCATCGCCGCCTGGATGTCAGGGTTGGAACTCGGCTTTATTAAATTTGTCCCCACCCCCCGGCCCCGTCTGATTTTAGAAACAGAAGATGACTCAAGTTGGGTGTTGGCTGATCTAACCACCGAGCGCAGTGTCAACGAGGCCAAAACCTTTGAGGAACAGAAAGGTAACGCCGGGGGTGCCCATTTCCTGGCGGTTCAATCCTCCCCGGAGGTGGAAGCCTTTGCCGGTTTTTGGCTGCTCCCGGAACTGAATCTGCGCTGAGGCTGATTCAGACTGTTTGAGTCACATAAGACAAGACAATTTAAACGGTCAAAGCTCTGATTTAACAGGGTTTTCGACCTTTAATTTGCCTATCTTGTATTGTTTTTTTATGCTGTAGCCGGTAGCTCCCGTGATGATTGAACAACTCCTAGATTTAGCCCTAAAACAGGGTGCAGATGCGGCCGAGGTCTTTCAATCGCGATCGCACGCTCGTCCAGTGTATTTTGAAGCCAACCGCCTCAAACAACTTGAGAGTGTGGAATCGGAGGGAACCAGTCTGCGAATCTGGCGCAACGGACAACCGGGCCTAGCAGTAGCCTATGGAGAAGTTTCCCCCGAGGATTTAGTCCGTCGCGCCTTGAGCATCAGTCACCTCAACCCGCCGGAACCCCTGGATTTACAAGCTCCCTACCCCAGTTCTAATCTGGATGTGGGTCAAGAAGTCTCCGTGGAACAACTCTTAAGTTGGGGCCGCGAGAGTATTGAGCAAATCCGTGAGGACTATCCAGAAATCCTCTGTACTGCCGCCTGGGAATGTGATCACGAGCAAACTCACCTGGCCAACACGGCGGGACTCAACTGCCACTATACGGACATCACTCTCAGTAGTGATCTAGCAGTGGAATGGGTGCGGGGGGATGACTTTCTCAGTGTCTCGGATGGGGAAAGCCAACGCGATCGCCTCAACCCCTCCCACATCACTCAGCCCATCCTACAACGGTTGGCATGGGCAAAGGAGAATGTGCCCTGTCCGAGTGGTCGCCTCCCGGTATTATTTACCGCCAAAGCCGCTGATTTACTTTGGGGAACCATCCAAGCGGCCTTAAATGGGAAACAGGCCATGGAACAGTCCTCACCCTGGAGTTCTCAACTCCATAAACAGGTGCTGTCTCCCCAAATCACCCTATCCCAACAGCCGCAACTGGGCCCCTACAGTTGTCCCTTTGACGATGAAGGAACGCCAACTCGTGCCTTAACCTTCGTCGAGGAGGGGGTGTTACAGCTATTTTATTGCGATCGCCGCATTGGACGGCTCTTGGGAAGTGGTAGCACCGGTAACGGCTTTCGTCCGGGACTGTCAAGTTATCCAACGCCGGGCCTGTTTAACATGATGATTGAGCCAGGCGTGGAGTCATTGGAGGCGCTAATCGCTCAGTTAGATCACGGCTTGATTGTGGACGAAATTCTCGGCGGTGGTGGTGGCTTATCAGGAGACTTTTCCGTCAATGTGGCTCTCGGCTACCGAGTCGAGAAGGGCCAGGTTCTCGGACGGGTCAAAGATACGATGGTCTCGGGTAATGTATACACCGCCTTACGGGAGGTGATTCGCCTGGGGGGAGATGCGCGCTGGAATGGCTCCTGTTACACCCCTTCGATTGTCGTGGACGGACTCTCAGTGACGGGACAGGCGTAGCAGCGATTGAGTTGAGGTTAACCCTCGTGGGAGCTGTTAGAGCGGGGATTGGGGTGGGGAAGTTCTTCGCCTAAGATGGGGCCGAGGGCTTCTGAGAGAGCTTTCGGGTCCATAAAGACAACTTTTGAGTTTTCACTCTGACTGAGCTTAAAACTGGAGTCTACATAGCGTTGGGTCATGAAAAAGTGGAGAATCTCTCGGGCATTTTCACGAGACTCTAGGGCGCGGGCAATGTATCGCATATACTCAGCGGTTCCTTCGGCTTCCAGAATCGAGGCCCGTTTCTTGATTTCTGCGGCTCGCTCAATTTCCATAGATTCTAAGACGGTGGCGGAGGGGTTAATCTTCTGAATATCAACCCGTAAGACTTTTACACCCCATTCATGGGTTTCATCTTCAATTTGTTCTAAGAGGACTTGGTTGATTTCCGATCGCGCCGTCACGGTACGGTCGAGTTCCCGTCGTCCAATTTCGGCGGCAATAATGGTACTGACGCGGTTTTGTAGGGCCGCTGCCACATCTTCGATTTGATAGTAGGCCATCTCTAAATTAAAGATGCGCCAGTACACCACGGCCAAGACTTCTAAGGAGACGTTATCTTTGGTGATGGCAAGCTGAGGCTCGATGCGACAAAACTGTTCGCGGGTGGTATCTTCCCAGACAATACTCTCGATGACGGGGGCTACAAAGCTTAATCCAGCTTCTAGGGTGCGATCGTATTTCCCCAAACGCTCGACCAGGGCGAGGTTTCCTTGATTGATGATCTTAATCCCGGCGGCGGCGTAACCGATGGCCGAGAGCAGAATGGCAGCCAAAATAGGGTTCATGGGTATGTTAGGGAAAAGACGCGAGGTGATCGGCGACAACTTGGCGGGATGGGGTCGGGGTATGGGGATGGCGGAGACGGCCGTGAGATATGATCAATCAAGAGTCTCTCAAACCCTCCCAGACTCATGTTGGCACTTTTGAACTCCACTGGATAACAGCGAATGATGAATGATTACGACTCCCTCTACGTTGGTTTAGTTCGCAATCTTTCTAAACGAAAACGTCAGGCTCTTTCTGAAGAACTCGAAACCCTCATCGAAGCGATTGAAAACGAAGGCTATACCTTTGCGGATCTCATCGGTGCGGTTCGCGATATTTTACGCCGTCGCAAGTCGGGGGGCTACTGGACTGATTGTAGCACTGACCTCGATCGCGCCTTTGAGTCCGCCCAGCGGGCCCAGGAGAAGCGTGAGGAGCGCGATTTACGGGAGTTGCGTCAGGAACGGGAGGAGGAGCGAGATCGCACTCAGGAGGAGGAAGATGATGCCGATTGGCGGGAACGGGACAACCCGCTGGTGGGCTAAGGTGCGGGGTTGTCGAGGGTGAGAAAGTTCTCTAAGGCCTCCGTCATGCGCGGGGGCCAGCGACGAACCCCTCGCACCCAGTCCAAATCCCGATAGCGGCCATCTAATCCAACGGCGGCTACCCAGTTACTTTCGGCTTCTCCCCGTTTCCCCATCTCCCATAAGACGGCGGTGAGGGCGGCTCGCATATCGGCAAACTGAGGATAACGGCGTACGAGATTTCGCATCTCTTGCAGAGCGTCCTCGACCTGTTGGTTTTGGTAGAGAGCCAGGGCGTAGTTGGCTCGGGCCAGGGCAAAATCAGGGGCCCGTTCTATGGCCTGGCGGTAGTCGGCGATCGCCCCAGACCAGTCTCCCTGTCCGGCTTTGGCGTTGCCTCGGTTGTTGTAGGCGGCGACGTCATCGGCGGCTCGCTCTAAGACGCGGTTATAGTCGGCGATGGCTTCGGGCCAACGCCCTAGGGCTTCGTAGGCGGTGCCTCGGTTGAGATAGGTATCGGGGAACTCGGGAGCCAGTTCAATGGCGTGATTGTAGTCCTCTAGGGCGGCTTCAAGCTTGTTTTGGCTCACCCGCACGTTGCCGCGATTACTCCAGAGGGCGGGGTTTTGGGGGATTTGCTCGATGAGGGCATTGAGGAGGGCTTCGGCTTCTTCAAAGTTGCCCTGTTGGGCGGCTTGGCGGGCGCGATCGCTGATCTGTTCAAGTTCTTCGATGACAGCGTCACTCAGGGATGGAGATGGCTCGGCTTGGGCGCTTAAGGGCTGCCCCAGGAGTAGGCCTAAACTACAGAGTAGGGCCAGCAGCAGGCTGAGGATGGGGGCGATGGCCCATGATGGCCTCGGTGAATTTCTCGGTAAATTTCTCTGTGGTGGTTTAGATGAATGCGGACGCTGCGAAGTCTGAATCAAACCCATAGATTCTCCCCAGGTTGACGATCGATTGGGGCCTAATATAGCAGTTGAGGGGTCTCAGGTGGCCTCTAGAGGGCGATCGCCCCGGTTTCCTGGAGGCCCTAATTACGGGTTCAGGTGCAGTCTCGGCGATGAACGGGCAACTCGATACAAATTTCAGTCCCTGAGTTAAACTCCTCGTTCAGATACAGTTTACCGCCATGACCCTGGACGATGGCCTGATAGCAGGTGGATAGTCCTAGGCCCGTTCCTGAACCGATGGCTTTGGTGGTAAAGAAGGGATCGAAGATGCGATCGCGAATGTCTGGGGCAATTCCTGGACCGTTATCGGCGATGGAGACCCGAATCCAATCCTCTGATAAGACCTCGGTTCGTACGCGCAACTCTCCAGCTTGCTGCTGTTCCTCCATGGCATCTAAGGCATTTTCAATTAAGTTGAAAAAGACCTGATTGACTTGTCCAGGATAACAGGCAACTCGCGGCATCTCTTGGCTATAGTCTTTCTCGATTTTGAGGGTGGCATGGAAGCGCAGCCGCAACATTGATAAGCTACTTTCTAGACAGTCGTGGAGATTGACCGGCTTAATTTCCGCTTCGTTTAAATGGGAAAAGGTTTGCAGCGATCGCACCACATTATGAATCCGCTCACTGCCTTGGCGCATGGATTTGAGCATATTGGGGAAGTCTTCCTGGATATAGTCAAAATCCAGATCTTCTTTTAAGTTAATAGCCGTTTCGGTCTCCAAAGATGCCAAGCCTTCTAAGAGAGAATTTCCATATTCTTGGACATAGTGAAGGTTGGCAAAAATGAAGTTATTAGCGTTATTAATTTCATGGGCGACTCCGGCGGCCATTTTACCAAGACCAGATAGTTTTTCAGTTTGGATTAACTGAAGTTGGGTTGATTGTAGGCGGTCTAACGTTGCCTGCAATTCTTGGGCTTGAGTTTTAGTTTGGTTGTATAACTCTGCTTGCTGAATGCCAATGGCAATTTGTTCAGATAATTGTCCTAAGAGGGCAATTTCATCCTCCTGCCATTGACGAGGGGCTTCACAGGCTTGAGCGAGTAATAATCCCCATAAATAAAGCTCTCCGCCCTGGGAATTGGCAGATTTGGTAACAATGGGAACGATTAAGTTCGCTTTGACTGAAATGCTACTTAAAAATTCACGGTGACAGTCATCAAGTGCAGGGTCATTGGCCACATCATTCATGGCGCGAACTCGCCCTTGCAGATAAAGTTGACTATGTTCACCACCAAAGCAATCATCACAGGTTTTTTGCTTGATAATCGACCATTGAGGCTGGCGAACATCCTCAACCACCACATCCCCATCCCATTGCCCTTGTTCACCATGAATAAATTGATAGACCACCACGCGATCGGCATCTAATAGCTCTCGAATACCGGTCACGGCCGTTTGCAGAATTTCCGGCAAGTCTAAGGTACTCCGCACTCGCTCAGTCATGAGGCGTAAGAGGGATTCTCGTTTAGCTTGGGCCTGAGAACGGGCAAATAATTCGGCTTGTTGAATGGCGATCGCCAGCTGATCGGCTAGTTGCAACATTAAATGGCTTTCCCGAATATGCCAATGGCGGGGACCGCTACATTGATGCACAATTAAAAGTCCCCAAAGTTCTGGGAGATCTCCCTCTTGATTTTGACCGATGAGAATGGGAACAATTAAATTAGCTTTAACCTCTAATCTTTGCAAGAAATTAGCATGACACTGATCTAAATCTAAGTCGGTGTTGATGTTATTGATAGACCGGACCCGTCCTTCCCGATATAAGTGGGCATATTCCCCAGAAAAACAATCATCGGCTCCCATATCGCCGAGAACAGATGTCCAAGACTCGGCCACATCTTCAACGACAACTTGACCTTTCCAGTCATCCTGAAACTGATAGATAACAACGCGATCAGCTTGAAGTAAACGGCGCGCCCCTTCTACGGCTGTTTGCAAGATTTTCTGAGCATCTAGGGTGTTGCGAATTTTGTTGGTGACTAAGCGCAAAAAGGCTTCTTGGGCGGCAGCTTCCTGACTGCTTTGGTACAAGCGGGCCCGATCAATGGCAATTCCGAGTTGACGAGCTACTCCTTGTAAAAGTTGTGCTTCCCACTCTTCCCACTGGCGAGGGCGATCGCATTGATGCAAGCCTAGAATACCGTTGACCTCCCCTTGATAACGGGTGGCGATGGCCAGCATGGACTTGATTTCCAGGGATTCTAGGGCATCTCGGGCTTTGACTCCTAAGCCCGGAAATTGCAGCATTTCCCGCTCGCTGACTGGTGTATCCTCGGACATCAATACCTGAATATGGCTGTTATCTTGGGCTTCAATTTTGAGACCAATTTGGCTCGGATACTCGCCGTTAATATGTTCACCTCGGGTTACTAAGGTGTCGGGTTCGCCATCTTCTTGCACGAGAACACTGGCCCGACTACAGTTGAGGGTCTGACAGAGGAGACGACAGGTGGTGTTCAGAATCGCTTCAAGTTCTAGGGTACTGCTGAGTTCTGTGTTGATTTTGTTAATCAGGTTGGCCACTTGAACTTGACGTTGCAAGTCCAAGGTAGAATCCAGGGTTGAATCCCTTGAGGTTTCGGAGGTTGTCTTGGATGTTTGCTCTAACTCCCCCTTGCAGACACGGCTAGAGAAGGGTCCAGTCACGGGCTTAGACCCTTTATCGCGGCGTGGGTTGGAGGGAAGGGAGAAAGACATAGGGGGTTCGGGGGTACTAAAAAACCGAGGATTACCTGGGAGTAAATGCCTCATTACGGAGGTCACAGAGGTCTGAGTGGTCTTACCGCGTGCATCCTAATGCGGTGATGGCTGTCAAAACGGTAGCGCGGGGAATGGCTGATTCCTCTTTATTGTCCTTAAAAAAATGTGAACTGGCAACTGAGATCGCTAGTGATGCCCCTTGTCAATCCATAATAGGTTACATTTTGCTGGGACAAAGTTGGCAAAACTAAGTCGATGAGTGATGGTTGAGGTTGCATCCCATATTTGAGAATGATACGTCTAGAAGATGACTCAAGATAGGAGGAGGCCATGAGTCTGGCTCACGGATGCGACGGGCGAGAGGCTTGGTTGGCGATCGCCCTGGGGAACTCACGTCTCCATTGGGCCCGGTTTGAGGCTGGGGCGATCGCCGCGATGGGCCATAGTCCTCATTTTAGAGCGTCTGAGACGAGGGTATCCCTAGCACATCGGCAATGGTGGTCCTGGTTAAGGTCGGGAACGCCTCTCGTGGTTGCCAGTGTGGTTCCTCAACAGCTTCAACTCTTGTGTCAGTTTCTGCCGCAGACAAGCCCCATATACCGTCTCACGACCGATTCCCTGCCCTTGCAAGGACTGTATGCTGGGTTTGGTTTAGATCGGGGTTTGGCGGGGTTAGGGGCGGGAGAACGTTGGGGCTTTCCGGTTCTGGTCATCGATGGAGGAACGGCCCTGACGCTGACGGGGTTTGACGAGGAGCGATCGCTTGTTGGAGGGGCGATCGCTCCTGGGGTGGCGCTACAATCTCGCGCCTTGTGGGAGGGGACGGCGTTACCCGAGACGCATAACTCCCAAGACTTGGGTCTTCCGTCTCGTTGGGCGTTAGAGACCGGGGAGGCGATTCGTAGTGGCATTATCTATACGCTATTGGCAGGGGTTGAACAATTTATTCAATCCTGGTACGGGCAGTTTCCGGATAGTACCGTGGTTTTTACAGGAGGGGACGGGGCAATGTTGGCGGCGGGCTTGGGCCAGATTGCACCTGAGTTAGGGTCAAATTGGTGCGTTGATCCTGAAGTGCTGTTTTGGGGGATGGCCGCGATCTGGCAATCAAAACAAGACAGTTCAATATCAACGTTGTATAGCAAGTGAAGGTTCGCTTAGGACAATTTTTGCCGGAAAAGGGCAACCACAAGGGATTGCCCCTACGTAGTTTCTGTCCTATCCATCCCTGCTATTGCTATAGTGTTACAAGTACCCTACTAAAAGCAGTTTTTGCGATTCAAGTGTGTACTGTGATTTATGACTAAAAAAATCATAAATTGTCGTCATTGCCGTCATCATTGCAGCGTGGAGGAATCTCGTCGACTAGAGAAAATTCTGCATCTTTGAGCGCTTCTAAGGTCACCCAACCGCCGACGGGGAAAGGCAAGACGCAGGGGGTGAGTTGTAACCATTCCGGAGAGTCTGCGTCGGGGCGCTGCATGGTTGAAACAATGAAAAACTGATTTTCATGGGGAAAGGTCCGGGGTGGCGCTGACGTACCCGGACTGCTGTAAAGCTCAATTGGACGGTCGAGACGCAGGATATCGCCGACACCGATGGGGGTAGGTTCTTCGAGCTGATCGGCAATGCCATCGCCTTCGGGGAGCGGCGATGTGGGGGCTGTGTCGGGTTCTGTGAGCGAATTGTCAGACCGCTGTTGCTGGCTGAGGGCATAGGCCACCCCTCCTAGGATTCCCGCAAGGAGCGCAATCAGTAGGGTCATTTGCAGCCAGTTTCGCCGCTTGTCTTTTGGGGCGGGCCGCACTTGGGTTGGGGCAAGATTGGCTGAGGTGAAGGCTTGGGTTTCGGCATCGTCTTCATCGCTGAGGAAGCCGACGGTTTCGTCTCGATCTTGGGGTACAGCGCGAGGTAGTTTGTTTAGGCAGGTGAGTAAATCTTGCTCGGAGGGAAGGTTCGTGGGCTTTTTTTCGACGCTGAGATGAAGTAGGGAAATGGTGACGTTGTCATGACCGTTTTGACTGTTGGCAATCTCAATGAGTTTGCTGACAGCTTGCTGAAGATTGGTTCCGTTATCGAGGAGGGGCTGAATCTCCCGTTGCCAAATGCGCTCAACGCGATCATAGTCGCTGAGTCCGTCGGAACAGAGGAGACAGATGCAATCTTCGTCAATAACAAAGTGGGTGGTGGTGGGGTGTAGGTTGTTTGAAGACCCCATGCCTAGGGCCTGGATAAGGGACCCGGCGGCAGGTCGTTGTAGGGCTTCTTGATAGAAGGCGTAGCCGAGGCGAACTTCGCGACTGGCGACATCGTCGTCGATGGTGATGGGATAGCAGTTGTGACGGGTGATGAGATAGGCACGACTATCGCCGATATGGGTGATGTAGAGGTCTTGTTTTTGGGCCAAGGCCATGACGAGGGTGGTTCCCATGCGTTGGCGACCATGGCGTTGTTCTTTGTTGTTGCGATCGCTGATGGCATCGTTGGCTTTGAGAATGGCATCTTGAATCCCTTGCAGGAGGTGATCGCGATCCGGGTGACGGCGGCGATCGCGAAACGGACGCAGGTGTTGCTCGACGATGTGGATGGCTAGGTTGGAGGCGATGTCTCCCCCTTCATGACCGCCAACGCCATCACAAACGAGGGTTAGGGCGTATTGGTCGGAGTTGCTCCGTTGACCGGTGACGGGATAGCAGGCATCTTCGTTACGGGCACGACTGGGGCCGCGATCGGTGCGCGCGGCGACTCGGGTTTGATAACGGTGGCGATCGCCCACCTGTTGAATTGCTCGTTCGAGGGCACGAATGAGTTGGGCTTCCTGTTTGATGCTGCCTTGCATTAGGCGATCGCACAGTTGGCGGAGGTAGTCTCGGACGGGGGGAGCGGTGCGTTCGATGAGACCACTCCAAAAGCGACCGAGGCGATCGAGGGTTTGGGGATGCAGGTCGACGGCGAGATGGGACAGGCGCACCATTCCCCCTTCGACTCGCAGGCGATCGTAGTCTAGGAGACTTGAGGCGACTCCTTCTTGGCAGCAGGGTTGCCAGAGACGAGCCATTTGCCAAAGCCAGTTCAGTTGACGCAGGGGGGAGGCGTCGGCCCATTTTTCTTTAAGGCTTGGTTGCAGTATCCAGACTCCTGAGGGGCCGCAACGAATGGGGGCTTCGTCTAGGAGCCAAATTGAACGCCCTTTGAGTTGTGAGGGGGCCCCGGCTCGTCCGTAGAGTTGGGGGACGTGCCAACGGTAGGGGAACAGTCGTAGATAGGGTTCAAGTTGGGGGGGGACGACTTCCGGTAAGTCGGGGAAGTTACCCGGGCGAGTGTCGAGGACGACGCGATCGCCTTTGTGCCAGTAGCGATCGCACCAGATTTCGCCGAGATCGAGGTCATCCCAATCTCGGCTTAGTTGGCTATCGTCAGGATCGCGCAGGACCATGGCCCAGAGATAACGCTTGGGAAGGGGGGTTCGACAAACTTGGCAAAACTCGTGGCGTTCGTCATTGACAGCCTGACAGGTGGGATTGGGGCAGTACAACTTTGCCAAGTTTTCTTCCATGAGGCTTGTGCAGGGCAAACAGTTCGGCTGCGGATTGCGTGACCGCTTCACTATTGTAGCTCTCTCTTGCTAAGGGGATGGGTTCCCGATGGGAGATTTTCAGGGTCTGTTCTATCGTATACGCCTTGGGGGTGTTACCCATCAGGGGGCGTCCTAGGGATTGAGGGGTTCAAAGATAGACAGGCATTGCTATGCCGTGCTTTGGTCAAACCCCGGATGCTTGTCACAATTTGTAACATATAAATTGGAACAAGGCCTGGGTCAAAACCGTCTAAGGTTGCCACTGGGCAAGAGTTTTAGCCAATGTTAGCTCGTTTTTTTTGGCTCCTGTACGTTGGCAAAGATCTGATCTAGGTGCTTGGGCGATCGCTCGGGGGAGGGAAAGGCTAGGATAGGATGGATTGCCCAGTGCTTCGACTGCTGCGATCGCTATGTCTGATGACCTCAATCTCCGTCGTTGACTCACTCCTTGCGAGTTAAGAACTGTTATGCGCTATTCCTCTTTTGCTTTTTCTCCCTCTCGCCTCGTTGTTCTTGATGCTGGGGTGGACTCGGTTCAATCTCTCGCGGCTGGGGTGCGCTCTGGGGTGGAGGTCTTGATTCTGCGGGGCGATCGCGATGGGGTGGGGCAGATTACCGAGGCGATCGCCGCTCGGCCAGGCTTGCAAGAATTGCATATTATCGCCCATGGTTGTCCGGGGTCTCTGAGACTGGGAAACAGTGCGCTGAATTTGCAAGGACTGAGGGACAACCCTTTCAGATTACAGGCTTGGGGTGAGGGGAAGGGAGACTGGGCGATCGCCCTCTATGGCTGTCAGGTGGCCGCTGGGGATGCGGGGGCGGAGTTTATTGAAAAATTACATCACTTGACAGGTGCGACCATTTCTGCATCGACTCAGGTGGTGGGTCATAGCAGTTTGGGCGGTACTTGGGAGTTGGATGTCCAGCAAGGTCTCGGCCCAGTTCCTGCGGTGGTTTTGGATGAGTCGGTTCGGCGATCGGTTGTGGGAGTATTTTTCGACTTTGCTGTTGACGCTAATAGCAGTATTACAGAGCCACTTGCAGGAGGACCCTGGTTTTTTCCGAGTCCTCCTGTCAGTCAGGAGGACGTCCAAGTTATTTTTAATGGGACAAATGGAACCTTTACCTATAACCCTAGAAATCTAGCTTCATCCATAGCTAATCCAGACGTTTTTCGTAGCCTCCCCGCCTTTGATGACGAAAATCCAGCAACTTTTACTTTCGATGAATTTGAATATATTGCTGATAGTAATACGATTGAAGTTGCCATAAAAATTCGTGGGGTTAATGAAGCCCCAGTTGCTTCTAACTTCTCGATTGGCATTGGTGATCCGCCGCTTCTAAAAACTGAGACCTTTGTAGTCAATGACCCAGGGAATAATAAGTCATTACGTCAAAACGCAACCGATATTGACAACGATGATGACACCTTAAAATTCAGCGGACCCGACACCAGTTCTCGGGGGGCAACGGTTACCATCAATGAGGATGGAACCTATACCTATGATCCTCGAAATGTTAATGAAATCCAACAAATTCCCGATGGTCAAACCATTACCGATACCTTCCAATACACCGTAGAAGATCCCGGTGGACTCACCAACTCAGGAACTGTTACTGTTCAAATCCGAGGCTTAAACACAGCGGTTGTTGCCAACGATAACGAAGCCAACGTACGACGGGGAGAATCCGTCACCATTCCTGTGTTGGCTAACGACACTAACATCGAAGGTGGTCCCATCACCATTCTCGATTTCCAAACCAGCACCGACAATGGAGGCAGTATTACTCGCAGTGGTGACTCATTAGTTTATCGTGCCCCCAATGACTTTATTGGACAAGACACCTTTAGCTATATTGCCGCCAACCTAGGGGGAAGTGACAGTGCCAACGTCACCATTACGGTTAACACGCCCCCTAACGCCTCCAACGTCACCGCCTTTAGTGAATCAGCCGCACAACCGATTCGTATTGCTGTCCTAGACAACGACAGTGACCCCGACGAACCGTTTGGGGATACCATCAGCGTCAAGAGTACTGATGAGTTGCCCCGACGGGGGGGCCGCCTCAGTATCCTCAGCACTGGGGAAATTCTCTACACCGCTCCGAGTGGCTATAACGGACCTAACCGCTTCCAATACACCATCGAAGATAGTCTCGGTGCAACCGATACCGCCACCGTGATTATCAATCCCCCGAGAGCGCAAGACGACGCCTTCCGCACTCGTCCCGATGAAGTGTTGCGGATTCCGGTGCTGGAGAATGATGAAGTCTTCAGTAACGTCTCCATTGTCGCCTTTGACACCGAGGGACTCAATGAAGGCTCCATTACTCGCGATGGCAATCAACTCGTCTATGTCGCCAAACCCGGTTTTGAAGGCTTTGATTACTTCGAGTACACCATCGAGGATATTGATGGTAATCGATCCAGCGCGATGGTGGAAGTGTTGGTCTCCCCTAGTGTCAGAACTCCGGAGGAAGAGGAAGCACGCCGCCGTGAACCTGATAACCCCTTTGGAAATCTCGGTAGCACCATTCAAATTGCTCCCATCGCCACTCGCAATCCCAATCCTGCGGTTGATAGCCGGGAAGTCACCCCGGAAACTGAAGGATTTGTGCTACTCGGAGATGCCAACCCCAACACCCTCATCGCCTTAGATGGGGTGAATAATGCTATTGCCGGCTTTGAGGGCAACGATAATATCTATGGGGGAAGTGGAGATGATACTCTCTTTGGCAACCAGGGTAATGATTTTATTCGCGCTGGAGGGGGGAATAACCTAATCTTCGGTGGTGCAGGCGATGACTATATCGAAGGCGGACCGGGACAGGATACGATTTATGGCAATCGTGGTAACGATGTGATTCAGGGAGGCTCAGGCAATCAACTTATCTTTGGTGATTCCGGTGTTAACCGCATTGATGGCGGTCGTGGCAATGATACGGTGATTGGTGGCGTGGATGCAGACATCATCACCGGTAATTTTGGCAATGATGTGCTGATTGGTGGTGGTGGCAATGACATCATCCAAGGGGGTGATGGGAATGACCTCATCTTTGGCAATCAAGGGGATGATGTCCTCGATGGGGGTCGTGGTGATGACACCATCTACGGTGGACAGGGTAATGACACCATTTATGGGAGTGCCGGCAATAATCGTCTCAAGGGAGATTTGGGCAATGATGTTCTTGTCAGTGGCAGTGGTGCAGACTCCTTTGTCTTAGAGGTTCCTGACGATGGTTCGGTGGATCTGATTCTCAACTTCAGTCCTGACCGGGGTGATAAGCTCGTGATTTTGGGCGGCTTTAATGCTTCTGATATTATTGTTCAACCCAGTGGTGACAATAGCCTGATTCGCATTGCTAATACGGATATTACTCTGGCTGTCTTACAAAGCACTCCCTTTGATGCGATCGGCCCTGAAGATTTTGTGTTTGAGTGATGCTGAACTTGGGGCTTCCCTAGCCCCCCAAAAAACTATCCGCTCTTACTTGTGAGTACGAAATACGCACCAAACAGTAAGAGCGGTCTAGCGGATCTTCAAATTGGAACCTGACTGCCGGAAGGAACTCTAAGTTCGTTTGTCTTCCAACGCACAATACAGCGCCCAAAGGGCAAGCGATTGCTTAGAGAACAGCCCCGGCACACAGCCGGCAAAGTCCAATTTGGAGACCCTTGCAACTACTACTATCTTGCATGGACATCACCTCCAAATCGTGAAACAACTTAAGAACACAGGGTTCTTACTGCTGTTAGGATAACACAGGTTTTCAAAGATGGGCGAGATATGAGCAATTGACTGAGATAGCCAGCCCATTGGCTCACAAAAATCCCCCTACAAGAATCCTTGCAGGGGGGAAGGGTCAACAGAATTGACCCTGGGGAAAAATCGTGAACCTTAGAGTGCGTTACCGCGAGGCAGAACTTCCTCGGGGAACTCAAAGTTTTGGTGGGGTTGGTCAGTCGGAGCCATCCAAGCCCGAATCCCTTCGTTGAGAAGGATGTTCTTGGTGTAGAAGGTTTCAAATTCGGGGTCTTCAGCAGCGCGAATTTCTTGGCTGGTGAAGTCATAGGCCCGCAGGTTTAAGCCGAGTCCGACGACACCGATGGCACTCATCCACAGTCCCGTCACAGGAACAAAGAGCATGAAGAAGTGCAACCAGCGTTTGTTGGAGAAGGCAATCCCGAAAATCTGAGACCAGAACCGGTTAGCCGTCACCATGGAGTAGGTTTCTTCGGCTTGGGTGGGTTCAAAGGCGCGGAAGGTGTTGGCACCTTCACCATCTTGGAAGAGGGTGTTTTCCACAGTTGCACCGTGAATGGCGCAGAGGAGCGCTCCACCGAGGATACCGGCGACACCCATCATGTGGAAGGGGTTAAGGGTCCAGTTGTGGAACCCTTGGAAAAAGAGAATGAAACGGAAGATTGCCGCCACACCGAAGCTCGGAGCGAAGAACCAGCTCGATTGTCCGAGGGGATAGAGGAGGAACACGCTCACGAACACGGCGATGGGACCGCTGAAGGCGATCGCGTTGTAAGGACGCAATCCCACCAGACGGGCAATTTCAAACTGACGCAGCATGAAGCCAATCAGTCCAAAGGCGCCGTGGAGGGCGGTAAAGGTCCAAAGTCCACCGAGTTGGCACCAGCGGGCAAAGTTCCACTGGGCTTCGGGACCCCACAGGAACAGCAAGGAGTGACCCAAACTGTCAGGAGGGGTGGACACGGCAACGGTCAGGAAGTTGCAACCTTCGAGGTAGGAAGATGCCAGACCGTGGGTATACCAGGATGTGACAAAGGTGGTTCCGGTGAGCCAACCGCCGACGGCGAGGTAGGCGCAGGGGAACAGAAGAATACCGGACCAGCCGACAAACACGAAGCGATCGCGTTTGAGCCAGTCGTCGAGTACGTCGAACCAGCTTCTTTCTGGTGCGCGACTTACAGCGATGGTCATAGAGTTTAACTCCGAATGAGTGCGTCAAATCGTTGGGCAACGTCCCAGGAAGGCATCGTTGAGAAGAATGATAACAAGGTTCCCTGGGAAAGTTTACGATTCTTTACTATGGTACTCATTTTTCTTAAAAAGATCCACTCTGGCCGCAAATGATCTCAATTCCCGCTCAAGATTCTGCCCCGGATCGCGGCCCAATCCCCCGACATCCGATACAGTAGTTAGCAGTCACAGTTTTAACGTTCATTGCGACGGTAGGCTTCATTACTTATATGTTTACGATTGACCTGATCCTGAAATACACCCCCATGCCCCTGTCCGTGCAACGGAAGGATGAAGAGGGGGCCCAGTCTCTCTATCGAGAAATCTGTGAGGCGATGAACTCTGGGAACCCCAAGGTTCTCGAACTCACCTGTGAGGGCAAAATCGAGAAGCGTCTGAGTGTCGCCACGAGTGAATTAGTGGCGGTGCAGATGTCTCAGAAGGGTCCGGCTGGGGGCGATCGCCAACCGGGATTTTTTGTGGCCACCGCTGAGTCTTAATGGCATCAAGGTCTACACATCCCGCCATTACGGTGCGGGATGTCTCATTTGAATGGAACTCGGGCAGCGTTGTCCTCAATCACTGTAGTCTGGAGGTTCCGGCGGGAGAGTTTTGGATGCTCCTGGGAACCAATGGCAGTGGTAAGTCAACGCTGCTGAGGATTTTGGCGGATTTACTGCCTCGCAAGGGGGGGCAAGTGGAGATGCACGGCCAGGTAGGTTTTGTGTTCCAGAATCCCGATCATCAGTTGGTGATGCCGACGGTGGGGGCGGATGTAGCCTTTGGTTTAGTCGAAGAACGCCTTACGGTTCCCCAGGTGCGGCAACGGGTGACGGAAGCCCTGACGTTGGTGAATTTACAAGATCTGCAACAACGGCCCATTTATGCTCTCAGTGGGGGGCAAAAACAACGGGTGGCTATTGCTGGGGCGATCGCCCGCCATTGTGATATTCTCCTGCTCGATGAACCTACGGCGTTACTCGATCCTGAGAGTCAGACGGATTTGGTGCAGCAGGTGAGTGAGTTAGTTCGCCAGCGACAGATGACGGCGTTGTGGGTGACTCATCGTCTGGATGAATTGGATTATTGTGATGGGGCCTTTCTCCTCGAAGGGGGGCGGGTGGTGGATTCGGGGGAACCGGAACGCCTGAAACGCCGCTTGATGTCCCAAGGCTAACGGGTTATCGGGGCCTGGATGACTGCCTCGTCTGAGATGTGAAGAGTCGGAGGGGAGGGTGGCACAAAACTCAACAATGGGCAATGATGTTAAGCAAAGATGTAGTTACAGTTGTTCATCTTTGACCCCATACGTTTTTCTGAGCTTGTTAAAATGCCACGTTCTTCAACCCCCGTAACCCTCCTTGTCGATGGGTATAACATCATTGGTATCTGGTCAGCTCTGCGCGATGTCCGCGATCGCGATGGCTTAGAAGCCGCCCGCAGAGAGCTAATTGAATCGTTAGTGAACTACAGTGCCTTCCATGGCTATGAGGCGCAAGTGGTTTTTGATTCTCAATATCGTAATTCCCGAGGGATGCGAGAGGTGATTTCTCGTAACCTAGCGGTGCAATACACAGATTTTAATCAAACCGCAGATACTTATATCGAAAAACTCTGTGCGGTGCGGGCCAGACAACGAGCGCCCTTTGCCTCTCGCACTATTGTCGCCACGAGCGATCGCGCGCAACAATTAACGGTCGTCGGCTATGGTGCGGAGTGGATGTCGGCGGATCAACTCCATTTAGATGTGACGGCCACTCAGCAACGGATGCGCCGTCGTCAACGCAGTAAACCCAAACGTGCTAGCCGTCCCTTCCTGGGAAGTCGCCTCGATCCCATTGCCCAGCAACGACTGGCTCAGTTACGCCGAGGCTATTAATCCCCCTCGGGGTGGTAGTTTCAGCCCCTATCTGGGGAATTTCAAAAAAAATTCTCAAACCCCTTGCCAAAACCAAATCCCTGAGCTAAGATTGATAATGCGTTGGGAAAAAACGCGCCGACAATCCTCAGTAGCTCAGCGGTAGAGCGGTCGACTGTTAATCGATTGGTCGCTGGTTCGAATCCGGCCTGGGGAGTTTTAAAAATCCGTAGGGGCGAAAAATTTTTCGCCCCTACGGATTTGTGTACCATCCAACGAGTTGCACCTGATTTCCAGAAGGCTCCCTTTTGGATTATTGTTGAGATAGCCGTTGCACATCTCGTCCCCCCAAGAGTTGATGAGTCTCCTGCAACAGATCCGGGATAATCTGAGCGTGGGGACTGTCTCGCAATACCTGTAAGAGCGATCGCCGATTCACCTCTTTAGCCGGCTTACCGGGGAACCAATGACCGCCATTTCCCAGCAAGTTATAGCGCATTTTGCCATAGTCAATCATATCGTAGGCGATCGCCAAGTTCCGTAACCAAAGAATCACCGGGATATTCACCTCACCCGGCGTTTGATGATACTCCGGCAGGCCCTTAAACCAGGAAGAATACCAGTCTTCACCTAAACGGGCGATCGCCGCCGTTTCCAGACGCTCTAAAATTGGCGGTAGAATCTCATCCGCACGTTCTAACAGGGCTAAGGTTTTGAGATGTTCCTCAAAATCCGCAGGGCGGGCCGCCCCTAAACTCAAGGTGTGAACTTGCGGGTGACTCAAACAAAAAAGATTGTTAAACACCAGCGGCGAGAGAGGTTGACATAACTCCACCAACCGAGGCGAGGGTTGATATAACAATCCCCCCTTATTCGATGGACTGATAATAAATACCCCCATATCATGGCGTCGCGCCGCCTCAATGGCCGACCAATTGGCTTGATTGATATAGTACCAATGCAGATTCACATAATCGAATTGATCCGAGGCGATCGCCCTCTCAATCAACTCCGTCGCGCCATGAGTCGAAAAGCCAATATAGCGAACCTTCCCCTCTCCCTGTAGCCGTTGGGCTTCCTCTAAACATCCCCCTGGCCGTAACGTTTCCTCTAGCAGTTGCGGCGTATTCAATCCGTGAATCCCCAACAAATCCACATAGTCCAACTTGAGGTTAGCCAGGGATTGATGGAACGTCTCGCGAAACTCCCCAGGATTAGCGGTGGGAACCACTTTAGTTTGTACAATCAACTCATCACGGGGAACCTGAGGCAAAATCCGCCCTAACTGAATCTCTGAGGTTCCATAGCCTCGGGCTGTTTCAATATGGTTAATGCCCAGATCGAGCGATCGCCGAATCACCGCCTCCAAATTGCGCTGACTCTCCTGGGGAATCTCTCCCAGCGGCACATCTTTCCAAGAATGTTGATAGCGCATTCCCCCACAGGAGAACACGGGCATCTGTAACTCGGTGCGTCCAAAACGTCGGTATTTCACAGGTTCAACAAGACTAAAACGGGGCTACGTTAGGGAAACATCGTGGGCTATACTCTGTCATCCTGGAGTTGAGCCAAAGCTGTTACATAATTTTACTCAATTTTGCCAATCTCGACAGGGTTAACGGCCTCGGAGCAGTCGCCACAAGCGTCTGAGGCTGTAATGCAGACTCTTGAGGTTGAGATGAGGCCGCAGAAATTCCCAGCCAACAGCCCGAAAACGTCGCCAATAAAACCCCAAGGTATACACCCCATCCCGCCAACGTCGTCCCCAGGAATTGATCTGAATCCCCCCCGGATCGAGCCGGACTCCGTGGGGGTTATAGTTGGAGGTGTTGAGAGGGTTTAAAGAGGTGAGATTATCCCGTTGGGCTAGGGTGTCATAGGCCAGTCCTGGGCGGTTCTCGGGTTTCTCCGTCTCGTCAATCCATTCCCACACCATCCAGGTGAGGCTAGCGGCTTGAAAGCGGGCGATATCTTGGCTGACACCTTGCGATCGCAGATATAAGCCGATGGGAATTTCCGCCCAGATGCCATGTTGCCAAACCCATTGCGAATCAAAACAGGCTTTGAAGGCCCAAGACTTGTCCTGAAACTCGGGGGCGTTTGAGCCAGAAGGGTCTAAGAGAGATACCTTGACAACGCGCCCGATGATACCAATTCCGGTATAGGTAACTCGTAAGCTTAAGTGATAACCTTCCCCGCACTGGAGATGGTAGGTGGTGGCTTCTGCAAGACTGGGGGACTGGCCGACGGTGATGGCCAGGGCATCAAAAAACTGCCGCAATGCCCAGGTGGGAAATGATTTCGAGAGGGCTGGGGGAAGCGGGCAAAAATAGAGGCGATCGCATCCCCACGTCCGACGCACCTGTTTACAAAGGCGGTAAAACTGCCAGGGAGACAGGAGTTGACGGGCGGCTAGGGCTTCGATGAGGGCTTCGGGGCGATCGGCAATCGCCTCACGATTTCGCGAAGTATTGCTGAGTTCCCTTGGCTTCAAGGGCCAAGGCGAGACGTTTAAGGGCATGAACATAAGCGGCGGTTCGCAGTGACAGGCTCAAGTCTTGAGCGAGATCGACAATCTGCGAGGTTTCCGCCTCCATTTTGGTTTGTAGACGTTGGTTGACATCCTCTAAACTCCAATAGAGGCCACTACGGTTCTGGAGCCACTCAAAGTAACTCACCGTCACGCCTCCGGAGTTGACAAGGATATCAGGGACCACACATACCCCATTCTGCTCCAAAATTAAGTCTGCGGCCGAACTGATCGGCCCATTAGCCACCTCGAAGATGAACTTGGCTTTAATCTCATGGGCATTGGCCAGGGTAATTTGGTTTTCCAACGCCGCCGGAATCAGCACATCCACATCCAGAGTCAGGAGTTCGCTATTCGTGAGGACTTGCCGATCGCCAATATTACAAACACTGCCTTCACAATAGACGGCTTCGATCTGTTTGCGATCGCGCTGATAACGACGTACCCCAGGAATATCTAAGCCTTCAGGATTATAAATGGCCCCTTTGGAATCACTCACAGCTACGACTTTATAGCCAGCGTTATGGAGTAACTCGGCCAACATTCCCCCAGCATTGCCAAACCCCTGAATCGCCACCGTTGTCACCTGGGGCAGTTTTTGATGTCTGCTCATCAAATTACGAATGACGAAATAGGCCCCCATGGCCGTCGCGGTGTCTCGTCCCAGACTCCCGCCAATGGCCGTGGGTTTCCCCGTCACCACAGCCGGGGAAAACTTGCGGCTGATAATACTATACTGATCCATCATCCAACCCATAATGGTGGCGTTGGTATAGACATCCGGGGCGGGGATATCGGTATCGGGGCCAATAAAATCGGCGATCGCGTCAATATAGCCTCGACTCAATCGCTCTAGTTCCATCCGGGATAAGGCTTTGGGGTTGACCACGATGCCCCCTTTTGCTCCCCCAAAAGGAATGCCCACCGCTGCACATTTAAAGGTCATCCAGAACGCCAACGATTGCACTTCATCGAGGCTAACATTGGGATGATAGCGAATTCCCCCTTTTGTCGGGCCTCGGGTATCATCGTAGCGAACCCGATAGCCCTGAAACACTTTTAACTCACCATTATCGAGACGCACAGGAATTGAAACCGCCAGACTTGCCTTAGGATAGCGCAATCGCTCAATCGCCTCACTAGAGATTGAGATATGCTGCAAGGCTTTATCGAGCCGAGTCATGGCGTCGGCAAATAGAGATTGAGACATAATATAAAAAGGCAAAACACAGAAGCTTTAAGGACTTGAATTACAAAATCACACGAGCAAAACCCATAGCCCAAAAGAGTTGTAACGTCCTCAGGGTTTAGTTTTTAGGTATTTATTCCTCACGTAGCGATGCCATCAAATCCGTGATTTTATTGTCTCACACTATCCTAGAGAAATCTGGAAACTCAACAATACATAAAATAGCAGATATACCGGAGCATATCTGCTATAATAGGGGTGCTTATTTTTCGATTTTTGGGACTCTTAAGACTCTACGGAAACCGGACGACTCGCCGAGGGACTGCGTTCAATAACTTTGTCAATCAGTCCATAGTTTTTGGCTTCCTCAGCCGACATGAAAAAGTCTCGTTCGGTGTCCTCTTGCAGCTTCTCTAGGGGTTGTCCCGTTTGTTGCGCCAGGTAGTGGTTGAGGCGATTTTTGATATAGAGAATTTCCTTAGCCCGAATCTCAATATCGGTGGCCTGTCCTTGAGCACCGCCGAGGGGCTGGTGAATCATGATGCGGGAGTGGGGCAGGCTCATGCGCTTCCCAGGCTGCCCAGAACTGAGTAAGAATGCGCCCATACTGGCGGCTAAACCTAAGCAGATGGTGCAAACATCGGGGCGTACATGATTCATGGTGTCGAAGATACCCATCCCAGCAGACACCGCACCGCCGGGGGAATTGATATAGAGGTAAATATCCTGTTCGGGATCTTCGGCTTCGAGGACTAGGAGTTGGGCCACGATACGGTTGGCCAACTCAGGGGTGACTTGTTCCCCCAGAAAAATGATACGCTCACGCAAAAGCCGTGAGTAGATGTCGAAATAGCGTTCGCCGCGCCCGGACTGTTCGATTACGGTGGGTATCATTGAGTTTCTTACTATGCTGACGTAGTCTGGTCTTAACTTTAGTTTAAGGCGATCGCCGTCTTTCGGCAGATCTAAGGTTAACCCCAGGGGCTGAGACTGGCTTAGTAGCAGCGGCTGAGCAGATAGTCGGCCAAACGACTGAGACATTGATGGGCCTCCGACGGCGGCAGATGACTCAGATGCTCCACGGCCACTCGGGTATGCTCAGCGGCTAATTCTCGGGACTGGCTGATGCTGTCACTCTCGTGAATCAGGGTAATGGCTTGTTCGACATCCCCCTCTTCGGAAAACTCGCGACTGATTAAGCTCACCAGTTGCGGCTGCTTGGCCATCGCATAGAGTGCCGGAGCCGTGAGGTTGCCGCTGCGTAAGTCAGAGGCGGCAGGCTTCCCTAGGGTTTCACTGGATTCGGTGAAGTCGAGAATGTCATCGACGATTTGGAAGGCCAGGCCAATGTTACGTCCGAACTGATAAATATGTTCGGCTAACTCGTCACTGACACCACTGAGTAGGGCAGCGGCTTTACTACTGTTGGCAATCAGAGAACCGGTTTTGTAGTAGCTTTTATGCAAATAGTCTTCCAAGGACAGGTCGGTGTCAAAGTGACTGAGGCCCTGCTGGATCTCGCCTTCGGCTAAATCCATGATCACTTGGGAGAGGAGTTTCACCACTTCTAAGTGATCGAGGTTGGCTAGATACCAGGAGGACTGGGCAAAGAGAAAGTCTCCGGCTAAGACGGCAATGCGGTTGCCAAAACTGCTGTGAACGGTGGGAATGCCCCGTCGCACGTCAGATTCGTCTAAGACATCGTCATGGATCAGACTAGCGGTGTGGATCATTTCAGCGATTTCGGCGAGCCGTCGGTGTCGCGGGGTGATATCCCCGTCGCCAACGGTGGCTCGTGAAACCAGGAGGACGATCGCGGGTCTCAGTTGCTTTCCTCCCGCCTGAAATAAACGATCAGCAGCCGCAGACAAGATGGGATGACGCGCTCCAATGAGCTGTCTCAGGTTTTGGTTGAGAACGCGCAGGTCGTCTTCAACGGGAGAAAAAAGGGCGGTAACTGAGGTCATGGATCGGCTGACTCAGGGGCTAAGTTACGAAAGTTTACATATCCTGCCTTCTATTCTAAGGCAACCTTTCCCTTGTAGGAAAGTTTCTTGGCGTAGTTGGTTAACATTACCCGAATCCTCCTGTCAATCCTCGGCTCGGGTCAAGCCCTGGTAACAGAGGCTACGAAATTCGCAGAGGCTTGGTGGGATAAGGGTTTCGACTGTCATGGACTAAGATAACGTTTTGTAAAAAAAATCCCCAAAACCGATCCCCAATTTGGGGATCATATGTTACATTTATAAGTAAGGATTGCTGTAACTCCAAAATATCAACACGCAGATAAGGTCGTGGGGAGTGTGTTGGAGAGACTGGTTCATGATTGCCCATCCTTCCCAGTCGTTTCGGCTTGGAGCGAAAGGATCGTCAGATTAGCGTTAGCTTCTCTGTGAGGCTCAGGTCTCAAAAACCAACCTCGAATCCGTAGCTAGCCGATTCCCTCGGTTAAGGCGGTGTCTTTTGCTGCGGAGTTACTCAGAACTTCATGAGACTCGCTCGTCATGTGCGGGCGTTCGCTCCGTCTTACCCTATGTTACATTGGGCAGTGCTTTCGTGGCGTTGCCTGGTAGCTGGTGGAACTAACTCGTCGCTTGACGTGGGTTCACCGCTTAATTTCTCGATCTCTTTTGTCCTCCGCTTCTCACTATTTGGCTGCCCTATGACTTTCGACGACCTTCCACTAACAATTTTACTCCTTGCAACTGCTTACCTCATTTCGGTGCATCTCCTTCTCCGTTTTTTTAGTCGCAACGCAGGGGAGTCCCGAACTTCTTAGCCGTCGCCACGCCAACGAGACACCACGGCGATCGCTCTTTCCGTAGAGTGTCGTTCCCAAAGATGTCTCCCCGGGACAAAACTTCCCAGAGCCGAACTCCGGGAAGTTTTTGTAAGTTTGGACAGCAGGTCGAGGTGTCGCGGTGACCTGTTTATTGAGCTAGTCCCCCAAGGAGGGCTGCTGACGTACCATTCTAGCACAGCATCAGGTTGTGCTGGAAGGGCGGCGATATTTGTTAGCTTTCTTTACAGGGCGGCCCGAGGGAGTCGGCTGGGGGGACAGAGAAATGACCTGGGCCTGACTGCCTTCCCGAGCCACCCGAACCAGTAGCCCCGCTGCCATCAGGCTGGCAATAGCCGAACTGCCCCCATAACTAAAGAGGGGTAAAGGGAGGCCCGTGGTGGGTAAGGTTCCCGTAGCCACGGCAATGTTGATAAAAGATTGGCCCACTAAAGCCACCATGACTCCGATGGCGACGAGTTGAGAGAGTAGGTTACGAGCGTTCATCGCCACTCGTAGGGCTAAAGTGCCATAGGCGATGAGAAACAAAATGAGTCCCAGACTACCGACAAAGCCAAATTCTTCGGCAAAAACCGCAAAGATAAAGTCACTATCTTGAATCGGTAGATAAAATAGTTTTTGTTGAGACATACCATAGCCGTTGCCCCAAACTCCTCCTGAACCGACGGCTAGTAAGCTTTGAACCAGTTGATAGCCATCGCCACTGACGGCATCCCAGGGATTGAGAAAGGATAAGACTCGCCGCCGTTGGTAGGCTTTGAAGCTTAAACTCAGGCCCGCCAGCAGAACCCCGCCGCCGGCAGTTCCCAGAAGAATGCGATAGGGAATCCCGGCGGCCAAGGCCATCAGCCACAACATCATGCCACACATAGCAGTGGTGCTCAGGTTGGGCTGTAAGATGACACAGCCGAGGATAAGGATCAAGATGCCCAGCCAAAACAGTCGTTGGCCGACGGAAAGACGGTTCCAGCGGCCAAAGACGATCGCCCCTTGCAAAATCAAGAAAGGTTTGATGAGTTCTGAGGGTTGAATAGGAATAAACCCAATAGAAATCCAGCGGGTTGCCCCGTTGACGGTGGTTCCCAAGCCGGGGACTAAAATCAACAGCAGCAACCCGAGTAGGATTAAGACGCCCCAACGGGCGATCGCCAAACAGCGATGGAGAGGGGTATGGACGACGGTGTTAAACACCACCAACCCCACCACAAGCCACAGCAGTTGACGTTTAAAGTAGTAGGCTCCATCTCCGAGTTCTAAAGCGGCACTCGGATAGGAGGCGGAAAACAGAATCAGTAAGCCAACCCCGAGCCAAACAAAGGTGAGCCAACGCAACAGCCGGGCTTCCCAACTCCATTGACTCACGGAGTCGTCGTATAGGGGTATCAAAGACCATAACTTCACAGGCGTTTCAATGCTAGTATATGTCAGGCAGCATTCTCTAGCATATCGTCTCCCTTGTGAGTCAGGTTTGTTTCTGTGATCAATAACGCTTTCGTTGACTGCAAGGCGAGTTGACAGCGGCGTGCGATCGCCCAAAAGATGCGACGCAGACGAGTCACGATTTCTCCAAACTGCGAGATGGGATTGTCTCGCGTCGATGTTTCCTGAAATGTCTTTAGGGGCTGACTCCAGGTAGAATCTTGGCTAGGCAGGGTAATAGGAAACGTCAACAACAGCCGTGGTGTCACAGGCGTTGACTTTACCCATCCCGAAGCAGACAGGCTCAAGATAGCTGCCGAGGAATTCGACAAAGACCAATATTGGGGAAGCACCGAAAAAATTGCAATCAGCAGACAAACCGAGATGACCGCCAAATACCTCAATGGCGATAAATGAACATTCACTAGACCGAATAATCCTCCAAGAACAACACAAACCGCATTCGGAGGTTTAGCACTCTAAGGCGTGGAAGATTCAATGGTGGCCATAATTACCTCCAGGCGAAGCCTCCCCTAGGATTTACCTAAGGAGACCCCCTGACGGCGTTGGCCGACTATCCCATCCGCATCCGTTGCGTTGAACAATACCGAGGCGATCGCTCCGCAAAGAGAGTCATTTCGTCTCAACCCAACGACCGTTGAGCAAATGGGACGGCGTCAATTCTAGCGTTAGCCCTCAACCCCATTCCTGAATCAGCACTGATATCAGAGAATTTGGCCAACCTCAACGGGTCTGATACTGCAAGGGCCGCGCCCTAGAACGCCTGCATCTCGAATGATTGATTTCTAATTTCTAGTATAGCAATCTTTCCTGGAGTTGTGGGGGATTTTCCAGATTTTTTTAGATGGAATGTAGGGACGGATGGATGGGGGTTGAGCATCACGATCACTCACCGCCGGCCACCCTCCTCGATTCCCCATGAATACCGTTAATTCAGAATCGAGACCACAGCCTCATCTACCTCTGCTGCCGCCTCAGAAGACTCCGGTGCAGTTGACTGTTGCGCGAGCCAACCCGAAAAGACTTGACCCCAGTTTAAGGACAGTACTCGCGGCAAGACCAAACAGACTGCTCCGTTGAACAGCACCAATCCCACCAAACCAACCCAAGTTCCTAAAATTGCCATAACGCCCTCTTTACTCTTCAGTTCAGGCCATTATGACTGATGTTTGTTGTTTAAGTAAAGGAGGAACTGTTAGGAATTTCTTTTGACCCAGATAAGCAATTAAAATGTTACGAGTTGTGAAGTTGACTCTAGTGTTTTAGCTGAAGTTAAAGGAGGCGTTGAAACACTCAAGAAATCTAAAATCATCACGAGACAACCACCACTAGACTATAGACCTCAGTCACATCAGTTGTCAAGTCTTAATTCTTTCCAGAGTAGCCTGTCACCCTGGGAGTGATGCGTATTCCAGGATACAGCCTGAGGTTTCGGTCATCGCATTTCAATTTAGATCATCTCCTCAATCATCACGAAAACTGAAATTCACCTGAACCTGCCACCTGTCTCCCTGACGAACAATATAAATTTGCCGCACAAATTCCCGGAAATAGAAGCGGCGTTCCGTCTCCGTTAAATCCCACCAAAATTGAGGGATAGATATGGTTTTGGCAGTTTCTTGCAAATTCACCGGGGTTAATTCTGCCAATTGAGATTGACATTGAGAAATTTCATCATTGAGATGATACTGACGTAACCTTAAAGTTTCTTCATCAAGGATTCCCTCAGCGAGCAGTTGAGGAAGCCGTTGCAGAATGGCTTGTTTTTGAGAAATCTGTTCCTGTAACCCTTGCTTACGACCATCACCATCCGGGAGCGGTAAGTGAGCGGCCAGGCGTTGCAAATCCTCACAGACCCGTTCGACGGTGCGCCGCAACACCTCATCATAGGGAAGACCCGGACATTTAGGAGTTTGAGGACAGGCCCTCGGACGTAAGTAGAGATATTCCCCTGACTGCTGCCGCCGGGTGACACGGCTCACCGTCAAGCCACAGCCACAGGTTTGACAGGAGACTAACCCCGCCAACGAGCGAGGCGCACTGGCGGTACGGGGAGGAAGGCGACGATTACGCCGCAGCAGACGGTCAACCTGGGCCGCTTCCCCACGAGAGAGAATGGCCCCATGAGTATTGGAGAGAACGCGACCATCCTTATAGGCCAAATCCCCGCGATAGACGGCACTGGTTAACCAACGTCGTCCGGTGGTAACTGAAATGCGTTTTCCGTAGCGTTGTGCGATATGACGAACAGCCCCCCGCAGAGACCCATAGAGGAGAAAATGCTCAAAAAAGGCTTTGACCACCGGGGCAGTGCTACGATCGAGGCGATAGCGATCGCCCCCCCGCGAATAGCCATAGGGAGCCTTTCCCGGCGGTGGACGACCGTGAAGCCGTTGCTGTTGATGACCCCGCCGCAGCCGTCGCCGATGAGTTTCCCGATGGAGGTGTTGTAAGCATTCCCAGATATCCAGAGGCTCATCGGGAAGAGTTTGCATCGCCGTTCCCCCCGTCGCGACCACCTTCACCCCCATCTCCTCAAAGGTCTGTAGATGGTGACCAATAGCCTCAACCGTCTCCCCCAACTCATGAAACTCATGCACCAGGAGATAATCGACTGCTTCGTCAGAACAGTCTTGCAAAAGTTGCTGGAGTTGCGATCGCCCCCCAATATCAGAATAGTGCCGCTGAACCATCCCAGCATCAGATCGTTCTATCTCCGGGAGGGGGTCATCAGCACTGAGGCGATAGGAATAGGCAACAACCCTCATTGCACCGTCATTCTGCGCTAAGTTCAATGACATTACCATCGGGGTCTCGGGTAAACAATGCCGGTCGTCCCGAAGCACTGCGTTGAACCGGACACCCCGCCGCCTCTAAACGGGTTAACGTATCATCGAGGTCATCAATGCCAAAGGCCACATGAGGATTGCGGCCCCATTTCTCAGAAGCCAGGTCTCGGGAGGGGGACTCCGAGACAATCAGATGCAATTGCATCGCACCGATTTGATACCAAGTCCCCGGAAAGTTCAGAGGACGTTCCACCCGAGTCAGTCCCAACACCTCACCATAGAACCCGTCCGCGCGGTCAAGGTCCGAGACAAGAATGGCAGTATGTCGATATTCAGTAATGCTCATCAGGGGCGATCGCCAATCCTAAACAACGAGTCAGTCCCAACAGCAAAGGAACCCAACCCACTCCAGCCAAAATTATACCAATGAGGGCGAGCCGTTCGCCCCTACATATTCCCCTCCCTTCCTCCGTGTCCTCTGAGACTCTGTGGTTCCCCCTCCCTACATATTCCTCTCCCTTCCTCCGTGTCCTCTGTGACTCTGTGGTTCCCCCTCCCTACATATTCCCCTCCCTTCCTCCGTGTCCTCTGAGACTCTGTGGTTCCCCCTCTTCCCCAAAATAAGGCAAAATACCAGGAGTCAGACCTTAAAACAAATGCCGTGAAATTTGCCTTCATCCTCGACCCCCTAGCCAGCCTCGACCCCGGTCACGATACCACCGTCGCCTTCATGGAAGCCGTCCAACATCTCGGTCATGAAGTCTGGACCACCCAAGCCAATCAATTAGGAGTCGTGGATGGAGTGGCCTATAGTTGGCTGTCTTCCGTTACCCTAACTCCCGTCGAAAACCATGACGGTCATTGGCAGGCCGCCGACCCCTGGTATGAGGTTGAATCCCCCATCTGGCAGCCCCTCGAAGCCATGGATGCGGTGTTAATGCGAACGGACCCGCCGGTGAATGTTCCGTACCTTTACGCCACCTATATCCTGGACTATGTGAACCCTGACAAAACCTTGGTTCTCAACCATCCCCGAGGCCTACGGGCCGCCAATGAGAAGATGTACGCCTTGCAGTTTCCCGAGGCAATTCCTGAAACCATTGTCACTCGGGATAAAGCGGTTGTTCGTGAGTTTGTGCAACGCCGCCAAAAAGCCATCCTCAAGCCTTTGGGGGGGAAAGCCGGAGAAGGGATTTTTATGATTCAGGTGGGGGACTTTAACCTCAACTCCCTGGTGGAACTGAGTACCCTCAACGGGGACGTTCCAGTGATGGTGCAGCAATATCTCCCGGAAGCCAAAGAGGGAGATAAACGGATTATCCTGTTAGATGGCGACCCCATTGGCGCTGTTAATCGCATACCCACTGGGGAGGAGTTCCGGGGAAACATGGCCGTGGGGGGACGGGTAGCTAAGGCAGAAATTACCGAACGAGAACGGGAGATTTGTCGGCAAGTTGCCCCCAAACTGCGGCAAGATGGATTGTACTTTGTGGGCATTGATGTGATTGGTGGCTATTTAACCGAAGTCAATGTCACCAGTCCTACGGGGGTGCGGGAGATTGACCTCCTCGATAACGTGCGCTTAGGGGAGACGGTGGTGAACTGGATGTGCGATCGCATTCAACACTTGCCTCATCGAAACTAGCGGCGAAGCCGTCTCCCTGCCACCATAGAGTATTGACGATTTAGCGAGATGTTATGAACGGAGATATCAAAGTTGCCGTCATTGGTACAGGATTTGGGCAAAAAGTCCATATTCCCGGATTTCAGATTCACCATCGCACCAAAGTTCAAGGGGTCTATCATCGGGATGCGGCCAAGGCCCAAGCGGTGGCGGATGAGTTCAACATTCCCCAGGCCTATAGTTCTTTAGAGGATCTGTTTAACTCTCCCGAGATTGATGCGGTGAGTATCGCCACACCGCCGTTCCTTCATGCTGAGATGGCCCAACAGGCGATCGCCGCTGGGAAACATGTCCTCTTAGAAAAGCCGATGACGCTCAATGTCTCGGAAGCGACAACCCTCTACCATCTGGCCCAAGAGAAGGGAATTGTGGCGGCGATGGATTTTGAATATCGTGGCGTTCCCACTTGGATGCGTCTGGCGGAACTTCTCGAAGACGGCTATGTCGGCCAGAAACGACTGATTAAAATTGACTGGTTGATGGCCAGTCGCGCCAATCCAGAACGGGGTTGGGACTGGTACGCTCAAAAAGACAAAGGGGGAGGCGCGTTGGGGGCCTTAGGGTCTCATACCTTTGATTATATTGCCTGGTTGTTTGGCCCGGTGCAACGGATGTTTGCCCAGTTACATACGTCGATTTCCCAACGTCCAGACCCCAGTGAGGGAGGTCGTCTCAAACCGGTGGATGCTGATGACACGGCCTTATTAACCTTAGAACTAGCTGATGGAACTCCCTGTCAGGTGAGTATCAGTTCGGCAACCTATGGGGGACGCGGCCACTGGGTTGAGGTGTATGGTGATGCGGGAACTCTGATTTTAGGAAGTAGTAACCAGCAAGACTATGTTCATGGCTTCCGGTTGTTAGGCGCGCAAGGGGGAGACTCTCCCGTGGAACTGGAGATTCCCAACCGCTTAGCCTTCCCCCGTAGTTATCCCGATGGACGGTTGGCCCCCTTCCTGCGTACCATTGATCGCTGGGTGCAAGGAATTGACAGTGGGGTGGCGATCGCTCCCTCGTTCCGAGAAGGGGTGTATTCCCAACTGTTAATGGATTTAACCCAGGAATCGAGTCAGCAGCAAACGTGGCTCGATGTCCCTAGTTTAGACACCATACTGCGCTAAAAGCCGTTTCAAAATTGTCCATGGATAGGAACAGATTTCAACAGGCCATTCAGGCCAGCCAAGAGTATCTCTTGCAACAGCAACATCCTGATGGCTATTGGTGGGCCGATCTTGAATCCAACGTCACCATGTTGGCGGAGGTGATTCTCCTCCATAAAATTTGGCAGCTTGAGGATCGCCTTCCCTGGGAGAAAGCCGAACGGTTTTTCCGGGAACAGCAACAGAACCACGGTGGCTGGGAACTGTTCCGAGGGGATGGGGGAGATTTAAGTACCTCGGTTGAAGCCTATCTGGGGTTGCGGCTGTTGGGGGTTCCTGCCACTGATCCGGCTCTCGTTAACGCCAAAACTTTTATTTTAGCCAAAGGAGGGATTGGGAAAACACGGGTGTTTACCAAGATGCACTTGGCTCTAATTGGCGCTTATGATTGGCGAGGCGTGCCTTCAATTCCCCCTTGGATTATGCTGCTTCCCAGGGAGGCGCCGTTTAGTATTTATGATATGTCCAGTTGGGCCCGGGGCAGTACGGTTCCCCTGTTAATCGTCTTTGATGAGAAGCCGGTGTATCGCCTCGACCCCCACATCAGTTTAGATGAACTCTATACGCAAGGGATGGCCGCCGCCTCCTTTGAGTTACCCCGAACTGGGGACTGGAGTGATGCGTTTGTGGAATTGGACAATCTCTTTAAGTGGGGGGAACAGCTTAATTTAGTTCCTTTCCGGGAAGAGGGACTCAGGGCCGCCGAACAGTGGGTGATTGAGCGTCAGGAGGCCAGCGGTGACTGGGGAGGGATTATTCCCGCCATGCTCAATTCCATGTTGGCCCTGCGGAGTTTGAACTATGATCTTGCCGATCCGGTTGTGGAACGGGGGTTTGAGGCGATCGCCCGCTTTGGGGTGGAGACGGACAACACCTATTGGGTGCAGCCTTGTGTCTCCCCCGTTTGGGATACGGCTTGGGTGGTGCGATCGCTGATCGAGTCAGGAATCGCACCGGATGACCCCCGCATTGTCAAGGGGGGCAACTGGCTGCTGAGTCAGCAAATCCTCGACTATGGGGATTGGCAGGTTAAAAACCCAACCGGCGAACCGGGAGGCTGGGCCTTTGAGTTTGACAATCGCTTTTATCCCGATTTGGATGACTCGGCGGTGGTGATTATGGCCCTCAATCAAACCCAACTCCCCCATCCCGAGAAGACCCAGGCGGCCGTAAAACGGGGAATCCGTTGGATACTGTCGATGCAATGTCAGAATGGCGGCTGGGCGGCCTTCGATGTGGATAATGATAAGGACTGGTTAAATGCTCTGCCTTACAGTGATTTGAAGGCCACCATCGACCCTCCCACGGCTGATGTGACGGCCCGCATTTTGGAGATGGCGGCAGAGTTGGAGACTCTGTCCCCGGAGACTCCCTTACAGGAGAACTCCGAGCAATTTGAACAGGCGTTAGCCTATTTATTAGGGGAACAAGAGGAGGATGGTTCTTGGTTTGGTCGTTGGGGAGTCAACTACATTTATGGAACCAGTGGTGCTTTGTCAGCCTTGGCCCTGGTGACGCCAGAACGCCACCGTGGGCCCCTTGAACGGGGGGCAAATTGGTTGCTGAGCGTGCAAAATGCCGATGGCGGTTGGGGGGAAACCTGTCTGAGTTATGATCATCCTCGTTTTAAGGGAGACGGAGATAGCACCGCCTCCCAAACCGCTTGGGCCCTACTGGGGTTGATGGCAGTGGCCAAGGTGTTAGACTCGGGGTCTAGTCCGGCTTGGCGCGAGGCGATCGCCCGGGGAGTGGACTATTTAATGGAGACTCAACAGCCGGATGGAACCTGGGACGAGTCCTGGTTTACGGGAACGGGTTTTCCCAGTCATTTCTATCTACGCTATGACTACTATCGTCTCTATTTTCCCCTATTGGCGTTGGGACGGTATCGCCAGATGTCCTAGATGGGTGACGGGTTAGAGATTACGCAGGAGTTCGGGGAGTCGTTGGCGGAAGCTGCGATCGCGTTCCTCGTAATACTGTCGCGCCTGTTTTCCCCAGGCGCGACGGGTGCTGATGTCGGTTCCCCAGAGTGTTTCAAGAGCGGCGGTGAGGGTGTCGTGGGTCACGTGATATTGGGTTCCCCAATGTTGGGGTTGTGTCTTCTCATAGGGAACCAGAATCCCACAATCGGGAGTAACAATTTCATTCATGGGTGGTGCATCCGTAGTTAGCAAAGCTCCCCGGCAACTCATCGCTTCGGTGATACGATGCCCAAAGCCCTCAATGCGGGTGGGATAAAGATGGACGCCATGGCTATTCTGAAGCCTCCGCAGCTTTGCGGTGGGGATAAAGTCCCGAATCCAGGTCAGATTTTTGGGAATCTCCGTTTTGGGGGGTAACGTTCTGCTGCTTAGGGTCAGCGGCGGAAAGTCCGGGTGTTCTCGCCAAATTTGCCAGATGAGATCGGTTTTTAAACGGACGCGATCGCTCCCCAAGTGAAAGGCGCGATCATAATTGGGGGTTATCTCGGGGAGTTGGCAGTCTTCGCTGGTGAAGCCGATGTACAGGGTTCGTCCCCAGGGAGAAAAGACTTTTTCGGCAATTTCAGTTTTACAGAGGATATAGTCAAACTCCTTTAAATAGGGACGCCAATAGCCATGAAACCAGTCCTGGTTCGGAATCAGGAGATTAAAATGAGCATGGGGAACCCACCAGGGAACCACACCTTCGATAAATAGATTGACATCATAACGGGGTTGCCTGCGCCACCGTCGCCAGCGTTGTTGGCAGCGTAGCAGGGCCTGGGTGGGAAACTGACCTCGTAATCCCGGTTCACAAGCTCTGCACCAAGATATGTCAAATCCTTCCCCTTGCAAGAGTTCCATCAGCATCAGAGCATCCCGAGTTAACCCAGACGCATTGTCACGGGCGATGAGGTTGATGGAAATGTTGGACATCATTATCGTTTAAGTCAAGTCAAGAGAAGGGTATTAGAAATCTCTACCTTAAGATAGACTAAAAAACCAGATTTTATCGTCTATGATGACTTCATACAGTCGGAACGCAAAACGACTCGGGACATATCTAGAACAGTCTGTGGAGGGATTTCCCTTCACAGATTTTAATTTTTAGGGGGAGTCCGGAGCATTTCTTTACAAATCGCTGGTCTCTGGACTCTCCTCAGTCGGTAAATTCCAACGCTTAATCGTCCCATCGCTAGACCCGGTAATCACCTGACGACCATCGGGGGTCAACACAAGACTACTGATCTCCTGACTATGACCCCGGAGGCTATAGTCGCGATCGCCACTTTCCAGGTTCCAAAAATGCAGTTCACGCCCGGCCCCAAGGACATAAGCACCATCGGGGCTGAAGGCCAACTCACTCACATTGACCTCAGTATCGTGGAGACGAAACAGCTCCGCTCCTGGAAAAACATTCCATAAGCGCACCTGATCCCCCTCAGCGGCGCTAGCGATCGAAGCTTCATCGGGGGAGAGGGCCACAGCCGTAATGGGGCCCTGATGTCCAGTTAGGGAGCGAATCAAGACCCCACGCTGTACATCCCAAATGCGTAAACTCTGATCCTCGCCGCCACTAATTAGAGTCGTTCCATCAGCCGAGAGGGCCAACGCGTTGACGGGGCCGGTATGGCCCAATAGAGTCCGTTGAACCCGTCCCTGATTGACATCCCAAACCCGTAGGGTGCCATCGTCACTTGCACTGACTAACACTTGCCCATTTTGGGAAAGGGCCAGGGCGTTGACGGGGCCTCCATGGCCACTCAGGGTAAAGCGACGAATTGCAGTCCGCAAATCCCAAATGCGGATACTGGCATCATCACTGGCGGTGATGAGGCTATTGCCATCTGGGGTAACCAGAATAGCTCGAATCCAAGATTCATGGACGGAACGGGTTTGCAGGACAATATTGTTGCGGGTGGCGATGAGGTCGACATCTTGGTTGCGACCACTCACAAGGAGGGTTCCATCGGGGACAATGGCGAGGGTCTGAACATCTCCGGCGTGACGAGCAATGAGGTTCTCTAAAAAGGAGGCACTGGGAATGGCTAACACTAAATCCCAGGGATTTGCGGGGAAGAGGCCATAGCGCCAGTAGCCATAGCCTTGACTGAGGGCGGCCAGGGCTAGGAACAGGGCCGCGAAAGGCTGCCAACTGATCTGAATTTGCGGCCAGCGCAGCAGTTGTGGGAGTTGCCGCTGTCTGCGGGGGCCCGAATGGGGGACATGGGTGCGTCCACTTTGACTGCTGGAGGTCGTGTTGCCGGAGTTGCCGGTATTGCGGGAGTGACCGCTGCCGGAGTTATTCCGGGAAAGGCCCGACTGACTCCCTCGTTGACGGGTTTTCGATTCTCCGGCTGAGGGGGTTTTGGGTTTGCGTTGGAAGGAGAGGGTGAGGGTGGATTTAGTGGAGGCGATCGCCGGTTCGGCCTCGGCCAGACAGTTGAGAATCATCTGGGCATGTTGGGGCCGATTTCCGGGAAACGGAGCCATGAGATAATCAATAACATCGCCGAGGGCGTCGGGAATTTGGGGCGCTCCTTCTCGCCAGAGGAGTTTCCCCGTTCGAGGATTTTCGGGAAATTCTGTGGGCTTTTTCCCGGTCATGAGATAGACGAAGGTGCGCCCCAAGGCGTAGAAGTCTGACTGGGGGACGGCTTTACCGTTGATTTGTTCTGGGGGACTGTAGCCAGCGGAAATAATCTCAGTAACGTTCTGGCCCCCACCAACTTTGTTGAGATAGGTTCCGGTGACTTCCCGGGCCGTGCCAAAGTCGATGAGGACTAATTGGCCGGTGGGACGGCGCATGATGTTCTGAGGTTTGATGTCTCGGTGGAAATAATGCTGCTGGTGGACTTGTTCGAGAATTTCTACGAGTTGTTCGAGCCATTCGACGGTCTGTTTCTTGTCGATCGGTTTGTTGTTGCGTTGTTCAAGCCACTCGACGAGGTTTAACCCCTCGATTTTTTCCATCACGAGACAGTGAACTGGCTCTTCACTGTAGGGGGGGGTATAGGTGAAGTAGCCGTCGGGATTGACTTTGGGAATCCCGGGATGTTCCAGGCGGCTGAGGACTTTGGCCTCTTGTTGAAAGAGGGTCACTGCTTTGGGATGGTTTTTGAAGAGAACCTTGATGACCTTGAGGTTGCGACCATCGAGGGCTTCAAAGGTTTTGCCAAATCCCCCACTCCCAAGGAGTCGGTTGATGCGATAGCGATTCTGAAAGACTAAGTCTGACCCGCAGTGAGGACAAACGGTGTCTCTCGGATCGATCCCGTCTTCGGGGCTAGGGCATTGGGGGTTAATGCAATAACTCACAGATAATTGCTGACCCGGCAGGTTTGGTTAAGCGGTTGTCTTCACTATAACTTGTGGCGATAACTTACGACGATTCCCGTCAAGATACTGTAAAACCCGAAGGCGATCGTAAGAACTGCTCCGGGTTGTCTGAATTAACCTGTGATGGCTCCTTGGGTGGCGATGGAAAAACGGGCCGTCGAGGGATTGACTAACGATGAGGTAGATAAATAGTGATGGACTCCCCATCATCGTTGGTCAAATGCCGCACTTCAAACCCTAGCGGATCGCCCTGGCGGGAACGGCTAGAATGTCTGGACGCGGAACGATGATAGCCAAGGGAAGGAAGGGGGCGATCAATGGGAGATGTGGAGCGTGCCATAGAAGGAGTCCTCTGGATAAGCGGTTATGGGTGACCGGGATCGCTCCTTCAGGCGAGAGATATCGTCTTTTAAGGAATGACGGCCCCGGAAGAATTGAGATGAATCACAGACACATTAGAGGTGGGCGAGATAACTAAGGTCAAGAGACTCAAGGTTAGGTTATTTGACGCTAACGCCACGCTAACCTGTTGGTTATTTACTTTAAGTATATCTCCTTTGCTTCCCCATCTTCGGGATGATGAGTTAAAACTTTACAAACTTTGTATCATGCTATAGCGAAGAGAACCCCAACTTGTCAAGCCCGGTTATTATGACAAATATCGGTCTTGCTAATGAGGGTTATGACGATCTCAAAACTGATACATACGTGTAAATACGTAGAGTTCTAGCCAAAATCAGATAGTTTTTTCTTGATCCCCAGACTGCTCTGAGGAGAACAAAGGATGCGATCGCACGTCGTCACTGTACTGTTGAATTGCCTGCTGAATCGTCTCCCGTAAGTTGGCATAGACTTTCGCAAAGGGGGGTTGGCGATCGGACCATCCCAAGAGATCGTGAGTGACTAAAATTTGTCCATCACAGCCAGCCCCCGCGCCGATCCCGATGGTGGGAATCGTTAGTTTTGCGGTCACAATTTCAGCTAACTGACTTTCAATATGTTCTAACACCACGGCAAAGGCCCCGGCCGCTTCTAGGGCTAAGGCTTCTGCTAGAATGCGCTCCGCTTCAACATCGGTTGTCCCTTGTTTGCGGTAGCCAAGCTGATGGACGGACTGGGGAGTTAGTCCAACATGGCCCATCACCGGAATCCCCGCTCGTACTAATTTCGCGACAATCTCACTCATTTCCGGATGCCCCCCTTCCAACTTCACGGCGGCGGCCCCGGTTTCCTTCAAGACACGGCCGGCGGAATGGAGGGCCTGTTGAGGACTTTCTTGATAGGTGAGGAAGGGCAAATCCACCACCAGCAGGGCCTGTTTTACCCCTCGACGGACGGCTTTGGCGTGGTGCAACATTTCCTCTAGGGTCAGGGGTAGGGTGGTCTCGTACCCCAGGGCCACCATGGCTAAGGAATCACCGACGAGGATCAGATCCACCCCCGCTTCATCTAAGACTTTGGCGATCGCATAATCCCAAGCTGTCAACGCCACTAAGGGACGTTTCTCTTGTTTCCAACGTGCCAAGGTTCGAGGAGTAACAGCCATAACATCCGACTCAATGGGGAAATCCCCTGAAGGTTCAACACCACCAGTTTATCGAAATTAGGGGATTTCCCTGACCTTTACCCAACGGCCGGCTAAGGTCGCGATATCCTAGTCAGTAGTGGAACCCATTGGTAACCCTATGTTGTCTCCAGGGTTATCCCTGTTTTGGGTGATGCCTGTCTCCACAGTTTTAGCCACCCCTCCTACCCTCCTCAAACTCGTGTTTTTTCGCCCGACTTCTAACCGTCCCTCTCCAAAACTGTCATTGCGTACCGCGTTGACAACGCCTCTGGTGTTATTACTTCTGGTCTTTACGGCGGCGATCAGCTTTTCCTCTTACCGTTCGGGCCAGCGAACGGTGGAGGAGTTTGCCACTCAACTACAGAATGAGGTCAGTCGTCACATTCTCCAGTATTTAAGCGATTATCTGGCCACGCCTCGCCAAGTGAGTCAAACCAATGCAGCGGCGTTGAGTCTCGATCGCCTGAGTTTAGAGGACTGGCAGGTAATGGGAACTTACTTCTGGGAACAGATGCAAGCCTTTGAGATGCAAACCCTCTTTTACAGTGAGGCGATGGAGGGACAACTCCTGCTATCCCGAGAAGAGGACGGAACCGCCCGTCTATATCGCACGACTCAGGAGATGAACCAGTGGGATATGACTCCTATTAGTCGCCAAGGACGGTTTTTGCCTGAATCGGAGGAAATCCCAGAAACTCTGTCTGAAATTCTCAATCAGGTGACAATCCAGCCCCCGTCAGGCCCGCTCTGGCAGCACCTGCCCTCGGGAAACTTGCTGGCGATCGCCCCGGTTTATGGGAATACAGGGGAATTACGGGGAACCCTGGGGGTAGAAACGGATATTGCCCCCCTCGGTTCGTTTCTACGACAACTGACGCTGATGCAGGGGGGTCAGGCGTTTATTATCGATCGCCAAGGGGATCTCATTGCCAGTTCCGCCCCGCAACAATTGCGGGATGAGGTCAGGGCTGAGGGCGATCGCCCTGAATCGATAGATGTGCTCAATAGTTCCAACAGTACAATCCGCACGGCGGCTAACACCCTACTGAACCGGTTTGGCGATTTGCAGAATCTCCAGGGAACCCAAATTATGGCCTTTTCTCAGGCTAACCGACGCTATGTTTTGCAAGTGACCCCTTTTCGGGATGAGTGGGGGTTAGATTGGTTAGTGGTGGTCACCGTTGCCAATACGGAGTTAATGCAACCCATCTGGCTGAATCTAATCATCATCAGCATGTTGGGCCTGATTGCCATGGTGACGGCGGTGGTGATGGGTTGGCAATTAGCGGCTTGGCTGAGTCAACCGCTACGACGGCTGACAAAGTCTATGGCCCAGTTGGGACGACGTTCGGCAGGTATGACAACTCCCATACGGGTTGAGGATGCGTCGCAAGAGGTGGGGGTATTGGGCAAGAGTTTTAATCGCTTGGCGTTGCGCTTTCAAACCACTGTGGCTCGGTTAGAACAGGAAAATGGGGCCTTGCGGGAAACGGATCGCCTCAAGGATTTGTATTTACATAATCTGGCTGAGGAGTTCCATCGGCCGATTGAAGAAGCCATCAGGCGGATTCAGTCCTTGAGCGATCGCCCCCATGAGTATTCTCAGCAGGATCAGCAGGACCTACATCGGTTGCGGAAGTTGGGAACACGGCTACTAGAGTTGATGGAGGATATTGCCGATTTAACTCAGATTCATTCGGGCCAGATGACACCGGAGTTGACCTCGGTGGATTTACAAACGCTCTTGGATGAGGTGGTGGAAGACCATCGCTCGACGTTGAAGGAGGCGAATCTTGACCTAGAACGTCGCGATTTTCCGCCCCCATTACGGGTGACGGCCGATCGCCAGATGCTGAAACAGGTGTTGATAATTATCTTTGAGAATGCGATCCAGTTCACGGAACGAGGCTCCATTACCCTCTCAACGGCCATTAGTGCCCCCATGGGCCGAACCAGTTATCACGAACTGCCAGAGGCAATTATTGCGGTTTCCGATAGTGGAATTGGCATTGATCCTAAGCAACAGGACAAGCTTTTTCAACCGTTTACTAAAATTGAAGGCTGTCCTGAAGGCCGTCGCGGCCCCGGTTTGGGGTTGGCGATCGCCGCTAATCTGGTGTCTTTAATGAAAGGCAAGATTTTCGTAGACAGTGAGGGATGTGGCCAGGGAACCACGGTGACGATTCTCCTCCCCGTGAGCAATTAAAGGAGTTTGGGGCCTTAGTCAGTAATGGCGGCAAGGAGGACTTCCGAGAGCGTGGCACGGTTGATGGTATCGAAGGTGACGGCATCGCAAATGTCGAATTTGGCCCCGAGGCTTTCTAATTCGTCGTCTAGGCTAATCAGAAAGGATTGCAGTTCGAGATTGGTTCCAACTTGTAGTAATAGAATGCCGAGTTCTTCTTCACAACTGAGACGTTTCGAGGCGGAAATAATCGTCGTTTTAACGGCTTCCGTATCTTCGGGAAGACTGCCAAGCAACACGAAAATGATTTCACCATTTTGTTTGCTTTCCCCATAGCGGCGATGGTGAAAATAGCGATTAATGGCATCTTGGAGGACTGGGGCTAATTGGGGTTTGCCGGCGGGAGGATGTTGATTAAAGAGGGCTGGAATGCGGCTGGAGGTAACGCGATCGCAGTATTGGAAGCTGTTGTTATAAAAGTAGAGGTCGATTCCCTTGAGATCTAGCCGTTCGCAATGGGTGGCCACCGCTAAAGTCGCATCTTCAAGGATAGACTGAAGGGTAATGTCATGGGTGGGATCGACCAAAATCATGTTAGCGCTGCGATCAACAATTAGGGTATAGTTACGGTTCTGAATTAAGTCGCCCCCATCGGTGAGAACATCAGGATGGTTCGATTCTTCCTGAACTTGACCGAAAGTCGAGAAGCCCGTATCAGGCGCAAAGCCGAACAGGGTCGCGGGGTTCATGTCATCGGAGTTGATATTTGCCATGATCACATCCTAAACTGTTATTTTAGATTGAGAAGAGCCTGAATGAAGTTAGAGGAATTGTTGTAAGTTTACGTCCTCTTTTAGGGTTTTTAAAACTGATTTAATGTCCTGGGTACGGTCTTTCTTGACAATGAGGGTAGCATTGCCATCGCGAACGACGACCACATCCTCTAGGCCAATGGTGACAATAAGTTCGTCCGGATTGCTGTTATAGAAAATACTATTTTGGCTATCTTGCCCGATATGGCGGCCCAGTTCGACGTTGCTGGATTCGGGGTGGGTGTTTTCCACTTGCAGGCGATCAAGGGCGTTCCAATCCCCGAGATCGTCCCAGCCAAAGGAGACGGGAAGGACGGCGGCCCGTTGGGTTTTCTCCATTAGGGCATAGTCGATACTGATTTTGGTGAGGTTGGGATAGGCGTTAACACCCTCTTGCTGAAGCTGTTGCATCAGGTCTGGGGCGTATTGTTTCAGTTCAGCTAGGGCCACACCGGCTTGGAAGATGAAAATGCCACTATTCCAGCTAAATCGTCCGCTGGCCAGAAAGTCTTCGGCTGTGGGGCGATCGGGTTTTTCGGTAAAGCGGGCTACTTGGAAGGCGGCTAAGTCTTTAACAGTTCCCTGGGGTTCCCCTTGTTCGATGTAGCCGTAGCCCGTGGAGGGATAGCTGGGTTTAACCCCTAGGGTAACGATCGCCCCTTGCTGTTGGGCCACCTCAATGGCGGCGTGGAGGGTGTGGTGGAAGGCTTCGGGGGGATCAATCCAGTGATCGGCGGGGAAAAAGCCCACCACCGCCTCGGGGCCATGGCGTTGGCTGATTTCTAAGGTTGTCCAAGCCACGGCGGGGGCGGTGTCTCGGCCGTCCGGTTCAATGAGGAGATTGGCTTCAGGGAGTTCTGGCAACTGTTGACGCACGCCGTCGGCCAGATGGCTAGCGGTAATCACCCAGAGGTTCTGCCAGCCGTTAGCCAGGGGAAGCAGGCGATCGGCGGTGGCTTGCAAGAGGCTGCGATCGCTCCCATCGAGGCAAAGAAATTGTTTCGGGCGTTCCAGGCGACTCAGGGGCCAAAATCGTTCGCCTTTACCGCCGGCGAGAATCACAGGAGTGAAAACCATAGGGGGCCTATTCGTAAATGAATGCACCTACTGTTATAGCAGGAGGGAACAGGCAAAAGAAAAGACGTAGGGGCAAGAGGCTTCTTCTCCCCTGTACCCCAACCATGAGATAATGATTCTCATTCTATGAAAATAGCCCCAAAACTTGTATAGCAAGTGAAGGTTCGCTTAGGACAATCTTTGCCGGAAAAGGGCAACCACAAGGGATTGCCCCTACGTAGTTTCTGTCCTATCCATCCCTGCTATTGCTATAACTCCCATCTACGAGAATCTGAAATTTCTATCTCATGCCGTTTCGACATCAAGCCAATCCCCCAACGCCCTGGGATCAAGACCTAGAAGCGCCTCAAATTCATCATTCTGACTATGTTCACCCCCGCGCCACCCTCATTGGAGATGTCCGCCTAGAAGCCAACGTTCTCATTGCCCCGGGAACCTCCATTCGCGCCGATGAAGGCTCACCCTTCCATATTGGTGCTAACACCAACATCCAAGATGGCGTAGTCATCCATGGCCTCGAAGAAGGACGAGTCACCGGAGATGATGGAGAACTCTACTCCGTTTGGATTGGCCAAAATACCTGCATCACCCATATGTCCCTAATTCACGGGCCAGCCTATGTGGGGGATGATTGCTTTGTCGGCTTCCGTTCGACGGTGTTCAACGCTAAACTCGGGGATGGCTGCATTGTCATGATGCACGCCCTAATTCAAGATGTGGAAATTCCCCCAGGTAAATATATTCCCTCGGGAGCCGTCATCACCACCCCTCAAGCCGCTGAACGTCTCCCTGATGCCAACGAGTCCGATCGCCACTTTTCTGAACATGTGGTGCAAGTCAATCAGGATTTGCTGGCAGGATATCATTGTGCTGAGGATGCCGCCTGTTTAACGGGGATGACGTCTCGGGGTCATTCTCGGAATGGTTCTCAACCCTCCTCGGGTTTAAATGGTCCCGTGTTGACACAAATTCGGGCGCAACTGGCTCAGGGGAATCATCTCGGTTTGGAATATGCCGATCGCCGCCGTTATCGTGCTAATTCTTGGAAAATTGGGCCGACCTTTGATAATAAGCCTGAATATGAGCTAATTAATTCGATTCAGGCTTATCTGCTAGAGCATCCCGGCGATTATGTCCGCTTACTCGGGATTGAGCCGCGAGAGAAAAAGCGGGTATTAGAGTTAGTGATTCAACGGGCCACCTGAGAACAGGCATCATGAACCTACCCCAGCTGGGGGCAACCACCCGCTAGAATCGGGTGGTTGTTTTTGCTGAACCTCCCCGCCAGGATTAACAGCAATAGTCGGACTATATAAGACACTGGCTATCGTCAAAGATTATACCCAAATAAAATCTTTGAGTATCAAGTGCCCATTTTAAAATGTCCACTTCTAAGGAGTTATTGCTGTCAACTCAGGGGTTACTCTTTCGTGAGAGCGTTGCCGCGACGATATTGAAGATAGGCCGCGACAAACAGGCCAGCCAGGGTGATGGGGACCAGTCCTAGAACAATACCGGCCAGTAAGGGTTCTACCATGAGTCTATTCTCCTCGTAATGTAAAAGATATTAAGTTGGCTCTGGTTTACTATTGTACGGGCTTCTGGGGCGATCGCCGCCCTGGGGTTGAGCCAACCCCTCAAAGTCGGCTCCGTCAATTCCCCAAGTCCCTTGGATTTTGCTAGGTCCGTCCTTTAAGATTGAAGAAGATTGGTATATTTATATAAACCCGTCCGAGTCTCTGCTGGCAAACGCTTTTGAAAACGCCCGCTCTACACTTCAACATCGATCGCCTCATCCGGCAACTCTCCATCTGCACTATGCTGGGGTTGCTCATCATTGGCCTGTCGATGGTTACGATTCACCATTGGCAGACCTCTGATCCCTACATTCAAGAGGTGTTAGCCCTCGACGGAGACCCCAAACAGGGGTACGCCATTTTTCAGATGAACTGTTCCGGGTGTCATGGGGATGGCTCTAACGGGCTAGTCGGCCCCAGTTTACGGGATGTCTCGGCTCATAAGTCCCGGGCCAGCCTCATCCATCAAGTCATTAAAGGGGACACGCCACCGATGCCCCAATTCCAACCGAGTCCCCAAATTATGTCAGATCTGTTGGCCTATTTGGAAACGCTTTAGGGAAGAAGAAGGCAAGAGGCAAAAGGCAAGAGGCAAGAGGGGGGAATCTCGTAGGGGCAATCCCTTGTGGTTGCCCTCTGCCTACTGCCTACTGCCTACTGCTACTGCCTACTGCCTATTCCTCTCGCCGTAACTGCTGCCAGATTTGTCGATATTGATTTAAACTCGCCTCCCCTAAGTCTAAGTCAATAAATTCGCTGCGTTGTAGCCGATCGCCCTCGGGGAGAAGGACTGAGTTTTTCCGTAAGGCTTCCGGGAGATCCCCTTGAGCCGTCCCGAGAACCTGGGGGGAGGCGGCAAACCCTAATAACGAAAGCTGTTGGGCGATGCGGGGTTTCCAGCAGAAGTCGATCCAGCGATCGCCTAACCCCTGTACCTCTACGCCCGCTGGACGCACCCAGTAATCGGCCCAGAGGGCCGTCCCTGACTGGGGAACCACCGCCGCTAACTGTTGCCCGTATTGGGGAATCGCTAGGATATCCCGTGAGTAGCCCTGGGCTACCCAGATATCTCCCCGAAGTAGGGGCTGCTGAAAGGCTGTTGAAGAATAAAACAACAGTTGTCGCTGAAGGGCCTGGAGTTCCTCGAATAACTCTGGAATGTCCTGGGGACTGTCATGGTTGTAGGAATAGCCTAATTTTTTCAGGGTTAAGCCGATCACCTCTCGGGGACTGTCCAATAGGGCCACTCGTCCCCGTAACTCCTCTCGCCATAAATCTGACCAATCTTGGGGCGTCCAACCTAGGCGGGCAAACTTATCCTTGCGATAGACCATAACGGTAGTTCCCCAACGATAGGGGGCCCCCCAGAGGCGATCGCCCTGACGAGCTAAATCCCGCCAAGCAATGGGATCTTGAGGTAGATTCTCCCAGTTTTCCCAGACTTGAGGGTTCAGAGGCTGAATTAACTCCGCCTCGATGGCCCTGGGGAGCCAACTGTGACCCAATAACGTTAACTGGGGGATTTGCGGCGATCGCCTCCAGGGAAGCCAGCCTGAGCCATTGTCAGAAGCCTCTCCCTGATGGTGCCAACGAACCAACGCCTCAAATAAATCCGCTAACTGAGGCTCAGCAGAGAAATCAAAATTGACCCGTCGTCCCAAAAAACGGCGAAATTCTCCCAACATCGGAGGTGGGACAGCATCCCGGAGGAATTTCACCACTAGATGTTGGTCTGACGCGGTTTGACATCCTGTCAAGAGTTGGGCGACTCCGACGGCGATCGCACCAGTTAAGAGAGAGCGGCGACTAACAGACAAAGTAGCTTTTGTATAATTCCATTGCACCTTTCAGCATAGCGTTTTGTTGACTGTCCTTTAAGCTGAATTCGCGCAATCCTAGACGAGGACAGGAGATGAGCGATACAACTAGGAGAAGCCCCCTCCCGGAAGCCATCTCTTGCGTGATGTTGCTTAACCCAAGTTTTGTCGCAGTCGATGATGAGGTGGATTCGTCTCGCACCGAGTTGCGATGGTAGGGACATAGCTCTGAACCCCTAATCTGTATGGGCGATCGCCAATTGCAACCCTTGTTACGACAACTTTACACAAGCTTTACAAAAGCCAACTTAAATTGTATTTACCACGACCTTTTTTGTAAAAGTTAAATAAACTAGAAGTAAATTAGGATTTCCAAAATTCTTGACTACTATAAATGGGTAATCACCTGTAAACCGTCGAGATATCAAGCTATGGATTCCGTACAACATCAGATACTGACCTTAAACAGCAAGGTCGATGGACTCTATGAGACGATTGAGCGTCTTAATCTGAAACTAGCACAAGTTCTTGAGCAGAATAGCTCCCATTTGCTCCCTGAATCCAGCTTAACCCCTGAGCCATCCCTAGAAACTCCTTTGGTCACCGATAGCGCCCAAGATTGGGGACATTTCATGCAACACAAAGATGTCTTAGGCGATGAATCTCGCCCCGGTCTTGGACAGGCCAGCCCCGAAGCTGATATCGCGCCCGAATTGCAGATTCAGCGACTGACAGCCCAACTGACCGCCGCCTACAATCGGATTGCAGCTCTAGAAGAACAACTACTTTCGCGGACAGATTTTGCCCAACGCAAGCATCACCTCATCCAAGAGCGACAACGATAATCTTGGACGACTTCTGAGTCATCCTGATATCCTCCGATATCAGGGGGGCAACCCCAACGAGAGACTCACTCACAACTGATTCGTGACGGTTAGCCAATTAACTGGGACAAGCCGGTTTCAATAGCCGCTAAGAGAGACGAGGCCGTCCATCCTTGTAAACTCGCAGCGATCGCACAACCGCCGGCTCCAACCCCTTCCTTGACATACCCCGCTTCATAGGCTCGTAACTGAGGAAATCGGGCCTGACGAAAACTTAACTGCGTGGCCAACAGCGATACATCTCCTAGAGTTTTAGCCAACTCAACCGTTTGCCCCGTCGGATCTTCCGCCACCCAGCGGGTTGTTCCCACCACAATCTGCTCAGGCCGCCAAGGATAGTCAAGCTCCTGAGCGATCGCCCGCAACAGAGCATACACCGCCAGCATTTGCGTCCCACCAGCCAACAACACGCCACAGCGACGACTCAGGGCCAACCCCAACCCCGCCACCACCACCTGCATGGGGTCCCCGAGTCCCTGAAGCACCCCAAAGGGGCCCGAATCCCCCCCTCGTTCTCGCCACCGCCGTAACCCCTCATCCACCACATCCTGTTTACGCTGGTGATTGCAGAGGGGATAACTACTATTGACCTGTCCCTCAGCCGCAATTCCCAAGGCTAACAACACCGCCAGGGCCGTGGTCGTCCCTCCCACCACACATTCTCCGAGAATTGCGTAATCACAATGGTTCGCCAGGCGATCGCCCCAAGCCAACCCTGCCGCAAACAGATCCTGCACTTGCGTAGCCGTCATCGCCGCGCCGGTGGTTAAACAGCGCGCGGGAACCGCCGGGAACCGTTCCACCACCGTGGCGGTGGGTAAGGGAGACGGCTGAGGAATCGCCGCCGGTAAACCCGCATCAAATACATAGAGAGGTAGAGACAGTCCCTCAATGACCGCCCGCGAGATAACCGCTGGGGAGGCTCCTGCTGTGAGAGGAGGAAGCGGATAGTGAGGGGGAGTGGTCCCACCACCGAGGAGATATTCCGCATCCGCCAAAGCCGTTTTACGACGATCAGCAGGAGTCCGGCCCGCCGCCGAGATCTCTGGCAGGGTTCCCGTTTCCGTAAAGCCAAACACACAGGCAAAAAGGGGCGAGGTTCCCCGATAACGCTCTAACCAGGCCTGACCCCGAGCGGTTTCCGTATAGACTCGAACCAACGAAGACTCCCAGTTCACGTCGCCTCATCGTCATAGTCCAACGCCAAAATTCTTTGAACCCATTGGGGAGGGCGAGGAATGGGGTTTCCCAGGCGATCGAGCAATAGCAACGCTCCCAAGTGAACCACAAACACATAGACGAGACTGTTAATCAGAATCGCCAGAATTGAAAGGACTTGAACCCAGGTTAAACTCGGTTGAATCAGCCAGCCGAGCTTTTCAAAGCCCCAATTGAGCAACTGGGTCATCTGAACGGTGAAATAGACCCATAAATCTTCGCCTAGGAGAATCGAGACCAACCAGACCCGAAAAAAGACCCCAAAGGCCCCTAACAGTCCCGTTAGGGCGATCGCCACCCCCCAACTGGCTCGTCGTTTCCACAGCACCCCCAACAGAACTCCCTGTAAACCGTAAGGCACAATAAACAGGACACTGCGCGTCGGTCCCATCAACACCGACAGCAACAGTCCTGACACCAACGCCGACATCCAGGATGCCCGTTTCCCCCAGCGTAAATAGACTAACGCCATGGGAATCGGGAAAAAGATCCGCAACAGGGGGCCGAGAGGAAAATAATAGTTAATCAGCCAAATTAAACTGGCGGTACTGGCAAGAAATGCCGTTTCCACCATCGGTAACGGCGACTGTTGCGATCGAGTCATAGAGAGTTATCGCTCACGTGCAGGGGTCTACGTGCAGGGGACTTAAGTTAGCATTCGTTCCAGGGCATAGACATCAGGAATACGAATCATCTCGCGATCGCGCGAAATCAGGCCCTTCTTCTCTAACTTGCTCAACACCCGCGTTACCGTCTCCCGGGCCAAGCCGCTGAGACTACTCAACTCCCGATGGGGCAAATTAGGAATCTCCATTCCCCCAGTTTCGTCACGAGTTCCCTGTCCTTCCGCCAAAAACAGCAAAATATCTGCCACCCGCGAGGTACTATCGGACTCCCGCAAGCGCAGACGACGATTCACCTGACGCAAACGACGGCCCATCAACTGAGCCAAACGAATCCCCGCCAGGGGTTCCGTCTTCACCAGATGGACAAAATCTTGGGCCGGCATATTGCCGATGGTGGTTGGGGCCAGGGTAATTACATCTGTAGAACGAGGCACTTCGTCCAAGGCGGCCATCTCACCAAAAATTTCGCCACTCCCGAGAATGTTGAGGGTGACTTCCTTGCCATCAATGTTATAGGTGCGAATTTTAGCCCAGCCTTCCAAAATGAAATAGACAGAACTCCCCCAGTCATTTTCCAGTAGCATGACTTGGTTCGGGGGATGCGTGCGCGTTACCACATGGGCAAGGGCATCGTCAACCATCCGTTCAGGTAAACCCGCAAAGAAAGGAGTGGCCCGGAGCTTCTTTTCGAGTTCGGGATTCTGATGCGCTTCACGAGGGTGATACCGGTCTTCCATGAGGTCGTCACATATCGGTTGAAATCGGTCGAATCTGAGGCAGCTCGCCAGGATTAGCTGAGCCGACTGAAGTCTAAGGGTAACAATCCTCAACTAGGCGTCTCAGACTAAAGCTCAGGCACAAGTCGGGGTTGCTTCCATGAGGGCTTCTCTATCCTAGATCAGCATTGGCGCGATGGAGGGGTCTGATCCGGTTTTCTTGATCTTATCAGGCAATTGGGCGTTGCCTGGTCTTTGGGCTGGGGTTGGCATAGAAACGTTACAACTGTTGCGGTTGCATCAGGCCCGAGGATGAGGTTGGCATCCGTGATATCCCAAGCTTTTCCCCGGCTGAACTAGGAGTGACCCCAACAACCGCTTAAAATTTGGGCATTGCTTTAACGTCTTGATCGTTTGACAGATTGCCGTGACTCATGGAGCCTATGACCTCTCAACCCTTGCCCCCAACATATCTCATCGCGGAAATCGACGAGTTTCTCGCCGAGTCCTCAGTTGAAATAGACCCCGATCGCACTCGGGAGATCCTACTGCGGCTGCGGGACTATCTCAGGACAGTTCAGGACTCGGATGGGGAGCCGTCGGCAGCAGAAACGACCCCCCAGTTGCCTGTTGAGGAGGATTGGCGCGATCGCCTACTGCAACCCTTTCAAGCGGAACTCGCGGGGTTACGACAGCATCGCGATCGCCTGGCCCAAGAGGTGGCCCGACTGGAAAACAGCGATCCGGCTCCCCCCTCCAATTCCTCCACAAGCGATGACGAGTCGGTGGCCCCGTTACTCAATCCTGAAGAACGTCGCCAACACCTGCAAGCCGTGCAAGCCGACGCCGATCGCCTATTGTTGAACCTCGACGATAACCTACGCAGGATTTTTGATGGGGTCATTGCTAATCTCCAGGGCTATGAAACCTCTTTAACCCGCAGCATTCAAAATATCTACAACTTTAGCCAACAAGGGGAAGCCATTGTAGCCGCTCTGGTGCGCCAGTTGGGGGCCCGTTTGGATAGTACCCTGGAGTTAACCGACTCCCTGGCTGCTGACAATTCCCTCGAACTCGATGCCGCCGTTGAGGCGATCGTGGACTCTCCAACTCCTGACTCTCTAGGGGCCAGTCCGTCAGAAGATCCTGACCTTGCTAAGGCTACTGAGGGTGAGGAGGAGTCCCCAGAAGCAGTCCCCGAACTTGCAGAAGATGACAATCCCGAGGATGATAACCAAATTCCCGTCGCTTCGGTCATTCCTGAGTCGGACTTTTCCCCTGAACCTCCCGTTGAATCCCAAGAGAGTTCATCAGAGACTGACCAATTGGAAACAAACATGGCAGAATTGGAGGGAGCCACTGGAGCTACTCAGGAGTTCGTCTCCTCCGATGACTCTCTCCCAGAGGACTTAGAGGACGAGCCAGAGCCAGAGCCAGAGCCAGAGCCAGAGCCAGAGCCAGCAGTAAACGTCTCCTCTGCACCCCCTGACACCCTCAGTGATGACCCGTTAACCCCTCCTTCCATGTCTTCTGCCGCCCCTGACCCTAAATCTAAAGCCTCCACCTCGCCCAAATCGGGGTCGGTTGAGGATGATTTTGAGTCTTGGTTCACCGCTGACTCGGAACCGATGTCTTGGTCCAGTGAACAGGCGGCCTTGGATCTCGAACAAGAACTGAACCAATCCGTCCAACAGGGACTTAAACCCAATCCGACTCCGGATAAAAATTTAGACCGCGAACTCGATAACTTTTACAGTAGTTTCGCAGATACCGAGTCTGAGTCTGAGAGTTCCAGCAGCAACGACGACGAAGACGACGACGACGACAGTGGCGAGACAATTCCCCAAAGTCGAGGCCATCCTCCTCAACGCCGATTATCTCGCTTCTCCTCTCCCCCTGGCCGGCCCATCTCCGCTCCTTCTCCGCCTGTGTCTGATGAACTCTCTCCCGAAGAGGCGGCGATCGCAGCGGAGTTGGCGGAGTTGGCTGCGTCGTGGGAAGATGGGAACGAGCCGGCCGCCGATGACACCTTGGATTGTCCGAGGGAGGAGGCGGTCGAGGAGGACGATATTTTTGTTGAATCTCCCCCCCAGGAGGTCGAGATCACAGAATCTGAGGCAATCGAGGAGGCGATCGCCCACGAGGACTCAAGACCCTCTGGGGATACCATTGGTAGTCTCACAGAGGCGATCGCCCTCATGGGAGGAACCCTGGAGGCGGCTCCTGAGGAGGAGGATATCCTGGAGGATGCTCGTTTACTCCCAGATGAAACTGACTCAGAATCTCGGGTTTATCTTGACTGTGAACCGGAAACCCGCCGTCAATTAGAGTTAGACCTAGAAAAACTCGACGACATTCCAGACTCTCTGGCTCAGAATACCGCCCCAGTTTCCTCAGAGGCAGATTTGACGGTTAGGTCGGACTTAGCTGACAACGAGGAGGATTTGACATTTGAGAATCCTTTTGTCTGGCCCGAAGACGTGACGGAATCGGAGACGGAAGAGGGTGATGAGCCTCAGGAGGAGAACGATCCCATCTTGGCCCTGATGGATCTGTTCAGCAACCTCCCTGAAGATGAACCTGAGGCTGATGAACCTGAGGTTGATGAACCTGAGACTGATGAGCCTGAAGCTGATGAACCTGAAGCTGAGCGGGAAATACCGTCTCCAGAGATTAGCCATCGCCCAACCCCCATTCCCCAGGCGAAGCGTCACCCCATCTCCCCCCCTCGGCCGCCACGGCCCAAACCAGCAACTGCCAAACTAGGGCGAGTTCAAGCTCCCCCACCCATTTGGCTAGAAAATAGTCACCATCGGGATTGGTATTTAGGCATTGACTGGAGCGATCGCGGTTGGGCGGCGGTTCTCAGTTGTGCCTATACGGGCCAGCAGTATCGTTTGGGGTGGCAACCTGAAGGGGAACGACAGCCCTGGTTTGAGTTACCGGCGATCGCCCGACAGCAATCTACGAAAGCGGCGTCTAACTCATCCCAAGACTCCCCAGGAGAGAGTCTATCGTTGCCCTCCTGGCGGGTGGGCCTGGAGACGCGATCGCTCGATGAGGGAATTATCTTTGACGAGTTCGAGCAGGTGTTAGGGATTATGATTCCCTGGCGTAGTCGTCGGGGAACCCTAGAACCCGTGTTGGGGCGATCGCTCAATTACGATTTACCCCTGGCCAGCAGTCGCGATATCCTCACCCGCCTCTTCCGCCAACTGAAAACTGCCCAACTCTACCACTGCAATCGCCCCGAACTCGCTCCCGATTTGCCCCCCTTACCGCAGATTCTCAGCAAACTTGGGGGAGTCATCATTCGCGAACCCATCTCTAGTAATGATGCCTTCCGTTTTAATATCCGGGAAGCCGCTCTACAAGCGGGATTAGTCCCCCGTCCTGATCGCATCGGCTTCTGTAAGGCTCCCCTCGCGGCCCTTGTCTATGCCCTGGATGACTCGTTTGATGGCTCCCTTAAACGTCCGCTCGACTCTCCCGCTGACGCTCAGACGGAAGCCGAAGCCCCCGCTAACCTAGCCCCAAGCTCAACTTGGGCCATCGACACCACAGAACGGGGCATTACCCTTGTCATGGTTGTAGGGGCCCGCGACATTGCCCTAGCTCCCTTTCAACTCAGGAATCGGGCCACCGCTGTCTCCCCCGAAGGATTTAGCCAGCTTCCCCTTCCTCTGGGAGAACGACATGTGGCTTATGGCCATCGAGATTTAGCCGATGATGTGTTGATTCAGTTAATGCTGGCTCCTCATCCCGAGTGGTGTACCCGACTTGGGGCGATGGAGTTAGAGGAATTGCCTCACAGTGGCCGGCCCGATGTAGCCACTCGCATCGCGTTTCAGCAATGGTTAGATGCAGAGGAGGATCGCCAAGAGGCCCGGGAATTAGCCCGTCAGGTGTTAGGGGCGTTACAGGTGAGCGATCGCACGGAATTTGAACTGGCGGGACGTTGGGGGCGGCTTCATCGTCATCAAGTCCAGGAAACGGTGTTTGTTCCCTTCTTTGAACAACTCAACCAAGAGTTAAACCAATTTTTTAGCGAATTGGGCCTCTCCGTTGAGGGAATTTCTCGCGTTTTACTCACCGGAGACTCAGCTAATGGCCTCATCGATATTGCCCCCTGGCTGCAACAGAAACTCCCCAATGCTGTTGTTGTCAGTCAATCCCCAGCATCGGCTCGCTCTGTCCCCAGTCGTCACTTCAACCCCATTGCCGCTGGTTTAGCTCAATTTCTCCACTATCCCCTCAATCCCGCCCATGGGAAACAGCAATATAGTGATTTCTTCCTCTTATACGAACTGTTACAAACCGTTCCCGATCGCCCCGTCTCCCATCAAGAGGTCATCAGCCTCCTAGAACTGCGGGGGATTCACATGGGGGGCATCGAATCCCGACTTACGGCCCTACTCAACAACCAACTCCCCTCAGGATTAATCCCCACAGCTCCTGATGATGAGTGGTTAACCCCAGAATCCCGTGAATTTCCCTTCTATGAGAACGTGGCCACCACCCCCTTATTCCAGTTTTTCCCAGATTCGAAAACCTATCAAATCCATCGTCCCCTGGCCCGGCAGCTTCTGCAATATCTCAATCGCCTCACCGCAGAAACTCGCCAATCCTTCAGTGAACCCCTCTCTTTGAACCAGTTAACCGTGGAGGCCTAACTGGGCGTAACTGGGGGCTTAGAGGGCGATCGCTCTAGGGTTAGAGGGTAGGGCCGAGTGCTATATGATAAATTGAACTCTTGCAATCGTTTGGCTGAACCCATGTCTTTATCTTCAGATCCCCTGCACAACGATACCCATGACGATGTTCTCGCCAAAGAGCAAGCCTTTCATGATCGCTGGGCCGCCGGAATTGATATCGATGGGATTCAGGTAGAAGACTACTTTGAAGCCTGTACTGCCCCGGAAAACCGCTTTATTCTGAAACAGTTGGGCAACGTCCAGGGTAAACGCCTCTTAGATGTGGGTTGCGGGGCGGGTGAAAATAGTGTCTATTTTGGGACTCGTGGGGCCCATTGTGTCGCCAGTGATTACTCGCCGGGAATGGTGGAGGTGGCTCTGAAACTCGCTGAACATAATGGGGTTCAGGTGGAAGGAAAGGTTATCAATGCGATGGATATTGACTATCCTGACGATAGTTTTGATATTGTCTATGCGGCGAATCTCTTACATCATATTCCCAACCCTATGATTGCTATTCAAGAGATGCACCGAGTTCTCAAGCCAGGGGGAAAACTGTGTTTTTGGGACCCCCTCCGTCATAATCCCGTGATTAATGTCTATCGACGGATGGCAACAGATGTCCGTACGGACGATGAAACGCCGCTGCATATCAACATCGTCAAAGAGATTAAACCACTCTTTTCAGAAACTCGCTATAACACTTTTTGGCTGGCAACTTTGTGGATTTTTCTACAGTTTTATTTGATTGAACGAGTCCATCCCAATGAGGAACGCTATTGGAAGAAAATCATAAAAGAACAACAGCGGTTGAAGCCCTTATATAGTCGTTTGGAACGTTGCGATCGCATCCTCAAGAAAGTCCCCGGAATGAAACGTATGGCTTGGAATATCGCCGTTGTTGCCACTAAATAATCCTTAAAAATAACCCCTAGGACTCGATACCGTCTGATGGCTTCTCCCCTCTATTCCGTAGTAATTCCCGTCTTTAATGAGGAGGATAATCTCCCCGAGTTAGTGCAACGATTAACGGCGGTGACAGAGGCAGTGGGGCAGCCCTACGAGGTGTTATTTGTCGATGATGGCAGTGGCGATCGCACTCTCGGACTTCTGCGTCAGTATCATCAACAAAACTCCCAATTTCGCTATCTCAGTTTTGCCCGAAACTTTGGTCATCAAATTGCCGTCACCGGGGGCTTGAATTTCGTCTCTGGAAAAGCCGTGATTGTCATGGATGCGGATTTACAAGACCCCCCAGAACTCATCCCCGAGTTACTGGAGAAATGGCAACAGGGCTATCAGGTGATTTACGCCCAACGCATCGCCCGTCATCAAGATCCTTGGCTAAAACGGCTGCTGGCTTATGGCTTTTATCGAGTTTTGCGACGCTTAGCAGATGTGGCCATTCCCACGGATTCTGGAGACTTCTGTTTAATGGATAAACAGGTGGTCGATTTACTCAATTCCATGCCCGAACGCAATCGCTATATTCGCGGCTTACGGGCCTGGGTGGGGTTCCGTCAAACCTCATTGCAATTTAGCCGTAGTCCCCGCTTTGCCGGTGAGGTAAAATATACCTTTCGTAAATCTCTGTCTTTAGCAATTGATGGGATCATGTCCTTTTCTAAGGTTCCCCTACGCTTCGCCACTTACCTAGGACTTCTAGCGGCTGCGATCGCCATCATTATGGTGTTTTTAGTTCTATATTGGCGTTTAGTCTATCCCGAATCTCCGTTAATTGGGGCAACGATTATCACCATTGCGATCTTCTTTCTCGGGGCAGTTCAATTAGTCTGTATTGGCATTTTAGGGGAATATATTGGCCGCATTTACGAAGAAGTCAAAGGACGACCCCTCTATACCGTCAAAGAAATATCCCACTAAAGGCAGACTTTTGCCCCGTCCCCACTGCCGCTAAAATGGATCGGGGCAAATGGACTAAGACAACCTGTTTTTGCTTACATAAAATGCGTAAATTGTCAACTTTTTACCCTAAAAATCTATGAAAAAGACGGAACTTTTCAAACAAGTGGATGAACTGGCGCGAGAATGCGAAAATGTCACAACGCTCATCCATCAACTGCAACTTCCTCATATTAACGAGCGTCAGCGATCGCGCATTCTCACGGAACTCCTGGCCGCATCCATCCATCTCAACCAACAATGTAACGCAGAGTTTCAGAAACTCGTGGCCCGAGAGATTGAGTCTCTCAACGGGTGAACGGTTCCCGATAGCCAGAAACGACGAAAGAGGCTGTCCGGAGACAACCTCTTTCAGATAGACCAGAGTCTATCCTTTAAACTGGGGCGGAAGGATTCGAACCTCCGAATGGCGGGACCAAAACCCGCTGCCTTACCGCTTGGCGACGCCCCAACGAGTCAGCGATAACTATACTAACAACGCCCTCAGGGGATGTCAAGGGTTTTGCGGATTTTTTTTGCTATCTTGGGGATGCTTAAGCTAAAACCCTTGTGTTCTGGGAGTTTCACGGATGTCATCATTACTTAATTTATTGCAGTTAACCAGTCCAGGCCTGCCCCTGGGGGCCTATAACTACTCTGAGGGCCTAGAAACCTTGGTGGAACAGCAACAGATTAGCGACGCGGCCCAACTGGGGAGTTGGTTGGAGATGGAGTTGCAGTTTGGGGCGATCGCCGTCGAAGGGGCTATCCTAGTGCGAGCCTATCACGCCCTAACTCACTCTGACCTCGACACATTGGTCTATTGGAACCATTGGCTAACCGCCAGTCGCGACAGTCGGGAATTGCAACAGCAAAGTTGGCAGATGGGCAATTCTCTGCTGCGTCTGTTAACGGATTTAGAGGAGATTTCGCCGCAACTCCTTGACTTAGCCACCTGTCGCCGGGAACTGGCCCCCAATTGTAATCTAGCCATTGCCTACGCCCTAGCAGTGGCCCATTGGAAAATCCCCTTAGAAGATGCCATACTAGGCTATCTGCACAGTTGGAGCAGTAATCTGATTGGAGCCGGTGTTAAATTGATTCCTCTGGGGCAAACGAGCGGACAGCGGCTAATTCGGCAACTTCACCCCGTTTTAGAGGCGGGTTCTCAGCGTCTTCTCAGTTTGGGCGATGAGGACTTATTCGCCTGTACTTGGGGGGCGAGTCTGGCCAGTATGCAGCATGAAACCCTCTACAGCCGTCTCTTTCGCAGTTAATCAAGAGGTAATGACAGCGTTATGACCCCTTTACGTGTTGGAATTGCTGGGCCAGTGGGTTCCGGGAAAACGGCCCTCGTCGATGCCCTCTGTAAGCGGTTGCGGGGGGATTTAGAGTTAGCGGTGGTGACGAATGACATCTACACCCAAGAAGATGCCCAGTTTTTGGTGAAGTCTCAGGCCTTAGCGGGCGATCGCATCCTGGGAGTGGAAACCGGCGGCTGTCCCCATACGGCGATTCGCGAAGATGCGTCATTGAACTTAGCGGCCGTCGAACAACTCGAACTCAAGTTCAATCCTCTGGATATCCTATTTGTTGAAAGTGGCGGCGATAATTTGGCGGCGACGTTTAGCCCCGAGTTGGTGGATTTAACCCTCTATGTGATTGATGTTTCCGCCGGGGACAAAATTCCCCGCAAAGGCGGCCCCGGAATCACGAAATCGGATTTGTTGGTAATTAACAAAATTGACCTGGCCCCCTATGTTGGGGCAGACTTAGGGGTTATGGAACGAGATGCGGCCAAAATGCGGGGAGAACGTCCCTTTGTCTTCGCCAATCTGAAAACGCAACAGGGCCTTGATGAGATTGAGTCCTTTGTGCGATCGCATCTCTGTTAAGTCTTAATTAGCCATTACCCAACGTGACGACTCCCTGGCAAGGTAAACTCAAACTCAGCTACGCCAAACAGGGTGATATTACCCGCGTGGTGGATTCCTATAGCCAGTCTCCCCTCAAACTGCAACGGAGTTTCCATCCCGACGGCAAAACCTGTCAAAGTCTGATTCTCCATACCGCTGGGGGAATTGTCGGGGGCGATCGCCTCAGCCAAGAGATTACCCTCCATCCCCACGCCGAAGCCAGCCTCACCACCGTCTCCGCCAGTAAACTCTATCGCAGCAACGGCCCCGAATCTCAACAAACCCTGACCATGTCCCTAGATCACGATGCCTATTTGGAGTATATTCCCCGTGAAAGCATCGTCTTTGATGGAGCGAAGTTTCAGCAACAGGTGCGAGTCAACTTAGGGGAAAATGCCGTTTGGCTGGGGTGGGAGTTACTACGATTTGGGCGAACGGCCCGAGGCGAACGGTTTAACAGCGGCTACTGGCGATCGCAAACGGAAGTCTGGCAAAACGGGATTCCCCTCTGGATTGATCGCCAACATCTCGACGGCGGTTCCCCTCTCTTGGATGCCCCCAATGGTTTAAACGGCCAGCCAGTGGTGGGAACCCTAGCCTGGATTGGCCAGGCCGTTTCCCCAGAAATCGTCGACAACGTCCGTCATCTCTGGCAACAGCGAGAGATTGAGGGAGAGATTGCCCTCTCCTGTCGCCAATCTGGGGTAATATGCCGGTATCGAGGGCGATCGACCCAGAACGCCACCGCCGCTTTCCTCGATTTGTGGCAACTGCTACGTCAATCTCAAGGCGATCGCCTCGTCACGATTCCCCGCATTTGGTCCTATTAATGTCCCCGAGGGCGTACTCTCTATGCAACTGTCTCCCCAAGAAAAAGATAAACTGCTCATTTTCACAGCAGCGTTATTAGCTGAACGTCGCAAAGCCAAAGGCTTAAAACTCAACTATCCCGAAGCGGTGGCCTATATTACAGCGGGAATTTTAGAGGGGGCCAGAGAGGGGCGATCGGTGGCGGAGTTAATGCAGTTTGGCAAAACGCTGTTATCCCGTGATGATGTCATGGACGGCATCGCCGAAATGGTCACGGAAGTACAAGTTGAGGCCACCTTTCCCGATGGGACTAAATTAGTCACTGTTCACGACCCCATTATTTAACCCATTCTATCTGTAAATCCTAATTTGGGCGACCCCAACTGTTGCCTAAACTGCAAAAACCATAAGGAGAACCCTTCATGATTCCCGGAGAACTATTGCCCCTAGAGGGTGAAATTGAACTCAACGCCGACCGTCCAAAACTCAAAATTACCGTCGCCAACAGTGGCGATCGCCCGGTTCAAATTGGCTCCCATTTCCACTTTTTTGAAGTCAACACCGCCCTCAATTTTGACCGCGACCAAACCCGAGGAATGCGTCTCAACATCCCCGCCGGAACCGCCGTCCGCTTTGAACCCGGAGATGAGAAAGAGGTAGAGTTGGTCACCCTAGCTGGAACTCGTGAAATCTACGGATTCAATGGTTTAATCAACGGTTCCCTAGACGAAAAATCAGACGATAAGGACAGCAAAGACAAGAAAAAGTCGAAAAAAGAGAAGAAGAAGAAAAAGAAAAAATAACCCTCCTTCCCCTCCTAGGAAGGGTGCCCGTAGGGCGAGGTTAGTTCTTCCCCCTCCTCCTCCTCTGTGTCCTCTGTGACTCTGTGGTTACCCTCTTGCCTTCTCCCCCCTATTCCCTGTTCCCTTCTTTTATCCCATGCCTTACTTCATGAATCGCCGCGCCTACGCTGAAACCTTTGGTCCCACCGTGGGCGATCGCCTCCGCCTAGCCGATACCGACATTATTATCGAAGTTGAACGAGACTATACCACCTATGGCGACGAAGTAAAATTTGGCGGGGGAAAAGTCATCCGAGATGGCATGGGACAATCCCCCATTTCTCGCGAAGAAGGCGCAGTAGACGTGGTGATTACCAACGCCCTAATTCTCGATTGGTGGGGCATTGTTAAAGCCGACATTGGCATTAAAGACGGCAAAATTTGCAAAATTGGCAAAGCGGGAAACCCTCATATTCAGGATAACGTTGATATTATTATCGGCCCCGCCACCGAGGCGATCGCCGCTGAAGGCTGTATCGTCACCGCTGGGGGAATTGATAGTCACATTCACTTTATTTGTCCGCAATTGATTGAGACGGCGATCGCCTCAGGAATCACTACCATGATTGGCGGCGGAACCGGCCCAACCACCGGAACCAACGCCACCACCTGCACCCCCGGTTCCTGGAACATCCAGCGGATGCTACAAGCGGCCGACGCCTTCCCCGTTAATCTCGGCTTTATGGGAAAAGGGAACAGTTCCCAAAAACGGGGATTAGTCGAACAAGTCATGGCCGGGGCCTTGGGGTTAAAACTCCATGAAGACTGGGGAACCACTCCCGCCGCCATTGACACGTGTCTCAGCGTCGCCGACGAGTATGATGTGCAAGTGGCGATTCACACCGACACTCTCAACGAAGCCGGGTTTGTAGAAAACACCATCGCCGCCTTCAAGAATCGGGCCATTCATACCTATCATACCGAGGGCGCTGGGGGCGGTCATGCCCCAGATATCATCAAAGTCTGTGGGGTGGCCAATGTTTTACCGTCTTCGACGAATCCCACCCGGCCCTATACGGTGAACACCTTAGAAGAACATCTGGATATGTTGATGGTGTGTCACCACCTCGATCGCAACATTCCCGAAGATGTGGCCTTTGCCGAGTCCCGAATTCGCCGCGAAACTATTGCAGCGGAGGATATTTTGCATGATTTAGGGGCATTTAGTATTATTTCCTCCGATTCCCAAGCGATGGGACGGGTTGGGGAGAATATCATCCGAACCTGGCAGACGGCCCATAAGATGAAAGTGCAGCGAGGGCCGTTGGGGGCTGACTGCGATCGCCATGACAATATGCGGGCCAAACGCTATGTGGCCAAGTACACGATTAATCCGGCGATCGTGCATGGGATTTCCCATCATGTGGGTTCCGTTGAAGCGGGGAAACTCGCGGATTTATGTCTCTGGAAACCGGCCATGTTTGGGGTGAAGCCGGAGTTAGTGGTGAAAGGGGGGATGATTGCTTGGGCCCAGATGGGGGATGCCAATGCCAGTATTCCCACCCCGCAGCCAGTCCATATGCGGCCCATGTTTGGCAGTTATGGGGGGGCGATCGCGGCCACGTCAGTCACCTTTGTCTCCCAAGTGGCGGTTGAGGCGGAGGTTGGCCGTCAACTGGGGTTACAAAAACCCACCCTGGGGGTATCGAACACTCGCCAGATTAGCAAAGGGGATTTGAAGTTGAATAATGCCTTACCCCAGATTGAGGTTGATCCCGAAACCTATGAGGTTCGGGCCGATGGGGAGTTATTAACCTGTGAACCGGCGGAGAGTTTACCCATGGCCCAACGCTATTTCTTGTTTTAGGTTCTGTTTCTTCTCTCTGTTCCTTAATCCATCAATGGCTGAGAATGTCCGTACAAGATGATCGACGGGAAAATGAACTCATTACCCTGTTTGGACTGAAAAAGCCTGAGCGTCCCAGTCGCAGTGGAGTGGATGCCATACTGGAGATGGAGGAACAAAACATTCCTTTTGAACTGAAATCGACCACCACTGCCTCTGTCACCACAGTTCGAGATTTCAGCTTTGACCATGTACAGAAATGGCAGGGCAAACATTGGCTGTTTGGATTTTATGACCAGACGGGCCGCTCACTTCGCTATTGTTTATATGCGTCTCCTGAAATGATGGCTCCTTGGATTCAAGAAAAAGCTCAGTATATTGCCCCAGATCAGCAAATTGCTCAACGGCTTCCTGACCGATTAAAACTTGCTGATCTGTACGACATTTTAGGTAAAAAATCTCGCTATACACTTAATGATGCTAAGGCTTTACAAAAACGTCAATATACTTTGAATGACTATCGAGCTAAAATGGATCTTGACGAGGGATATTCGGATCAGCGGATGCTAGAAATTTTGCGCGATCGTTGTCGCTACCTGATTCAACGAGGCTCAACATTAAACAATCCCCATATTCCCGGCTCCTATTTTCAGGACTGGGAAAAAATTACCCAGAATCATGCTCAACGCTTACGAGAACTTGTCCGAGTATCTGGCTCAGACTCCTAGCAACCTATAGGAGTTCTAACCCTGAACGGTTGATGGCTTTAACGCCTGATGAATTGCACAAGCTACTTGATAACCTAACGGCGGAGGAACAGCATTACCAATTTGCCCCAATGCCATATAAACTGCTCCAGAAAACTGCCAAGATTCCGGAAATCCTTGCAAAATTGCACAGTCAGCAACAGAGAGACGAAAGTGCTTATTTTTAGCAACAAATAATCTAGCATTTTCCCGATTAGCTGCTACACCATTGGGCCAAATTTCGAGGGTTCTCCAGAGTTTTTGAGCCGAAGAACTATTTAAAATTGAGGTAGTATGACGGGGGCCGGTTAAACCACTGCGAAGGGTGGGGGCTAGAGCGTCAACACCAATATCCGGGAGTCCTAACGCTTCTCTTACTCCCAAACAAGGCTTTAATTGGGGATGGTCTAATTCAAATAAATTGAGTTGTTCTGGAGAGGATGCACTTGTTGTCTGATGACGCTTTATAACTAGATGTTCCCAGGTATAAACTGGCTCAGGTTTTACAAATTTATTAAAGAAGTTTCTGTCTTTGAAGCCAACAAAAAAGACACGCTTTCTCGATTGAGGAATCCCAAAATCTGGTGCATATAACGTAATTTGCAGTACGTTATATTGTTTTAAGAGTGGTTTTTGTATTTCGTTAAAAACATAGTCATTAAATTTTTTGCTCGACAATGCCGAAACATTTTCTGCCACAAAAGCAGAAGGTCTAATTTCCAAGATAGCCCGCACAAACTCAGGAAACATATCTCGTTCATCCCCTTTTCCCTGCTGTCTTCCCGCAATTGAAAACGGCTGACAGGGAGGGCCGCCGTGGACTACATCGACCTGATTCCGATAGATTGTCCAATCTACCTGTCGAACATCACCTGATTTTCCTGAAAATACAGTCCAGTTTGACCGATTCTGTTTCAGGGTTTTTCCAGCATCTTCTAAGACTTCATAAGAGGCAATATGGTCAAATCCGGCTCGCTCAAATCCCAAGTCTAAGCCACCTCCACCACTGAATAAAGAGAGCGATCGCAAGCCATGTTTAGGTAATTGCGGCATTAAATCTTCAGGGTTTAAGTTAGGATGGTTAATCTCATGAACAGGAGTTAACCCCTCCCCGCGCATCGCTTTAGCTTTCGCTTGACTCGATGCTTTTGAGGTTTGGCGATATTTTTCTCGTTCTGCGTCCGTTAGATTCCAACCTTGATAGGATGATACCATAGATAGTGATTGATGTTTTTTGAAGATTTTGGGTCTTATCGGGCGATCGCTCGACCTAGCAGAAATACTTAAAACACCACGATTTTACCATATTTATAAAGATTTTCAACGGCTCCACTTCATTTTTTGCCAGAGGGAACTCATGAAATTTTGCTTGACCCCAAAAGTCTGTAGCTTTAATAATTCTTTTGGGACGGCGATCGCAAGCCATCCAGTCGTTGAGGTCGATTATTATCAATAAGTCTCGGAATATCGGTGTACTATTGAGAATGTGGGGGATTCCAGATTTTGATTCAGTTTACCCTGCATCGGCAACAGACCGACTAAGCGGAGATGCAACCTGTCTCATAATCGGTTAAACTTGTTCATGAACGGGAGGGTAGAACGATGACATTTCAACAGATTATTGAGTCGATTGAGGCGTTACCTGATGAGGAGCAAGAACGTCTATTTGAATTGCTCTATAAGCGCCGAATTGAAGCGCGGCGGAGTGAAATTGCCGCCAACGCTCAGGAGGTGTTACAAACCGTGGAGGCAGGGACAGCACAACGAGGCGATTTTGAAGAGATGAAGGCGTATTTACTGTCGGATTTTGATAAAAGCCGTAGCCAACGTTTTTGGCAAGGGGTTCTGAATTTTAGAGCTGTCATTGAGCAAGAAAAGTTGGTTTATACAGAGGATGACTTTGCTGATATCAGGGATCGCAGCCAAGGTCGGGAGAACGAACTGTGACAACTCAATTTTCACTCGACTCCAAGATTCTTTCTGAACCGAGTCGTCTTGAGGATGACAAGCTCAAAAAGCCTGGTTATACTAAAAGAGACCGTGAAACTCAAATTTTAACCCGACTCGATAGCATGACAGATTCCTCTAAGCCTCTGAATTATGTCTCCTTCTTTCGAGCCATCAATCCCAGTAAAACCTTGAGGGTAAGTCGGGATGAAGATAGGAAATATTATATCGACTTTACCCAGGTTCGAGGCGTTGATATTGTCCGGCGGCTCAAGCATCGCATTGCGGTTTTATTAGACGATCAGCCCAGTTGTTCCCTCTTTACTGGACATATTGGCTGCGGCAAATCCACGGAACTCAATAAATTGCAGGCAGAGTTAGAGTCTGAAGGATTTTGTGTGGTTAATTTTGAATCCGATGAAGATTTAGACATGGCAGATGTCGATGTGGTGGATGTTCTGCTGATTGTTGCGAGACGAGTTAGTCAAACCTTAGAAAAAATCACCGAGCCTGAGGCAAAAGGGTTACGACGCTTGCTTGAAAGAACCACAGAAGTTCTGATGACTGATATTGACATCAAGGCATCATTTGGTGTCCCTATTCCTGGGGAAGAGTCAAGCCTGAAAGGAGGATTTGACACTGAGAAAAAATCTTTTTCCTTGTCAGCAGGCATTGCCTCATTAACCATCAAAGCTAAAAATGACCCCACAATCCGCGAGCGATTAAGCCAATATCTAAATCCGCAAATTACGGGATTACTCAAGACCATCAATGAAGATTTACTTGAGCCAGGAATTGAGAGTTTGAAAGCCAAAGGCTATGCCGGGTTAGTCGTCATTGTTGATAACCTCGATCGCCTCGATAACCGCCAGAAACCCTCCGGGCGATTGCAGCAAGAGTATTTATTTGTCGATCGCGGGCATATTTTGAGTCAACTGGCCTGTCATACCATCTATACCATGCCCCTAGGCTTGCGCTTTTCTAATGAATTTGGCAACCTCACCCAGCGGTTTCACTATCAACCGGAATGTTTACCCATGATTGCCCTGAAACGACGGACGGGAGAGGACTGTCTGGAGGGATTAGAAAAACTCAAACAAATGGTCTTAGCCCGCGCCTTTCCTGACTTAACCGAGTCCCAACGACTCGAACGAGTGGGGGAAATCTTCGACAGTATGGCAGTGTTCGATCGCCTCTGTCGAGTCAGTGGCGGTCATGTGCGAGACTTACTGCAACTGTTAGCCCAATGGTTAGAAGAGGAAATGCAACTGCCCCTCACCGCAGCCACCTTAGAGGGGACAATCGCCAATCGCTGCAATGAAATGACCCTGGCAATTTCCCAAGAAGAATGGCACTTACTCAACCAAGTGCGGCAAACCAAGCAAGTGCAAGACGAAGTGGGCTATAACAAACTCATTCGCAGTCGCATGGTCTTTGAATATCGAGAAGACCGAACCTCCTGGTTTGACGTCAATCCCATCCTCCTAGAATCCCCCAACCTAACCCCAGACCCATCCTAACCCAATTAACACCACGTCAAAATTTTAACTATTAACTATTCACTATCAACTATTCACTATTAACACCAATGGATGTTGCTGCCAACAATGAGAAAACCCTACACCAATTGGCTCAGGCGATCGCCCTATCCCAGGGAGAATTTAAACTCATTTTAGTACGGTGCAACTATGAGCCATTATGCGATCGCTGGTCGCAAAAACTGACACAGACCTGTCAGGAAATTCATCAATTTACCCTCTATCAGTATCGATTACGACCCACCAGTCAGCATCTGTTGCAAGACATTGAGCAGATTCGTCAAACCTATCCCCAGCTAGACCAAGGGGGATTGCAACTGCTAGGGTTAAACCAACTGCGGGATATACCAGGATTTTTAGCCACCACAAATCAGGTTCGCGATCGCCTACGTCACGTCTGTCCGTTCCCCATCGCCCTCTGGTTAAACGACACCAGCTTTACCCAGATGTTTCATGTGGCCAATGACTTAGAAAGCTGGGCCACGTCTAAACAGTTTTATGCCGAATCCCAAGACTTACAAAATCTCCTCACCACCCTCACCCAGACATTTTTCCAAAAACTCCCCCAGGCATCAGACGAACAATGGCTAGGAATGGAACCGCTGCTGTCTCCCCAACAGCAACAAGACCTCGACTTGGCTCAACAAGAACTCAACGCCTTGGGAAAGTCCCTGGCCCCCGATTTACAAGCGGATTTAGCCCTACTTCGCAGTCACCAGGCCTTGCAAGAAGACGATCTCGACCAAGCTGAGATGGCCCTTGAACAAGGCCTCGAACAAGGCGGCAAAGTGTGGCAGACAGGTCGCTCTCAACGGTTGAGTTGGGGGGCATTTCAGCGGGGCATCGTGAGCCTCTGGCGGCAAGAACAGGCGCAACAGAAGCAAGACCAACATCGGCCCTTAAGTCCTCTCACGACCATTCCTGCTCTCTCTCCTGAAGCAATTCGCGTCCCACAACAGGAGTTTGACTGTAGCGTCCAATTGTTGCGGGAGGCCCAACCCTCTGACTCAAACTCTAACCTAGGGGATTTGGCCGATATCGTCGAACAGCGGGCGGTGGTGGGCCTATTGGCGGCCTTAGCCCTCAGCCTCCAGACCTCACCACCAGCCCCAGTCTCTGAGCAAATCGCCGCCTTAGTGACCGTGAATCGCCGTCTTCGGGGGTTAGCTGGGTTCCCCTTTCCCCGTCTCTGGTTGCAGGGACTGGTTCACCTGCATCAGTTGTATTTCCAGGACACGCGCGACTATCTCCACGCCTTCCAAACCCGCCAACAGATTCAGCAAGTCGAGCGTTACGCCGGGACGCGATCGTTTATCGGGGCCAGCCGCCTTGAGGAAATTTTCCAGCCTTGTCGTCGTCTTGATGAATTATCCCCCGAAATTGGGCGATCGGGACGGGGGGATGATATCCGGTTACTTCTGCAACGACTCCATGACAGACAGCATAAAATCATCGTCATTCATGGGGAGTCTGGGGTGGGGAAAAGTTCCCTAGTCAATGCGGGACTGCTGCCTCTGTTGCGACAACATATTTTTGACGGCGGCCGACAGGGGATGCCCATCCTGTTACGAGTGTACGAGAGTTGGCGATCGCAGCTACAAGATGCCCTCTCTCAAGATGCCCTCTCTCAAGATGCCCTCACCGCCCGAAAAACTCCCTTAGATGCCATCAAAGCCCAACTCCTGGCCTTGCACCAGCATCATCATCAGGTCATTTTAATCTTTGACCAATTTGAGGAGTTTTTCCTGACCCATCCCAGTCCCCAAGAGCAGCGAGCCTTTTTTGACTTCATCGGTCACCTGTGCAGTGATGTGGTCAACTTGGGGGCGCTGAAGGTGGTGTTTTCCCTGCGCACCCCGGACTTAACCGGCTTGTTGCCCTGCAATGAATTGGAGTCCATGCAGTGCATTGGTCAGAACATCCTCGACAAAGAGATGTTGTACAAATTGGGCAACTTCTCCCCCCAGCGAACCCTAGCCATTTTGACCCAACTCGCGCCCCATTTTTCTCCGGAACTGCGATCGCAGCTCGTCGCCGATTTAAGTCAAGAGACAGAAGAAGTACGCCCCATCGAGCTTCAGATTGTGGGCTTTCAGTTAGAGTCCGAGCAACGATGGACTCTGCCCCATTACAAAGCCCTAGGGGACTGCCCAAAACAGACCCTAATCAGCCGCTATTTAGATGATATCGTCGGCGATTGTGGCCCCGAGCAGCAAGACCTGGCCAACGCCATTCTGCTCCTCCTGACCGACGAACGAGGCACGCGCCCCCTGCGAAGGGAAGCGGATTTATTGCAAGCATTAGAGGACATTCCCCAACTTCAGCCAACCGCTGGAGGCACATTATCTTCGCCGCTGTCCTTAGCTGAAGCCTTGGGGTTGGTCTTGGAGATTTTCACCGGCTCCGGGTTAGTGTTGGAAATCCCCGGAGAACCGCCCCGGTTTCAGTTAGTGCATGATTATTTGGCGGAGTTTATCCAAGCTTCTCGTCAGTCGGATTTACTGGCGGCGTTAGAGGAGGAACGGCGACAACGGCTGGCGGCGGAACAAACCCTAGAGGCCCTGAAACAGCAGCAAACCCAAGTCAAGCGGCGAACCCGTTGGCTCAGTGCCGTGGGGGGACTGGTGATGGCAGTGTCCTTAGGGGTCAGCACCTGGGCAACGGGGGAGTTCCGCACAGCAAAGTTTTTCACCCGTTTGGAACGACAAAGCCGTATGGCTTCAGGACAGTTTGAGCGGCATCAGCAACTCGAAGCCCTCTTGACGGCAACTGCCAATGCTCGGGAGTTGCAGCAATTTGTTGGCTCATCATCAACCTATCCCACGGTTCAACCCATCTATCGACTCAATCAGATTTTACGGGATATCAACTTCAGGAATAGTTTTGAGGGTCATTCGGATTCGGTCACGACTGCCCGATTCACCCCCAATGGTCGCCAAGTCCTTTCGGCTTCCTCGGACGAAACAGTGAATTTGTGGGATATGCAGACAGGGGAACTCCTCCAGTCCCTTGAAGGTCATTCCGCCCAGGTCAACAATGTCCAATTCAGCGACGATGGTCGCCAAGTGGTTTCGGCCTCCTCGGACGAAACCGTGAAGCTTTGGGATGTTCAAACCGGCGAACTTCTTCAGTCCTTTGAGGGTCATTCAGGTAGGGTCAACAATGTCCAATTCAGCGGCGATGGACGCCAGGTGGTTTCGGCTTCCTGGGATGGAACGGTAAAGCTGTGGGATGTGCAGACCGGCGAACTTCTCCAGTCTCTTGAGTATGTTGGCAACCCCCAATTCAGTAGAGATGGTCGCCAGGTATCTTCATTGTTACATTATCGGATAGTTCTTTATCGAAACGACGCGGCTTCCTCCCACAGAATCGAAAAGGTAATCGTGAAGCTGTGGGATGTGCAGACCGGCGAACTTCTAAACTCCTTTGAGGATGATTTCGGTGAGGACATATTTGCCCTACTCAGCCCCGATGGTCGCCAGGTGGTTTTGGCTTCAGCTGACGGAACGATGAAGCTGTGGGATGTGCAGACCGGCGAACTCCTCCATGCCTTTGATGGTCATTCGAGTCCGGTCAAGACCGCCCAATTCAGCAAAGATGGTCGCCAGGTGCTTTCCGCTTCCGAAGACAGAACGATGAAGCTGTGGGATGTGCAAACCGGCGAACTCCTCCATGCCTTTGATGGTCATTCCAATTGGGTTAACAGTGTCCAATTCAGCGAAGATGGTCACCAGGTGGTTTCGGCTTCCTCGGACGGAACGGTGAAGCTGTGGGATGTGCAAACCGGCGAACTTCTCCAGTCTCTTGAGGGTCATTCAAATAGGATCGACAGTGTCCAATTCAGCCCTGATGGACGCCAGGTGGTTTTGACTTCCGGGAATAGAACGGTAAAGCTATGGGATGTGGTGCAGACGGGCGAACTCCTCCATGCCTTTGATAGTCATTCAAATAGGATCGACAGTGTCCAATTCAGCCCCGATGGACGCCAGGTAGTTTCAGCTTCCTTGGACGGAACGTTGAAGCTCTGGGATGTGCAGATGGGGGAACTCCTCCACTCCTTTGAGGGTCATTCAGGTTCGGTTGACAGTGTCCAATTCAGCCCCGATGGACGCCAGGTGGTTTCGGCTTCCTGGGATGAAACGATGAAGCTATGGGATGTGCAGATGGGGGAACTCCTCCATTCCTTTGAGGGTCATTCAGGTCCGGTCATCAATGCCCGATTCAGCGGTGATGGTCGTCAGGTGGTTTCGGCTTCCTGGGATGAAACGATGAAGCTGTGGGATGTGCAGACGGGAGAACTCCTCCACTCCTTTGAGGGTCATTCAGGTTCGGTTGACAGTGTCCAATTCAGCCCAGATGGTCGCCAGATTCTTTCCACTTCCGACGACGAAACGTTGAAGCTATGGGATGTGCAGACCGGCGAACTCCTACACTCCTTTGATGGTCATTCAGGTTCGGTTAACAGTGTCCAATTCAGTGGGGATGGACGCCAGGTGGTTTCGGCTTCCTCGGACGGAACAGTGAAGCTATGGGATGTGCAGACCGGCGAACTCCTCCATTCCTTTGAGGGTCATTCGTATTGGGTCATCAATGCCCGATTCAGCGGTGATGGCCGTCAGGTAGTTTCAGCTTCCTCGGACGGAACAGTGAAGCTGTGGGGTGTGCAGACCGGCGAACTCTTCCACTCCTTTGAGGGTCATTCGGGTCCGGTCATCAATGCCCAGGTCAGCCCAGATGGTCGCCAGATTCTTTCCACTTCCTTGGACGGAACAGTGAAGCTATGGGATGTGCAGACGGGCGAACTTCTCCACTCCTTTGAGGGTCATTCGAGTCCAGTCATGACTGCTCAATTTAGCAATGATGGTCGCCAGGTGCTTTCCGCTTCCCGCGACGGAACCGTAAAGGTGTGGCGCGTCAACAGCTTAGACGAACAAATCGATCTCGCCTGTGACTGGCTGCGTCCCTACCTCACCCATAATCCCAACGTCACCGACCAAGACCGCGCCGTTTGCAACCTCCCGCCTCGTCCCCCTTCCCCTGACTAACCTCTGATATCATCCCCACAGCCCCCCCGCCCTCACTCCCGTGACTCGTTTCATCCACGACCAATTTGCCAAAGATTACCTCGAAGAACTCCTAACCCCCTAGGTCACCATCCAATCACCGCGACGAGTGGCCGGAGAAGTCCGCCAAATCGACCTTTGGTTTTCCCCCAACGCCGAATGTCCCCTATCCCCGGCCCCCCTAGGACTCCTGGCCCGAACCCTCCACACTCCCGCCATCTTCGAACCCTATCGGAACCCCGTCACCCTCGACGAAATCCGCGATTGTCTCCTCAAACTCCTCGTCATCTCCGCCGAGGTTCGACGAGACGCACGACGCCAGCAAACCTCACTCGCTGAGTCAAACCAACCCCGCCTCTGGATTCTTACCCCAACTGCCTCTGAGCCGCTCTTAGCAAGCTTTGGTGCTACCCTAGATGTAGAGAATTGGGGCGAGGGCATCTATCACTTTCCCGTAGGATTGCCAGGAGCCATTGTCGTCATTCACCGACTGCCTCGTTCCCTGGATACGCTCTGGCTGAGGGTGTTAGGGCGGGGTCGAGTTCAGCAACAGGCCATTGACGACCTGGCACAACTTCCCCCAGACAATCCCTTCCGCAGCAATGCCTTAATTCTGCTTAATCGCCTCAAGGCTGACTTAGAAACCAACACCACCCCCAACTCGGAGGATAGAGAGTTAATTATGCGTTTATCTCCTCTGTTTGACCAACAACTTGAAGCCGCTCAACTGTCGGGCTTAGAACGAGGGCGAAAACAGACCATCACCGCTCTCCTTGAAACCCGTTTTGGTGCATTAGATGAGGAGTTAACCAATTGTTTAGACTCCATGTTGCGCCTATCTAGCAACGAGTTAATGCCCCTGCTCATGCAACTCTCCCGTGAGGAGTTAATCGATCGCTTTCAGGGAAATTAACCCCTCACGACACCCCAATGAGAGTAGAGCCTCTGGTATGATTCCCACAGCCCCTCTGCCCTCACTCCCGTGACCCGTTTCATCCACGACCAATTTGCCAAAGACTACCTCGAAGAACTCCTCACCCCGTACGGAACCATCCAATCACCGCGACGGGTGGCGGGAGAAGTCCGTCAAATCGACCTCTGGTTTAACCCCAACCCTGAACCTCGTCTCTCAGCCGAACCCCTAGGCCTCCTGGCCCGAACCCTGCACTCTCCCGCCATCTTCGAACCCTACCGTAACCCCGTCACCGCCGACGAAATCCGCGATTGCGTCCTCAAACTCCTGGTCATCTCCGCCGAACTGCGACGAGAAGCCCGACGCCAGCAAACCTCACTCGCTGAGTCAGACCAACCCCGCCTCTGGATTCTTACCCCAACCGCCTCAGCCTCTCTTTTAGAAGGCTTTGGTGCTACCCTGGAGGTGGAGAATTGGGGCGAAGGCATCTATCCGTTGTCCGCCCAATGGCGCAGCGCGATCATCGTCATTCACCAACTCCCTCGGACTAGGGATACCCTATGGCTAAGGGTCTTAGGGCGGGGACAAGTCCAAGAACAGGCCTTCGATGAACTTGAACAACTCCCCCCAGGTAATCCCTTTCGTGGCAATGCCTTAATGCTGCTCAATCGCCTCAAGGCTAACCTAGAAATGAACCCCAATCTAAATCAGGAGGATAGGGACTTAATTATGCGTTTATCTCCTCTGTTTGACCAACAACTTGAAGAAGCAAAACTATCTGGCTTAGAACGAGGTCTTGAACGAGGTCTTGAGCAAGGTCTTGAACGAGGTCTTGAACGAGGTCTTGAACGGGGACGAGAACAAGAACGGCGGGAGGCGATCGCCAGCCTCCTAGAAGCCCGTTTCGGTCCCCTAGACGACGAACTCAACGCCATCCTAGACCGGATGATTCGCCGTCCCTCCAGCGAGTTAATGCCCCTCCTCTTACAACTCTCCCGTGAGGAGTTAATCGATCGCTTCCCCGATTAATCCCCCTTAATGACTCGCCAAATTAATGCGATCGCCCAGTTGCAGTAACAATTGCGCCAACTGGGGGTCGTTCTCCCGCCGTTGCGCCACCTTGTCGCAACTATATAGCACTGTCGTATGGTCTTTGCCCCCAAACACTTCGCCAATCTTCGGTAAACTCAAATCCGTATGTTGACGCATTAAATACATCGCCACCTGACGCGCTTGGGAAATCTCCCGACGCCGCGACGAACCTTTTAAATCCTCCACCGAAATCCCCATCACCTCCGCCACAACCCGCATCACCACCGGTGGCGATGCTTCCACTTTCTCCGTGTGAGAACTCAAGACAGGTGCTAAATTTTTCACGGTCATCGGTAAACCCGAAATGGAAATATAGGCCACCGCACGAATTAACGCTCCCTCCAATTCCCGGATATTAGAGGTATAGCGAGACGCAATATATTCGATCGCCTCCCGAGGAAGGCGCATATTCTCATATTCGGCTTTCTTCTGTAAAATCGCCATGCGAGTCTCTAAATCGGGGGGCTGAATATCGGCAATTAAACCCATCGAAAAGCGAGAACAGAGCCGTTCCTGAAGTTGCGGGATTTGATGGGGTGGGCGATCGCTGGCGATGACAATTTGTTTCCCTACCTCATGCAACGCATTAAAGGTATAGAAAAACTCCTCCTGAGTGTATTCTTTCCCCTCAATAAACTGAATATCATCCACCAGCAACACATCCGCTGTTCGGTAATGACCCCGAAACGCCTGCATCTGATCCTGACGAATTGCGCTAATCAAATCATTGGTAAACCGCTCGGTTGACACATAAAACACCCGAGATTGTCGGTCAATCTCCAAACGATAATGACCGATCGCCTGCATTAAATGTGTTTTCCCTAACCCCACTCCCCCACATAAAAATAAGGGATTAAACTCTCGCCCCGGATACTCCGCCACCGCTAACGCCGCCGCATGGGCCATGCGATTATTTGAACCCACCACAAAGCGAGAAAAGACATTTTTAGGATTCAATTCTGGCGGTTTCGTCTGGGATTTTGGTTCCGGGGGCGCAACTTGAGGCGACCAACTGAGTTGCTGTTCCTCCACATCTCCGGTGCGATCGCTACAGAGTTCAATCGTCACCTCATCCCCCAAAATTTCACGCACCACCTCAGTAATGGTCGTTAAATAATGCTTTTGCAGCCAATTCAACGCAAACGGATTCGGGGCCCGCAAGAGTAAGCGATTCCCCTGTAAGGACTCAACTCGCGCCGTCTGAATCCAAGTCTCAAACGTGGGTTGGCTTAGTTGTCCTTGCAACCGTTCTAAAACCTGATTCCA